>DAIODM010000009.1:0-35384 GCA_036746835.1 Candidatus Onthovivens sp. | reverse complement strand
AGGAGATTAGGTATGATTGACTATAAAATGAAGTTGACGCCTGAACTCGTGAAGATCTTAAAAGGAGAAGAAGGGGATACTAAACGTAAAATCCTTGAAACTCTTGTAATTTATGGAGATGCTTTTGATGCTAAAAGAATGGTTAAAATCACTCATGGAGAGGGACATTTAGTTACTTCTTTTGGTACACCAATTATTACGCCAGTTTATGAATGTTTTGATGAAATCATTAAAGCTGGTTTGTCGGTTAAAGAAGGATTTACAATGGATCCTCGTCCATTAGATCATGAAGGAAATGTTAAATATAGTCCTCTTGATAAACTTATTAATGGAACCGCAGTTTTTGGAAAACAAAAATATTATGAAGAAAAATTAACAAAAGTCGGTCTTAAAGATAAAGACTCTTTTAGTTGCACTTCATATCTTTCTGAATGTGGAAATACCCCTAAAAAAGGCGATATTCTTTCTTGGAGTGAAAGTAGTGCAGTAAATTTTGCAAATAGTGTTTTGGGCGCAAGATGCAATAGAAATAGTGGAATGATTGATGTTTTTGGTTCTATTTTAGGTTACGTTCCTGAATTTGGTTTTCTTCTTGATGAAAATCGAAAAGCAAATTGGATTATTGAGGTTAAAACAACAAAAATTCCTGAAGCTCAACTTTTAGGAAGTGCAATTGGAATTAAAGTTCAAGATGGAGTTCCTTTTGTTAAGGGACTTGATAAATTTATTGGAAATAAACTCGATGAGAAGACTATTTCTTATCTTAAAGATTTTGGTGCTGCTACCGCAAGTAATGGGGCTGTTGGTCTTTATCATATTGAAAATGTTACGCCTGAAGCAGTTGAACTAGGTGAAAAATTAATTAAAAAAGATGCAAAAGTTTACGTTATAGATGATGCAGAACTTGAGCGTGTTTTTAAATTCTATCCAATTATGTGGAAAAATAAAGATGCTAAACCAAAAGTATGTTTTATTGGTTGTCCCCATCTTACTTATTATCAATTAATTGATTGGCATAATAAGATTAAAGATGAGTTAAATAAAAAGGGAATTAAGAAAGTTACTACTGAGGTTGTTCTTAATAGTGCTCCTAAAGTATTGATGCATTTTAAGAAAGATCATCCTGATATGTATGAAGATTATTATAAGATGGGATGCAAACTTTCTTCAATTTGTCCATTAATGTATACAAGTAATCCATTAACACATAATAAAGCAATTTTAACTAATTCAAATAAACTTAGAACATACTCAAATGCTCGTTATGAATTTGATGCAAAAGTTCTAGATTTAATTACTGGAGGTAAATTCTAGTATGGATAAAAAAGTTTTTAAAGGTCGTGTTATTACTGGTGGTGAAGTTACTCTTGAAGCAGTCGTTTCGCATAATGGCGTAAATACATTAGCCACATTTGAAAAAAGTGCAATAATGCGTAGCAAGCACGTTAAAGTTAGTGATCAAAATAATCCTGATATCTTTAATAAAGATATTACGAATAAAGCTCTTTGTTTACCTATTACTATTGGTTCAACAACTGGTGGAATGGTCATTCAAACTATTTGTAATATGGGTAGTAATCCACGTGCATTCCTATTTAGTGAATCAGCGGATTCAATTGGTTTAAGTGGAATTATTCTTGCTAAAGTTTGGCAAAACAGCAATGTAATTTGTATTGATCGATTAGGTGATGAATTTCTTAAGACAGTTAAAACTGGTGATAAACTAGAAATTAAAAGTGATGGCACAGTGACAATTTTATAAATAAAAAAGGGATTAATTTTGTTTTTAATCCCTTTTTAAGTTATAGACAAATACTTAATCTTTATTTAATTTTTATTTAATATTTTTTAATGTCATAATATAAGTATGAATATAGCAATTTTGGTGTGCGTTATTTTGCTTTCGTTAGTTTTTGTTTTAACGTTACCAACAATTTTTATATCTTTGAAACATCGCAATAATAATTTAGGTCGTTCTGTAACTAGACTGATTATATGTGCAACAATTATTGTTGGAAGCTATATTGGAGCATTATTTATTAAAGATGCAATCTGGTCTAGCATCTTTTACACAATTTATTTTATTGGGAATACTGGACTTTGTTTTTCCTTTTTTGTATATAGTAATTTATATAGCAATAATAGTGTTTTTAAGCATAGATGGCTTTATTTTATAATCATCGCTTTATTTATCCTTGATTCAATTGGATTAATTGCCAATATTTTTACTAATTTTGAAGTGTCTTATAATTTTGTTAATAAAAATGGAATGGAAGCTTGGGAATTTATTCCAAAATGGCCTTTCTATTTCCATTTAGCTCTTTGTTATATTTTACTTATTCACGTTTTTGCTTTCTTTATTTATAAAGCAATAAGTGTCCCATCAGTTTATAAGATTAGATATTACTATCTTCTTATAGTCTTATTTATTTGTGTTGTAGGCAACGGAGTTTTCTTATTAATTGAAGACTATATTACTGATATGTCGACTGCTTTTTATGGTTTTGCTTCTATTTTAGTTTATTATCTAACTTTTAAATTTATTCCAAATCAACTTCGACGTGATATGGGTAGTTTAATTATTGAAAATATAAAGGATGCAACTATCTATTTTGATCGTGATGGAAATTTTGTTTACGCTAATAAAGTAGCGCGAAATACTTTTTTCCCAAACAATAATTATGTTCCACTTGATAGATTCTTTTCTCTTATTGGTTTTGATCGAACGGCGATTAATGAAAAGCAACAATTAAGTCTTATTAATTATGATGGAAGCAGTGCTGATTATCGTGTAAGCTACGAACAATTCCTTGATAAAAGAAACAAGTTTGTTGGTTCGATTGTTACGCTTGATGATATTACCTTATTAATTAGTGAGCATGAAAGACAAGTTCATGCTTCTCGTCATGATAAATTAACTGATTTATATAATGAAGAAACTATAAGTAAAGTTGGCGAGAAATTAATCAAGATTAATAGTGATCAATTATATGATGTTATAGTTACCAATCTTTCTCAATTTAAACTTATTAATGAATATTTAGGACAAGAAGCTGGAGATAATTTACTTAAAAGAGTTGCACTAGTTTTAGACCATAATGTTATTGATGGAAAAGTTCATGTTGGACGTTTAGGAAGCGACCGATTTTTAATTGTTTCTCCAGAAAAACTCCATATTGAAAATAAGTTATATAAAGAAATTTCAAAGACTATTGAAGAATTTAGAAAAGAAGAAAATTTAACGATATTTATTCATCTTTATCTTGGTGTTTATCATGTTAATGAACCTTATCTAGAATTTTCTAAATTCGTAGATCGTGCAATAATTGCTTTAAATTCTACTTATGAAAATAGAGAAGAATCTATCGTTTATTTTGATGATAGTCTTCGAGATAAAATGCTTTATGAATCTCAACTTATTAGTGAAATTCCAGATGCTTTAAAACATCACGAATTTGTTGCTTATGTGCAACCTCAAGTAGATAGCGTTAATAATAAAATTGTAGGTGGCGAACTTTTAGTTAGATGGATTTCTAAGAGTAGAGGAATTATTTCTCCAGGTGTTTTCATTCCTCTTTTTGAAAAGATGGGTTATATCAATAAACTTGATGCTTTTGTTTGGGAAGAAGGTTTTAAATATATTGTTAAACTTAGAGAACAAGGAATTAATCTTCCTTTATCAGTTAATATTTCACGAAGAGATGTTTATAGTGATGACTTAGTTAAGGAGTTTACCTTATTAAGTAAAAAATATAATATAGAACCAAGTGCGCTTAATTTAGAAATAACTGAATCGGCAATTGTTGAAAATGTTACTAAATTAAATGATACAGTCTTAAAACTTAAAGAAGCTGGTTTCCTTCTTGAAATGGATGATTTTGGTAGTGGATATAGTTCATTAAATACTCTTAAAGATTTAAAAGTTGATGTCTTAAAAATGGATATGAAGTTTATTCAAAATAGTGATGATATTGAGCGAAGTAAAGCCATTATGGAATTCGTTATTAGTTTAGCTAAACGAATAAATGTTAATTTAATTGCTGAAGGCGTTGAAACTAAAAAGCAATTAGAGTTATTAAATAGTATCGGTTGTAAAAATATTCAGGGTTATTATTACTCAAAACCTATACCTTTTGATGAATTTGTTAATTTTATTAAGAAATATGAGATTGGTGAATTATAATATGTATAATTATCTAGGAGTTAGTTTATGGATCGATTAGAAAAATTAGAAAAAGAAATTTCAACTTTTGTTAATGAAAGAGATTGGGATCAATTTCACACACCTGCTAATTTAGCAAAATCTATTTCTATTGAAGCAGCAGAGCTTCTCGAGTGTTTTCAATGGGATAATGAAATTAAAGACAAAAAAGAAGTTGAAGATGAGTTAGCTGATGTTGTAAATTATTGTATTCAAATGGCGCATGTTCTTGATGTTGATCTTGCGACAATTGTTGAGCGAAAATTAAAAGAGACTGAGGCAAAATATCCTGTTAGTAAATGTAAGGGAAAATCCTTAAAATACACAGCATATATTGACTCAAATGCTAAAAATGGGGATAAATAAGTATGAGAAAAGTTGGGATTGTTGTTGCGATTTCTGGGGAATTTAATGCATTTTTAAATGATTCTTCAATAACCTCAAAAATAATGAGTTTTAACAATAGAGATGTCTATGAATGCACAATTGGTAATTGTGATGTTTTCTTTATTCAATCTGGCTGGGGAGAAATTGATGCAGCTACTGCGGTTCAACTTCTTGTCTCCCGTTTTGAATGTGAAATCATTTTAAATTATGGAGTTGTTGGTGCTTTGAAAAAAGATATGAAGGTTAATGAAGTTTACCTTGTAGAAAAAGTTGTGCATTATGATTTTGATGCTTCAGGAATTGACCATACTCGTGTTGGTCAATATCATGAATTTGAAGATGAATTTATGCCATGTTCACCAACTTTAATTAATCTTGCTGAATCAATTTATCCAGGTATCACAAGCGTTATTTGTGCAAGTGCTGATAAATTTGTTGATGATAAAAAAATTAAAAGTAAACTTGCATCCGACTATAATGCGTCTATTTGCGATATGGAAGCAGCTGGTATTGTTAGAACCTGTTTCAAAAATGGTATCGATTGTTTAATGATGAAATGTATTAGTGATACTTATGATGGAAATGGTCAAGATTTCAAGAGCAATGTTTCTAAGGGTAGTGCAAAGGCTTTCAACCTATTAAAACAAATTATTTTAAAGTTATAGTTTTTAACTAAATTATTCTTTATAATATTAATTCGTTGGGGGCGTGGCGGAATTGGTAGACACTCAGGTCTTAGAAGCCTGTGCTTCGTGCGTAAGGGTTCGAGTCCCTTCGCCCCCACCAAGTATTTAATAAGTATCGATAATATCGATACTTTTTTTATGAATAATTTTGAGCATATTTTTATGAATATTTAAAGTTTCTTGTTAAAATTAAAGCATGAGTAAATTAACTAAAGAAGAATTTTTAAAATTCAAAGGACAAACGATCAAAGTTCAGTTTGTCGAAGATAACGAGGATATTAAGGCTCGTTTTGTTTGTTGTACACCAGAAGATGTGACTTACGAAGAAGTAAGCGATAAGAATTTTAATGGAAAAACTATTAGAGTGAAACTTGTAAGCTTTGATGAAGACATTAAAATTAAGTTGCGCACAAATAATGGTGAAATTAAGTTTATAATTGGATAGATTGGAGAGAATTATGAAAGTCGCAATTACTTATGAAAATGGAAAAGTCTTTGAGCATTTTGGTCAAACTGAAAATTTTATTTTTTATGAAGTTAAAGATAATAAAGTTGTTAGTGAAGAAATTAAAAATACAAATGGACTTAGTCATGCTGAATTAGTTGGTTTCCTTAAAGATAATAAAACAAATGTTTTAATTTGTGGTAATCTTGGTGGACATGCTATCAATTTATTAAAAGATAATAATATTGATATTTATGCAGGAAATAGTGGAGATACTAAGGATTTAATTAATCTTTTTGTGAAGAAAGAATTAAAGAAAATTAACTTAGATGAAGTTGAACATAATTGCGAATGTCATTGTCACTAATTATGAATGAAAGATATGAAGAAGTTAAAAAACTTCTAAAAGATTGTGATGGAGTATTAATAGGAGCTGGAGCTGGATTAAGTACTGCTGCTGGTTTTATTTATGATGGTGAAACTTTCTTAAAAAACTTTAAATATATGAATGAAAAGTACGGCTATATAGATATGTATAGTGCTGGTTTTCATAACTTTGAATCAAGTGAAGAGAAGTGGGCTTTTTGGTCTAAATTTATTTATTTAAATCGCTACGAAAAAGGAAAAACCCATACATATCTCACTCTTTTTGATTTAATTAAGGACAAAGAGTATTTTATATTGACAACAAATGTCGATCATCAATTTCAAATAAATGGGTTTAATAAAGATAAATTATTTTATACACAAGGTGATTATGGATTATTTCAATGCTCGAAACCTTGTCACTATAAAACTTATGATAATAAAGAGATTGTTTTAAAGATGTTAAGCGAAATAAAAGACAATAAAATTCCTACAAGTTTAATTCCTCATTGTCCAGTTTGTGGCGAAGAAATGTCAATGAACTTAAGAAGCGATAATACTTTTGTTGAAGATGATGGATGGAATGCCGCAAATAAAAGATACGAAGATTTTATTGAGAAATACCAAAATAAGAAGATCCTTATATTGGAATTAGGTGTTGGTTACAATACTCCTGGAGTTATTAAATATCCTTTTTGGCGATTAACTTATGCTAATAAAATGATTAAGTATGTTGTCGTTAATAAGGGTGAAAACATAGTTCCACCTGAAATTTTAAAGCAAACCTTAATTTTTGATGAAGATATTAATGATTTCTTAAAAAAGATTACTGATTAAATATATATAAAAATTAAAAAATATATGTAAGAAATGATACCACTATGGTATCATTTTTATTATGAAAGTAAGACTTGAAGTTAAAAATTTAACAAAGCAGTTTAAGCTTACTGCAAAAGCTAGAAAAGAGCATAATGGCGAAAGATATTTAGTCGCTGTGAAAGATCTTTCTTTTAAGATTAATGATGGAGAAATCTATGGTTTACTTGGCCCTAATGGTGCAGGCAAAACAACTACGCTTAGAATGATTTCTACTATGATTAAGCCAACTAAAGGAGAAATTTATTTTGATGGAGAGGACATAAATAAAAACCTTTACAAAGCAAGAAAAAAGATTGGCTTTTTGACAAGTGAATTAAAGCTTGATGATTTCTTTACTCCTGATTATATGTTTTCTTATATGTCGTCTCTTTACGGATTAACTGAAGAAGAGATTTCTAAAAATAAAAAGAAGTTTTTTGATAAATTTGGTATTTGGAAATTTAAGGATCAAAAAGTTGGTAATCTTTCGACTGGTCAAAAGCAAAAGATTTCGCTTGCTGTCGCCTTATCGCATGATCCAGATATTATTATTTTTGATGAACCTACAAATGGTCTTGATGTTATAACTGCTAAAGAAGTTGAAGATTGCCTTTTAGATCTTAAAAAAGAAGGCAAAACAATTATTGTTTCAACTCACATTTTCTCCCTTGTTGAAAAACTTTGTGATCGAGTTGGAATTATTTTTGATGGAACTTTAGTTAAAGAAGGATATTTAAAAGACATTGTTAGTAAAGATAAAAATTTAGAATCTGTCTTCTTTGATTTATATAATGCGAGGAAGAAATAATATGAAAAATATCATTACTATATTTAAAAAAGAAATGAAGCGTTTCTTTACCGATAGAAGAATGCTTGCAGCGTTATTTTTACCTGGTATTTTGATGTATATTTTATATTCGATTATGGGTAATTTCATGACGAATATTACTTCTTCTCAAGCAACAAAAGATTATAATTACACAATTGTTGAAACTGATAACTTTTCTAATAAAGAAACATCAGCTTCTAAACTTGATCAATATATTGTTGGTGGTCTTAAAGCTTATAACGATACAGTAACAATTAAATATATTGCTCCAAGTGAATTAGAAACTTATAAGGCTGACCTTAAGTTAGATAAATACCAATTAATAATTTCTTTTGATGATGGATTTGAACTTAATACTTCAACAACTTCGAAAGCAAATATTAGTTTATTTTATAATGGTGCGAGTACAGCTTCTTCTTTCATTTATAACTTAACAAGTTCCTTAATCGAAGGTGTTTATGGTACTTTTTCAATTAATACTGCTAAAGATGGTAAACCAATTGAGGCTAATGTAAGTAATAAAAATGTAGAATTTTTAAAGATTTTCTCATTTATTTTACCAATGGTTTTATTGTCTTTATTAGGTTCAACTTGTTTGTCGCTTGCTCCTGAATCAATTGCTGGTGAAAAAGAGCGTGGAACCTTAGGTTTAGTTCTTATTGCTCCTATTAAAAGAAGTGAGCTTGCAATTGGTAAAATAATTGCATTATCAGTTACTTGCTTAGCAAGTGGAGTAGTGAGTTTTGCAGGTTTAATTCTTTCTCTTCCAAAAATGTTTAGTGGTTTAAGTGGAAACACAATTTCATTTGGCCCACTTGAAATTGTCTATTTATTATTTATTATTTTGACTCTCCTTGTTTTACTTATTTCATTCTCTTCACTTGTTTCAAGTTATGCAAAATCAATTAAGGAAGCAAGTGGATTTTTAGGACCTTTAATGGGTTTATTGATTCTTTTTGGATTATTACCTGGTTTACTTGATATCTCAAATGTTGCCTTTTCGTTTATTCCAATTTTAAATTCAGCTGCATGTTTATCTGGATTAATAAATGGAACATTGACTCCTGTTTTCTTAATTTTGACTTGTGTTTCTAATGTTTTGTATAGTGGCTTATTTGCGTTCTTTATGGTTAAGATGTTTAATAATGAAGATATTATGTTTAATGTTCATTAAGGAGTTAGAATGAATAAAAGTATCGATGCAGTCAAACGTTATTGGGATGAATCTTATGGAGTAAATTCACCTCTTGTTATTAAAAAAGAGGATGTTGAACCTTCAAATAAGTTTGAAGAAGACATTAAAGAATTTAGTGAAAAAGCAAATTACATTTTAGATTATGGATGTGGCATTACTTTTAATTTATATATTGCTCATTTTGCAAATCCAAAATTAATTAATGCTCTAGGAATTGATCCATCAAAAAACGCAATTGATTTTTCTGAAGGCAGTGCTCGTAAATCTAATTTTGATAATGTTCATTATGAAGTTGGTGATATTGATGCTTTAAAGAAAGTTGAAAGTGAATCTAGAGATTTTGTAATTTGCTCAAACGTCTTAGATTGTGTGTTTGAAGAAACACGTAATGAGATTGCTCCTGAACTTTATCGAGTTACTAAAAAGAATGGAATATTTTTATTAAAAGTTAATTTCTTTTTAAATAGGAAGACTGCTTTAGCCTTTAAAATGACACCAATTAATGATTATGATTATGCTCAAAATGGATCATTTAGGATTTCTTTTCATGAAGATGATTATTGGATTAATTTATTTACTAGTTTAGGTTTTAAATTAGTTCGAAAAGATTTATTTAGAAGACGTGAAGGTCTTCCTGAAGATCGAATTTTTATCTTTAAAAAATAAAAACTGGGATAACCCAGTTTTTTTATTTTAAATAATTTGATACAACACTAAGAATCAATTCTAAGTATTTTTTATCTACTTCATCAAAGCTAGAAAAAGAGTGACTATCTAAATCGAGGACACTTACTATGGTGTTTTTCATAAAAAATGGAACTACTATCTCGCTTCTTGATAAAGAATCACAAGCAATATGATAAGGAATTTTTGTGACATCTTTAACGATAATTGTCTTTTCGTTTCGTGCGCTTTCTCCACATACGCCTTTATTTATATCGATATAATTACAAGCAAGTGGACCAGCAAATGAACCTAGAATTAAGCCATCTCTTTTATCATTAAATAAATAAAATCCAACCCAAGAAATGTCTTTAAATTTTTCTTTAAGTATGACAACTAAATTACTATAAATCGTGATTAATTCTAATTTTGGTTTTGATGAAAGAAGTGAATCAAGACCAGCAAGGATTTCTTCATAAATGTTAACTTTTTCTTTATTTTCCATGACATTATATTATCATTTAAATATAGCTTAAGAAATAAGGAAACTCTTATGAAAAAGAAAAATGAAATTATTAAAGTTACTAAAAAGATTGGACTTCATCTTGATAGTTTTGATGAAGCTATAAGTAAATTTAGTTATAACGAAAATTATATTATTGATGGAGATATGATTAATTATATTGAAGAAAATTGTAAAAGAGAAAATGGCGTAGATACTGCAGGTTTTGAAATAGATATTTATAGTAAAAAAGTCTTTAGTGAAAAAGAACAAAATATAATTCGCGAATCATATAAAAATTATTATGATAAGCGAGAACACGATTTAACAAAAAGCATAAGAAACTGCAATATTGTCGCGTTTATTTTCTTTATAATTGGGGCAATTTCTCTTGTTGTGATGCATCTTGTTTCATCTTTATGGTCAAGTGCTCCAGCAGTTGTAAATTTTGCGCTTGAAATCGCAAGTTGGGTCTTTATGTGGGAAGCAGTTGATCAATTCTTCATTCAAAAAGCTAAGACAAGACTTGATTTAATGTTTTATATAAGTATTTCATCAGCAACTTTTGTTTTTAATAAAGAATCTAAGTAAGTTTATCCATAATTCCCTTAGTTATATCAGGGAATATATGGCTATAAGTATCAAGTGTTTGTTGGGTACTTGAGTGTCTTAAATGTTTACTAACAATAAGTGGATTAATTCCTGCATTAATCATACGAGAAGCCATTGAATGACGAAGTCCATGGAATTTTATATGATGAACTCCAGCCATTTTGGCATGACTATCCATTACTCTTCTAATTGTTGTTCTTGGAGCAACTTTATTATTGAAAAAGACATAATTATCTTCACTTTTTGGTTCATGATTCTTTTTATATTCAGCAATTTCTTTCATTAAAAATGTTGGCATATCAACTGGAGCATTACTTGATGAATTTTTTGGAGTAGAAACTTCACGATCTCGATCAATCGATTTATTAATTGAGATAGTATTTGTTTGAAAATTAAAATCTCTCCAAGTTAAAGCATTTACTTCGCCCATTCTTGAAGCACCCCAATAAGTGGTTAAGAAATAAAGTTTCCAAAGTAATTGTCTTTTACCTTTAAAGGTAGCGATAAATTTATCAAATTCTTCAGGTGTCCAAAATACTATTGTTGGTTTTCTAATCTTATCCTTACGAATTGGTTTCATAATTCGTTTTAACTTTTCTGCGTGTTCAGCGGTAATAAATTCACGATCTTCAGCAAAAGTTAAAAGTTGTCTAAAAGTAGTGTATATAACGTTTTTTCTTGAGGCACTTAATTCTGATTCATAAATTTTACGTTTAAAAGATTCAACATTATTAAGAGATAAGTTGTCTTCGAGATTATTTCCACCTTTAAAATTAGGGATTATATATTTATTTAATATTAAATTTCGCTCTAAAAAAGTAGATTTCTTATATGTTTCTTTAACATCTTCTAAGTAATAATAAGCAAGATAATAAAGTTCGATATTTCTAAAATCTTTATCTATTCCAGGTTGAATTAATTTTGCTAATTTCTTTTCGACAACGTGTTTCATTAAAATAAGCCTTCATAAATCTTGATTTTATACTCTTTATGGTAAAAAGCAAAAAGAATAATAAAAAAGAAGAGATTCTACAATAAAGATATTGATAATTTTCGATATTTACTTAAAATAAATAGGTAAACAAAAAAAGGAAGGTAGTTATGAAAAAGTATTTAAAAATTATCCTTTTATTTGTACTTCTAGCGACTGGAATCGGTGCAATGTTTGCTCCATTTGGTAAAGCAATTGAAAGTTCAAATATTAGTAAAGTTTGGAGTTTTACCCTTTATAATCGTATTTTTGGTGAGGGAAGTTATAAGAATATTGGACCACTCACGTTAGCTTGGTGTCTCACTTTATTCGGACTTATCCTTACAATTCTCTTAATTGTTTTATATTTCGTTAATAGTTATCCAACAAGAGTTACTTTAATTGTTCTTTATAGTGTAATTATTGGTTTCTTTTTAGGAGCTGCTATTTTAGATTTCTGCGCTTGCCCAATCATTGGAAATACTAGTGATGCAAGTTTAGGAATTGGTACAATTATTACCGCAATTTTCCTTTCTTTAGGTGCTGTTACATCAGCTGTTTTGCTTTTAAGAGAACTTAAAAGCAATGATGATTAACGCAAAAGGTTATTAATTAGTTTACTTAAATGTTATAATTTTAAAGGCTATTATATAGCCTTTTTTTATAGAAAGAATTATAGAGATGAATCGTCGAATTTTATTGTTAGTACCTCTTATATCATTATTTGCATTTTCATATGGAAATTCTTTTGATAGTAAGGGAACTTCACTAATAAAAGATAAAGAAGTTATAGTTGAACTTAACGATATTTATGGAACTAGTATTGAGTCTAGAAATATTGTTAAAAAAGAATTTATTCATGAATTAAATACCTATCTTGATTTCAATTATGATATCAATAATTACTATAATCATATTGGTAATATTTTAGTAATGAAGATTCCATCTAGTGAATATTCATTAATTTCTAATTTAAATCTTGTTAAATCGATTAGTGAAAATAAGTCATATACTGCTGATTATGAGGATTTTTCTTATAATCCATTTACTGGTACAAATGTTCCTGACAGTAATTATAGTCGTATTGATATGAATGTCCCAGATAGCACTAATGATGGGGCCGGAACGATGATTGCTATTTTAGATAATAGTTTCAACATTGATCATGAAATGTTTAAAGATTTATCGACTAATTTAAGATATAGCAAAAATCAAATTACTAATTTAAAAGCGACAAGTGGATTTAATGCACAAAGTGCAGGATATAAAAATAACAAAATACCATTTTATTTTAATTATGGCGCTAATGATTTAAACATGACTTATAACTTAAATACTAATTTCCATGGTGAGCATGTTGCGGGTATTGCTGGTGCCAATAATACAATTATAGGTATGGCACCAAATGCACAATTAGCTTTGATGAAAGTTACTAATTCTAATGGGTCATTTCTTGATGGTTCGATTTTAAAGGCACTTGAAGATTGTGCGATTTTAAATGTTGATGCTATTAATATGTCTTTTGGTAATTCTATTTACGATTTTGAACTTTCTCAAACATATATTGATGTTTTTAATAATTTAAAAGATCTTGGTATTCAAACAAATATTGCGAATGGCAATGAAGGAAGAGAGAGTTTTGATTTAACCGCTTACCAAAATTTTGTAACTAGTGATGTAGAAACTGGAATCCTTGGTTCATTTAATGGCAAAAATAGTGTGAATTCGGTTGGTGCTTTAAATGTCCTTGAGGATGAAATGATTTTAACTAGTGCAGCAACTTATAGTGGGACTAATTTTAGAATTCGTGAACAAATGACGGATCATGAATATAACGATGGAACAAGTAATAAAACTCAATTATATGACCCTATGTATCCCTTTTATTCTTTAATTGCGAGCGGAAGTTCTTCAAGAACTTTAGATTATGAAATTGTTCCAAATTTAGGAGCAATTAGTGACTATCAAAATATTGATGTTAAGAACAAAGTCGCTGTAATTGAGCGTGGAGATATTAGCTTTGTTGAGAAGGTTAGAAATGCAGTTAGTAAAGGTGCAATCGCTGTTTTAATTTATAATGGTAGCACTAGTAAAGATCAAGTAGGTTATATGAACCTTGATGCTTTAGAAAAAACTTATTACGTCCCAATCGGCTATATGAAGTCTAGTGATGGTGCTCTTTTAAAATCTCAAACAATTAAAAAGATTATTATTTCTAAAGAATTAAGTGCAAATTATTCTAGTGATGGTGCTGCTAGTGATTTAACATTAAAACCTGATTTAAGTGCGCCTGGTACCAGTATTTATAGTGGTATTGGTCCTGCAACTGATAAATATGCGTATTATAGTGGAACAAGTATGGCTACTCCAAATATTACTGGAGCAATGGCTAATATTTTAAGCAATAAAACTTTTAGTAGTGAGGCTAGTAGAAGCGAATATCGTAAGACATTAGTTAGAAGAATGATGTCAACAAGTACTCCTTTAGTTGAAGCAAGCGGAGCGTATTATAGTCCTCGCAAAGTTGGACCTGGAAGAATTAATGTAAGTAGTGCAATTAATAGTAAAGTTTATCTTGAAGGTAACGTTTTAGAAAAAGCTAAAGTTGAACTAAAAAATAATGATGAAATTAAAAATGGAATTGTTAATTTTGATCTTAAGACAATAAATGAATCAACTTCTATTAAAGAATATAACGCAACTCTTGTTATTGAAGCTCCTGAACTTACAAAAATTGATCAATATTATGGCGATTTAGCAAAATATAACTACAAAACTGATAAAGATGTTTTACTTACCAAGGTTACTAGTAAAGTAACTATTCCAGTTGGAGAAAGCACTCTTAATTTTAAAGCTTCTATAACAGAAGATAATAAGGAATATCTTGCTAATTTTGAGAATGGAACTTATTTAGAAGGGTATGTAATTCTTGATTCAATAAGTGATTCTTATGATTTAGTTGCACCTTATATGGGCTTTTATGGTGATTATAATAGTGAATCTGTTTTAGAACCATTTAGTTTTGAAAAGGATTCTTCTAAAGTTTATGGAAGTGATTTAGCTGAATCGATGGCAAAAGATTATAGTATTACAACAGCAAAATTTGGCAGTTATATGATGGGTAGTAATGTTGCAATTACTGCTAACCAAAAGAATGGTATTTTAAAGAATACAATGAATATTACAAACTATGGAACACCATTAGTTTATGATTCAATGAATGATTATATTAAAGTCGGTTATAGTGGCGTTAGTACGCATTTAGCAATTCAAACTTATGTTAATAGAAACTGCATCGATAACTCATTTACACTTATTAATAAATCAACAAATAAGGCAGTATATAGTGGGTATTTGAATAATTTACTTGATGATACATCATCTTTAACTAAGCATAGTTTAGTTAAATCAATTGCTACTAAAGACTTAATTAGTGGAAGATATATATTAAATCGTGGATTTGCTTCTATTGATCTTGTAGATAGTAATGAAAAATTACTTTATGAAGAAGGACTTTATGAATTACGTTTTGACTTTACTTTGGCAAGTGGAGCTACTCAATCAAAATCATATAATTTAAATATTATAAATGTTGATAAAGATGAACCTCCAGTAATTGTTTCACGTGAAAAAATAATTAATAATGGCGAAACCTATCTTCGCATTAGATTTAATGGAAATACGATGAATAAAGTCTACGCTGACGGGGAGTCAATCAAATATAGCCAAGATACTACGAGTTATTTCGTCGATCTTAAAATAAGTGACTACTCTTCAAAGACTAGTTTAGTCATAAGTTTCGTTGATATTTATAACAAATCAAATTATTACTTAATTAATGTTTCAAGTATTGGAAATGGTGGTTATGGAGTAATTAGCAACGAACTTTCAGTAGGTGATACTTTAGAAACTTTAATAGGTGATAAGATTACTGAAAATGATGGTGATTCTTATTACTATACTTACTTAATTAAGAGCAAAGATGATTCAAATGTTTTATTTACTAATAGTTATCAAGTAGCTTTTGAAGTACCAAGCAATTATCTTGCTGATAGTAAGCAAATTATTGTTTATGATTCAGATGCAACTTCAAGTAGTGAATCAATTACTACATTTACTTTAAATGATGGCGTCGTAACGGCTTCAACAAGAAGTGGTTTGATTCGTGTTAAATTTATGAAAGATAACAGTGGTATTGATATCAATAATGGTCTATCAAATGGAACAGTTATTGGCCTTATTATTGGTGGAGTTTGTATTTTAATTGGTGTATTAATTGCCGTTTTTGTTCTTCGTTCAATTAGAAGACATATATAACATAAAAATTATATTTTTATGTCTATTTTGCTTTACAAAAAATCTTTTTATTTTACTATTTAATGATAGGAGATTTTATTATGAATAAAAAAGGATTAATGTTTTTAGCCGTCGCTCCATTAATGGCTTATGCTTTGATGTCTTTTAATGAACCAGTAACATTAGAAGCTCGCGATGCTGATTTACTTATAGAACTTAAAGATGAAAATTATTCAGTTAAAGAGCGTGAAGAAATTCAAAAAGAATTTATTCACGAATTAAATACTGTATTAGATTTTAATTATCGTGTCGTTGGTACCTATAGTTATGCTAATAACGTAATTAATATTAAACTTCCAAGTTCAAAAATTGAACTTGTTAAATCTATGTCGCTTGTTGAAAAGGCTAATCTTAATGCCTTCCATAAAGCAGATAGTTTTATTAGTGATTCATTCACACAAATTTATCATCCTTTATTTAATTCAGGAGATTCAAAAACAGTACCAAGTGAAAACTATAGTGCTAAACAAATGAATGTTCCTACCTCAAATAAAGGTGGTCAAGGCACTTTTCTTGCGATTCTTGATAGCTCTTTCTTGTTAACTCACGAAGGATTTACTGCTTTAAGTGGTAATGTCCGTTATAGTGAAGCAGACATGAAAACAAAAGTTTCAACTAATGGTTTTTATGGTGCACCAGATGCAACTCACACAACATACTACAACTCTAAAGTTCCATTTTATTATGATTATGGTGGCGATTCAGTTGTTAGTGAAACAGTTCCTCCAACTCCAGATTATGATGTTTTTACTAAGTTAAGTGAACATGGTCAACATGTTTCAACTCTTTGTGCTGGTAATGGAAGTTATAAAGGAATTGCTCCAAATGCTCAACTTGCTTTAATGAAAGTTTTTACGACTTACACTGTAAAAGATCAATCTTCGGTTGGTGCGCTTGATTCAGCAATTTTAAATGCATTAAATGATTGTGCAATTATCGGTGTTGATGGAATCAACCTTTCTCTTGGTAATTTTATTACTGAATATTCAGCCGATGATGTCATTGTTTCAACAATGAAGAAACTTAATGATGCTGGAACAAATATAAATATTTCAGCTGGAAATGAAGGCAAAGGAAACTTCTCTTCTCTTGCTGTCTATTCAAATTTCACCACTGGAAATGTTGAGACTGGTGTTTCTGGTGGTTTTGCAACAATAGGAAATACCAATGTTATTGCCAGTGGAAATTTAACTGATGATGAAGGACTTTCTTCTTCATTAACTGTTGGTGATACATTTATTTTATATCATGATCAAGTTGTTAATCATACTGGAAAAGATGCGGATGGAAATGATTCTACAACTACATTTACTAAACAACTTCCTTTCTCTTCTCTTTTAGGGACAGCAGAAAGTAAAGAATTTGATTTTGTTAATGTTCCAAATTATGGTCAAGAAGCTGATTATGCTTCGATTGATGTAAAAGGTAAAATTGCGGTTGTTTCAAGAGGTACTTCAACTTTCGTTGATAAGGTAACTCAAGCAAGTAAACATGGAGCAATTGGTTTTATTCTCTATAATTCAGCTGATCAAGGTGATCTTGGTTGGATGGTTCTTGATGGCGTTGCTGAAAGTGATTTAATTCCTGTTGCAAGTTGCGATAATCTATATAAAAATACTTTCCTTAATTCAAAAACTTTAAAAGTTAAAATTAGCAAAGATTATGCGAGTGATTATTCAAGTGAAGGTGGAAGTAGTAAACTTGAAATTAATGTTGATATTACGACTCCAGGACAAAATGTTTATGGTGGATTGACTGCTAGTGACACTGATTATGGTTATATGAGTGGTACTAGTATGGCAGCTCCAAATTATACCGGTGCTCTCGCAGTTATTTTAGGTGAGTCTGGTTTAAGTGGAGAGGATAGAACTAATTATTCTAAGAAATTAGCGATGATTACTCAATCAACTTCTAATCCAATTATGCAAGGAAATGGTGCATATTATAGTCCTCGTAAAGTTGGTGCTGGATATATTGATGTAACTAAAGCACTTAATAGTGATGTTTATCTTGAAGGAACAAGTGCTAACGAAACTAAAGTAGAACTTTTAAATGGTGATGAAGTTAAAAAAGGTGAACTTAAATTTAGTGTTAAAACTCATAATACTTCTACCTCAACTAAGGCTTATAAAGGAACTTTATATGTTGAAGCTCCTTTAACCACAACTCTTGATAAAGTTTCACTTCCTCAATTTAATGGTGCTACTGTTAAAACTCAATATGATAAACTTTTAGAAAGTTATAGTTTTGATGTTAATGTTCCAGCTGGTGATAGTTCATTTGATGTTGATCACGTAATTAGTGAAGCTTCAAAAACTTATCTTGATAGTAATTTTGAAAATGGTACTTATCTTGAAGGATATGTTGTTTTAGATGGCGACGTCGATTTAAGTATTCCTTATTTAGGATTCTATGGCGACTATTCAAAAGAATTTGCGGTTGAACCATATAATTTTGAAAAAGAAGACGGAAAAGTTTATGGTAGTGACTTGCTTAATTATCTTTGTAAAAATACTACATTAGGTGTTACTGCTGCAGATTTTAGTAGTGCAATTTACGCTTCAAGTAAAGAATTAAAAGATTTTAGTACTAAGGATTACTTCCAAAATGCAAAGGATCCAAGTAGTTTATATACCACTCCAAATGTTGTGCTTAAAGATGGAAAATATTATGTTTATGCAGGAAATAATGGTGTAACTAATACTTTACTCTTTAATCAATACGTTAATCGTACAGTCTTAACGAACACAATTACTATGACAAATAGTGCAGGTAAAACTGTTTTAACTGATCATATGTATGATTCGATTAGTGGAGGAACTGATTTTTATACTCTCTATAAAACAATGGCAGATGTTACTTTAGCAGAAGAAAAATATGTTGCTCATAGAGCATATACAATTATTCCTTTAAGTTCATATGCTGATGGAACTTATAATATGCATTTTGAATATACTTTAATGAATGGAACAGTTCAAAGTAGAGATATTGGCCTTATTATTGATAGCACCATTCCAACTGTTGGTAAGATTGAGACTAGTGGAGAAGGAACTAGTAAGAATTATAAAATAGCTATTAATGGTAACAATATTTCAGGCGTTACAATTGGTGAAGATTCTTATGAAATTAAAGATGGTTATATTGATGTTCCAGCTAGCAAACTTACCTCATCAAGATTTAAATTAGTTGCAGCCAATTTAAGTTTAGGAAGTTGCACTGCAATTATTGATACTGGAAATTTAGGCGATAATGGGTTATTTATTTCTAAGACCGATGATAGTGGAGTTGGTGGTTATAAATATACAACTACAACCGTTTCTAATGGTGTTCAATTCGCCGTCAGTTTAAGTGATAGTTATGGAAATAGTTATAAATTTGTTAGTAAGAAGATTTATCAATTTGCTTTATATGTTGGAAATACTTCAACTGATGGATTAACTCTTTACACAATTGATAGCTATGGTAACCAAACTAAAGGAACTTATTCTTTAGTTAATGGAGTTATGTATTTTAACTCTGAGAACGGTAAATTTATTATTAAAGGTGCAACTAACTTGAGCGCTGGAAGTTCTAGCGATAGCAATAGTGGCGCTAATGTTGGACTTATTGTTGGAGTAGCAGGTGGCGTTGTTTTACTTGCTGGCGCTGCAGTTGCTACAACCCTTATAATTAAAAAGAAGAAAGCAAAGAAATAGTATGGATGTTTTTGTAGACAAATACCTTAGATATATTATTCTTTTAGTTTTAAGTCTTGCTCTTCTTTTCTTACTTGTTTATGTTCCCTTTTATGATCGAGGTTTATTAGTAGCTTATTGTGACTCAAGTTTCATCGTTGGTTTTGCCTTACTTTGTATTGGTTCTTTCCAAATAATTGGTAATCAAGGAACCTTTGATGTGATTAATTATGGTTTTGCTAATATGTTCTTTGTTCTAAAAAAGCCATATGAAAAGCGTTATGAAGATTTAGCTTCTTATAAAGAACTTAAAAAAGACAGAAGAAAGAAAGATCGATTTTTATTTATTCCTTATTATATATATGCAGGCATATATTTAATAATTGCCATTATTCTCTTATTAATTGTGAGAAAAACGCTCTATTAGGGCGTTTTTCTTTTGATTTAAACGATTAAACATTAAAATCGTATTAGTTTTTTGACTTACAATTTTTCAAGAAAACTTAAATCAATATAATAAAGCAATGTATATGATTTAATGTAGTTTAATTAGTATTTAATAAACAAACATAGTCATTTACAAAGGAGATAAATTTTTTATGAAAAAGAAAAATGTGCTTTTGACTTTGAGTTTATTCACAGCTCTTGCAATCGCTGGTTATTCATTAACTAGCTGCGGTGGCAATAATGGTGGTAAAGGATCAACTGGTGAAGTCACTTATGGTGATGGTAGTAACTTCTTAGCTTGGGTTGGTGTTACAACCGGAACTGGTGATACTGCAACAACTACTCGTTTAGATAGTGGCAAAGAAGCCCTTTTAACTAGTGGTCAAAATGGTATTAGTATTAACGGTTATGATGTCCCAGAAGGATATAAATTAAGTTATGCTGTTAAGGCTACCGATGGTGGTCCAAGTATGTCAATTGGCAGTGATGGTGCCGTCAGTGTTCCATCAGTCGATAAAGACTATTGGTACAGCATCACTGTTACTGGTAAAAAAGATGGTTCAGATGATATTTCTACATCTTTAAATGTTAAAGTCGTTCCATCAGGCGAAATTGCTACTGGTGCTATCAACTATTCAGGTTTAACTGGTAGTGAAAAGGAAGGCATCATGGAGCAACTTGATGGATATACAATCTATCATGGTACCGCTGGTGTTACTTTAAGAAGTAACGGTGGTTATCAATTATATGCTGATCGTGTCACTTCTCCATTACTTGATACCAATAATTACATTATGGGTTATGGTTGGGGTCTTGATTATGGTAATATCACCAGTGAAATGGATGATAGCAACGAACCAATCGCTAAATGGAAGAAGTATTATCATGCTTTCTCAGCTGATGATCCAGCTCACATTAACGCGATGAACTCATCAAATGCTAGTGCTGATGATATCGAAACTTATATTCGTGGCAGTTATTTCAGTTATCGTTTAAATAAGACTAATACTGCTAAGGAACAAGTTGGTGTTCTTTCAAGAGAAAATGATGGTATTGCCCAAAATATGGATGCAAGCGGCAAAGCCACTAAATGGAAGGTTAAGTTAAGAGTCGGTGCTGATGCTAATGGTAGTAATGGTGAAACAGTTGGTTTAACTTATAGAACTGATTCACAAGTTGCTGCATTAAAAGCATTTGATGGCCGTAAGATTACTCTTGATGATTATTTAACTCCATGGAAACTCTTACTTACTCAAAAAGTTGGTTGGAGCCGTGGTAGTGAACAAGTTTCAAGTAGTACCAGTGCTTTAATTAAAGGGAGTGCTGATTACTATAATGATACAAAAGATGGTTTCAATGAAAAATCATGGGCTAACGTTGGTTTAACCGTTGATAAGACTGATAACTCAATTAACTTTGAATTCGTTAATGGTGTTACTCAAGATTTCTTCGCTTATTATATTGATTCCTATACTTCAAACCCAATTCCATTAGACTTTATTAAGGCTTTAGGAACTGGTACAACTGATGATGAAAAAGTATTTAGTGGTGCTGGCGTTTATGGTGGATTCCCAACTGGTATGACTCCAGTCGATACTCACTTAAGTGTTGGTCCATATATGCTTGAATATTATGAAAAAGGTAAGACCTATGCCTTCAGAAAGAACGATCAATGGTTCGAAAAAGAAGATAGTTATGGCCGTGCTTTATATCAATTAGCTGGTTATAAATTAATGTTCGATCAATCCAACCAAAGCGATGCAAGTGCTTGGTATACTGCATTCAAGGCTGGCCGTGTTGATGCTTGTACAATTCCAAGTGCTCAATGGGCAAAAGAAAAGAGCAATACTAAGAAGAAGATGGTTCCAGGTAATGCTTCAAGTAACTTAAGACTTAACACTAGTGATGAATTATATTATCAAAAGTACTTTGGTAAAGAAGGCCTCATTAATCGTGCTAGATTATTACATGATACTGAATCTAAGTATTATGCAGTTAAGCCAATTATGTCTAACCGTAACTTCGTTTATGGTTTAAATACATCAATCAATAGAACTACTTTATGTGATTCTAAAGGTTATACTCCAAGTGTTGATTACTTTGGTGAATTACAACAAATGTCACCAGCTAGTACATCAAGCTACAACAGTAGTACCGCTCACCAAAATGCTATTAAGAGTGTTTATGGTGAAGGTGGTATTAGTTTAACTAGTAACGATGCTGGTTATGATTATTTTGAAAAAGCAATTACTGAAGAATTAGCTGCTGGTCACTATAAATTAGGAACTGGCGCTGCTCCAACTGAGATTCACTTCAATATTAAGGCAACCGATTCTTGGTTCAACTCTTGGTATAGTGAAGTTGCAAGTCTCTGGGAGAAAGCTTTCACTGAAACTGTTCAATTACACGGTGAGGATTGGGTCGAAGGTGATAAACCAAGAATCGTCCTCGTTGTTGATAAATTAACTCCAGCAAGTAATGATGATACAACTGCTAACAACTTCATTTTCTATGAAGGACAAATGGTTGGCGATTTCGATAGTGGCATTGGTTATATTACTGGTGGTGCTTACGATACCTACAACTTTATGAGATTACAACGTGCTTATAACGATCCAGCCGAACTTGTTCTTACTTGGGGTGCTGATACTGCGTTACTTTCACCACGTGTTAAATATGATGGAAAGTATTTCTCATATGATTCATTATTCTTAGCAGGTCAAGAAGGTGTTATTATCGATAGTACTGGTAATGTCACTGAAGCTATTACTGTTGGTTCTAGTGAAGAATTTGCTCTTGATAGCAGCAATAACTACGTTGGTAAAGTTACATTTAATTACGCAGAAGGTGTTACTATTAAGTTACAAGATGATGTTGAATTCAATGTCTGGGATGGTTCAGGCCTTGCACTTTGTGGATTCCCAACCGAATACATGGGTTATGTTGCTGATCCAACCGCTGCTGGTGCTCCAGCTGACTATAAGACTGATGATGCAAGTGGTGTTAAGTTAACTGTTGATGAAACTACTAAGACTGTTACTTACACACTTCCAAAAGCTTTCATAGATTCCAACATTTACTTCTTACAAGTTTGGGGTTTAGAGGCTAAATCAATCAACGTCGAATGCGTCGTTCACTATACAGTTATGTTTGGTGATGCCGAAGTCGCAAAAACAATTAGCTATAAAGTTCCAGTTAAACTTGCTTAATTAACTTAAAAATTAGAGGTGTTATTACATAACACCTCTTTTTTTATGCTTTTTTCAGTCAAATTAATCAAAAAACATATTAAAAAATATCGTTTAATGTATAATAAAAGAAACGATTTTTTCGTTGTTCTTTTGAAAGGAGATAGGATATGTGGAAATACGTCCTTAAAAGAGTAATCCTGATATTCTTTACTGCGTTTATTACGCTATCACTTACTTACATTCTTTTAAGCTGCTTACCTGTTGTAAAACCACAATATTCTTCAGAAGGTCAACTAATTGCGTATCTTGAAAATCAATATCGTTTAGGTTTTTTATTGCGTTTCGAGAGTCAGCAATCTGGTGGTTTAGTTTTCTTCCAACAATGTAATATTGGAACGACAACTTACTATTATTATCTAAAACCAGTCATGGATAGATATTTTGATTTCTTAGGAAGAATTTTTACAAGTTGGGATTGGGGTTATTCAACTCAATTAAAACTTGGTACTGCTGCGATGGATCTCATTATGGAGAGACTTCCAGTTTCAATTCAAATCAATATTATTTCAACTTTAATTTCCGTTCCACTTGGTGTTTTAGTTGGTATTATTGCTGCTTTAAATAAGGACAAACCAATTGATCATGTCATTAACGTTTTGATTATGGTATCGATTTCAATTCCTGGTTTCGTCACTATTACTTATTTGATTTTATGGTTCGGTTATGGAACACATAGTTTACCATACAGGTGGCCAGAAGCCATTAGTGATGCAGCAACAATTGCTAGAGGTTATGTTATTCCAGTTATTTCTTTAACATTTGGTACTGTTGCTGGATTTGCACGATTTGTTCGTGCAGAACTTTGCGAAGTTATGTCGAGTGAATATTTACTTCTTGCTCGTACAAAAGGTTTAACTAGAAGACAAGCAATTATTCATCACGCTTTACGTAATTCAATGGTTCCAGTTGTTCCTATGATTGTCGCTGAATTCTTTAGTATTTTAGGTGGATCAATTATTCTTGAACAAATTTATAATATTCAAGGTATTGGTTCTTTATATATGAGTGCCTTTAGTGCAAAAGACTATAACGTTTTAATGTGTGATATGGCTTTCTATACATTCATTGGATTAGCAGCTAATATTTTAGTTGATTTATCTTATGGATTTATTGATCCTCGTATCAGAATGGGAGAAAGATAAAATATGGCAAACGAAAAATTCAAATATTTTGATAGTTATAATATCTCCCGTGAAGTCTCAATTGATAAGACTTCAGATTTTACTTTTGTTCAAAAAGACAAATCAATTCATGATTTAAAACTTCAAGGAAAAGCTACTACCTTCTTCAAAGATTCAATGAAACGTTTCTTTAAAAATAAGAGTAGTGTTACTGGTGGTATTATTTTAGGAATTCTTGTTTTACTTGCAATCTTTGTTCCAATTGTCATGCCAAATAATGGTGCTTATAACGTTGATACAACTCAAATTATGGAAGCTGAATTAGCTCCAAAATTATTCTCTAATAATGGTGGATTCTGGGATGGAACTATTCGTAGAAATGGCTATGCTTATGATCCAAAAACTGAGTTACCAGCTGGTTTTAGAGCTAAAGTTGCAACTAATGTTGAAACTTATAATCTTGTTGAAAACAAATCTACTGAATATGGAGTTGGTGGTAAAGTTTTAATTACTGCAGCACCTTATTCTGGAAATACTAGTGATTATTTAGGTATTAAATCTTATAAATTAGATTTAGATTTAAATAATACTTACACCTTAAAAATCAATTTTGGTGACGACACAGTCGATGGATTTACGAATAGTGAATATCGTGTTTTACTTGTTAAGAATGATTATTCTGGTGCATATTACATTACAAATGATTCTAATAATGGTTATGTCGTTTTACAAAATGAAGGCGAAGTTACTTTTAATATCAATGAAAATTTAAAGAAATATAATAGTGGTTTTAGTGCAACTGATTTAAGCGAATATTGCGTCTTTATCGGTGTAAAACCATCATCTACTTTAAATACATGCATTGAAATTAATTCACTCAGTTTTGAATCAAGTGAAGCTTATGATAATACTATTGTAAGTCAAATTGGTTTCGTTGATGGAAATACTATGATGCTTCAAGAACCAACTGTCGTTAATACTGTTACAACTATTGTTGATGGCGTTAGTGAAACTAGTGAAGTTACTGTTGATAATTATGGTTATTGGGCCAATAACTTAGCTAGTAAATCAGCTTTTGAAGTTACTTGTTATTATTGCAATTTTGATTACAACAAATACGAAGAAATCTATGGTGATATTGAAAAAGATATTAGTAGTGCTTACTTATCTTTAAGAATTAAATATGGCTATATGTCCTTCGATTTTAGTAATTGGAAAGAAAATCAAACCGCAAGTGAAATTGCTGCAAGATTTAAGATCTTAGATGATTCTAAATGCTCAATTCGTGAAATTTTAAGTATTACTGGTACTCCAACTGTAAGTTATAACAGTGATAAATCATTTAAACGTGTCACTGGTATTGATTGTGTTGGTATTTGCTCTCAATATCGTGAAATGGGTTATGATAACATGCCAATATTCATTTTTGGTACGAATGGCAAAGGTGAAGATTTCTTTAAAAAGATTTTCACTGGTTTAAGATTATCTTTAGCCATTGCCTTTGGTGTTGCCGCTGTTAATATTGCAATTGGTCTTGTTTGGGGTTCAATCAGTGGTTACTTTGGTGGTTGGACTGATATTATTATGGAACGTGTCACCGATATTATTGGTGGTCTTCCAACAATGGTTATTATTACTCTTTGTATTCTTTATGCACACAATGATATTCTTGCGATGCTTATTGCACTTTTCATGACTGGATGGATGGGAGTTGCCGCACGAACTCGTACACAATTCTATCGATTCAAAGGTATGGAATATGTTTTAGCTAGTAGAACTCTTGGCGCAAAAGATAATCGTTTAATCTTTAGACACATTTTACCTAACTCTCTTGGTACAATCATTACTTCTTCAATTTTAATGATTCCAAGTGTTATGTATACCGAAGCAAGCATCGCTTACTTAGGTCTTGGTCTTAAGGATGTTCCATTATTTGGTGTTATTTTAAGTGAAGGTAATGCTTACTTCCAAAGCGAAGCTACTTTCTTACTTGTTATTCCAACAATTATTATGATGCTTTTAATGATTGCCTTTAACTTATTTGGTAATGGATTACGTGATGCATTTAACCCATCATTGAAAGGAAGTGAATAGTATGGCCGAAAATAAAGAAAAAGTTCTTTCAGTCAAAGATTTAGTCATCTCCTTTAAAACCGATCGTGGAATTGTTCACGCAGTTCGTGGTGTAAGTTTTGATTTATATAAAGGTGAGACTCTTTGTATTGTTGGTGAATCCGGTAGTGGTAAGTCTGTTACTAATAAAGCAATTATGGGTATTAGTGCAGCTAACGCTATTATTGAGAATGGTCAAATTCTCTATCGTGGTGAAGATCTTGTTCGTGTAAGCGAAGAAGAATTCCATCGTATTAGAGGACATAAGATTGGTATGATTTTCCAAGACCCACTTAGTGCTTTAAACCCAATTATGCGTGTTGGAAAACAGATTACCGAAGCTACGATGATTAATCGTAATGTTTTAAAACGTTACTATGAAGAACTCATTAGTAATGAATTAACTGCTTTACGTAATTTTGAAGCAAATAGTAATTTCTCAATTAAAAAGTATGAAACTGAAATTGAGAAGAATAAACATGAGATTGAACATCTTAAAAAATTAGAAAACGAAATTGCTAGAAGTAATAGTGATTTAGCTAAAAACGAATCATTAAAATCTAGTACTGATGAAAAAGCAAAAAAGAAATATGCTGCAATTGTTGATAAAAATAAGCATTTAAATGATGAATATAGTGCTTTAGTTACAACAATTAAAGATGATTTCCAAGTTATTGCTCGTAGTTTAAATGAAGATGTCGAAAATGCCTCTGCTAGACTTGAACACATTAAAGAAAAAGTTATTGCTTTAAAGGCTCAAAATGCTAGCGAGCTTAAATTTAAGATTCAAGAAGATCGTCGAAATCGTTATGTTGAAAGATTAGCAATTTTTGAAGAATTAGCTAAAAAAGATTATACAAGCGATGATCTTAATGCTCTTCTTGTTTCACGTAATGAAGATTTAAAGAAACTTATAAAGATGATGAAGAGCGAACTTAAAGCGGGCCTTCCTGCTTTAAAGAGCGATTTAAAAGCCCGTAAAAAGGTTGCTCGTGAAGAGACTAAAAAATATCATGAGTCTTTAATTGCTAAACGTGATGCTGATCTTAAAAAGCTTAATGAAGAGATGCTTGAAAACGATAAGGAAATCTTATCTTTAAGAGCAACCCTTGCTGTTGATGAACTTAAACATATTGATGAGGTTATTGCTCATAATAAGGAAGTTCTTATAAAGATTGCAAAGCAAGCGGGTAAATATAAAGAAATTAGTATTAGTGCAACTCATAAAGATACCAGTCTTGATATGCTCAAAACTGATAACCAAAAATATGATGAACTTTTAGCTAAAAAAGGTGAAATTGAAAAGAAGATTACTAAAGTTAATGAAGACTTTATTAACTCAACAAAGATCACTAAAGCTGAAGCTAAACGTGAAGCACTTGAAGTTATGAAGGAAGTTGGTATTCCTCTTCCAGAACGTCGATTTAAACAATATCCATTTGAGTTCTCTGGTGGTATGCGTCAAAGAATCGTTATTGCAATTGCTTTAACTGCCAACCCAGAAATTTTGATTTGTGATGAGCCAACAACTGCTCTTGATGTTACAATTCAAGCGCAAATTCTTGAACTTATTAATAAGTTAAAACGTGAGCGTAATTTAAGTTGTATTTTTATTACTCACGATTTAGGTGTTGTTGCAAATATGGCTGATAGAGTCGCTGTTATGTATGCTGGTAAAATAGTTGAATATGGTCTTGCTAATGAAGTCTTCTTCGATCCAAGGCATCCATATACATGGGCTCTTCTCTCATCTATTCCAGATGTTGATAGTAAAGAGAAACTTGAAGCTATTCCTGGTACACCTCCAGATATGATTTATCCACCTAAAGGTGATGCCTTTGCTTTAAGAAGCAAGTATGCGATGACTATTGATTTCAAGTATGAACCTCCATTCTTTAAGGTTAGTGATACTCACTATGCAGCTACTTGGTTACTTTATCCAGGTGCTCCAAAAGTTGAAATGCCACGTATTGTTAAGACACGTATTGATAATGCCTTAAAAGCTGAAAAAGAACGTGTTGCTTCATTAAATAAGAAGGAGGAATCCAACCATGAAGAAAAGTAAAAAAACTGTTGTAGAAAAAGCTTTTACTCAAGAACCAAATGATACGATTGATGAGAATAATCTTCATGATGAAAACGAAAAAATTCGTATGGATTCTCAAGTAGAGCAATATAAGAAGAGTGGAAATGTTAATCTTGAAAATGATGATGATTTAAATGAACATGCTGAACCTGTAGATGAACTTAAAGGTGTTCGTAACGAAGAAAAAGAAATCGAAAATATCAAACATAAATGCAAATTTAAGCAAGAATATGTCGATAATAATATTATTTTAAGCGTAAATCACCTTAAACAATATTTCTTCTATGGACATGGTCCATCACGTTATAAACTAAAAGCAGTTCATGATGTTAATTTCCAAATTCATGAAGGCGAAGTCTTTGGTCTTGTTGGTGAATCTGGTTGTGGCAAAACTACAACAGGTCGATCAATTATTAGACTTTATCACATTACTAGTGGTTCGATTTACTATAAAGGTTATCGAATTGGTGCTGGTAGTCGTTGGAATGAAAAAGAGATTAAATATACTAAGATTAGATATGCTAAAAAGAAGAAAGAACTTGCTGCAAGTCTAAAAGCAAATAAGATTACTCATGAAGAGTATGAAAAGGGACTTAAGGCTGCAACCGAACTTAAAGAGCACATCGTCAAAGTTCAAAAAGCAAAAATTAAACAAATTAAACATGATGATAAGCATGTAGATCCAAAACTTATGCAAGAGATTCAAATGATCTTCCAAGATCCTATTGATTCTCTTGATCCTCGTATGACGGTTGAAACAATTATTAGTGAAGGTCTTCAAATTCAAGGCTTCCATGATAAAGTTGAAAACCATAAGAAGGTCGTAGCCGCGCTTGAAAAAGTTGGCTTAATTGAAGATTATTGTTCACGTTATCCACATGAATTTAGTGGTGGTCAACGTCAAAGAATTGGTATTGCTCGTGCACTTGTTATGAATCCAAAGTTCTTAATTTGTGATGAACCAATTAGCGCACTTGATGTTTCAATTCGTGCTCAAATTATTAACTTACTTAATGAACTTAAAGATGATATGGGCTTATCTATTATGTTTATTGCTCACGATTTAAGTGTTGTTAAGTATTTCTGTGATCGTATCGCGGTTATGTACTTTGGCGAACTAGTGGAACTTGCAACTAGTGATGAGTTATTTAAACACCCATTACATCCATACACAAAGAGTTTACTTAGTGCAATTCCAAAACCAAATCCATTAACTGAAAAGACTCGTAAGAGAATTACTTACGTTCCATCTCAAGTTCATGATTATAGTAAGGAAAAACCAGTTCTTCAAGAAATTCTCCCAGGCCACTTTATTCTAGCTAACACGCCAGAAATGGCAAAATATCGAGAAGAAATTAAATCTCTTGATATTAAAGCTGAAAATAAAAAGAAAAAAGAAGCCGATGAGAAAGCTCAAAAAGAAAAGGCTAAAAAATAACTATTAAAGGCATCATTATGGTGCCTTTTTTGATTAATAATATAAAAACATGCTAAAATTATAAAAGTGAGGTTTTAAAAATGAAACTTGGAATTATTGGTCAAGGTGCTGCTGGTCTTTTTTTAGCGCTTCAAATAGTAACTAATGATAAAAAACATAAAATAGATATTACTATTATTGATAAAAACATTAATCCAGGTAGGAAGCTATATGTTACTGGTAATGGTCGATGTAATTTAGGTAATAAAGTTGTTAATCGCTATTCTTATAACCAAGATCCAGCCTTTAAATTAACAAGGGATTTTGATTATGTAAAAGAGATTGCTTTCTTACGTGATTTAGGAATTGGAACACGTTTATTAGATGATTTAATCTATCCTTATAGTTTAAGCGCAACTGCGTTTACTGATTATTTAATAAAGATATTAAAAGATAATAAAGTTAAGTTTTTAAATAAAAGTGAAGTTTTAGATTATTCGCTTAAAGACAATCAAGTTTCCTTAAAAACGATTAGTAAGTCGCTTGTTTTTGATAAAGTTGTCATTTCAACAGGTGCAAAATCACATAAAGTTTTTGGTAGTGATGGCGGATTTTTTGAAATCTTAAAGAAACATAAATATAAAATCAATCCTTTAAAAGTTGGTTTGGCTCCAATTAAAGTAAAGGAAAATGTTAAACAAATTGAAAATGAAAGACTTAAATGTTCAGCTACATTATTAATTGATGGACAACAATCTTATAAAGAAGTTGGGGAAGTACTTTTTAAAAAAGATGGATTAAGTGGTATTTGTATTTTTAATATTTCAAGTATGATTGCAAGAGATCCTGGATTTAAAGAAGCAAAAATTTATTTAGATTTATTCCAAGATTTGCCTGATGATACGCTTTTAAAACAATTTGAGAGAGATAATAAAGTGTCTCGTTATAATTTTCTTGAAGGCTACTTTAATAAAAATATGGCGGAATATATCCGTAAATCTAGTGGATGCAAAAATTTGATGAATTTTGATGGTACTGATCTTAAGCGAATTGTTAAGTTTGTTAAACATATGGAGTTTACTTATTTATCAACTTATAGTTTTGATGATTCTCAAGTTACAGTTGGTGGAGTTGATATTAAAGAAATAAATGAAAATTTTGAATCTAAAAAAGAACCTAATGTTTTTTTACTTGGTGAAATTTTAGATTTAGATGGGCTATGTGGCGGATATAATTTAATGCTTTGCTTTGCTGAAGGGAACAAACTTTCAAATTACTTATTGAGTGTTAAATAGGTATCACGGTTGTTCAACTGTTAAAAAATAAGCGGTTTAGTTTGCCTAAACCGCTTTTTTGTCTTCTTCAATTTCTCCAGTTTGTAAATCTACTTTCATAAATTTATGTTTTATAGATTTGTCTTTTTCATCTAAATCTAGAACAAGATAACTACCAAAATTAGAATCTGAAGGATGCGTTAAACTTCCTGGATTAAAGTAAAAAGTATCGCCAATTTTAGAAGCATATTTATGGTGTGTGTGACCACTTAAAAAAATAATAGAATTTGTATTTTTAACATAATTTATAAAATCACTCATCATATTGTAATTATTTCCATGTTCTACGTGTATATTACCAAGGGAAGTATCTATATCTAAAGTTAGTGGTGCGTCAACTGTCCAATCACAATTACCGCGAACGTGTCTCCAAATATTCATCATATATTCAGGAAGACAATAATCACCACAATGTATGAATAAATCTGCATCTTTTTCTTTTTCAAAAACATTATTTAAAATAGCTGTATCGCCATGTGAATCACTAACTACAATAATTTTCATATAAATAATATATCACAATATTACAAAAATTAATGTAGATACAATTCGTAGAATTTTATTCAAGGTATATAATATTCTTACGGAGATTATTGTATGAAAAATTATAAGAAAATAAGCGAAGAGATGCTAAAAGAAGTAAATGCCAAAATGACTATTTACGAGCATATAAAAACTGGTGCTCGTGTCTGTACTTTTGATACTGACGATACAAATAAAGTTTTTGCGATTGCTTTTAAAACTCCTGCTATTGATTCGACAGGTGTAACCCACATTATTGAACACTCTGTTTTATGTGGAAGTAAAAAGTATCCAGTTAAAGATCCATTTGTTGAACTTTTAAAAGGTTCATTAAATACCTTTTTAAATGCTTTTACATATGGTGATAAAACTGTTTATCCATGTGCAAGTAAAAATGATAAAGATTTCCTTAATTTAATGGATATTTATTTAAATGCGGTCTTCTATCCAAGAATTTATCAACATAAAGAGATCTTCTTACAAGAAGGTTGGCATTATGAAATCTTTAATAAAAATGATCCAATCAAAATTAATGGTGTTGTTTATAACGAAATGAAAGGTGCTTTAAGTGATAAAGATGAGGTTTTAGTGAGTGAACTTCAACACGAACTTTATAGTGATAATACTTATCGTTATGAAAGTGGCGGAGATCCTGCTAATATTCCTGATTTAACTTATGAAAATTTCTTAAATTTCCATAAAAATTATTATAGTCCAAGTAATGCTTATATTTATATCTATGGAAAGATGGATATGGAAGAGCGTCTTGAATTTTTAGATCGTGAATATTTATCCAAATTTGATAAGATTGATATTCATCCAGAGATTGATTTATCTAAAGATTTTGGTGCTTTAAAAGAGAAGACAATTTATTATCCAGTCGCAACAAAAGAAGAGATGGAAGGCAAACCAATTAATTATGGAATTGCTTATAATCTTGTTAAATCAAGTGATATTAAAGAAGATATTGCGTTCGATATTTTAGATAAAGTTTTATTTAATTCAAGTAGTGCAGTTATTAAAAATAAGCTCCTTGAATCTGGAGTTTGTGATGATGTTAATGGTGGGAATATGGATGGACAAAATGAGTCAACCTTCCTTATTGTTGCTAAGAATTCTAAAGAAGAATATAAAGAAAAATTACTTAAGGTTTTAAACGATTCTTATAAAGAACTTGCTAATGGTGGACTTGATCATAATGCTATTTTTGCCACTATTTGTAATACTGAATTCTCTATTCGTGAAAATAAATTTACTTATTATCCTTTAGGTCTTTCAATTATTTTAAAGTCACTCGATTCATGGCTTTATAATGACAAAGAACCTGCTCTTAAACTTGATGTTTTAAAGTATTTTGAGGAATTAAAAGATGATTTAAAGAATGGATATTTTGAGAAACTTATTGAAAAGTATTTTATTAATAGCAAGCATGAAGTTGTGATTACTCAAAAGCCAAGCTTAACTTTACAAGCTGAAAAAGATAAAGAACTTGAAAACAAATTAACTAAATTTAAGGCTTCATTAAGCGATAAAGAGATTGAAGACTTAATTAAGATGAATAATGATTTACGTGCCTATCAAGCAAAAGAAGATAGTACAGAAAATCTTGCTACAATCCCACATTTATCATTAGAAGATTTAAAGAATGATAAAGTTGAAGATTATTCAATTAAACTCGAAAAGAAAGCATATCCTTTCTATTATTGTGAAAAATTTACTAATTCAGTAATTTATGGTGGCTATCTATTTGATATCAAAAAGCTACCAAAGAAGTATTTAAGCGAAGTATCCTTATTGTCTTCGATGTTTACTCGCTTAGCAACTAAGAATTACTCAGTTGAAAAACTTGATGAAACTCTTAATTTATTAACTGGAAACGCTAGTAGTTCAATCATTTCAGACGCTAAATATAATAAAGAAGATTATACCCTTTATTTCAGTTTTGAATTTTCTACTTTAAAAGAGAACTTAAATAAAACAATAAGTCTTATTAAAGAAATTCTCTACAACACTGTTTTTGATAATGATGCTAAAGTTTTAGAAGTTTTAAATTCTGAAAAAGGTCGATTTGAAATGACAGCTATTCGTAATGGCCATATGGTCAGTTTAAATAGAGCAAACTCATCTCAAAGCGAACTTGGATTTGTTAACGAACAAATTAGTGGAATTGCTTATTATGATTTTGTTTGCGACTTAATTAAGAACTTTAAAGACAAGAAAGTAAGTCTTATTAAAGATTTTAAAGATCTTGTAAGTGTTATTTTTGTTAAAGAAAATTTCATTGCTTATAGTACTCTTGAAACTAATAACTTAATGGCCTTTAAAAAGGAAACCGATGGGTTATATAGTGGTTTATTGAATAAAAAATGTGATTTAAAAGATGATTTTGTCTTTAAAAAATCAATTGCTAAAGAAGCTATTTGTGCGCCAATTGATGTTAACTTTGTAAGTAGAGCCTCTAGCGAAAAATTAATTACTCCTTTAGGAAAAGCTCAAGTATTAGTTAAAGCATTATCCCTTGATTATTATTGGGCACAACTTCGTGTTAAAGGTGGAGCTTATGGTGGAGGAATTCTTATTAAAGATAGTTGTCCTTTAGGTTTATATTCTTATCGTGATCCACACATTAAAGAGAGTAATGAAGTTTATTTTGCAACTCCAAAATTCGTTGAATCAATGAAATATAATGATGAAGAAATGCTTAAATTTAAAATTGGAGCAATTGGTGATGAAACTTTAGTCCTTCATGTTTCAGATGCTGGAAGACGTGCCTTAGTTTTAGCTTTACGTGGTTATACTTATAGTGATGCTTTAAAGAATCGTGAAGATTTACTTGATTGTACTGTTAATGATTTAAAGAGTTATGCAAAAGATCTTGATAAACTCATTAAAGGATCTTCACTTTGCGTATTTGGAAATGGTAATTTAATTGAAGAAAATAAAGTAATGTTTGACTCAGTTAGAAACCTTTCAAAATAAATCTTATTCAATATTTTGATATTGTCGTATCTTGCCTTATTTTTTCTTGCTTTTAGTATCCTTTTAATATAAGATATTAAAGCAAGATATGGCGAAATTGGAGAAGCGGTTAACTCACTTGGCTGTGAACCAAGCATGCATCGGTCCGATCCCGATATTTCGCCCCATTAAAAAATAGCACCGATTCAATCGGTGTTTTTTTATATCTTTAAGAATCACAAACTAGTTTTGATACAGTTATATATTTATAAGTTATATAATAAATAAGGGGATTTTATATTTATATGAATAAAATGTTTAAGGTTGCTCTTACAATAGGTGCTATTTTTACGCTTGTTTCTTGTGGTGAGAAGAATGTTACTAGAGATGAA
>DAIODM010000008.1:0-39994 GCA_036746835.1 Candidatus Onthovivens sp. | reverse complement strand
GCTAGCATAAACACTACTCTCATCACAGAGAGTGCAAGCATGGACTTTCCTCTAGGAACCTAGCGGTTGCATAGACTGAAAGTTACTTAATTTTACTCGGATCAACACCTAATTCATAGAGTTTATTTTCATAAGCACTAATTTTCTTAAGTAATTCGAGATTGTCAAGACGAGAATAATCATTAACAACGAAAGTTTGTTTTGATTTTTTGTTTGAATTGGTTTTTAATGTTTCAATTTCAGTCTCGAGTTCTTGGTTGGTTTTTTTAAGCGTTACAATTTGTTCGTTTAAATTACTAACGACATCATCAACGACTTTGTAATCTTTTAAGACCATATCAAGAAAGTTATCAACTTCGAGAGGATCATAACCTTTAACGTTTTTCAAAAACTCTTTATTTAAAACATCTTTGCTTGTTAATAAAAGTTTCATATTTTTCTTAATTCCTGACGAAATAATTATAGAAGAAATATTATATTTCTTCAATTATAGAAAGATTGAAAATAACATGGCAAAAACTTATAATCTTATCATGAAAGAAATAACTAAATTGCTTAACGGGAGCAAAGTTGCTGTATTTTTAGATTTTGAAGGTACTCAATATACCCAAGAAATTATCGCAATCGGAGCAATTAAGTGCGTTCTAGATAATAAGAATCAAATCAAAAAAGTCTATCCTGGCTTCAAATTTTATGTGAAAGCGGATGGAATAGTTGGTAAAATCGTTACTGAATTAACTGGAATTACTGATCAAAAAATAAGAACCGAAGGCATTGAATTCAAAAAAATGATGAGTCTTTTTGAAAAATATGTTGGTCATCATACAAGTATTAAATATATTACATATGGTAACTTTGATATGAGACTATTACATCAATCAGCAGTACTTTCAAATTTAAACGAGACTAAATTTATTAGGAGCATCTATAAAAATTACATAGATTTTTCTACACTTCTCAACCACTACGTTAGAAATAAACAAGGTATGCAGTTGTCACTTGCAGACGCTTTAGCTGTATTCCAAATTACTCCAGAGGGAGAAGCTCATGATCCTTTATATGATGCAAAGAATTTAATGTATCTTTATAAAGCTTTTCTAAAAAATAAGAACATCTTACTAACAGAATATAAGAAGGTTTTATTAAATAACCATGCATATCCTGCTCCAATTGCTAAAATAATCAAAGACCTTAACACTAAAGGAGTTGCTAAAGTCGAAGATTTTGAAAAATACATTGAGGATGATGTTTAGTGATTAAATATCCACTTGGAATCGGAAGCAAAAAGAGATCAATTCAATATAAAAATCGAGGGATGTCCCTTGAAAGTCTAATAAATAAAACGAATGAGTTTTATTTAGATAATGACATAGCAGTAATTTATAAAAAACCAACACCAATTAAAATTATTAAAATAAATAATAAAGAAAATAGAATTACTTCTGCTGTTTTTAGTAAGCATTCTACAACTGACTATAATGGCGTTTACAATGGAAAATATATAGATTTTGAAGCAAAATCAACTAACTCAAAAACATCTTTTCCAATAAATAACTTTCAAGACTGTCAATTAGACCATTTTAGAAGAATCATAAAACAAAAAGGAATTGCTTTTGTTATTTTTGAATTTAATGAGCTCGATAAATTCTATTTATTAACAGTTGAAGAACTGTTCAACTATCTTGATAACAACAAAAAGAGCTCGATACCTATATCTTATATAAAAGAAAAAGGGTATATAATACCCCTTAAATTAAATCCACCATTAGATTATCTTAAAATCATTTCTGAGTCTTTTTAAAATAATTACAATAAGTTTTTAAAGCACAATTTTCACAACTTGGATTTTGTGCCTTGCAAAAATTGCGACCAAAATGAATAAACTTATGATGAAGATCAATCCAATCTTTTTCATCAAACTCTTTTTTGAGTTTTTTCTCTACATCTAAAACACTATCTTTATCAGTCGCAAAGCCTAAACGTTTAGCAACACGATTTACGTGAGTATCAACAGGAAATTCGCTCTTTTTAAACCACTCAATTAACATAACATTTGCAGTTTTATTTCCTATTCCGGGTAAAATCATCATCTCACTTTTATTAGAAGGAACTTTACCATCAAATTTAGTAAGTAAATCATGGGTAATACCCTTTATATATTTTGCTTTATTCTTATATAATCCTAATGTTTTAATTTTATCTTCGATTTCACTTAAAGAAGCCTTATCAAGTTCTTCAAGAGATTTGTATTCATTAAATAAAACCTTTGTAACAGTATTAACTTTCTTATCTGTACATTGAGCGGAAAGCATAATTGCAATTAATAAAGAATAATCACTTGTATAATCAAGCGTGCAACCAGCGCCTTTACAAACAATATCAAGATAATTTTTAACAGCAATTGCTTTAGTCTTCATTGCTACTCTTTTCAACAATAAGAGAATCTATATATGAAATAGAAAGTTTCTTACGTTCAATGGCATCTTTTAGTGAATTCATGATTATATCAGTTGAAATATCATCTTTAATCCATTGATCAATATGAGAAAATTCAATTGGTGATAAATCACGATCAAAAGCTTCAGCAAAAGTTTTAAAAACAAGGTTACGTTTCTCATTTAATTCTTCATTTTGCTTCACTTCTTCTTCAGTAAATAAAGATTCTTCAAATTTCTTATATAAAATCTTCTTAATTGGTTCGATTGAAGTACGAGTTTGCTTTCCATCAATAATAAATTCAATATACTTTTTCTTATATAAATTAGTCATTGCAACATCAATTGCTTTATTATTAAGATTCATTTTTAAATTTAAAACTTCATTAGTAATCAAAGTGTTTCCTTGACTTAAAAGATGATCAATCATCAAAACGATTGATAATTCATTTTCAGTCATATTTAAATCTTTATAGAACTCGAGGGCCAAATATGAGAAATTTATTGCATTAAAATTCTGTAAATTCATTTTTTAAGGTCCTTCCTAACTTTTTCTAGTTTTTTCTTTTCTTCAATAATCTTATCTTCATTGAGTTTATTTAACAACCATCTATTTTCCTCAAAAATCTTTTTATATTCGTCACTAATAGTAAGTCCATACTCAATAGCAAATCTTTCACCCCTTAAAATACGTAAAGGATCTTCTTTAATTCTAGTTAGAGGATCTCCAATAAAACGTAAAACCTTATTAGTTAAATCATTAATTCCTGAGCCAGATGGATCTTTATATCCATAATTTTCATCGATATAAATAGCATTAATCGTAAAATCTCTTCTTTTATAATCTAAATTAATATCTTTCACAAAATCAACAAAACTAGGATGACGACTATCGTCATATTCACCCTCAACTCTTAAAGTTGTGATATCAATTTTAATTTTTCTTTTATAATGAAATCTAACTGAGCCATATTTAGCAAAAGTCATATCTACATCTAAGAATTTTTTGATTTCATCAGGAGTTGCATCAGTCACGAAATCATAATCCGTGATTTCACGATTTAAAAAATAATCTCGACTAGTACCACCAATCATATAAAGTCGAAAAGAATTTTCATTAAAAGCAACTTTTAATTCATCAAAAATTTTATTCATGAACTATATTATAAGATTTTATTAAACATTTCAGTACTGTTTTTCAAATTAATTTCCATTAAAAAAGGCTACCTTAAGTAGCCTATTTTAGTTAAAAGAGTTAATTTACTTGACTGCTTCTTTTAAATTCTTTGAAGGTTTAAAGCCAACGGTCTTAGTAGCTGGAATAGTAATCTTCTTGCCATCAACTGGTGAAGTTCCAACTCTTTGTTTTCTATTTTTGATTGAGAAAACACCAAAGCTAGAAATCTTAACACTATCGCCTTTTTCAAGTGATTTTTGCATCTCATCGAACAAGACATCAACGGCCTTTTCAGCTGCTTTTTTGCTTAAGTTAACTTTTTCGCTAACAACCACGACTAATTCTGCTTTATTCATATAACGTCTCCTTTGATACATAAAAAATAGCATATTTTAAATGTCAATGCAACATTTTTCTCGCATAGTTGTCAACAATTTTTGACTTTTCCACACAAAATTTGGAGTTTTCCACATTTTAATCAAAAAACTCGACTGCATCGTATGTTTTTTATTATCTTCTTTTTCTTAAAACAAAATTGATAGGACTACCAATTAATTCAAACGATTCTCTTATCTTATTTTCTATATATCTTTGATATGAGAAATGCATCCATTTTGGATCATTTACAAAAAGAGCAATTGTTAAAGGAGCAGTTCCTACTTGTTGTGCGTAATAAATACGAACACGTCCACCATTAAAGTCAGGTGACTCATTCATTGCTTGAGCTTCTTGAATAATATCATTTAAAGTTGCGGTCTTAATTTCAAAATTATAAGACTCATAAACTTGATCTAATAAATCAAAAACTTTATTAACATTTGTTTTATTTATTGCGGAAGTAAAAACGATTGGAGCATAATCTAAAAACTTGAATTGTTCGTGAATTTTATTGATGAATTCTTTAGCTTCTGCTTCTTTATCCTTAATTAAATCCCACTTATTAATGACTAAAATAATCGCTTTTTTACTTTCAATAGCATAGCCAACAACATGTTTATCTTGTTCAATAATGCCTTGCGAAGCATCCATAACTAAAATTGCGACATCACTATTATCAATAGCTCTTAAAGCACGTAAAGCAGCATATTTATCAATTGCTTCATAAATTTTGCCACGTTTTTTAAGACCCGCAGTATCGGTTGCAATATAATGACGACCATTTCTTACAAAAGGAGTATCAATTGCATCACGAGTTGTACCACTAATATCACTAACAATAGTTCTTGTTTCATTAAGCATCGCATTAGATAAACTTGATTTACCAACATTTGGACGACCAATAATTGCAAAACGAATAGCTTCTTCGTTCATTTCGCTCTCCTCGGTTGGTAACTTCTTAATAATTGAATCCAAAATATCACCAATACCAATTCCATGAACACCTGAAACAGCAATTGGATCACCAATTCCTAAAGCATAAAAATCATAAATATTATGCATCTTATCAGCATTATCTATTTTATTAACTGCAAGAATTACTTCTTTTTTAGATCGATGGAGCATACTAGCAACAAGTTTATCATCATCAGTAAGACCTAAATTTCCATCAACAACAAAAATAATGACATCCGCTTCATCAATAGCAATTTGAGCTTGCATTCTAATTTGTTCTTGGAAAGGACGATTTGCAAGTTCGATTCCACCAGTATCAACGCACATAAAAGTACGAGTTAACCAAGTGGCCTTACCATAAATTCGGTCACGTGTTACACCTCGTTCTTCTTCGATAATGGATTTCTTTTCTCCAATTATACGATTAAAAATTGTAGATTTGCCTACACTAGGAGAACCAACAATTGCAACTAACCCAAGGGACATATTTATTTAATACCTTTTTCAATTTCTTTTTCTTTAATAATATCAAGTACACGATCAACAACATCACTAATTGTCATATTAGTCGTATCGACAGTAATCGCATCATCTGCAGGTTTTAATGGATTTACTGCACGATGTGAATCGATATAATCACGTTTTTCTAAATTAGCTAAACATTCTTCTTCAGTTGATGGAATACCTTTTTCAAGATTTTCCATATATCTTCTTTTAGCACGCATTTTAACATCAGCAATTTGGAAAATTTTAACAGTTGCATTTGGTAAAACATGTGTACCAATATCTCTTCCATCCATAATAACGTTGTTATTACTTGCAAGTTCACGTTGTAAATCAACAAGATGGGCTCTTATATCTTTATAAGTTGAGATATAACTAACATTATCAGCAACTTCATTGCTTCTAATTTCATCGCTAACATCTTCATCATTTAATGTAACGTGATTTTCCGCGTTAAACCAAATTTTTATTTTACCAATTAAAGCACTACAACTAGCTTCATTTTTAGGATCAATTCCTAATCGTAAAACCGCTAAAGTATATGCTCGATACATTGCACCTGTATCAATATAAATATAACCAAGTTTTGTCGCTAAAATTTTAGCAATAGTAGATTTGCCACTAGCACTTGGACCATCAATTGCGATACTTATATTGCTCATAAAGTGTTCACCATCCATACAATTAAAGCGATAACTAAGCATAAAATGCCAACCGCTGCCAAAATATATAAAGAAGTAATAATAATCTTTTTAGTTTGATAACTCTTAAAAATAGGAGCAGCAGCAACTTTTGTATCTTTTGATTCAGGAGCAGTTTTTTCAATTGCTTCTGTATCGATACCTTCATTATTATTGATTGGAATCGTTGTGGTCGTTGAAATAGTATTGCGTTTAGCACTACTTTTCTTCTCTTTTTGACCTTTATCGTCCATCTTCGAGATCTCGTTTCTAAGATCTTCATATTTCTTAACACGTGTTGTTTGATTGTTATCGTTATTCATGTTATGTAGTTTAACATTTTTTAATATACATTTAAATTAAAAACGAAAATAAATAAACCAAAGAAAAGAATTTTGAAATCCTTACGAAATCGATTAATAATAGACATTTTTCAAAAAGAAATAAGTAATCTCTTAATTTGCTTTATAAAATAGTAAAAAACTATTTTTATTGTACTTAAAATATCCTTTTAAATAAGTCTCAAAATGTTGCGATTTTTGTCAAAAATGTTATAGTAATAGACGGAGGATATTTTATGCCTATTAAAGTAAAAGTAGATTCAGATGTTTGTGTAGGTTGCGGATTATGCGTTGGAAGTTTCCCAGACACATTCGAATTTGATGAAAATGGCAAGGCTAAAGTTCATGGAGATATCGATGAAGCTAACGCCGATGATGCTATTGCAAATTGCCCAGCTGGTGCAATTTCTAAATAAGAGAATAAATAAAGAAAAATGAAGTTCAGTTGAACTTCATTTTTTTATTCTTTCAATAATTATTCTCATTGGTTTATAAATTAAGAAAGTTGAAACAATAACTAAGACATCTTTGAGTAAATTAAATGGCAAAAGAAATTCGTAAGCAATTTTTATATCTGTAAGTCCACTAATTGATTTATCAAAGACCTTAAACATATTTGCAATAGTATCACTACCATAAATAATTCCATAAAGTGGGAATATTGTATATAAACCTACAATACAAGAAAAAATTAAATTAAGAATTAAACCAACAGATAGACCAATTAAAACACCTTTAAATGTACGATTCTTATTATAAATTATTGATGCAGGAATTATTAAAGCTAAACCATAAACAAAATCTGCTAAAACTCCAATCCCTAAAGTAGCAGGAATATCTTGAATTAATTTAAGAAGACTTTTTAGGACAAGAATTGTTAAAGCAGTCCAAGGACCATAAGCGAATCCAGCAAGTAAAACTGGAATTTCATCCAAATGAATTTTTAAGAAAGCTGGAGCAAAAGGTACACTAAATTGAAGACCTGGAACCATATATAAAATTAAAGAAAGAGCGCCAAATATAGCTACTCTTGTAATTAAATTAATGGCTTTTCTTGAATTACTAACTTTTTCCATATTACAATTTTATCTTATTTCTCTTAATAAGTTTATTAATACGCTTTAAAGCTTCATTTTTATTTTCTTCACTAGAAAAAACAAGAGTAATTTTGTTCTTAGTTACGATTAAATTGTTATTAGGCATAGAATTATTAACAATTGATTGAACTAATCTTTCACTTTCACGAACACTTAAATTTTTCTCAATAATTTGATTAACTATTTCGTTCACTTGTTCTTTATTTAAACGAGCAAAAGATTTGGCATGACCATAAGAAATTTTATCTTGATTAATAAGATTTAAAATCTTTTGATCTAAAGATAAGAGTTGAAGAATATTTGAAATTTGAGGTTCGCTTTGCCTAAAAAGAATACCTAAATCCTTATTTTTATACTTAAAATTCTCTTTTAAAGCTTTACAAACATCCGCTTCAGCAACCACACGATTTAAATTATTATCTCGTAAAAGAGAAGCAACAACTAATAAATCTTCTTCATCATTAAAATTATTAATTAAGCAATCAATAGATTCAAGATTTAACTTTTTTGCACCTAATAATGGACGAATTCCAATAACAACTTCGTATCCATTATTTTTTTGCCTAACGATAATTGGTTGAGCAATTCCATCTTTGATATCATCTGCAAATGATGAAATTTGTTCATTACTATAATTTAAATTTTTAAAATAATCAGGCAAAAAAATTGAGTTAGGATTAATTTTTCTAACTGATTCTTGCGTATAATTTCTTTCTAAATTTGCAACAACATCAGTACGACTATAACGCTTTAATAAAGTCTTTAAATTCGACTTAATGATCTTATCATTTTCTTTCATGATCAATTACCTCTCTAGTTAATTGAAGATAAGCAAGACTTCCAGCACTTGTTGGACGATAAAGAATGGCTGGCATTCCTCTTGCACTAGCTTCACTTAAAGATATATTGCGAGGAATTTGAACATTAAATGTATTTTCTCTAAATAAATTTCTAACTTGGCTTACAACTTCTTCACCAATTTTTGCGTGTGCTTCATACATAGTAAGTAAAAAACCTTCGATGACAAGCTCTTTATTGTATTGAGATTGAACATTTGTAATAGTCGCTAAAATTTGTGCTAAACCTTCCATTGCAAAATATTCGCATTGAACTGGCACGAGGACACTATTTGCAGCTGTTAAAGCATTTAAACATAAAATTCCTAAACTTGGAGGACAATCGATAATAATATAATCATAGGTTTTAGTGATAGAGGCTATCATATTTTTAAGAACAAAAAATGGTTGAAGACTCTTTTGATTTATTTCACTTTCAAGATTACTTAACTTTAAATTCGCTGGAATTAAATCAAGGTTCTTCATCATTGTCTTTCTAATTATTTTATTTACATCAACATCAAGAATTAATGCATCAAAAACATTTTTACTAATTAAAGTAATATCAACGCCTAAACCACGGCTACTATTTCCTTGAGGATCAAGATCAATCAATAAAACTCTACGATCTTTACTAGCAAGACCTGCGCTTAAGTTAATTGAGGTAGTAGTTTTACCAACTCCGCCCTTTTGGTTAGCAATTGCAATAATTTTTGTCATTATAACGGATTCTTTTTAATCTGTGAAAAGTCGCGTGGAAACTTTTTGTCGATATTTTTTTCCTTTGTTATTATTATATTAAACCTATCTTCTTTTGAAATAGGTAATTTTCTATTTTGAATAAAAGTTACTTTAGAATTTAACATTTTTAAGGCATGACTAGATTCATCAATTTCTTCTTGATACTTAGTACCTTTATATGCAACAAAAATACCTTTATTTTTTAAATAAGGGACACATAGTTCAACCAAAACACGTAAATTTGTTACAGCTCGAGCAGTTACAATATCAAAAGATTCTCTTAAATCATTACCTAAATCCTCTGCTCTTTTACAAATTACTGCTACATTTTTTAAATCTAATTCTTTAACAACATTATTTAAAAAGATGCATCTTTTTTGCATTGGATCTATTAAAGTAACCTTGCTTTTTGGAAAAGCAATTGCAAGAGGAATACCAGGAAAACCAGCTCCGCTTCCAATATCTACAATATTTTTATTATTAAAATTTACAACTTCACTTGGTAATAAAGAATCATAAAAGTGTTTTTCTATAAACTCATCTTTATCAGTTATAGCAGTTAAATTCATTACTTCATTTTCTTTCAAAACAAGCTCCATAAAAGCTTGGAGTTTTTTGTTCATTTCATCATCAAAGTAATTAAAATTTAAAATGCTCATAATTCCTTATCACGCTTTAAGTATAAAATTAAAACAGAAATATCGCTAGGATTAACGCCACTTATACGTGAGGCTTGTCCAATAGTTTTTGGTTGGACCGCTGCAAGTTTTTGACGAGCTTCAAGTGCTAATCCATCCATATGTTTATAATCGATATCTGGTCTTAATTTTACTTCTTCAAGTTTTCTTAATTTATCAGCTTCTCTACGTTGATCTTTAATATAACCTTCATATTTTACAGTGATTTCAAGTTCTTCTTCACCACTAGGAGACAACACTAAATCTTCAGGGATATCAAGATACTCCTTTAAACGAGCATAAGTTACACCATTTCTCTTTAAAACTTCAGCCGCACTAACGCCATTTTCAAGTGGCTCATAGCCTAGTTCTTTAAGATAATTATTAACTTTACTTGTCTTTCCAAGATGTTCTTTATTGAGTAAAATTCTTAATTTCTCTATAGTATCTCGCTTCTTTTCAAAACGAGCATATCTTTCATCGCTAATTAAACCATATTTATGACCATATTCCATAAGTCGTAAATCAGCATTATCACTACGCATTAAAAGACGATATTCGGCTCTTGATGAAAGTAATCTATAAGGTTCTTTAGTACCTTTAGTAATTAAATCATCAATCATAACTCCGATATATGCTTCATCACGTTTCAAAACAAATGGTTCTTCATGTTTAAGCCAATTTCCGGCATTAATACCGGCCATAATTCCTAATCCAGCTGCTTCTTCATAACCACTGGTTCCACAAATTTGACCAGCAATAAACAATCCAGGCCATTTTTTAACCATTAAACTATTATCAAACTGAGTAGGATCAAGAGCATCATACTCAATAGCATAGGCATATTTTAAAATTTTTGCATGCTCAAGACCAGGTAAACTATGAACCATTAAATCTTGAATATTTTCAGGCATACTAGTTGAAAAACCCTGCAAATAAATACTATTTGTATCATAACTTTCAGGTTCCAAGAATAACTGATGTCTTGGTTTATCACTGAATCGAACAATTTTATCTTCAATAGATGGACAATAACGTGGACCAACACCATGCACCATTCCACCATACATCGCACTTTCCGTTAAGTGCTCACGTATAATCTTATGAGTTTCAGGAGTTGTATAAATTAGCCAACAAGGAATTTGATCCTTAATAGGAATAAATTTTGTTGTTTCATAACTCAAACCTTGATCTTCAACATTGCCTAATTGAATTTCAGTCTTAGAAAAATCAATTGATTCTTTTGCAATACGTTGAGGAGTTCCGGTTTTTAAACGAATCAAAGTAATATTCATTTTTCTTAATGAATCACTTAAACCTAAAGATGGTTGCTCGCCATCTGGACCACCCATAAATTTGGTGTGACCTCTTAAAATATCACTATCCATATAGGTGCCAGTTGCTAAAATAACGGCTTTACTATATATTTTTTGGTCTTTTACTATGACACCATGAACTGATGAGTCATCATGAATGATATCAGTTACCATACCTTCTAAAATATCAAGATTTTTAGTATTGCTAAGATGTTCTTGTAAATAGTGAGGATATCTTTTCTTATCCGCTTGGGCTCTTAAACATTGGACTCCAGGTCCTTTAGCTGTATTTAACATCTTCATTTGAAGATATTCATGATCGGCCGCAATACCCATATATCCACCTAGCGAATCAATTTCACGAACAATAATGCCTTTTGCACTTCCACCAATAGAAGGATTGCAAGGCATATTACCAGCCATTTTAAAATTTAAACAAATTAAAAGAGTTGAGAACCCTCTATTCGCACAGGCAAGACAAGCTTCAATTCCAGCATGTCCACCACCAACAACAATGACATCATAACTTTCTTTCATATTTTTTAGCCAACGCTTCCGTCCATATCCATCTTAATTAATTGATTAAGTTCGACTGCATATTCCATTGGCAATTCTTTTGAAAATGGTTCAATAAATCCCATAATAATCATTTGAGTTGCATCTTTTTCACTAATTCCACGTGACATTAAATAGAATAATTTATCTTCATCAATCTTACTAACTGTCGCTTCATGCTCTAAATAACTGCTGTTATTTAAGCATTCGTTCGTTGGAATTGTATCACTTTTACTTATACTATCAAGAATTAACGTATCACATTGAATGTGCGCTTTTGAATTAGTTGCTTCTGGTTTAATGCGACAAGTACCTCGATAATTTGAAGTTCCACCACGTCTAACAATAGATTTTGAAATAATTTCACTTGTAGTGTTTTTTGCTTCATGAATCATTCTTGCACCAGCATCTTGGTATTGACCTTTACCAGCAACTGCAATTGAAATACAAAGGCCTTTTGCACCTTCACCTTTTAAAATACAGGCAGGATATTTCATATTGATTTGGCTACCAATATTGCCATCAATCCATTCCATCGTAGCATTTTCATAGCAAACCGCTCGTTTTGTAACAAGATTTATAATATTATTCGACCAATTTTGAATGGTTGAGTAACGACATTTACCACCTTTTAATACAACAATTTCAACCACTGCTGCGTGTAAACTATCTTGTGAATAAATAGGGGCGGTACATCCTTCGACATAATGAACATCCGCGCCTTCATCAACAATAATTAAAGTACGTTCAAATTGACCAGTTTTTTCGTTATTAATTCTAAAATAACTTTGAAGTGGTTTTTCTAATTTGACACCTTTTGGCACGTAAATAAAACTACCGCCACTCCAAACAGCACCATTTAAAGCGGTAAATTTATTATCAGCTACTGGAACAACTGTCCCGAAAAATTTTTTAAACAATTTAGGGTATTGTTTCAAAGCCATATCGGTTGAAAGAAAAATGACACCTTTTTCTTCAACTTCTTTAAGCATATTGTGATAAATCATCTCTGATTCATATTGAGTAGCTGCTCCTGCTAAATACTTTCTTTCTGCTTCAGGAATCCCTAATTTTTGGAAGGTATTTTTAATAGTTTCAGGAACCTTTTCCCAACTATTTTCTTCAGCACCATATCTTGTAAAATAAGTATAACTATTAAAGTCAATATTACTTAAATCTGGTCCAAATTTTGGCATAGGCATTTTCATAAACTTATGAAAAGCATCAAGCCTAAATTGAAGCATCCAATCTGGTTCACCCTTCATTTTTGAAATTAAGCGAACTTTCTCTTCATTTAAACCTTTTCCACTATTAAAGATAGAAGTGTCTTTATCTTTAAAACCATATTTATATTCTTCGTTAAGATTTAAATTATTTTTCTTCATGATGACAATCATCCTTAATGATTTTTTCAAGTCCATTCCATCCGATAGTCGCACACTTAATTCTTGCCGCTTGTTTACTTGTATTAATAAAAACTAAAGCTTCATCAAGAACTTTTTCATCAAATGGTTTTTCATAAATCATGTTTGTATATTGCTTAAAAATATAAAGCGCTTCATCAAGAGTTTTATCGATTACAAGATCACACATTATATCGGTAGAAGCGGTAGAAATTGTGCACGCCACCCCATTAAACATGCAATCAACAATCTTGTTATCAACCACTTTTAAATAAATCGTTATATCATCAATACAACTGGTTGAATCCATTCTAATCGACATATATTCACTTGGATTTTGAGGAGTTTTCTTATGGAGAGGATCATTATAGTGATCCATGATGATTTCTCTCATCATTTCTGGACTAAAAGAAGGCATCGAGAATATTTCCTCCAGTCTTTAAAGCATCAACAAGTTGATCAACATCTTCTTTTGTATTGTAAAAATATAAAGAAACACGGACTGTACCAACTGTTTTTAAGAAATCAACAAGCATCTTTGCACAATGTTGTCCGCTACGAACACAAATACCTTTACTATTAAGATAAGTTGCTTCATCTTGTGGGAAAACATTTTTAACATTAAGAGTAATAATGCCAGTTTCAGCATCTTTGTTATATAAAATAACGTTATCTAATTTTTCTAATTTAGAAATCGCATATTCTCTTAAATCATGTTCATATTTTTCAATATTATCCATGCCAAGTTTCATTAAATAATCAACAGCCGCACCTAAACCATAAATACCAGCAAGATTTTGAGTTCCAGCTTCAAATTTAGCAGGAGGTTCAAGAAGTGCAACATTTCCACACATATCAAATCTTGCATTATCTCCGCCACCAGTCATTAAAGCATCCATCTTACAGAGTAAATCGAACTTACCATATAAAACGCCAGTTCCAGTTGGACCAAGCATTTTATGACCACTAAAAATAATAAAATCACAATCAAGATCTTTAACATCAATCTTCATATGAGGAACACTTTGTGCACCATCAACAACAAGAATTGTTCCGTTCTCATGGCATATTTTAGCAATTGCTTTAATATCAATAATATAACCTAAAACGTTAGTTACTTGAGCAACTGAAACAATTTTAGTATGTTTATTAATTACTTTTTTAAGATTTTCAGGAGTTAATCTTCCTTCTTTATCAAGTGGAATATAATTTATTTTGCATTTGGTTAAATCTTTTACTTTAAACCAAGGAAGAACATTACTTGCATGTTCAGCTTCGGTTAATAAAATCTCATCATCACTAGTTAAAAATTTAAAGCCATAACCATAAGCAATTAAATTTAAAGACATTGAAGCCCCACTTGTAAAAACAATTTCTTCTTTATTTGCTCCAATAAATTTAGCAACTTTTTCTCTTACTTCATCAACTTTTGTATCGACTTTAAATGCTAAATCATAATCACCACGATGAGCATTTGCAGTTTCGCTTTCATAATAAAGATTACAAGCATCAATCACACTTTGTGGTTTAAAACTTGTCGCTGCATTATCAAGATAAACAAATGGTTTGCCTTGCATGAGTTTGTTGTTTTTAAACATTGGGAAATCTTCCCTAATTTTGTATGGATCTAACATATTAGAAATTCTCCTTTATATATGAATCAATTTTTTCTTTGTCATCTTTATCAAAATATTCCTCAAGCGGAATAAGATAACCCATCGTAATTAATCGACGTGCTTCACTTTCATTAAGGCCTCTACTCTTTAAATAAAAGATATGATCTTCATTAAGCGAACCAATAGCACAAGCATGATTAGCAATAATATCATCGCTATCAATACGCAAAGTTGGACTGGCTTTAGCTTTACTTTCTTTATCAAAAAGAATTACTTTTACTTTTTGATTTGCCACAGCTTTAGCAACATTTTTCTCAATATGAGTGATTCCTTTTGCATCAATTTCACCACTCTTTAAAGAGACTCCATAACCTTCAAATTCACTGTTAGATTTATCACCAATTTGATCAAATCCAACATTGTATTTTTTAAGGATTTTATCATTAGCAACAGATGAAAATTTAAAGGTACTTTTACTACCTTTTCCTTCTAAAATTACATTGCTTTCTAAGTCAAGATTTTTACTAACAAAATCCGCAAAATACATACATAGTTCAGCGGATTCCTTTAAATCACCTTTAATTGCTAACTTTTTGTCTTGATTATCGTTAACCATTTTAAGGTTTACTTTTGAGTTTTGATTGACAAAAAATGTCAATGAATTTACGCTATCAAATTCACGAATATTTATAGAAATTTCAGCACCATTTGTAATAGTAAAAACAACATCATTTTTGATGTCTTTCATTGATAAATCAATCGAATCATTTTTATCAAAGATGATTGAATTATTTTCTTTTAAAATATTTGAACTATTTAGCACCATTTTTACTGAGTTCCTTTGTAGCACAAACACCAATTGAAACCTTATTCATTGGTTTATCTTCTTTTTCAACACTAACACCATACTCTTTTTTAATCCATTCATATCCTTCTTGATCAATACGCTTAAAAATTTCTGGTCCACCTTCAACAACTATTTTTCCATTTACAATAACTGCTGTTCTATTTGGTTTAATTAAATCAAATAAACGAGCATAGTGAGAAATAACGATAAAATTAGTACCCTTTGCTCTTTGTTTATTAATGCAATCACTAACGATATTAATTGCGTCTACATCGAGTCCACTATCAATTTCATCAAGCATTGCCAAACTAGGATTAATAAGCATCATTTGTAAAATTTCATTACGTTTCTTTTCGCCACCACTAAAGCCATCGTTTAAACTACGATTAACCATTTCCATTGGAATTTTTACATCTTTAGTTGTGTCTTCAAGAGTTTTATAGAATTTATAGAGTGAAACATGATTTTCATTACGAACATTAATCATTGATTTATAAAAATCTGCGCTAATAACGCCAGGAATTTCATAAGGATTTTGGAATCCTAAAAATAAACCTGCTTTACTGCGTTCATCAACTGTCATTTTTAATAAATCTTTTCCATCGTAAGTTATAGTTCCTTCAGTAACAACATAGTGAGGATTTCCCATAATTGCAGCAAGTAAAGTAGATTTACCATGACCATTAGGACCAAGTAATGCTAAAAAATCACCATCTTTTAGCGTTAAATCAATCCCTTTTAAAATTTCTTTATTTTCAACACTAACATGTAAATTTTTAATAACCAGTTCACTCATATTCTCTCTCCTAAGCGAAGTAATAATACTCTAAAAACAAGTCTAGCACAAATAAAACGATAATTTATTTTTATACTATAAGTATAAGGCTAAAATTAATTAAGATACTTTTAGTTGTCTTTAATCGTTTATAAGTATAAAATGTAAATTGCTATTTTTATAGTAAATTTTATATGGAGGACGATACATGAAGAAAAGCAAAAAGATTCTTATTCTTGCAGCAACTGCTGTAGGTTTGCTTTCTTTAGCTGGTTGTAATGAAGTAACAGCCAATGGCAATGTCATCTTATCTTTTAAGGATGCCAATGGTACGCTTACAAACTATACCGCTGATGAATTATTCGAAGAATATACTGCTAATAGTCAAGACAGTACACAGAATTACTACAATGCGATTTACAACGTAATGGTTAGAGAATGGTTTACACTTTCACAAAATGAAAGTCTCAAAAAAGAATGTGATAAAACAGCTCAAATTAAACTCGATTCACAAAAATCGCAAGCTTCTACTAATGCCACTAGTAATGGCACATCATACGATACTGAATGGGAAAAGATTCTCAACACAGAATTAAGTGATGTCGCTGAATCTAAACGTAGTGAAGCCGAATTATTACTTAAATATCAACTTTCTGAATACAAGACTAAACTTGAAGATGAATACTATAATCAATTCAAGACTTGGAAGAAAGATGATGCTTCAATTACTGCAGAAGAAAAAACTAATAACTTATTCTGGGGTGATTCCGGTTACTTAAAAAAGAAACTCCCATACCATGTTAAACACATTTTAATTAATGTTGATGCAACAAGCGGAGCTTATTATAACGGCACAATTTCAAGCACTAATGTTCAAAATTTATATCTTGCAATTAGTGAACTTGCTAATGGTACCAGTTTTGGTCAAATCGCCGAAGATTTATCGAATGATACAGGTAGTGCTGCAACATTCGGTGATTTAGGTATTATGGATACCTCAACTTCTTATGTTAATGAATTTAAATTAGGTGTTTATGCCTATGATACCTATTTCAATACTAATAGCGAAGTTACCACTTCATTAACAAGTGATGATAATCCATTTAATATTCCAACTAGCGATGCAAGTTACGTCAAATCATTAGGTATTGCTTCAATTCCTTATGGTGCAATTACTAAAATGAATGAACTTAAAGATACGACCCTCGATAGCACAAATAAGGTCGTTAATGATGGTGATGCAACTTACTATCCACGTAACATTTTATTTAATAAATATTTTAACAATCATAACTTAGGTTTTATTACTCCTGATGATTTAAGTGGTAGTAATCCAACATTAGAAGATAGTTCAGATTCACTTAATGCCCACTACACTGATTTAAATACCAATGGAAAATGGACAAATGGTAGCCAAAACACTGATTATAGTGCAATGAAAGGCTTTAGAGATGTTCAAATCAAGAATTATGATGATAATGGAGTTTATACTGGAATCGTAACAAAGAAGATTCTTTGCGATGATAATGGCAATCCAATCATTGTTGTTCGTGCTGGAACAAGTAATTACCAAGGCGTCCACTTTATTGTTGTTCAACGAAGTGCCCTTGAAGCTAATAAGAGTGTTACAAGTAATGGCGAAACATATAACGTTCCATTAAACGAATATTATGCAAGTGAAAACCCATTAACTAATGGCGGTGCGAAGAACACTGATTTCCCAACCACTTCTACTGGCACACAAAAACAAACCTTCGTTAATAGTTATAGTATGAGTTACGATAAATATAACGAACGTGTTTCAACTATTAAATCTACTGTTAAGAGTTTTGATAGCAACTATGAAATGAGAATTTACACTTGGCTTAAGAGTCAATTAAATGTTACTTTCAGTACAGTTAGCGGTGTCAATATTGGTGATAGAATTACTACTTACATCGAAGAAAAACGTAATTCGACTGATAACGATACTAGAACAACTAACATTACTACTTGGGATGGATTCATTGAACAACTTGAATCTCAACAATCTCAACGAAAAACAAAATTAATTCCTGAAACTTGTGCTTTACACTTCAAGGAAGGCTTCGTTAATAACGATGATCCAACAGTTGAGGAGGCTTGTTATTATGTCAAATAGTAAAAATAAAAAAGTCTTTACATTGCTTGCTTTAGCAAGCTCACTCTTACTTGCTTCATGTAATGACACGATTTATTCACGTCCAAGTGATGCTACAAAAGATCAAACATTAATTTCCAATTCTACCGTTGATCATAATACCGTTGAATGGTTATATGATACCCTTCACGATACTTCAACTACTCCAGAAAAAGTTAGAAATGCAATGTTTAAGATTTTAGAAGAAGGTTTATTTGGTGAATTCACTATTTCAACCGATGGTTCAGTAAAAATTACTGGATATGATGGCGAAACTGATGCTACTAAATTAAGCTTCATCAAATTACACAAACCATATTGGGATCAAGGCGTTATCGCTAACAGTACCAAATATGAATATAAAGAACCAACCGCTTTAACTGATACTATTGCAGCTCGTGTTGAACTCTTTAAGAAGATTGTTAAGAAACAAGTAGTCGTTACTTTATATAACAAAGCTAATGTTGATAGTTTCAAATATCGTAATTATTTCTACGAAGTTAAATTTGCTCGTAGTTTAAGTAAAGATTTATATGAAATTAATGGTATTAGTGATATTTATAGTGAAAAGTACGATGAAGAAAATACTACTTTCACAAATAAAGTTTTAATTGATAACAGCGTTACTACTGAAAATATTGATTCAATTATTGGAACCGATAATAACTTCAAAGCCCCTGTTCTTCACTTAGCTTTATATAGTGATTATATTAACAAACAAATTCTTCCTGGAATTATGGAGAATTTATTAATTGAGCAATATGTTTACGATAATCAATATACCGCAATCAGTAGAACTCAATCCCGTAGAATTAACTACATTTCAATTGCTACCGAAAATAAAAACGTTAGTGATGCTCGTAGATTAATTTCTAAATTCGTTGAACAATACGTTCAAAATAGTACTGCCAATAGTACTATCGATTATGATGTCTTAGGTGATGCCTGGAAAGGTGTCTATAGTGACTTATTTACCGATGGAACTGCCAATGCTTCTGGAAAATTACTTGAAAACAGTGGTTTCAAGATTGGTACTCCAACTAAAGATGGCACTGCTATTAAGATGTATGCTGATGGCAAACTTCCAAGCGAACATCCATATTATGAAAATACTAAATATGGTGATTTAATGGAATCATTTGCTAAAGTTACCTTAAATCCAAAAACAACCGATAGTTCTACTGAATCAACTTTCACTTCTAGTGGTAGTTATTCAATCGAAACTGGTTTAGGAATTAAGACAGATGATATTCGTATCACTGATTACACCACTCTTGATTGGGGAACAAAAGATACTGGTTTCTCAGCTCTTCCAAGTGATGTTAAGACTAGACTCTTCGATTATACAGTTATGACAGATTTCAATTCACCAAGTAATATTGATGAAAACAGCTACTTAAAAGCAATTAATGGTCACTACTTCTTAAAGAGAAACATTTCTCAAACAGATGATTTAACTGATTCAATTGTTATTAAGGATAGTTCAACATTCTATATCGTCGAACTCTTAGAAGCTCCTTCACAAGCTAAATTAACCATTGGTGGTGAAAACGCTTATGATAACACAGCTGCTAGTGGATTAAAGCAAGAAGAAATCGCTCGTACTTTAGGTTATACGATTGCAAGTGGTTCAACTTATAAGACAACCGCTTTCACTCATTACCTTGCTGATTGTGAAATTAATTATAATGATCAATCAATCTACGACTATTTCAAGACTACTTATCCAGATTTATTCAAAAACAATTAAAAGTTTAAAAGCCACTTATATGTGGCTTTTTTTATACTATAATATAAGGAATAAGAGGTACTATATTATGAAATTTGATCCAAATTGTATTTTTTGTAAAATTGCTGATAAAAAGATTCCATCAAGCATTCTTTATGAAGATAATGAAGTAATTGCTTTCTTAGATAATAATCCAGTAAGTTATGGTCATTGTTTAGTAATTAGTAAAGAACACTATGATTCATTCTTATCTACTCCAAAAGAAGTAATGAATCGTGTTATGGATGTCGCTCAACGTATTGGCCAAGTTGAAATGAAATCACTCGGTGCAAAAGGCATTAATATTTTAACTAATTGCTACGAAGCAGCTGGTCAAACCGTAAAGCACTTCCATGTTCACGTTATTCCACGTTACGATGCTCCAGATGGATTAAAACTTGAAATGAATAAATATGGTGATGTTAATTTACCAACTTTAAGAGATAAAATTACCGAAGCTTTAAAATAAAATAACAGTTGAACAACCGTTCAACTGTTACAAAATAAGCCATTATATATGGGTTAATTTAAAAACCCTTCAAATCAGTTTTGATTTGAAGGGTGTTTTTTATTTTTTAAGTGGTTTATAGAAGGCTCTATTTTCGAAGGCATAAATTCGATCAGTGTATTCACCTTCTGCAACATTTTTGTAAGCTTTATCAAGTGTCATCATCTTACTATCAAGCTCATCAATCATTGAAAGCAATAAAGCTTCACGAGTCTCTGGTAAAACAGGAGATCCAAATTCTTGTTTGCCATGATGTGATAAAATCATATGTTCTAATAAGATAGGAACTTCACCGGTAATTTTAAGTTCATCAGCAACTTCTTTTACAATAGACATTCCTATAGAAATATGGCCTAATAAATTACCTTCTTCAGTATAGTGAGTGGCAACAACACCACTAAACTCAACTACTTTTCCAATATCATGTAATAAACATCCGCTAATTAAAATATCGTAATCAACATCGGGATATAATTTAGCAACTTGTTCAGCTAAATTGCACATAGAAACTGTATGGAATAATAAACCGTGATAGAAATCATGATGGTTGCTTACAGCAGCAGGATAATCAATAAAACTCTTATAATATTTATTAAATACTCCATTCAAAATAGCCTTACAATCAGCATTTTTTACACTATTCATAAAATACTTATATCTTTCAATAAGTGTTTCAAGTGGAATTGGAGATTCAATTAAAAGAGAACTTAAATCAGTTCGATTTGGATCAGCAGCTAATCCAGTATAAATTTTGACTTGAAGTTTATCTTTATAAACATAAGCATCACCTTCAATTTGAACAATCGAGCCAACTTTAAAAATATCCATATCTTCATCGCTAACATCCCATTTTTTAGCATCAATTGTTCCTGATTTATCTTGTAATGTTACATTTAAATAACTTTTACCAGTATTAGATAAAGATTTACTAACTGTTTTAATTAAATAGATTCCACTAATATTTTCACCATCTTGAATTTCACTAATCATTTTTAAGACCTCCCTGTTCATCTAAAAGAACGATTTTTTCTATATCATCATAATTATAACCTTCATAAACAAGGTGACTAATTATTTTATCTGTAATATTCTTACCATCATCTTTCTTTTCACTATATTTCTTCTTACACTTTAAATAAGATTTTATAAGTTTTTTCTCTTCAATTTCTGGATCAACTTTTAAAGAATTTAGTATCTCGCTTGAAATGTCATTTCCGAATCCACGTTTCAATAAACCATCATATATCTTCTTCTTTTGCTTTGCGATGTTGTTTGAAACGAATTTATTTTTGATAAGTTCAAAAAATTTCTTCGCTTTTTCACACTCATTTTTTTGAACAAACTTTAACGAATTTATAATTTCTTGGGAAACATGTTTGGTACTTAAATAATTGACTATATAGTACTTTCCATAGTAACTATTATCAAAATATTCTTTATATTGTAAGGCATATTTTTCATCATCAAGAACATCACTTTTTACTAAGTCACTAATGGCCGCTTCAATTGCATCGCTTGAGATACTATTAAATTTCTTTGTAAGTAAAACTTTAACGTCATAAATACTATACATATGTTTGCTTGCTTTACTAATTACAAATTGTTCTGCACGATATTTATCATCAATAAATAGAACTTGCTCAAGATATTCTTTTTTATAACTTTCACCCAAAATAAATTTAAATTCTTCGTAAGTATCAGGAAGAATCTTCAATTTAAAATTATCAAAAACTAAAACGACGCTGTCGCCTTTAACTTTAAAATCTTTAAGTGTTTGTACACTACCAATTTCTTCTAATTGCTCTTTCATATACTATCATTATATTATCGTGAAAATTCTTCTCACTAAATTTATCAATAGATTTAAATGCACCAACTTTTACTTGATCCATTTTCTCTTTTGGTAAAGCCATAATCATGTGAAGTTTCTCCACGAATTCCTCGTCCTCCATAAAGAAAAATCCCGTCACATTATTTTCAATAATACCTAAAAGGTTATTATCAAATCTACATAAAATAGGAACATAAGAAGCCATTGCTTCCATAAAAGTTAAACCTTGTGTTTCACTAACAGAAGCACTTAAAAACAAATCACTACAATGATAATAGTATTGTGTTTCAAGCATTGGAACTTTTCCAGTAAAAGCAACACGATTATCAATCTTCAAAGTTTTAGTTAACTCTTTTAATTCATCAAGTTGAGGACCAGCTCCTACAAATAGAATAACTGATTCGTTCTCAGGATACTTATCTAAATATGATTTGTAATTTTTTAAAATTACATCAAAACTTTTTTCTTTAGCAATACGCCCTAAGCAAATTAAAACTTTCTTACCTATTAATCCATATTTCTTTTTAATTTCTAAAACTTTTGGATCATCATTTTTTAAATCAGTAAAACGTGTGAAATCAAAACCTGTAGGAACAACGTTAATAAACTTTTCAACGCCAATACTACGAAGATAATTTAAAGTCTTTTGTGAAGGAGCAATAAGTTCAGTTGCTCTATCAATATCACTTCTAGCAAACTCTCTAATCGCCCATTTTGAAAATCGGTCAAAATAGCCTTTTGTAGCGTAATATGTATAATCTTCATACATTGTGTGATAAGTATAAACTGATGGAATTTCAAGTTTACTTGCAACTAAAAAACCAAATTGTCCAATACCAAACTCTGTATTAATGTGAATAACATCAAGTTTTAAACTTTGAATAATCTTAAAAGCTTCGGCATTATAAACAAAAGAAGCGCGATACCCATAAAGTCCTTTAAGTTCAAGACCAGGTATCCTTAAAACATTGTCTTTAAAAGTAACTTTAGTTTCGGTACCAGTCGTGATTACATAGCAATTATTTCCATACTTTTTAAGCAAAGTAAAAAGTGAGTTAACCGAAGTAGCAACTCCATTTATTTCTGGAACAAATGTATCGCTAAATAATCCAATGTTCATTACTACTTACCTTCTTTACTATTATTATCGCTATCTTTTGAGGAATCTTTTGAATTTTTATTATCGTCTTTGTTAATTTTTAATTTATCTAAAAGTTCTTCACGTTCAAAAATATGTGTTTGATAGGCAATTTCACTAGTTTTACGACGTTCTTCGTAAGTTTCAGTTTGAATTGTAACAAACGTCTTCTTGTCGCTTTGAATAAATCTTTGATCTTGAGGAATACCTCTTGATTTATAAGTTGCAGCAACAATACCACTAACAAAGAAAGGAATGTGGAAGGTAATGAAACGCCAAAGAAGCATAACAGCGTTTAATCCACCTTTATCAACGAATCCTGAAGCATCATAATAAGCACTAAATAATCTTAAGAAAACGAATTCGCTAACACCACTTGATCCAGGAATTGGAATAAGACCAGTTATCATTTGATGGAAGTTTGTAAAAACAATTGATAAGAATATTTTATGGAAAACTTCTCCGGCATTTTTAAAATCAGCAAAACCATTTAAAGATAATCCACACATAAATGGAATAGCTTCATTAATCCAAAGGACAAGGAAAGTTAAAATAAAAAGCAAAATAGCAAAAGGAATATTTGATTGAAGACGTCTAAACTCAATACGGAAGTTTTCAACTTGAGTTCTAACTTTTTCACGCATTTCTTCAGGTTTCTTAACAAGATGAATTTTTGCTAAGAAATTAATGAAACTAGTAGAAATAAAGTTATGGAAACGACTTGAGTATGACATAAAAACAAGTAAAACAATAACAAGTAAATTTAAACCAAATCCTAAAATTACGAAGATAACAATAGGAACTGGAATTGCTAAATCGTTAATAACAAGATCAATTGTTTGAATTGATAAAACATCTTGAATGTGAGTTGAAACCGAAATAAGACCCATAATAATAAGGCATGTTTGATAAACTATGTAAGACATTACCATTACGGAAGCCGCACTACTAATACTTACCCCTTGTTTTCCAAAGGTATAAATTTGAGCAACTTGACCACCACTTGCACCAGGAGTAACACCATTATAAAAGTTACCAACAAAGTTATTTGCAACTGCTTGATGGAAACGATAATGCTTGTAATAAAGTTTAACGAAAAGCCAAATGATCAAGGAATTGAGAATAAAAATTAAAATAGCCATTCCACAAAGAATCCAAAAATAAGTCCAATTCATCTCTTGGAATAACGAAAAGATTTCACCGGCTTTTTCATATAAAGAAGCCCAAATAACGATAGTTGTAATAATGATAATTGAGAGCAAGTAAAGAATATAACGAATATTCTTCTTTTTATTAGACTCTTTATCATTTTTATTTAAGTTTTCTAATTCACTATCAGTCTTTTCAGTTGAAGTTTTCTTTTCGGTCTCAATTTTTTCTTCATTTTCCATATGTCTATAATATCATAAATATTAAGTTATTAATATTTACTTTTATCACACGTTTGGTAGAATAAAAGTCTATGAAAAGAATTAGAAAAGTAATGAAAATTTATCTTCAAAAATGTAAGGTTACATATTTTCTTTACTTTGGGATTTTACTTTTAACAATTTTTGTTACTTTATTGTCTACTTATGGATCAAAAGTTTTAATTGATATTTTAAGTGCTCAAAATAGTAAAGGCTTAAGTTATAATTCAGCAATTTCAATGAGCGATATTGATAGTAACGTTCTTGAAAATGCTTTTATTTATGGTTTTGGTGGAATTGAATATCTTTCAACACACATTTATATGTTTGCGGTTATTTTAAGTATTTTAACTCTCATCAATATGTGCTTTTTAACTTTACGTTTAGTTATGCGTAGTTATTTTGGAAGTATGATGAGCAAAAATATGGAAAGTGAACTTTTCTATCATATTGAAAGATTCCCATATAATGTCCTTAAATCTATGAAATCCGGCGATATTTTACAAGCCGCTACTCGTGATGAAGAAGTCTTTAGACAATTTATTTCTAGAGATATGCATAGTATTATGTATACCATTTATATTGTTACTTTTGCGTTTATTCTTCTTGTAATCACTAACTGGCAAATCGCCTTAGTTTCTCTTGCAATTATGCCTTTTATGTTTATTTATAGTTTCTTTTTAATTAAAGAAGTTAGACGTAGATATAAAGCAACCGATGATAGCGAATCGGAAATGTCCGGCAAAATAGAAGAAAATTTAGCTAGTGTTCGTTTAGTAAAAGCTTTCAATAATGAAAAATATGAAATCAACTCTTTCGAAGATTATATTGAAGATTATAAAAAGAAATATATTCATTGGCGTAAATTAAGTGCTTTCTTCTTTTCATCAAGTGATATCTTTGTCTTTGGTCAAATTGCTTTAACTACTGCTTTTGGTTTTTATTTATATTATTTAAGACAAACTGGCGATCCAAATGGTATTTCAATAGGTACTTTCTATGTAAGTTTTACCTTTGTTAATATGATGGTATGGCCAATTCGTGATCTAGCAACTATTTTAAGTAATCTTGCTCGAGCAAGTGCATCTCTTGATAGAATTGTTATGATTCTTGACGAACCAATGGAAGATATTTATAGTGGCCTTACTCCTGAAATCAAAGGTAAAATTGAGTTTAAAAATGTTAGTTTTATGTTCTGTGACTCCACTGAACCAATGATAAAAAATGTTAGCTTTGTTATCGAACCAGGCCAAACTGTAGCGATTATGGGTAAAACAGGATGTGGAAAAACAACTCTCGCCTATCTTTTAACTAGATTATATGATTGCTCAAGCGGACAAATTCTTCTTGATGATGTTGATATAGCAAAAATTCAAAAACACTACTTAAGACAAAAAGTTTCAACTGTCTTACAAGATCCTTTCTTATTTAGTAAAACAATTGAAGAGAATATAAAAATAGCCCGTCCAGGTGCATCGAACTCAGATGTTGAACGAGCTTCTAAAATTTCACATATTCATGATAATATTGTAAGTTTTAAGAGCGGATATCAAACTCCAGTTGGTGAAAGAGGTACTACCCTTTCAGGTGGACAAAAGCAACGTGTTGCTATTGCCCGAACCATCATTACTGAAGCACCTGTTATTATTTTTGATGATAGTTTAAGTGCCGTTGATACTGAAACTGATTATGAAATTAGAAAATCCTTACAAGAAAATACTACAAAGTCCACTAATTTAATTATTACCCATCGTGTTGCTACCGCAAAAGATGCTGATTTAATTATTGTCCTTGAAGAAGGAAAAATAGTTCAAATGGGTAAACACGAAGATTTAATTAAAGAAGATGGATTATATAAACGTATCTTCACGATACAAACTAAAATGGTATAAATATGGCAGATTATAGAGAAGAAGAAACAATAGAGAAATTAAATCTCAAGGTCTGGAAAAATGCATTCAGATATCTATTCCCACATTGGAAATTAATTATTCTAATTTTCTTTTCAATGGCAATTACTGCTTTTTATGACTCATCATTTACTCCATCAATGAACGCAGGATTAATTAACGTAAAATTCACTGCTCCATATTCCAGTGTCTTTGATGTTCCAATCGATGTAAAAATTCTAGGAATTCAATTCGTTTTAACCTTTAAGACATATATAACGACTTATATTGTGATGATTCTTGTTCGTAGTGTTAGTGTTTTTACAACTTTCTACACTATGAACTACTTCAATATGCTCGTTATGACTGGTTTAAGACGAGATGGATTTAAGCGAATTCAAGAATTATCTTTTAGTTATTATGATAAAACTCCTTCTGGTTGGTTAATTGCGCGTTTACAAAATGATGCAAGTAACATTGGAGATGTTATGACTTGGGATATTCTTCGTGTCTTCTGGATTTTAATGGATACGATTTTCACTTTAATTACAATGTTTTCAACTGATTGGAAATTATCACTTCTTATTTTAGCAACCACTCCTCTAGTTGGCATCTTAACTTTTTTCTTTGAAAAAGAGATCTTAAAGTACCATCGTGCTGCACGAAATGCTTATAGTGATTTCGTCCGTTGGCTTGCTGAATGTATTAATGGAAATAAAACTATTAAAACGATGGCAATTGAGGAATCTATTTATAAAGAGTGTGATGCCACGACAGAGAATGTTCGTAAAAAGAGATTTAAAGCTGGAAATGTAAGCGCTCCTTACTATCCATTAACTACACTTGTATCTACCTTAACTACTTGTTTAATTATTATTGTTTTCCCAATTTTAGGGGCTGATGATAAAACAACTTATAATATGGCAACTCTTATTCTTTTCTTAGGATTTGTTGGAAGTATTTATAACCCAATTGCTGATTTAAGTGAAATTATTAGTGATTTAATGGCAACTCAAGCTAGTGTTGAAAAGTTATTTAGTTTAATTAACACAAAACCAACTCTTGTTGATTCACCTGAAGTAATTGCTAAATATGGTGACTTATTTAATAACAAAGTTCAAAATTTTGAAAAACTAGAAGGCGATATTAATTTTGATCACGTTTCCTTCTCGTACTTAAAAGATACTGAAGTTATTCATGATTTAAATCTTCATATTTTAAAGGGAACAAGTTGCGCGATTGTTGGTGAAACTGGAAGTGGCAAGAGCACTACAGTTAACTTACTTTGTAGATTCTATGAACCTACTAAAGGCGAAGTCAAAATTGATGGAGTTGATTATAAAGAAAGATCAGTTGGTTGGATTCGTAGCAATATTGGTTACGTTCAACAAACTCCATTTATCTTTAAAGGTTCAGTAAAAGATAATATTCGTTATGGTAAGCATGATGCAACAGATGAAGAGATTATTGATGTTTGTAAAAAACTTGATTTACACGACTTCATAATGACTCTTAAAAATGGATATGATACTGTCTTTGAAGATGGAGGTAACGAATTATCTCAAGGACAAAAACAATTAATAAGTTTTGCTCGAGCCTTAATTCGTGATCCACGTATTTTAATTCTTGATGAAGCTACTTCTTCTATTGATACAGAAACTGAAGCTATCATCCAAAAGTCCGTTAATAAAATGTTAGCTGGAAGAACTTCAATTATTATTGCTCACCGTTTATCAACAATTGTTGATTGTAGTCGTATCATTGTTATGAAAGATGGAAAGATTATTGAAGATGGTAACCATGTAAGTTTAATGAATAAAAAAGGTTACTATTACGAACTTTATATGAATCAATTCAAAGAACTTGATGTTGATAGTCAAATTACAACTTACAAGAATCAAATTGAAGATAAAAAGATTAAGATTTAAATATTAAAAAGGTCATGCGCTTTAAGCACATGACCTTATTTTTTAACTATTATAATCAACTAATTAACAGTTTTTGTAACGTTCCAATTCCAATTAATAAATCTTGAACTTAAAGCGTAAACTACCATCATAACGATACTAATAACTAATCCAGCAATTGCTAAGTTTTTTCCTTTATCGTTATTTTCTTTAGATAATTTACTTAAAGCAATAGCTGAAAAGACTACTCCAGCAATAGGAACAAAAAACGCTAAAATAAAACCTAATAAAGCGAATGTGTACGAATTAGAATTTTTAGTTCCTCTATTTCCATTAGTAGAATCTTTGCTTCCATCATTAACATATGGATGAACATCTCCATTTACAACTTCACTATCAACTTTTTCAGCGCCATTATTCACTTCAGCCCCACAATTAGGACAAAATCTTGCATTCTCAGGTACTTCTTTACCACATTTTGGACAAAACATATTTATTCTCCTTTAACTTTTTGATAAGCAATTCGGTCTTCACCATTATCGAGCACAATAATACCGCACTCTTTAAAGCCAAGATTTAGTAATTTCGAAATCATTGCTTTATTACTATACTTCGTATCAATACGAATATTATTAGTTTTAGTAAAGCAATAATCAACAACTTCTTTAAGAACGCCTTTAGCTTCTTTTTCTTTTGCTAAACGATGAATCGTTCCATAAGGTTCATCATTAAGCCACTTACCTTTTATATTTAAGTAAGTATGATCAACGCCAAGAGTAAAAGCAAAAACTGCAACTATTACATCGTTATCTTTAACGACATATAGTTCTTTCTTTTTAATTTCTGCTTTAACTAGTTTAAATCCAGGATATCCAGCATGCCATTGATGATTGCCTTGACTTTCCATGAATTTCTTGGCAGATTCATAAATCTTTAAAATACGATTAATATTCTTTGAAGTTGCTAATTCAATTTTCATGTCTTTTATTATAAAACTATTAAAATATTTTTTAATAAAAATATGCATTAAAAAACGCACTGGAAGAAATCCAGTGCGTTATATATACCTTTTTTACTAATTTATGTTCGTTGACCTTTATCGTATGGGATACCTTCAGCTTTAGGAGCTTTACTCTTTTTACTAGTGAAGATAAGAACGATAAGGCATACCACATAAGGCAAGGCAAGATAGACATATGATGAAATATTAAGATCACTAAGGAATGGAATACTACCATACAAAATACTAACAGTTTTAAATAGACCAAATAAAAGTGATCCAAGGAAAATTGTAATAGGTTTCCATTGTCCGAAAATCATAACAGCAAGAGCTAAGAAACCAAATCCGTTAGCACCCGCAGCAAATTCCCATTCTCCACCTGTCATAATAAGGGCTAAACCACCAAGACCAGCTAACATACCACTAAGTCCAACACCAGTATAACGAACACGTTTTACGTTGATACCGGCAGCATCAGCCGCTTGTGGGTGTTCGCCACACGCCATTAATCTTAATCCATAACGGGTTTTATATAATAAGAACCAAACAAGAGGGACAAGAACAAAGACAATAATAATGAACCAATTAAATTTAATACTTTCAGCTCCTGGGAAGGAGAAAGTAAATTTATCATAAAAATCAGTATATTTTAATCTAGAAGTTCCTGCTGGAGTCGAATCTGTTATAGTCAAAGCTTTAATAATAACGACAGCAATTGATGGAGCAAAAATATTTAAAGCAGTACCAGTAATTGTTTGATCTGCTTTAAAGTTAATTGCCGCAAATGCTAGAAGCATTGAATATAAGAAACCAGCCGCAACAGCCACAAGAACAACAATTAGACAAGCTAGGAAAGAATTCATATCACTTGGAAGAACACGTATTACTAATGCTGCAGCAAATGCACCAATAGTCATACATCCTTCAAGGCCAAGGTTAATAACACCACTATGCTCAGCGAACATTCCACCAAAACCAACAATGGTCAATATAGAAGCATAAACAAGTGTAACAGCAAGTATTTGAACTATGAACATTTATTTTGCCTCCTTTGATGATTTTTTATCTTTTGAGTCTTTCTTTTTTGTCTTCTCTTTTACCTTTTCACGATTACCAACAGTTTCATCTTTTATTACAGTTTGATAATTAAGTTTCTTTGCCATAAATGATTTCGCAAAGTTAACAAATGCACAAAGATAAATAATAAAAGACGTGATAACTTGCGCAGTTTGTGGAGAATATCCAAGATCTGTAATAGTCGATCCACCATCAGTAATATGCATAATAAAGTAAGATGAAAAAATTACACCAATTGGACTTAATCCACCTAGGAATGCTGCACTAATACCATCAAATCCCATTGATGGAACACTAGCAGTTAATTCGTATTGGGTATAACCATTTAAAAACATTAATGGAGCAGCTAAAGCAGCAAGCATTCCACTAATCATCATTGTAATAATAATATTCTTTTTGACATTCATACCAACATAATCCGCTGCATCTCTATTATGTCCGGTTGCTTGAATTTCATAACCAAACGTAGTCTTATTTAAAACAATAAAAATAGCAATAGCAATAATAGGAACGATAATCATACCAATACCAACAACTGTATTGTTTCCAAAAAGCTTATCTAAGCCAATATTTGGTAAGAATGATTGAGAAATTGAAGTAACTTTAAAGGTTTTTGCAAGAGCACTATCCCAAACTTTTGAACTCATTTGTAAAAGAGCGTTAACCATATATAAACCAATCCAGTTAAGCATAATTCCTGAAATAACTTCATTAACATTGAAATAAGCTTTTAATAAACCTGTTAAACCACCCCAAATTGCTCCACCTAAAGCAGCTAAAAGTAAACAAACATACCATGGTAAATTCCATTCAAGAGCACCATAGCATGAAAATAAAATACCAATTAAATATTGTCCTGAGGCACCAATATTAAATAGACCTGCTTTATAAGCAAAAAGAATAGATAAACCTGCAAGAATTAATGGAGCAGTTTTGGCTAATGTTTGACCAAAATACTTCAAAATTGTCGTTTGACGAGTAAACATGAAGAAATTTTTAATTGTATTTAAAATACCTTCAAATGCGTTTGCAGGATTAATAACTAAAAGAACAAGGAAACCGACAAATATACCAACAATAGCACAAAGAAGAGAAGTAATTATCGTTTGTGCCCAGTCTTTACGAAGGACATTTTTAACTCGAGAACCAAATGTAACTTTATTATCCATAATTATTCTCCTTCCTTCATAATGGCATTAACTTTTTGTCTTTTTGCACCAGACATATAAAGTCCAAGTTCATTTGGAGTAACATGTCCACCTTTAAATTGACCAACAATTTCACCTTCATACATAACAAGAATTCTATCTGATAGTGCTAAAACTTCTTCAAGTTCGAGCGAAACAAGTAAAATAGCTTTACCTTCATCTCTTTCTTTAACAATCTTAGAGTGAATGTGTTCAATTGCACCAACATCAAGACCACGAGTTGGTTGAACTGCAATTAAAAGTTTTGAATCACGATCAAGTTCACGAGCAACAATTGCTTTTTGTTGGTTGCCACCTGACATACTTCTCGCCATTGTAATAGGACCTTGACTGCTACGAATATCGTAAGCATCAATTAATTTATTCGCATAGTCACGAACAGCTTTGAAATTAATAAATCCACCTTTAGCAAAAGTAGGCTCGAAATATCTTTCAAGAACAAGATTTTGTTCAAGAGAAAAATCAAGAACTAGACCATGTTTATGACGATCTTCTGGAATATGAGAAATGCCCTTAACATTCTTTTTACGTATATTAAGATCTGTTATATCTTCATTTAAAAGATATACTTTACCTTCTTTTGGAAGAAGCAAACCTGTAATACTATAGACTAATTCCGTTTGACCATTTCCATCAATACCAGCAATACAAACAATTTCACCAGCTCTCACATTAAATGAAACATTATTAACAACATTTTTATGGTGCTCTTTATTAACAACAACCATATTTTCAACACGAAGAACTTCTTCTGTTGGTTTTGCTTCACTCTTATCAACGACTAATTGAACTTTACGTCCAACCATCATTTCAGAAAGCTCTTCTTCTGTTGCACCTTTAACATCAACAGTTCCAACATATTTACCTTTTCTCAAAACAGTAACACGATCAGCAACAGCTTTAATTTCTTTAAGTTTATGAGTAATGAATAAAATTGATTTGCCTTCTTTTACAAGGTTTCTCATAATTTGCATGAGTTCAGTAATCTCTTGCGGAGTCAAAACAGCAGTTGGTTCATCAAAGATTAAAATATCATTGTTACGATAAAGCATCTTTAATATTTCAACACGTTGTTGCATACCAACGGTAATATTTTCTATATAAGCATTAACATCAATATTTAAACCATATTTAGCTGATAAATCATTGACTCTTTTTGCTGCCGCTTTACGATCAATAATACGATTTATATTTTCATTTTCGCAATTGAAAAGTTTCCCAAAAAATCTTCCGATTTTATGAAGAACCTTTTTAAATTTCGTACAATTATTTTCATTTTTATCATTGCACCAATCATTTTTAGCAAGTGGTTCAACACCCATTATAATATTATCTAATACTGTAAAATTTTGAACCAATTTAAAATGTTGGTGAACCATTCCTATGTGTAATCTAGTTGCATCATTAGGATCGTTAATAGTAACCTTTTCACCATTAATATGAATTTCACCTTTTTCAGCTTGATAAAAACCAAAAAGAACACTCATAAGTGTCGATTTTCCTGCACCATTTTCACCAAGAAGGGCGTGAATTTCACCTTTTTTAACCTGCAAAGTTATATCATCGTTTGCAATAATTCCAGGGAAAGTTTTAGTTATATGCAGCATTTCTACTGCATAAGTTTCGTCTTTGTTTGAGGGATTCTCTTCCATACAAACCTCCATAAAATAATAAGAGTTTCTTTCCTATTATTTTTAAAAAGAAAGGCAGTTAAAAAACTGCCTTTCTAAAAATATTTAACTACTTAATATTTGGTAAGTAGGTAACTGTTGTAGTACTTGTAACTGTTGGATGTTCAGCTGTGCTGTTATCAACAGTAATCTTTTTATTATATAAATCAGCGACTAATGATTTATAGTTATCGACTGTGAATTTCTTCATTGACCAGGTATCCATTGGTAATTGAACATAGTTTAAAGTTGGATCAGTAGCACTAACTAAACCTAATGTTTCAATTTGTGATTTCCAATTTCCATCAACGATAAGATCATTAAGTTTGGTCTTAACAGTTGCGGCTAAACCCTTCATGGCTGAAGTAACACACATACCAGCACCATAGCCAGTATCGATAGTAACGGATTGATCGACATCAACTCCGATGACTTTCTTTCCACCATTATCTTTTGCAGCTTGGCATGCAGAAGTATAAATACCACCACCACATGAGAAGATGACTTCAGTTCCACTACGATACCATTCACTAACGACTTGAGTAATATCGTTATCACCAAAGAATTGACCACCATAAACATACTTAATATCAATAGCGGCACCAGCAGCAGCATCATCACAACCTTGGACATAGCCATAGCCATATCTAACAACAGCTGGAACAGCCATTCCGCCTAAGAAACCTAATTTAGTATAACCTTCCTTGACAGCAGCATAACCGGCCATATAACCAGCTAACTCTTCTTGGTAAACAGCACAATAAACGTTTGATGGTAAGGTGTAACTTGCCCATTTTGAATTATCTGGGTTGTAATCATAAGCAGCACCAAAGTGTGCAGCTAATAAATCACCTTTAGCAACATCAAGAGCAATAAACTTAATATCAGCATAATCAGCATTTGAAGCAGTTGCTTCGATAGCTGGAGCGAAAGCATATCCTGGCATAACGATGACGTTGTAGCCTTTTTCGATAGCTAATTCAATTGACTTTACACGCTCACTATCAGTATTATCTGCTGGTTTGTAATAAGTGAAAGTAATGTCATTGCTTGAGCACCACTCTTTAGCTCCTTCATAGGTGGCTTGGTTAAATGACTCATCAGTAATATCGCCATAATCGGTAATCATAGCAACCTTCATATTCTTGTTTGCGGTTTTTCCACCACAACCAACAAGAGCAGAACTTGCTAAAACGACAGCACCTAAAACTAACAAATTTCTTTTCTTCATAGATTATGTTATCCTCCTATATAAAGAAAAAATAGGTATAAATCGGTGTTTTTTAAATTATCGACAAATTTTAATAAACACTGATAGCCTCTAATTTTTGGCTTAGAGCTAGAAAGGTTGTGACCATTTTTAACGCAACATATACCTAGTAATATAATTACAATTGTATTTTATCTTAAATCGCTAGCAATTTAAAGTGGAAAAAATAAAGAATGAAAAATGAACAAATAAATATTGAAGGCTTCGAAACTTTTTGATTATCCTTTCTATAATTTTAATGGTAAACTAATATGAAAGAGGTTAAAAAATGAAAATAAATATTTGGTGCATCCAAAGCATTTTGCACAGTACGTTGAATATTGATGCTGCTGCACAAGAAATGGTTGATAATTTAAAGAAATTAAATGGCTTTGATTATGAGTTCGTTGACTTAAAAGATTTATATAAAGGTGACTTAGCATTAATTTTTGTTAAATCAGGTGGAAGTGAAAACTTATTTCTTAAAGCAAAAAACGAAATTAAATCTCCATATTATTTATTAACTTATGGACACAATAATTCCCTTGCTGCAAGTTTAGAAATTTTAACCTACATTCATGAAAATCACGAAGAAGGAGAAATTCTTCATGGTTCAGACAAATATATTAGTGATAGATTAGTTGAAATTCTAAAGGAGAAAAAGTAAATGGAAAAATTAGGTATCATCGGAGTTCCTAGCGATTGGTTAATCTCATGTAATGTTGATAAAAATAAAGCAATGTCAGTCTTTGGAATTGAACTCGAAAACATTGATATTAAAGAAGTTACTGAAACATACGAAAGATTTAAGGGTAAAGCTGTTCCAGATGGAAAACTTAAGGCTGACTTTGATCCAAACGAACTTCAAAAAGCCTATGATTTATATTTAGCACTTAGAGAAATTGTCGAAAAACATGATTTAAAAGGGTTTACTATTCGTTGTTTTGATTTAATTGGTTTACTTCACACTACGGCTTGTTTAGGTTTAAGTTTACTTAATGAAGAAGGAATAATTGCAAGTTGTGAAGGTGATGTACCTGCAATGATTACAATGTATATTTGTAAGAAAATTGCAAATCGAGAAGGTTTCCAAGCTAACCCAAGCTTAATAGATGTTGATAAAAATGAGATGATTATTGCTCATTGCACTCTTCCACTTAACATGTGCACTAGTTACACTTTCAAAACACATTTTGAGAGTCAAAGTGCTGTCGGAATTAAAGGCGAAATGCAACTTGGACCGGTTAATGTCGTTCGTATCAATAGTGCGTTAGATACCTTTGTTATTCTACATGGAAATATTGTTGAAAACTTGTCACGTGAAAATTTATGCCGAACTCAAATTAGAATTAAATTCACCAAAAATAGTAATGTAAGATATTTCTTAAAGAATCCTCTTGGTAACCATCACATTATTATTTATGGCGAAAATGAAGATCTTTTAAAAAATTATTTCCTCGAAAAAGGATTAAAAGAGGTCACTTACTAAGGGTTATTCAATAAATCTCCTGGTTTTCCAGGAGATTTTTATTTTGCGTGAAAACTTTCGTGAAAACTTTTCCTATTATTCACTACTCTTTAAAACGAAAATTTTAACGAAATCTACCTCTTTCTAATCTAAAAAAATGCTTAGAAATGAGATAAATGATTAATATTGCATTATTCTTCATTTTGAAAGCGTATTCATCAAACTTTAATTTGCTTTTGTTATTATATTTACTATAATAAAAAGTAATATTGTCGTTCATAGATTGTGAATAACGGAAGAGGAAAATTTTATTAGTTATGGGTATCATTAAAAATCCAATTAAAGTTTATGCTCTTGGTGGCCTTGGAGAGGTTGGCAAGAACACTTATTGTATTGAAAGTCAAAATGACTTAATTATCATTGATGCAGGCGTTAAATTCCCTGAAGATGATTTAGTAGGAGTAGATTATGTTATTCCTGATTACAGCCATTTAAAAGATAATAACAATAAAATACGTGGCTTATTTATTACTCACGGACACGAAGATCATATTGGTGCCATTCCTTTTTTAATTAAAGCAATTAATATTCCAGTTATTTACGCTCCAAAATTAGCCGCTGCTCTTATTAGACAAAAATTAGAAGATAAACATATAAAAACTAATGTAAAGATTGTTGAATATGATCAAGATTCAATATTCCAAGCTGGTGAGTTTAAGGTTAGTTTCTTTAGAGTTACCCACTCCATTCCAGATTCTTTTGGAATTTGTATTGATACAAGCGAAGGAAGAATTGTTACTACAGGCGATTTCAAGATTGATTTAACTCCAGTTGGACCAGATATTCAAATCGCAAAGATGTCTCAACTTGGTGTTGAAGGTGTTGATTTACTTTTAGGGGAATCAACAAACGCTGAAAAGGAAGGTTGGACACCAAGCGAAAAGAATGTTATTCAATCGATAAATGAAATCTTTGATGATGCACAAGGTAGACTTTTTATTTCTACTTTCTCAAGTAACATTTCACGTATTCAACAAATTGTTGATGCAACAATTAAACATAAACGTAAACTAGTAATTTTAGGTCGATCAATGCAAAATACTGTTGATTGTGCCCGTAAATTTGGTTACATAAAAATTCCAAATGAGATGATAAAAGAAGTTGCTGATATAAAAGGTATTAAAGATAATGAATTAGTCATTCTTTGTACCGGATCTCAAGGCGAACCAATGGCTGCTTTAAGTCGTATAACTAATGGTTTACTTAAAGATTTACATATTCAACCTGGTGATACCGTTGTTTTCTCATCTTCACCAATTCCAGGAAATGGTGTTTCTATTTCGCGTGTTGTCAATAATTTGACACGTTATGGAGCTGATGTTATTACTAACTCAATTTTTAGTGATATCCACTCTTCAGGCCACGCAAGTCGTCAAGAAATGCGTTTAAATTTAAAATTATTTAATCCAAAATACTTCATGCCAATCCATGGTGAGTATCATATGCTTAAACTTCATGCTGATATTGCCGAATCACTTGGAATTCCAAAAGATCATATTTTCGTTTTAGGAAATGGTGATCAAATTATTCTTGAAAACCACACTGTAAAAGATGGTGATAGAATCCCAGCTGAAGATGTCTATATTGATGGAAACGATATTAATGGTGTTTCCACTGCTGTTATTCGTGATCGTAAAGTTCTTCAAGATGATGGAATGGTTAGCGTTATGGTTTGCCTTGATAGTAAAACTAATCAATTACTTTGTGATCCAAAAGTTCAAACAGTTGGTTTCGTTAGTTATGGTAAAAACGAAGACCACCTTGTAAGACATGCCCAAACCCAAGTTAAAGATGCTTTAAATGAGTTACTTGCAACTAATCGAGTAACTTTCAGTGATATTAAAAATACCGTTCGTAGTGTTGTTTCTAAATACTATTTTAGAAAGACTCAACGTAATCCAATGATTATTCCTTTAATCATGAATAAGTCGAATTAATTATGATAATTTTAGGTAGCACTTCTCCTCGTAGAAAAGAACTTTTAGGAACCATTACAAAGAAATTTTTAGTTATGGCTCCTTCTTTTGATGAACGTCAAATTAGTTTAAGTGAAGAACACTATGCTTTTGAAGAAGCTTATCATAAAGCGCTTAGTCTTGTTGATAAAATTAATGCAAAAGATGATTGTTTAATAACTGTAGATACTATTGTTGTTTTAAATGGAACAATCTTTGGAAAACCAAAAAATAGAGATGATGCGATAAGTATGCTTAGTGAATTAAGTGGTAAAACTCATAAAGTAATCTCAGGATATTGCCTAGTTTACCGAGATAATGTTGAATCGGACGAAGTTGTTAGTGAAGTCACCTTTAATAAATTAACAAGAGAAGAAATCGAACATTATATAGATTCAATTAATGTTTTTGATAAAGCTGGTTCTTATAGCGTTCAAGATGATGCTAATTTCCATTTAATAAACAAAATAAAAGGAAGCACCGATAATGTTATGGGCTTCCCTACTGAACAAATTAAAGCAATCTTGAAGAAATTTAGTTTAATTTAATTTGTTATTTAAATCGTTTAAATTTTGACCTACTAAAATATATTTATTAGACATTGAAAGCACTCTTTCAACGCCATATTCTTTTAATTTTTCACGATTAACTAATTTATAATCTTTTAAGATAAGCGTAAGTCTTGTTCCATTGATTTCATGCGATACAATATTATCTTTTCCACCAAATGCTAAATAAACATCTTCTTCTTTTATATCTTTTAAAGGCGTAACTTTTTTAGCTTTTCTTTTTTTATCAACTATTAAAAATACTAAAAACCCTAAAGCTAATAACGCTACACAAATTGTTATTATAAGTACATAAATATTCATATTATTATCTAAAAATAATCGCATAAAACACTTTCCTTTTTCTTTTAAAAATACCATGTTTATTGTATCATATTTAGGGAAAGAGGTAATTACTTATGGCGACTAATATTGAAATTGAAGCTAAGTGTTTAATTTCCAAGGAAGATTACAATAAAGTTATTAAATTTTTTAATGCAGGAAAATACGATAAAGCTAAGCAAACTAACTATTATATTGATACAGATGATTTAAAACTTAAGAAGATGGGAATTGGTTTAAGAATCCGTTCAAAACAAGATTTTGTTATTAATCTTAAGGCTCCAATGGCTGAAGGATTGCTTGAAAAGAATGAAAAGATTTCGTGGCTCGATTATGAAGATTTCAAAGATAATGGTGTTTTCCCACCATCATCAATTGAAGATTTTATTAAAATGCTTGGATTAGATCCACGTGATATGAGAATTCAAACTTCTCTTGTAACTGATCGTATTGAAATACCAAATTTCCAAGATAAAG
>DAIODM010000007.1:0-45138 GCA_036746835.1 Candidatus Onthovivens sp. | reverse complement strand
AAAGACCTATTAATATGGTCTTCCAAAGATACGCATTATTTCCACATTTAGATGTCTATGATAATGTTGCTTTTGGTTTGCGATTAAAAAAGATTCCTGTCGCAATGAAGGATGAAAAAGATAATCCTATTTTAAAGATTAATCATTTAAAGATTAGAGATTTAAAAGAAGATTACCGTTATGTTAAACATGATAAAGATATGCCTCTTGAAGAAAAAGAGAAAACTTTAGCAAGCATTAAAGAGAAGATTGCACTTGCTAAAAAGACTCCAGAACAAGCATATCAATATAAAAAGTTAACTGATAAACAAATTGATAATAAAGTTGCTAAAGCTCTTAAGATTGTTGATCTTGATAGCCTTGAAGATCGTGATATTTCGACTTTAAGTGGTGGACAACAACAACGTGTTGCAATTGCTCGTGCTATTGTTATGGAACCTGAGATTCTTCTTCTTGATGAACCTTTAGGTGCTCTTGACTTAAAGATGAGAAAAGATATGCAACTCGAACTTAAGGAAATGCATAATAAACTTGGTATTACCTTTATATATGTTACTCACGATCAAGAAGAAGCTTTGACTATGAGCGATACAATTGTTGTTATGAAAGATGGTAAGATTCAACAAATTGGTAAACCAATGGATATTTATAACGAACCAAAGAACGCATTTGTTGCAGATTTTATTGGTGAATCAAATATTTATAACGCCACAATGATTGGCAAAAAACTTGTTCGTTTCCTTAACCATGATTTCAAGTGTTTAGACTCATTCCCAATTAATGAAAAAGTCGATGTTGTCGTTCGTCCTGAAGATGTCATCGTTACTAAACCTTTAAAAGGAATGCTTAGTGGTGTTATTACAACTAAAGTTTTTAAGGGTGTAAATTATCAATATACTATTACAATTGGCAAGAATGAATTAATGCTTAAATCAACAACTGATTATCCTCTTGATGAAACAGTTGGTTTAAAGATTGAAGCTAATGGAATCCATATTATGAAGAAGGATTTCCAAACCAACATTTATACTGATGCTTATATCAATAATAGCAATGATGTTATGATTGATGAATTACCATTTAAATGTGATGTTACTCAACTTATTAAAGATAGTAAGCTTGATGAAGATGGTTATTTAGTTGTTAGTAAAACCAAGAAAACATATGATCTTAAAAATGCTGATGTAGTTGCTGAAATTGACATCGATAAGATTCAAATTGTTGATGATATTAATAGTGAAGATGCGGAAGCAGTTGGCGAAATTGTCGACTCTGTTTATATCGGTGATCACTATCGAATTATTGTTAGAACAAGTGATGAGGAAGATTTTGTTTTAAATACTCCTTATACTTATAACTTGCATGATAAAGTTGGTATTCGTGTAGAAAAGGAAGATATCCGTTTACGTCTTAAAAAAGAGGTAACAGAATATGAGATTTAGGTTTCAAAGAAAATTTCTTTGCATCCCTTACGCTCTATTTTTAATATTATTTGTTATTCTTCCAATATTAATGATAGTCTATTATGCTTTCACGGATGTTAGTGGAAATTTTACATTCGATTCATTCATTAATTTTTTCTCATCAACCAGTAAACTTAATGTTTTAATTAACTCATTAATGTTTTCAATTTTAAATACTGTTATTTGTTTAATTATTGGTTATCCAGTCGCATATTTATTAGCTAACAAAAAATATAATAAGAATAGTGTTCTTGTTATGCTTTTTGTAACGCCAATGTGGATTAACTTTGTTTTAAGAACTTGGGCAACTCGTGATGTTTTAACTTGGATGGGAATTAGTGGTGGAACCAATCCTTATCTTGCAACTATGATTGGTTTAATTTATAACTATTTACCATTCGTTATTTTACCTTTATATAATGTCATGCTTAAACTTGATAAAAATCAAATTGAAGCAGCAATTAATCTTGGATGCAATCGTGTTCAAGTATTTACTCGTTCAATTATTCCTCAATCTGTTCCTGGAATTGTTAGTGCTTCAATGATGGTTTTTATGCCAACAATGTCAAGCTACGTTATTAGTGATGTTTTAAGTGAAGGAAAGATCACTTTGTTTGGTAACTCAATTTATTTAAGTTTCACTCAATCTCAATGGGGTGAAGGTAGTTTTATGGCGATGCTTATGCTTGTAATCATTGGTATTTCAATGCTTTTAACCCAAAACTACACTGAAAAAGATGAAGGGAGAGAATCAAAATGGTAAAGAAAATAGTTGCCAAGTGTTTTATTTACTTGGTTCTCTTACTCATGTATGTTCCTATCCTTGTTTTGATTGTTTATAGTTTCACAACAACTTCTCAAATAGGTCAATGGAACAACGTTTTAACTTTTGAACTTTATGCAAACCTTTTTAAGAATCAAGATATTATGGTTGCCGTTGGAAACACCATAATCCTTGCTCTTATTGCTGCAGCTGTATCCACTTTACTTGGTACAATCGGAGCAATTGGTACTTTCTATGCTAGTAAAAAAACAAGAGCAGTTATTGAAAACATTAACCAAATTCCAGTTGTTAATGCAGAAATCGTTATTGCTCTTTCATTAACTTTTGTCTTCGTTATTGCTGGTCAATTTATTTTTAAAACAAAGATTTTTGGTTTCTGGACTTTACTTATTGGTCACGTTGTTCTTTGTGCACCTTTTGTCTATCTTAATGTTAAGCCACGTTTACAACAATTAGATCCAGCTTTATATGAAGCAGCCCTTGATCTTGGTGCTTCTCCTCGTTTAGCAATGAATAAAGTTATGGTTCCTCAATTGATGCCAGGAATTTTAAGCGGATTTATGCTTTCAATTTCTCTTTCTCTTGATGATTTCATTGTTAGTGCTTTTACTCGAGGTCCAGGTCTATTAAGTGGAAATGAATCAATTCAAACTATTTCAACTTATATTCAAGCTGTTATTAAAAAGAAATCTATTCCAATTGAATTACGTGCTTTAACTACTTTAATCTTTATTGGTGTTATTGTTGCAGCAATTTTAATTACTCTTTATAACAACAAACAACTTCATAAGATGAAGAAGAGAAAAGGAAGGGAGTATTAATATGAAAAACAAAAAGATTTTTAGTTTAATTGCTACTCTTGCTTTTGTATCTTTAATGTCTTTAACTAGTTGTGCAGGTGCTGGAGATTCAGATGATACTGTTTATCTTCATGTTTATAATTGGGCGGATTATATCTATCAAAATGATCCAGAAAATGGATATGAAGATGATGATATGGTTACTCAATTTGAAAACTATATTAATACTCCAGAAAACAAAAAGACTTATGGTTTAACGAAGAATGTCAAAGTAGTTTATGATACTTTTGATACTCCAGAAACTATGTATAACGAGCTTAAACTTAATAAAACAAGTTACGATATGATGTGTCCAAGTGATTACATGATTCAAAAACTTGCTTTAAACTTAGATGGATTAAGTTCAACTCGTATTCAAAAGATTGATTATTCAAAATTAATTAATTATTCAAAATATGTTTCACCATTTTTAACTGATAATTTAAAAGCGGTTAATATTAGTGATTCAGATGCTTCTAAAGGAACTCTTTATGATTACGCTTGTGGTTATATGTGGGGAACCTTAGGACTTGTTTATAATCCAGGAGCCCAAACTCTTGTTGATAAAGGATATGAAACTGAAACCGTTATAAATGATTTTAATAAACCTGATGCTTGGAATGTCCTTTGGGAAAATGATGATTACGCTAGAATTGCTTCAATTAAGGATAGTATTCGTGATACTTATTCAATGGGCATTATGCATGTCTTCAGCGATGAATTTAAAGATTTAGCTAGTAAGTATGCAAGTGGAACTATTTCTAAAGAAGAATATAAAACAAAGATTAATAGCATCTTTAATAGAAGTGATAAAGAAACCGTTGCTAAGGTTCAAGCTGCTTTAATCGAATTAAAAGACCGCATTTATGGATTTGAAGTTGATACTGGTAAGACTGATATTGTTACTGGTAAAGTTGGTGTAAACCTTGCTTGGAGTGGTGATGCTGTCTATTCAATGGATCAAGCCGAAGAATATGATCAATATTTCTATTACGCTCTTCCATCATATGGGGCTAATATTTGGTTTGATGGTTGGTGTATTCCTGAAAGTGTAACCGGCGAACATTTAAGTGCGGTTTATGCTTTCTTAGACTTCTTATCTATTCCAAAAAATGCTGCTGCTAATATGAATTATATTGGATATACTCCATTTATTGCAGGTGATGAGGTTTTATCTCAAGTACATGAATGGTACGACAGTGAAGATACAGCAAATGCAGTCGATTATGACCTTTCTTATTTCTTCAATGGAACTTTAAATGATGCTGAAAGTGACCCAATAATTCATACTGATAGTGAGCAAACAAAGCGTCAATTACATGCTCAATATCCTGAAGCTGAAGAAATTGATCACTTATGTATTATGAAAGACTTTGGAGTTAATAATGATTCAATTGTTACGATGTGGGAAAATGTAAAAGTTAACCCTCTTCCAATTTGGGTCACAATTATTGTTCTTGTTTCAATCATTCTCTTCGTTGCTTATCTAGGAAGTTATGGACTAATTAGAAAAGCAGTGCTTAAACATCGTCGTAAACTTAGAAGTAATGATTAATGAATAACCACTATTGAAAAATAGTGGTTTTTAATTGCGATAATACTTAAGTTATGGTATATTAATAAAGCGAAATTGCTTCCATAGCCAAGCTGGTAAGGCAGTTGACTGCAACTCAACGATCGGCGGTTCAAATCCGTCTGGAAGCTCCAAAGTAAAAAAAGAACTCTCGAATAAATTCGAGAGTTTTTATTTATTTTGAAGCCTTACTAGTTTTATTAATTTTATGGTTTTCAACAATGTAATAAATATAGAAAGCAAGAGCAATAACGATAATAATTAATTGAGCAAGATAGATTCTAAAATCTATTAAATTACCATCATCCATTCTTCGTAAATCATCTAAGAATCTAATATCAAGTGAGGCAATAAAAACGGTAGATACTGTGGTTAATGCGACAAAACCAGTGACATTTTTAAGTGCTTTAAACTTAAATGAAAGAATAAATAAAATGATTGTAATTAGTTGAGGGATGAAACTTAATATTGTATAAAAATAATTAAACTTAATATCGCTTGTTGTGGTTCCACGTTGATGGAATAAAAGTTCAAAGAAAGTTAATGAATATGTTATCCATGAATTTGGGGTTGTATAGCGAGCAAATTTAATAGTTGTACATAATAATGAAGCTAAGATAATTGTAATAATCGAGGTTATATAAAGTACGTTAATAATTTGAGCTTTATTGCGATTATTATCATTTTTATAAATTAAATAACAGTAGAAGAGAAAGAGAGCATAAAAGTAAATGGAGCCAAAGAATTTAGCGTAAACATTATACATGCTTTCATCATAACTGATTGTATGTGTAAAAATGACTAGTAAGAAGATTAATAAAAGCAAACCGAAAACAATTGATAAAATAACAATTTTCTTTCGGATTTGATTCTTATAATCTAGTATTGCTTCATTTATCGTTTGATCATCGCTCTTGTTTTTCTTGTAATCAATAATTCCCAAAAATAAAGTGACCAGTGGAGCAATAAAAGCTAAAGCCATAAAGAAATAAGATAAATAAATGTTATAGAACAAGAAAACAACAGCCATTACATATAGTAAGCCAAACAAACCAAAGGCTATATAATAATAGATATCAAATTTTCTATTTAATTTGTTGGTTAGAATATTAACTTCAGTCTTGTCGATTGTTTTTTGTTCTTCATTTTCAAGTTTCTTTTGACCACGCAATATTTCATCGACTGTGACACCATAAAAATCCGCAATAGAAGGTAAAATGTTGATGTCGGGCATACCTTCACCAGTTTCCCATTTTGAAATTGTCTTTGGTGTAACCATTAATTTATAGGCAACTTGTTCTTGTGTGAATCCTTTTGCTTTTCTCAAAGACTTTAAGAAATCACCTGTTTTTTTGTAATCCATAATTGATTCTCCTTAGCTAATAATCTACTCAAGGTTCTAGTAAAATTGAACACCCGCGTCGTTGATTTTGTCCACGCTCAAGGGGAGTTTGCTTAAAACACTCTTAATAATATATCTTTATGAATTGCAAAATATATTAAATTATTTTTTATTTTTTTCGATTAATGATTTATAAATATCAATTATTTGTTTGGTTGTATCTTGTGAATTTCGTTTTTCTACGACTTTATATCCGTTTTCAATCACTTTTTTATTGTCGCGAGAAAGGATATATTTGATTTTATTTTCAAAATCTTCGTTAGTAACACCTTTATAGCAATCAACTCCATCAGTTAACCAATCTTGATAAACACCTATATCTCTAATTAAAATAGGAGTTTTGGTTGCTAATGCTTCTAAAACAACAATTCCTTCAGTTTCTTCTTTAGATGGGAAGAAAAATAGTTTAGAAAAATATAAACCACCTTTAACAAGATCACTTCCTACATATCCAGGAAGAATGACATTGCTTGGTTTATGCGCAATTGCATGGTTAACATTATGAGTTCTTAAAAACCAATTTAAATCTCCACACCAAACAAACTTATATTCAGGAAATTTACGTGCTACCTTAATAAAATCAATAATGCCTTTTCTTTCCATTGGAAAACCAATTGAAAGAATAACAGTATCTCCATCTTTAGCACCAATAAGTTTTTTGAAACCTTCAATATTAGCGTTCTTTTTATCATAGTTAGCAATATTAATTCCATTACTAATTGCGACAACGTTTTGAGTAACACCTTTATAACTTTGAATAAGTTTTTTACTATATTCAGTTGGAGTAATTATTAAATCCGCTTTACGATAAAAACGTAAAAAAGTATGGGTCATTATTGGAAGATATAATTTCCAAAGTCTAAAAGACATTGAAGTGTCTTGAATAGTGGAATGACCATGAACAACGATAGGTTTCCCCATCTTTTTTGCTTTTTTAAAAATATGATAGACTTCATCAAAATAATAATTGATATGAACAATATCAGCTTCTTCAAGATTTTTTGCTATTTCAATTCCATTAGCTTTCAAGTTCTTTTCTTGTTGATCAATTGCATGACCAATTCCGCTATTAGCTATAGCTTTTGATTTTGGTAATAATACTTTCATTTTAACCTTTCATCATGTGAGTCAAATAAGTTAATCCAATCTTCTTTAATTTTTGAAGGTTGGTATCTTAATGAATACTCATACGATTTTTCTTTCATTTTAATTAATTCGTCTTTATTTTCTAATAATGATTTTAATCTTTCTGCATAGACTTTTGGATCTTTTTTATAAACAACAGAACCATTTTGTCCCTCAATAATTAAATCCTTAGTTGGATCTTTAATATCTAAAAAGAGAACAGGACATGATTGAGATTGAGCTTCTAATGCACAAAGTGGGAATCCTTCATATCTAGAAGTCATAAGTAATAAATCACTATTTTGATAATATTTAATTGGGTTTGTGCAATCAGTAACAATTTTAATGTTTTGAAGTTTATTCTTAGCAATAAAATTATTCATCTTACAAATTAATGAACCATTTCCAACAATAGTCATTGTGTAATTTGTATAAGTTTTATTTAATTCTTTTAAAGCTTTTAATAGGAATAGTGGATTCTTTTGTGCTTCAAATCTTCCAACAAATAAAAGACTATTGTTATGGAAATCTGTATGTAATTCACTTGGATAACGAGCAGGATTATAAATATATGTAGACTTTTTGTCACTATATTTTAAAGCTTCTTTTGTGGATTTAGAAAGGAAGATTGTAAAATCTGGTTTTCTAGAATAAAGCATAAGCATTTTATTAAATGCTTTGTGATAAAGATATGAGTTATAGTGGAAATGACGATAAACAAAACGATTATTAGGCATGAAAAGCATTAATTCTTGTGAACTAATAACTAAGATATCATCTTTAGTTGTGAAACTAAGAATTTGTTTTTTAACTTTAAAGTTAGAATAAAAATATAAATCATTTGTTTTAGCAGCAAGTTTAATCGCTTTTAAATATTCTTTATTATCGATATGTTTACCAAAATATCGATCAAGTTGAGTTTCTTCTTGATTGATTCCTAAAAATTTAACCTTAACATTTTTATTAAGATTATATGGGATTACCTCAGGTTTTTCGCTCAAGACTACTAAAGTGATGTCATAGACATCGCTTAACATATTTATTATTTGGATAGTAACAACTTCGGTACCACCCATATTTTTTACTTGTTGCAAAAACCAAAAAATTCTTCTTTTAGTCATGTGTCTATTTTAACAAGTTAAATATCAAATGTTAAGGCTAAAAGACTCAAAGAAAACGATTAATGCAATATTTTATTTAAATTATTTATTCTTTAGTAAAAGTTATAGAGAAATTAAAGACTTTTGTGGTGTTAGATTCACAAAAATTAACATAAGCGCGATCCTTTAATTCTTTAGGCATATTCTTATATTGAGGGAAACCCCACCATGGTTCAATACAAACATAATTACCTTTTTCAGCATGTGACCAAATTGCAATTAAAGGTGAATTTAATTCATAAATATATTTATATCCATCATTTGTATGAAGAGTCCAAATGTTTGTTTCGCTATTTTTGAGACAAATAGTCATATATTTTTTAAATAAATCTTTGGTTATTTTTAAATTTTTATCTTCATTCCAAGGAGCAACTTCTTGATAAATGTTATTGTCACATGGGTAGTATTCTTTAGCGTGTGTTTCAATATATGCGCCATCTTTAATATTAAATCCTGGATGTAAACCTAACATGAATGGCATCTTATCAAGTGAATTATTTATTACTTCAATTTTATAAATTAATTTTTCTTCATTTAAAGTGTAGTGGACTACAAGTTGAAATTTATATGGATATAGAGCCATTGTTTGATCATTAGCATCAAGTTCCATAACAAGTTCATTTTTAGTTTTAGAAATGACAGTAAAAAGTGATTCACGGGTAAATCCATGTTGACGCATTACTCTTGTAACTCCATTAATATCAAATCCAGCAGGACCGATAATTGGGAAAATTACAACATCTTGTGAAGCCCAAATAGCTTTATCTTTTTGCCAGAGGCATTCTTTTTTTCTTCGTTTATCATAAACACTTGTTAATAAACAGCCAACTTCATCAACTGAAACTTTAAGAAATTCATTTTGAATAGTTTGCATAAATAATACCTCTCTATGATTATAAACTATTTTCTTTCAATATATTGTTTTGGAGTCATAAATAATTTTAATTTAACAACAAAAAAAGCAAACCATTATTGGGGAGGTTTGCTTTTATAAAATCTCGTAGTAGGACGAGAATTTATCTATTAATCAGAAACAGCATGACCAGATGAGCCAAAGACATTTCTCATCTTATCAGCAACCATTTCAGTAACTGCTTTCTTAGCAGGGGTAGTGTACTTTCTAATTTCGAATTCTTCTGGGTGTTCAGCAAAGTATCTTCTAACTTCACCAGTCCAGCAAACTCTTAAATCAGTACCAACGTTAATCTTACAAACAGCATGTCTACTAGCTTCTCTAAGCATTGGCTCTGGAATACCAATAGCTTCTTGCATCTTTCCGCCATACTTATTAACAAGAGCTAATCTTTCTTTTGGAACACTGCTTGATCCATGAAGAACAAGTGGGAATCCTGGTAATCTCTTTTCAACTTCTTCGAGAATATCGAATCTTAATTCTGGTTTTTGTCCTGGTTTATATTTGAAAGCACCATGAGCAGTACCAATAGCAATAGCTAAACTATCAATGCCAGTTTTACCAACGAATTCAACGACATCATCTGGGTGAGTGAAGTGTCCATATTTATCATTTACTGTTGAATCATCTTCAATTCCAGTAATTGCACCAAGTTCACTTTCAACAACAACACCATGTTTATGAGCATATTCAACGACTTCTTTTGTCATCTTAATATTTGTTTCAAAATCATATGCACTTGCATCAATCATAACGCTAGTAAAGCCCATATCAACACAGGTTTTGCAAATTTCAACACTCTTACCGTGATCAAGGTGAAGAGCAATTTCACAACCAGTATCTTCAACCGCAGCTTTAGTGATAGCCATTAAGTATTTTGGACCAATATACTTAATAACATTTTCGGTAATTTGAATGATTACAGGCGAATTTTCTTGTTTCGCAGCAGCAACAACAGCTTGAAAAGTATCTAACGTATCAACATTAAAAGCACCTATTGAGTAGTGACCATCATAGGCTCTTTTAAACATACCTTTTGTCGTAACTAATGGCATAATTATGCCTCCTTTAAAATACAACACAATGATATATTATTAATTTTCATAATTCAATATAAAAAATGAAAATAATTTTTAAAGTAGTTTTAATTAGGCGATCTTTATGTTATATTATTGAAGGTAAAATTATGAAGGACTTAACTAAGGGAAACGTCATTAAAGTATTGCTAATTTTTGCAATTCCACTTATTATCTCTGGATTACTAAGTCAGACATATAATCTTTTTGATTTAATGGTTGCTGGAAAATTTGTCGGTGATAATGCACTTGGTGCTACCGGTTGTTCAACAACTTTTATTCAATTTGTTTCTAGTTTATTTTGGGGATTTGGTGTCGCTGTTGCGACTATAACCGGCGAACTATATGGAGAAAAATCATATAAAAGAATTGTAACAGCAACAAAAACTGTTCTTATTTTAAATAGTGCAGTGATGTTTTTGGTTTGTCTTTTTTGTATTATTTTTGCTCGACAAATCTTAACTTTATTACAAGTTGATGAGGTGGTTTTTGAAGATGCGATGACTTATTTTATAATTTACTTTATCGCATTATTTTTCCAATCTATTTATTATCAAATAGTTTGTATTCTTCAAAGTTTAGGCAATTCAAAATATCCTTTACTCGTAACAGTGGTGACAAGTATTGCAAATTTAGGTCTAAATTTATTATTTGTTCTTGTATTTAAATTAGGTGTTTTTGGTTTAGCAATTGCCACATTGATCTCTGGAATAATTGGTTTTATTCTAGGTTTTATTAAGATTTTAAAAACAATTAAAGAATTAGGTGGAGATTTTAAACTTGAATTTAGTAAGGAAGAATTAAATTTATTATTAAAAATAGGAATTCCATGTATTTTGCAGCAATCAGCTTTATATTTATCGAGTGTTGTCGTTCAACCAGTTGTAAATGGACTAGGAAAAGATGTTAGTGCTGGATATTCAGTTGCAATGAATATTAATTTATTACTTAATGCAATTTATCATAGTATTTCAAGAACTGTTGCTACTTATACTTCTCAAAGCAAAGGAGCTAGATTATATAATAATTTCTCGAGAGGAATTAAGGTTGGAATGTTATTGCAAGTTCTTTTTTGTGCTCCGCTATGTATTCTTATAGCAATTTTCCCAAATGAAATAAGTTCCGTTTTCTTAAATACAAAAGATAGTGCATGTTTGCCTTATGCAACTCAATATGTTGTTTTATGTATCCCATTTACGATTTTTGTATCTTATGGAAATTTGATGCATTCATTCTATAAATCGGTAGAAGCGGTTAAAACAGTTTTTGTTTCAACGTTAATTTTTACGATAGCACGTATTACTTTTACTTATGTAATTCCAAATCAGAACTATTTATTTAGCGTTTATCTTGGACTTAGTTTAGCTTGGGTAGTGGAAGCAATTGTTTTAACAATCATTTATTTTTCTGGCATTTGGAAATCGAAAGAACAAAAAGAATTTGAAAATAAATCAAAAAATGCTTAAAAACAATATATATAATGGCTTATCTTATAACAGTTGAACGTTTGTTCAACTGTTTTTAAGCATTAAAAAACCAGATGATTTGACATCTGGTTTTAACTTTTTAATTTAAAGATTAGTCGTTAGCATGTCCTGCACAGCAGAAGACATTTTCAACCTTATCTTCAACAAGTTTAGTAACAGCAGCCATAGCTGGTTCGATGAAGGCACGTGGTTCAAACTTTTCTGGATGTTCATTTAATGCTTTACGGAAAGCACCAACATAAGCAACACGGATATCAGTACCAACGTTAATCTTACAAACTGCATGAGTGCTGGCTTCTTTGAGCATTGGCTCTGGAATACCAATAGCTTCTGGCATCTTTCCGCCATTGCTATTTAAAACTTCAAGATAGGCATGTGGGACACTGCTTGATCCATGAAGAACAAGTGGGAATCCTGGTAATCTTTGTTCGACTTCTTCGAGAATATCGAATCTTAATTGTGGTTTTTGGCCTGGTTTGAATTTATATGCACCATGAGCAGTACCAATAGCAATTGCTAAGCTATCAATACCAGTCTTGCTGACAAATTCAACAACATCATCTGGGTGAGTGAAGTGACCATACTTATCGTTAACATTGACATCATCTTCAATACCAGCAATAGCACCAAGTTCACTTTCAACAACAACACCATGTTTATGAGCATAATCAACAACTTCTTTAGTCATCTTAATATTTGTTTCGAAATCGTAAGCACTAGCATCAATCATGACACTGGTGAATCCAAGATCAACACATTTCTTGCAAAGTTCAACTGATTTACCATGGTCTAAGTGAAGAGCTACTGGAACAGTAATCTTCTTCATTGCATCTTTAAGTAAATCAACGATGTAATCTTCGCCAATAAATCCTAAAGCGCCACTTGAAATAGCGATAATAACTGGTGATTTTTTATTTTCACAAGCTTGTAATACGGCTTTTAAAATATCCATATTATCGACATTGAATGCACCAATTGCATAATGTCCTTTGTAGGCGTCAGCAAACATCTTCTTAGTAGTAACTAATGGCATAAAATTTCCTCCTTTTTTGAAATTAGGCCAAATAATTTAATTCTTATTAGCACTGAGAAAAATATTCTCTTCCTTATATAATACAACATTATATGCTGCGGTATAAGCAGGAAGTAGAAAATTTCTAGGTTCATAATGGTCTTTAATAAGACTAAGGGATTTTCTAAGTGCTCCTGTATATGCCACACGGAAGTCCGTGCCAATATTAATTTTACAAACATTAATCTTAACAGCTTTCCTTAAAAGTTCTTCAGGAATGCCTTGGGTATGCTCTAGTTTGCCACCATATTTATTAAAAGTATCGACTTCTTCTTTTGGAATTGAACTTGATCCATGAAGAACAAGTGGGAAACCAGGTAATTCTTTTTTAATTTCTTCTAAAATATCATATCTTAAATCAGGTTTTTCAGTTTCTAAGAACTTTTGAGTGCCATGTCCTGTTCCAACACTAACCGCTAAGCTATCAACTCCAGTGCGAGTAACGTAATCTTTAACAAGTTTAGGATCAGTAAAGCGACTTTCTTGATGATTTGCATCAAGTCCGCCAAGTTCTCCTTCAACAGTAACACCTCTTTCATGAGCATATTTAACGACTTCGCTAGTTTGACGGATATTTTCCTCATAACTATATTTACTAGCATCAATCATGACACTAGTGAAACCTTCATCGATGCATGATTTGCATGCTTCAACACTTCGGCCATGGTCTAAATGAATAGCAAAATCGATTGTAATATCTTTACTAACTTCAAGAATTAAATTACGAATATTGCCAGGGTGCATGAAATCTCGGGAGCCTTCGCTAAAAGCAATAATGACAGGGGAATGATTCGCTTCAGAAGCTAAAAGAACAGCTTGAGCCATCTTTAAAGTATCAACGTTAAAACTACCAACTGCATAACCTTTTTCGTAAGCTTTTTTGAACATTTCTTTTGTATTAACGAGTGGCATATAAGTATTTTCCCTTTCAATTTTTACTGATAATAATCGAACTATATCTATAAGATATCACTATTGAAATTAGAAATAAATGAAAATATTTTACAAAAAGTAAGCGCTTACAAAAAAATATTGTTTATGATTCTAGACTATGCTAAAATTGATTTATAAATTGATCAGGAGGATCATAATAAAATGAAAAAAGCACTTACAATTTTATGTGCGTCGTTTATGTGTCTTACCTTAGCTGCTTGTGGTAACAATGGTGGTGATACACCTGTTGAAGATACTTCCACAGCCGGTATTGTTAAAAAAGCTAGCGCCATGACTCTTACCGAGCTTGAGACTGCTAGTGAAGCTGAAATGAAAGCTTCAAGTTCAACCTTTAAAGTTGTTGGTTTAACTTCAACTTTAACTAAGGCTCTTCAACTTTTCTGTGAAAAGTACAGTGGTTGGATGACTTATACCACAACTGATGTTCAAGGAAATACTTATTGCAATAACAGTTATAAGGATTACGCCTTATTAACCGCTCTTGAACAAGCTGATGAATCATATTTTGCTGATTTTGCTCTCGTTCAAGATGCTCGTAGTCTTGCTGATTACCTTGAAGCTGGTATTACTTTAAACTATATCCCATCAGATTATAAAGATTTAGGTTTAGCTGAAGCTGATACATATCCATTAAAAGGTATTCACTTCAACAAGATTTTCTTTGATAACAAGAACTTAGGCGTTAATTTATATAACGTTTGGCAAGTTGCTGGTAGTTCAAGTGATAAGGATCACTTAAATAACTTAAGCTTCCAAAGTCCAGTTACTGAACAAATTAATATGTCATTCTTACTTAGTTTATATGCTCCAGCTAACCAAGCTAGATTAGCAACTGCTTATAAAGATTTCTATGGTAAAGATTGGGCCGCAAGTGATAAATATACTTCAGTCGGTCAAGAATATGTTACAGAATTCATCGCTAACGTCAGTAAATGGCATACAAGTGATGGTACTGCAATGAAAGAAACTCAATGTATCGAAACCAAAGTTGAAGGTCAAGATCCATTCGTTTATTATGGTGCTTTCGCTAAGATGAAGGATGCTGCTGGTAAGAATTACGATCTTGATGGTGATGGAACCAAAGAGACTAATGCTATGAGCACAGTTGGCTGGGATCTTAATATTGATGGATTTAATGGCTTTATGTACACAATGTATAGCCAAATCGTCAAGAATGCTGAACACCCATATACTGCTTGTTTATATGCTCGTTTCTTATTAACTCCAGATTGCTATAAAGCTATGTGTTACAATGCTTCAACTCCAAATAAAGCTGGTGAAGCTGCTAACCAATATGGTTATTACTATCCATGTGCTTCAACCACTGTCGGTATTAACGATAATGATTGGACTAAAGATAAATGGATTGAAAAATCAATTAATGAAGATTATTCATACTTAAAGGATGTTAAAGCTTCACAAGTCAATAACATTCTTGCTCTTGTCAGTAGTAATACTAAAGTTGCTTAGTTGTAGATAATTTAATTAATTTTAATGGGAGAGTTGCCTTGCGACTCTCCCATGTTGTCATATTTTAGGAGTAAACAATGGAAGAAATTAAAAAAAGAAAGATGCCTAAAATATCTTTCATTAAGATTTGGAACTTAACGAAAACGTTCTTTTCCAAACCACAAAATATTATCTTGGTTTTCTTCGCTATCTTACTTGTTTTAACTGTTATTTACCCTTTAATTTCTTTAATTCTTGATTCATTTAAAGTTCAATCGATAAGTGAAGCAAAAGAAATAAATGAATTATGGGAAACTAATGTTAAAAAAGGAGATTTCACTTGGGCTCAATGGCCTGATCTTTTATTTAATAAACAAAATGGAGATTATTCATTAAACTTCTTTTGGGAACCTCTTTATAAATCAGTATTGATGGCGTTACTTGCTTGTCTTATTGCAGTTTTGGGTGGTGGTGTTCTTGCGTGGTTTATTACCCGTAGCAATGTCCCATTTAAGAAATATATTTCAACAGTTTTTATTTTCCCTTACATTATGCCTTCTTGGTCGATCGCAATGTTCTGGGAAAACTTCTTTAAAAATACCCAAATTGCTTCATGCAACTACCAAATGGGTATGCTTCAAGCGATGACTGGCATTTGTGTTCCTGAGAATTTGCTTTATGGATTACTTCCATGTGCATTTGTTCTTGGTATTCACTATGCTCCTTTTGCCTATATTTTAATTGGTGGTATTTTAAGAAATATGGATGCTAACCTTGAAGAGGCAGCAACCATCTTAAAAGCCTCAAGATTCAAGATTATTAGAAGAATTACTATTCCAATTGTCGCTCCTGCTTTAATTAGTACAATATTACTTGTTTTTGCTAGCTCAATTTCAAGTTATACTGTTCCAGCCTTCTTAAATGCCAATAATAGTTTCACTTCAATTTCAATTGCAATGAGAGGATTATTGATGACTGCTGGTAAAAAAGGTCAAGGATACGTCGTTGCTGTTATTCTTTTAACTTTCAGTGTCTTAATTTTAACTATTAATAATTGGTTTACAAAATCACGTCGTAACTTTACAACTGTTAGTGGAAAATCTGGTCAAATTACTAAAGTTAAGATTGGTGGTCAACATAAATGGGTCAAATGGTTGGTTTGTGCGATTATTTGTATAGTAGTTACTTTCTTTGCAGTTTTCCCACTTATTACTTTCATTCTTGAAAGTTTAGAGGAAAATAGTGGAGATATTACATCTTTAACTTTAAATTATTGGTTAAGCAACGAATCATTTGATGTACGTATTACTGCTCAAGGTCAAAGTGCAGCGGGTATTTTCTTTAATTACACTATTTGGAAAGCATTTGGTCGAAGTGTTATTGTTGCTTCACTTGTTTCTCTTCTTGCTGGATCATTTGGTATTTTAATTGGTTATGCTGTTAGTAAAAATAGAAGAGGAAAACTCTCAAGTTTTGTTAGCAGTACTGCCTTCTTACCATACCTTATTCCTGCATTAAGCTTTGGTGCAATTTTCTTCTCATTATCGTTTACAAACGGATTTAAATTCTTAAATGTTTCAACAACAAATAATGAGTGGAGTGCTGTTGCAATTTGTGTACTTGCTGGTTCTATTAAATTCTTACCATTTGCTTCACGTAGTGGTACAAATGCGATGTTACAATTATCTGGAGAAATTGAAGAAGCAGCCGTTATTAATGGCTGTCCATGGTGGAAACGTATGACTCGTATACTTTTCCCAATTCAAAAATCTAGTTTTATAAGCTGTTACTTATTACCATTCATTTCTTGTATGCGTGAATTAACTCTCTTCGTTTTAATTACATCGAGTTTCTCACTTATTACTAACGTTTTACAATATTTTGATACCTATGGTTTAAATCAAATTAGTAATGGTATTAACTTACTTATTGTCTTATTTGTTATTATTGTCAATTTACTTGTTAACAAATTAACAGGTGCTTCTATTGATAAAGGTATAGGAGGCTAATTTATGCCAAGAATCGAATTAATTAATGTCTCTAAAAAATGGGGAAAATTTGTTGGTGTTGATAACCTTAATATGGTTATTGAAGATCGTGAATTTATTACTCTTCTTGGTCCATCTGGATGTGGAAAGACAACAACTTTAAGAATGATTGCAGGTCTTGAAACTCCTACTAGTGGCAAGATCATTATTGGTGATACTGTAGTTTATGATAGTGAAAAAGGAATAAATGTTTCACCTGCTAAACGTGATGTAGGTTTCTTATTCCAAAACTATGCTCTTTGGCCACATATGACCGTTTATAAAAATATTGCATTCGGTCTTGAAAACTTAAAGTGGAAGAAAAAAGATATTGATGCTCGTGTTACTGAAGTCATGAAAACTCTTCGAATTGAAGAATTTAAAGATCGATATCCAGCTGAACTTAGTGGTGGTCAACAACAACGTGTTGCAATCGCTCGTACTTTAGCACCAAAGCCAAAAGTTCTCTTTATGGATGAGCCATTAAGTAACCTTGATGCTAAACTTCGTGGTGAAATGCGTACTGAATTAAAACGTTTACATAACGATACAAACTCAACATTTGTTTACGTTACTCACGATCAACTTGAAGCTATGACTTTAGCCACAAGAATTTGTTTAATTAATAAAGGTGTCTTACAACAATACGATAAGCCTTTAATTGTTTATAGTCGTCCAAAGAATTTATTTGTTGCTGATTTCGTTGGTAATCCAACAATGAACTTTATTCCAGCAACAGCAGTTAAAAAGAGTAAAGATACTCTTGAACTTAGTTTCTTTGACATTAAAGCAACTTTCAAAGCTGATAAAGATGTTGAACTTTTAAATAAAGAAGTAATAATTGGTGTTCGTCCAGAATTCTTACCAATTCATGATGATGGTAAGATTGAAGGATTAGCCTATTCAACTCTTCCAAGTGGTATGGAAACAACTGTTAAAATTAACCTTCATGGCGATATTTTAAGTGCTGTTCAATTTGGTTTAATTGATTATCCAATTGATAGTAAGATTAAGTTCGATATTATTGGAAATGGTATAATTATTTTTGATACGAAGACTGGTAACTCAATTGGTGTTGGTGGACTTACAATTAAGTAATTAGTTTAGAAGGGACGCATTAGCGTAATAAGAATGGAAACTAATAACGAAAACAATACCCTTCATAATGATATAAAAGAGAAAAAGAAAGGATATAATCTTCCTCGTCCTAATCTTTTAAAAAGAGTCTTTGGTGCTCTGATTGATTTTGTATTGGCTTTCATTCTTTTTATGGTTTTAGAAGCAGCTGAATATTATACGGTGTTTAATGCGATTGGTTATACGGCAAAAATTAATGAAATTCATGAATTATATAGCGATTCGCATCTTTATATTTATGATTCTGCTAGTCGTACATTTAGTGAATTAAAAGATAATTATGATGATAAAAAAAGTCCAAAAGATAACTATGACGATGCTTTAATTTATTATTTTAGTAATGATTCACGTTGCGTTAATGATAAAAAATTAGAAGACTATAAAACTGCTAAGATTAATAGTGGTTTATTTAAAGAAAACACTGATGGAACAATTAGTGAATCATCAACTGATACAACTAAATTAAGATTATTTTATGAAAATACTTATATAAGTGCAGTGGCTTATTTTAGAAGTAATCCAACTTATATTAGTGATCTAAATTTTACTTACAATACAATTATTGTTTCAATTCTTATTAATGGAGTTATTTCGCTTTCTATTTTCTATCTTGTAATTCCTCTTTTAAGAAAAGATGGTGAGACTTTAGGTTATATGGTTTTTAAGATGGGGGTTGCTGATGCAAGAAATGATACAAGAGTAAAAAAAGGCCAGATAGTAGTACGTTTTTTAGTATTTATGTCCTTTAATTTTCTTGTTTCTCTTGGTATTTATACTCGTTGGTCATACTTTACTTTAGTACCTATTTTTATTACTTGCATAATGGTAATTGCTACTAAATCTAATAGTGGACTTCATGAATATATTTCTCATACTTATGTTGTCGATAAAAAAGATATTACGATTAAAACAAATGAAGAGAAGATTAAAGAAGAAGCGAGTAAAGTTCGTGTATTTAATCCACTTCATAAGGAAGGAGACGAATAATGTTTATTCCACTTAATAGTGTAGAGAATATCCGCGATTTAGGCGGAATAAAAACAAGCGATGGTAAAACCATAAAATATAAAAAGCTTTTAAGAAGTGCTGATTTACATCGCTTAACTAAAGATGAACTAGTTATTTTAAAAGAACAATATGATTTAAAAGAAGTGCTAGACTTTAGATCAACTAGGTCTTTTGTTGCTAAAAAAGATTTACTTGATGAATCTATTGAATATCATCATATTCTTGTTTTAAAAGAACTTGAAAAAGTTAGTTATACTTATGGGAAAATAAACGATACTCCTGATGAATTTTTTAAACATATCTATCGTTCACTTGCTCTTCAAGAAGAAGCGATTGAAACCTGGCGTAAATTCTTTAATTATGTTTTAAAAAATGATGATGGAGCAATTTTATATCATTGTACCTCTGGAAAAGATCGAACCGGAATTGCAACTATTATTCTTCTTTATGTTTTAGGTTGCACTAAAGAAACTATTATAGAAGAACATATGCGAACTAATGAATACACTAAGCCTCAATTTGATTTATATTTAAAAAATCATCCAAATTGCTCAAAGAGTGAATATGATTATTACGAAGATTTATATGTTGCTAAACTTATGTTCTTAGATGAATATTTTAGAGTAATTAATAATCAATATGGAAGCTTTGATAATTATATTAAAAATGCTTTAAAGATTAGTGATGCTGATAGAGTTTTATTAAGAAAGAAATATCTAGAATAATATGAAAATATTAATTATTGGTGGAACAGGAAGAATCTCACTATCAGTTACTCGTGAACTTGATAGTATTGGTTTTGATGTAACCGTAATTAATAGAGGAAAAGATAATTCATTAATTTCACAAATTAACACTTTTGTTTCAGACATTAATGACGCGGAAAAAATAGAGAATTTCTTAAAAGACAAAGGATATGATGTAGTTATTGACTTTGTTTCCTTTAATAAAGAAGATATTTTAAGAAGTTATTCTTATTTTAAAGGTCACACAAATCATTATATTTTTGTCTCTTCAGTTGTGGTTTATAGTCATGACAATAATAGTTTATTAATTAACGAATCATCAACTTTAGGTAATCCTTTTAGTGAATATGCGAGGAAGAAAATAGAAGCAGAAGAAGCTTTAAAAAATATTGGTAAAGAAGATCCAAGTTTTAAATATACTATTGTTCGTTTTGGTCAGACTTTTGATGAAAGAAATTTACCTGTTTGTATCCATGGTAAAAATGGAACATATGAGGTTTTATATAGGATATTAAACGAACAAACGCTTATTTTACCAACTGAAAAAGTCTCTTGGAAAATGCTTTATGCTCCAGATGCTGTTTTTGCTTTAATTCCTCTTTTTAAGAATGAAAAAGCTTATGGAGAAATTTATAATGTTGTTGCAAAAGAGACCTATTCTTGGGATGAAATTTACACGATAATTGGGAATTTAGTTAATAAAAAAGTAAAAATTGTTCATATTCCTCTTGATGTGCTCTGTGAAGAAGATAATAGCTTAGTAGCTACTTTAAAAGGTGATAAGGGTAATAACGCTAATTACGATTTATCTAAAATACTAGATGTAGCGCCTAATTTTAGTCACCAAACTCATATTGAGGACGCGCTAAAATTAACACTTTGTAACATTTTACATCATCCAGAATATCAAAAAAGAGATAGTGAATTTAGTAAGCACACTGACGAAATAATTTCGATTTATGAAAAAAATTTACAAAAAAACTGAAATTGCTTTCTTTTTGTCCTGAATTTTAAGATAATAGAAACGGGAGACTTATATGGATAATTGTATAATTAGAATTAATGAGTCTATTGATACTTTAAGCAAGCAAGAACAAAAAATTGCTCATTATGTATTAGATCATCAAAAAGAAGTCAGTCAGATGACCGTTAGTGAACTTTCAAAGAAGAGTAAAAGTAGTACAGCAACAATTGTTAGATTTTGTACTGCTTTAGGATATAGTGGATATCGAGATTTTATTAAATCTTTTTATCATGATGTTGCAAATAATGTTTTAGAAGATGAAAACATTTATGAAATTGATAATAATTTTGATAAAGACATGTCGATTAAATCCATGATTTATACAGTTTGCAAATTAAATATTGAAGCAATTAATAATACCCTTAAAATTTTAGATGAAAAAGCAATTGAGGATGCAGTTAATGCAATTGATAAGGCAAATAAAGTATATTTATATGCATTAAGTGGCTCAAAAGTTGTTGCTGATGATGCAGTTTTTAAATTCCAACGTTTAGGAATTGATTGCCAAGAATATGATAATTCTCACTCGCAAATTCTTTCAGCTTCAATTAGTAAACCAAATCAAGTTGCAATTATTATTTCTTATACTGGAGAAACTCGCGATTTATTAAATACCATTTCTTACTTAAAAAAGACTGGTTGTAAGACAATCGGTATTACTAAATTTGGTGAAAATCCAATTTCAAAAGAAGTTGATATTTCAATTCAACATTCATCAATTGGTAGAGGACTTAGAACATATTCAACAAGATCTAGAATAGTTCAACATAATATTATCGATATTCTTTTCGTTGCTCTTTGTCAAAAACGTAACTCCAATCTTAAGAAATATTATGAATTATTTAAAGATGGATATGGAACTGAAGAGAAAATTAAGTAATTTAGCTTAGTTTATTTATAGCATTTTTTGATTATTCTAAGTAAATTGGAGTATGGTATAATTACAAGATATGAATGTTAGTATTGGTTTTGACGCAATGTCTATTCTTATTTTGATAACCGTCATAGGTTTCTTTTTCTCTTATAAACAATTACGTCAAAGAGATGGTAAATCTTTTTTAGCCCTTTGCGTTTGGTCTTTAATCACTTTAGTCCTTGATATGTTTACTTGGATTTTAGATGGAAATAAAGGTGAAGTGATCCATAATGCGGATTTAATCGTTACTCAATTTTATTTTATATTTACAGTTGGTGAAGCTTTCCTTTGTATTTTTTATATAATTTCAAAGTGTCGAATTAAAAAGAAAATAAATCGTATTCTTTTTTATTCAAGTATTGCTTTATTTTTCGTTTATCTTTGCTTTATATTTGTAAGTTTCCCATTAAATCTTGTTTTTAAGATTGATGAAAATAACTATTATGGTAGAGGTCCTCTATATTGGGTGACTTATCTATTTTATTTTGGATTCTTAATCATTAATTTAATAGGAACTATTGTTAATCGTGATGATATTAAAGGAAGAGAGTTCTTATCTTTTATATTTTTAACAATATTACCTGTCGTTTCTTTAAGTGCTCAATTTATTATCTATAATATTTTTGCAAATACTTTATCTTATGGAATTTTCGCTATTGGTCTTTATCTTGTTTTTATTAATAACCAAGAGTTTGCAATTCAAGATGCAGGTTTTGATAAAATGACTAATATTCGTAATAGAACAACTTATTTAAATATGGTCGATAATCAATTTAAAGAGTATCGAAGTTGTGCAATTATCTTTTTTGATATTAATAATTTAAAGTATGTTAATGATAATTTTGGTCATGCTGTTGGTGATCACATTATTATTAATGTTGCTAATTCTTTAAAAACTTTAGAAAAAGAAAATGTTATGAGTTTTAGAATTGGTGGCGATGAATTTGTTACGGTTTATGGAAATGGTAAAAAAGAAGATATTGAAGAATATATTCGTGCTTGGAAAGCCGAAATTAGCGATATTATGAAAAATGATGTTTATAAAGCAGAAGTTGCTTATGGATATTCCTTTAGTGAAGGTGCTTTTAATATTGATTTTTTAAGTCGTGAAGCAGATATAAACATGTATGCTCAAAAGAAAACACTTAAAGCCGCTAGAGAAAAAGCTAATGAGTTAAGTGGAGTTAAAACAATTAAGGAGGAAGCTAAATAATGAATATTAGTGTTGGTTTTGATTTAGCTGGAATGCTTCTTTTAATTGTTATTTGTACTTTTATGATTATTTTTAAACAAGGTAAACAAAAAGATGGTCAAACATTTTTTGGCGTTTGTGTTGTTGGTTTTGTTGCCTTACTATCTGATTTTCTAACATGGATATTAAATTTTGCTCGTGGACCAATTCATTATTATTTAGCTTATTTCTTAAATTTAATCTTGATTCTTGCAGTTATAACAGTCGTATTTTTATTTAATGTTCACTCTTATTTCAAAGCAAACAATAAAAATCATGTAAATTTAGTGGTTATGTATATTTCTATATTTTTCTATGTTACGTTTATGTTAATTATCTTGGCTTGTATTCCATTTAATTTAATTTATAAAATTGATCCAACAACAAATGCTTATAGTAAAGGACCTTTATATTTTATTGCTTATATTTTTGTTCAATATTTTGCTTTTCAAAATTTAATAATGGTAATTGTTAATCGTAAAAATTATAAAAATAACGATGCGATGAGATTAATTTTCCTTTCACTTTTAGCTCCATTATCTTTAGCAATTCAAGTTATTGTTAACCAGTTTATTGGTGATACAACAATCTCTTATGGATTAACATCTTTAGGAGTTGCTATTGTCTACATTAATGATCAAGAGTTTGCAATTATGGATGCTGGAATTGATAAAATGACTGGTTTACCAAACCGTAGCAATTACTTAAGAATGGTGGATAGTGATTATAAGAATTTAAAGAGTTGTGGAGTAATCTTCTTTGATATTAATAACTTAAAAAATATAAATGATCAATTTGGTCATGAAGCTGGAGATAGAATTATTGTTCGTGTCGCTCAATCAATTAAAGAACTAGAAGCAAGTAACATTAATAGTTTTAGAATTGGTGGCGATGAATTCGTAACTATTTATACTAACTGTCACGAAGATGAAGTTGAGGAATACATTAATAAATGGAAAGAATTGATGCAAATTGATATTAACACTTATAAGTTTGATATCAATGTTGCTTATGGTTCAAGTTTTGCTGATGAAGACGTTAATCTTGAAGAGTTAATTAAAGAAGCCGATAGTGCAATGTATCGTAATAAAATTGAATATAAACAAGAAACAAAAGTTGAAAAAATGGACAAATAAAAATTGTAGGGTTAAACCTACAATTTTTTATTAATACCAAAGTGGATATTTATCAGTTAATTTCTTAACCTCTTTTTTAATATCATCACTAGACATTGTATTTCGTAATCTAGCATCAATTAATTGAGCAACTTTAATGAAGTCAGCTTCCTTAAATCCTCTTGTTGTCATAGCAGGGGTGCCAAGACGAATACCACTTGCAATCATTGGTGATAACTTTTCATTTGGAATTGTATTTTTGTTACAAGTAATATTTACTTCATGAAGCATTGTTTCAGCATCTTTACCACTAATTCCTAAACCAGTATAAACATCAACTAGAAGAAGATGGTTATCGGTTCCGCCACTAATTACGTGGTAACCAAGACGAATTAATTCATCACTTAAAGCTTTAGCATTTTTAATGATTTGATGGGCATATTCTTTAAAACTTGGTTCTAAATCTTCTTTAAATGCAACTGCTTTAGCAGCAATAATATGCATTAATGGACCACCTTGTGTTCCTGGGAAAATTGTTCGGTTAATCTTTTTAATAATTTCTTCATTATTAGTTAAGATAATACCACCTCTAGGTCCTCTTAAAGTTTTATGGGTGGTGGAAGTAACAACATCCGCATAGTCACATGGATTTTGATGATAACCAGCAGCAACTAATCCAGCAATGTGTGCCATATCTACAAATAAAATAGCTCCGACTTTATGAGAAATTTCGCTAAATCGCTTAAAATCAATTGCACGAGGATAAGCACTTGCTCCAGCAATAATCATTTTTGGTTTAATTTCTAAAGCTTGTTTTTCAATTTCATCATAATTAAGAGTTTCAGTAATTGGATCAACACCATATGCGTAGCACTCATAATCTTGACCACTAAAAGATAATTTATAGCCATGAGTTAAGTGTCCTCCAGCTTCGAGTCCCATTCCTAAAACCTTATCACCTTTATTAAGTAAGGCTCTATAAACTGCCATATTTGCTTGTGAACCGCTATGAGGTTGAACATTTGCAAATTTACAATTAAAAAGTTTACAAATTCTTTCAATTGCAAGTTTTTCAACGACATCAACATATTCACATCCGCCATAATAACGTTTATCTGGGTAACCTTCAGCATATTTATTAGTCATTACACTTCCAGCCGCTTCAAGAACAGCATTACTAACAAAGTTTTCGCTTGCAATAAGTTCAATGTTACTTTGTTGACGATTCTTTTCATTAATAATCGCATTATAAACTTCTTCGTCTTCTTTTTTGATATCTTTATAATCCATATATGTACTCCTAAACTAATCAAATTAAAAACCTTTTTAATACAAAAATAAAGAAAAATACTTCAATATATAGTGTTTATTTTTAGCTAGTAGTTTTCTAGTATATTTTAGTGAAAATATCCAGTGTTAGAAATTATCGTTAAAACGATGATATAAATAGGAATAAAAAGAACGGCAACGAAAGTTGTAATTAAACTTGTACTACTTGCTAAACGTGCACCTTTTCCACTTGTAGTTGAATATAAAGTTGCAACAACTGCTGGAGGAACAGCCCACATTAAAGTAGTAGCAATAACAGTGTTATTTGTAATATTTAATCCAGGTATTAAGTTAAGTAAAAATAAAACTAATAGGTTAACAAGTGGACCAACAATCAACTTAACAAAGCTATATATCCAAACATTTTTATCTTTTGCAGCTTCTTTAAATGGAACTTTTCCAAGAGTACATCCAATTGAAATCCAAACAAGAGGAGATGCTAATTGTCCTAAAGTATTAATAGTTTGATAGAGCCATGGAAGACTTATTTTTATATTCCAAAAAGCGCCTGTTGATCCATTAACACTAACAACCCACCAATTTGATTTATCAGTAGTATCTCCAACAAGTTGTAGACTCCATAAAATAAAACCTAAAAAAGTAGCAATTATTATTGGATTAAGAAAAATTCTCCTTAAAATTTCTTTTTTATTTAATTTTTTAGATGTCTCATCTTTTTCACTTAAATTATCAGTTGGTAAATCTTTATAATTCTTTTTAATGCATAATTCATAATAACAATAACTATAAAGATATACTCTAAATGGAATATTAAACATCGAACTATCGTTATAAGCATCTTTAAATACTGCCTCAATTAATGGTTGAGCAAAGAAAGTAGTGCTACCAAAAACAAAAAGCATTTCAAGAACTTGTCTAGTATCTAAATTCTTTTCATATCTAAATAATAATTTAGCTAAAAGAATAAATATTGCATAGATTACAAATCCATAAAAGAAACTAAATATACAAGATGTAAATGTTTCTTTTTTGATACTTGTCATAAAGGAAGCAAACGCTAAGCAAGGAAGAGCAACAATCATAACAACTTTAGTTAATACACTATCTGTTTTATCGGGAAGTAATTTAAGTCTAGTCAAAGCGTATCCAAGAAGAATGATTAAAACTGATTTAGCAATCATTATCCAAAGATCCATTGAACTTAAGGCATCTATTACATTTGTAGATACATTTTCCATACATGTTTAATTGTAAAACTCTATTAAGTTTTCTCAATCAATTTTAAAAATTGCTTTATGAATTCCTTTATTCAAAATATAATAAAAGACGTGAATATTGTTGATTTATTAAGTTTAATGGGCCGTCATCCTAGCTTAATTGTTACGACAATTATGATTTTAGGAGTTGTTTTTATTAATGGTTGGACTGATTCTCCTAATGCAATTGCTACTTGTGTTTCAACAAAAGTAATAAGACCAAAAAGTGCCATTATAATGGCAGCTATTTTTAATTTTTTAGGTGTTCTTGTTATGTTTTTTACTAGTAGTGCTGTTGCAGAAACAATTGCTAATATGGTTGATTTTGGTGATAACTATAGCGTTGCTTTAAATGCACTATGTGCTGGAATGATTGGCGTTATTGCCTGGGGTGTATTAGCTTGGGCATTTGGTATTCCAAGCAGTGAATCACACGCTTTAATTGCTGGAATTACTGGTGCTGGACTTGCGGCAATGACTCTTGGATATAAAGGTGTTAATATTCAATTTGGATGGAATAGTTCTTGGGCTTTTGTCTTTTATGGATTAATTCTTGGATGTCTTTTTGGTTTTATAGTTGGTTGGTGTATTGATAAATTAATCATTTTAATTTGTCAAAATATGAATCGAAATAAAACTAGACCATTCTTTAAATATGCTGAGATTTGTAGTGGTGCATCAATGGCTTTTGTTCATGGTGCACAAGATGGTATGAAGTTTGTTGGTGTTTTCTTTTTAGCTGTTAAACTTGCAACTTTAAGTGAAAATCCAAGTGCAGTTGTTTCGATTAGTAATGATCCAAGTTTATGGTATTTAGCTCTTATTGTTTCTTTAGTTATGGGACTTGGAACTTCAATTGGTGGATATAAAATTATAAAAAAAGTTGGTATGGGAATGGCCCACTTAGAGCCATTTGAAGGATTTGCGACCGATGCTACGAGTGCGGTAGGAATTTTACTTGCAACATTTTATGGAATTCCAGTTTCAACAACTCAAGTCAAAAGTTTTTCAATACTTGGCGTTGGAGCGACTAAAGGAATAAATAAAGTTAATTGGAATATTGCTGGTGAGATGGTTTTAACTTGGGTATGTACTTTTCCTGGAGCAGGACTTATTGGATATATTTTTACTTTAATCTTTTTAAGTATTCCAGGATTAAGTTAGGAGGATAAATTATGTTTGGAAAAAATAAAAAAGCGAATTATTTCTATGAATGTTTCTATGATTTAGGCAAATGTGCAATGGATTGTTTTAATACTTTAAGTGCGGGAATGAAATCATTTACTCCTGATATGGATTTATTAAAGTTTAAAAATGATGTTCACGTTCTTGAGCATGAAGGTGATGAGAAAAAAGAAGTATATGAAGAGCAATTAGCAAAAGAATTTATTACGCCAATTGATCGTGAAGATATTTTCTTATTGTTAGATGCAATTGATGATTTAACAGATTCAATCGATGAAATAAGTTATAAGATGTATCTTCGTAACTATCGAGCATTACCTCCAAAGACTAATATGTTTATTGATGAAACTTATAAATGTATGGAACATCTTTTAGATGTTTTAAAGAATATAAATCATTTTACTGATAAAGATATTATTTATCCTTTAATTCAAAAAGTTAAAAGTGATGAACAACAAATGGATCACCTTTATGAAACTGAAGTTCATAATCTTTATATTAGTGGTAATACCTATGATAAATCACGATTTGATGAACGTATTTATGCCTACTTTGAAAATATAACTGATAAATGTCGTGATATCTGTAAAGAAATCATTATAATAATGTATAAGAATTTATAAAGGAAGGCGAGTAATCGCCTCTTTATTTATAAGATATGTATAAAGTAAAAGAAATTAATTTAGAACTCAAGGATGTTTGCTATCCATTTACGAAAGTAACTCATGATCGAAATATTGTTCGAGCATTTGTTTATGATGGTGAATCTTTTTATTTTGTTTCGATTGTCCGTAATGATCAGTTTGGTAATTTTAAGTATATAGAAACTAGTGGTGGTGGCGTTGAAGAAAACGAAAAACTCGAAGATGCCCTTAAGCGTGAACTTAAAGAAGAACTCGGATTTGAAGTTGAAATTTTAGCCTATCTAGGACTAGTAAGTGATTATTATAATTTAATCTATCGTCATAATTTAAATCATTATTATTTAGTTAAAGTCCTTAAAGAAGGCAAAAATAATTTAAGAGAAGATGAGAAAAACGAGTTTCATCTTACAAAGATAAAATTAACTTATAATGAAGCTTTATTAAAATATGAAGAAAATCGAAAAGAGAAACTTGGTCTTCTTCTTTATAATAGAGAAGTACCAATGCTTAAGTATGCTAAAAGCATAATTGATGAATATAAGATATAACGAAAAGGTTTTTAATAATTAAAATTTTAACTATAATTAAAAGATAGGTGGCAATATGGCGAATACAAATTCAATACATAAAAGAGTAAATAAACTTGAGAAACTAAGAGTAATTTTTGCAGGTATTATTATTGTAATAACTATTGTTTTTGCTTTATTTGTTACAAGTATTATTCCAAGTAATCTTTATATTAATTTAGGATTACTTGCTTTAATTTTAATTTTAGCGGGTGTAGAGATGTATTTTTCTTTTAGATTAAATAAAGTTGAACAAGATCTTGTTTATAAAAATTTATATATTAAAACCTTAAATAACTTTGATAATTTATCAAACACTAAATTTAATCTTGAACATTATAGTGGATTTGATGAAGAGTTTGATGCTCTTAATCGTTCTATAAGAGATATAGAAGAAAAATATAGCAATATTATTTTCTTTAAGAAGATGGCTGATTTTAGCAATTTAAAACTTGATTACCAAAAATATAGCAGTCAACAAACAGAAATTATTACCAAAGATTCTTTTGTCAAAAATATTCCTAACTTTGTTGATGAATCATTTGCTTTTAGAAATGCTTTCTTCACCGTTCGTTTTAATGAAAAAGATGCTAAATTAAATTTAGAAGAAGCTCTTAGTATTACCCGTAAAATTAAAGAAGTTTTTGCTAAAAATAATGTCGTTGTTGGCTATCGAGATGAATATAGTTTATTTGTTTTCGTTCGTAATATTGATTCACTTGAATCATTAGATTACTTATTAAGTTATTTTGTTAAAGATTACCATTCAATCAGTTATTCTTTAAATGGAAATGAATGTTATACCTTAAAAGTTAGTGCAGTCGTTTATCCTTATTCTAGTGAAAAAGAAATTCTTAATGATTTATATTACGTTAACAAAAAATCAAATCCAGTTGATATATTTATTCCTAATCGTATTAGCGAGAAAAAAGGAATTGAATCTCAAGTTGAAAGATTAAGTTACTTAAGTAAAATAAGCGAAGAGATGCTTCGTATTGGTGATAAGATTAAAAACGAAACAGATTTTAAAGAAGAATTCTTACTAACTTTAAAAGCTATTTCAACTTATTTTGATTTTGATGCAAGCGGATTTATTGAGAATAAATATTTAACTCGTTATGAAATAATGGATGATTTTAGTAAGAGTGGAATTCCTCTTTTTAAAAAAGGTGAAGTAGTCAATGATGAGGCAATTAATGCCATCATTAAATATCGTGGTAAAGATGAATCAATTTACTTTACTAATCGAATTAATGTTAATCCAGAACTTGCTAAATATTTAGATACTTACCATATTAGTAGTGGATTCTTCTATGTAATTTATCTTGCAGATAAACCACGTGGAATTATTTATTTTGTAAATCACGATAAAGAAATTTATGGTGATTTCCTTGATCGAGAACTTTTATTCTTCTATTCGCTTGTCTTTAGAAGTTACTATAATGAACTTATTTTACTTGATAGTTCAAATGATGATAGAAATGTCCTTAAGAATTTACTTAAGATCACTGAAATTCAATTATATTCAATTAAACAAAATGATTATAAGTTAATTAATATTAGTGATTCACTTAAGAGTTATCGTAAAGATGCTCGTGTTGGGATGCTTTGTTATAAAGCTCTTTATAACTTAGATAGTCCATGTAAGGATTGTCCATTAAAGACCAACCATTCAAAAGAATCAACCTTTGGAACTGTTAAATATAATACAAGTTTAAAATTAACTGATAATAAAGAAAAAGCAATTACAATGTTAATGGAACCTATAAAGAAGGATGAATTAATTGGTCGAGAAAGATTTGATAGTAATTTATTTATTAATAACTATTATCCATTCCTTCAAAGTTTAAATAATCGTTTTGATAGCAAGAGTAAAGGCTATGTTGTTCTTTGCCGTATTGATAATGCTTTTGATGTTTTAACTAAAGTTGGCGAAGTGAACTATAACATTATGGTTCGTGATGCTCTTCGTAAAGCAAGTGAAGTCTTCAATTTAAGTGAAATCTATTTATATAATGCAAATACCCTTGGATTTATCTTTAATGAAATTGGTTTAGGTACAATTTACGATAATTGTGAACTCATTAATCACTTCATCAAACACCTTTATAATATTGAAGGAGTTGAAGTTAGATTAATCCCAAATATCTTTATTTATAGTTATCCGCTCGATTTTGATAACGTTCCAGCTTATGTTCGTTATATTGAAACTAACTTAACTAAAGTTAAACCAAATAATGAAAATAAACTTTATGCAGTTGAACAACATATTGAGCGTTATGCAAGTAAAACCGATTATACTCTCTCACTTCTTGAGAAAGCTTACTCCAATAAGAATTTTGATTTAGATTATCTTCCAGTCTTAAATAAAGGTCAAAAGAACCTTAATAGTGCGATTGTTTCCTTAAAGTGTAAAGATGACCTTCGTGGTTCATACATTAATAATGATGATGTTATGGATATTATTAAGAAAGAAAACAAGATGCTTAGTTACACTTTATTAATTATTGAAGAAATTAGTAATGCCTTTAATAATTTTGATCCAAACGCTTTTAGAATAAGTGGTCTTGATCAATTTATTATTAAAGTTGATAGCACTTTATTTAGTGATCAATCTCTCTATCTTGAGAAATTAGCAAATATTGTTCAAAGTTTATCTTTACCTCAAGGATTTATTACTTTTATTCTTTCAGAAAGCGATTTTGCAAAGAATTTAGCTAATTTAACCAAAGTTCCAAGTAACTTAAAATCTTTAGGTATTAAGGTTGCTTTAAATAGATATAGCGGAAATGAATTACCTTTAAGTAAACTCAATGAACTTGGAATTCGTGAAGTCGAACTTAATAGTAACTTGCTAGAAACCTTAGTTGATAATGCTACTAACTTATCAACCATTCAAAAGATTACAAATGAAGCTAAAGCATATAATATTGAAGTTATTGCTCCATCAATTACTAATAAAGATCAAGAAGATCTTCTTAAAGATACAAGCGTTAATTACGTTAGTGGTGATCTTTATGAAAAAGCAGTTACCTTTAGCGAATTAACTAAAGTCATTAAAAACTACAAGAAATAGAGGAAGAAAACTTCCTCTTTTCTTTTTATTTAAGTTAGTTATAATATTAGTACATAGTTGTTTTTTATATTTTTTCGTCCCTGAAAGGTATAAAAAAACAATCCTGTACTATCAAACTAACGAAATTTAGTTCTTTTTTTGATTATATGGGGGAAAAAACATATGAAAAAATCAAAATTACTTATACCTGCTGTTGCCTTTTTAGTCGTTTCTATTGCTGCTGCTGGAACTAGTACTGTTGCTTGGTTCACTGCAAATACAAGATCAACTGCTACTATCAGCAATCTTAATGCTGTTGCTCGTGGAAGTTTAGAGATGAAATATAAATATGCTGCTGATAATGGATTTGGTAGTACGGCTGTTGCTGAATGGACAAGTCTTGATAATCAAAATTTAACAATGACTAGTCTTAGAGATGCAAGCTTAGATTTAGTTACTGCTAGTGGTCCACATTATGCTTATCATAATGTTGATACCAAAAATCAAGTTACTACTACAGAAAAAGATTTTACTTACGCAACTCTTCCTGCTAGTAGTATTGATACGAAGCAAAACTTAGCTTATTATGCAAAGATTTCCTTACAAATGAAGTTATCTTCTATTACTGGTGATTTAAAATATGGTGTATTCTTTAATGCAACTGATAGCCATATTACTACAACAGGTGCTACAAAGACTACAGGTGCCTCTTCTTATCGTTTTGGATTTGTTACCGGCACTGATACTTCTACTGCAACTGCTAAATCACTTCCATCAGTTTGGGCTCCTAAATACAATACAACTGCTGATGCTGTTTCCACTGATACAATTGATAATAGCGCAAGTGCTATAAATTATGTAAGTTCTGCTACTGCTACAGGGACTTATCCATTTACCTCTGCTGCTCCAGCTACTTATGTTGCTAATAATGCATTCAGTACCGGAACAGTTACTGAAGGCACTTCACTTTCCACAAATGGAAACTGCTTAGGGTTATTTGCCAATACAACTGATACATTATATGTTGATATGTATATTTGGTATGAAGGTCTCGATGATTACTGCACAAATGATCTAGTTCAAGATAAATCATTTACTGGAACTTTAGTCTTCGATACAGTCGTAGTTGCTTCCTAGTTTATAGTTTAAGTTTTAAGAGTTCTTGTTTGAATTTATCGTTTATGAGCCTTCAATCAAGATTTTCTCTTTAAAATCATTTAAAAAACATTTATAATGCTTCTAGATGCCTATTTTCTAGAAGCATTATAGTGGAAGAATCAGAATGAAAAACAATAGAAAAGTCCTTAATTATGTATTAATAACATTAGATGTATTAGTTACATTATTTTTGTTTGTAATTTCGATTATCATGCTCGTTACAATGCCAAAAACTAGTGCAGAACTTAATGCTGCTACAGGTTTCATTGGTTATTTACAAAAGAATCCTACTATTTATTTATTCTGTTTTGTTCTTCCTTTGTTCATATTACTTATTGTTAATGTTTTATATCTTATTTTTTACATTAAGAAACTTAATGAGAAGAGTAAGGTCCAACTTAATGATTTAACACCTGAAGAAAAAGAAAAACTTAAGGCTGAATTATTAAGCGATGTTATGACTAAAGATGATAAAAACAAGAAATAGAGATATTTCTTAATTATATTGATTTATTCGATGTTTATTTAATGATTTTTTGTATTCATTAAAGGAAAGCTTTAAATATGAAAAGATCCACTTTTTTAGTAATGGGTGTGACTCTTATATTAATTAGTATTGGTGCAGCAACATCAAGTACTTTTGCATGGTTAACATCAAGTACATTTGTAACTGCTTCTTTACGTGATATGATGGCTATTTCTACTGATGGTAACTTATATGTTGATTGGGATACAAGTTATACAGAAGGCACTCTAGATTACGGTATTAAAGGTGGCGATAATTCTGCAAGAGGTCATAGCTATAAAGATGATCCATCAACTGTTTCCGATAATATTGTTCATGATGTTGAAGGAACCGATAATGATGGAATTAGCTTTCAAAGATTTAGAGATTGCAGTATAGATATGAATCCAGTGAGTCCTATAGCTTATCGTGCTTTAACTGACAGTGATGGAAATTTAAATGGGACTTATAAAGCTATAAGTTCGACTTATTCTAAAGATATTTTTTCAAACACTTATTATTATGCAAAATTCGGACTCCGTTTTGTAGTAAAAGCTGGTACTAATATTGCTTCTTATCGTATTTTTATGAGTACAGCAACTTTAGATTTAAATGGAAGTAAAAATAATATAGATTCAGCCGTTCGAATGGGAATAAAACCATATCGAGAAACTAACAACACTAAGGCAGAGTCAAGTATTTTTAGTGTCTGGGCTCCAAATTATGATACAACCAATTTTGGACCTGATGGGTTAAGCAAAAACGGTTCTTCTATCAATTTTGTATCTAGCACAACAGGCACAAGTGCATATTCTTATGCGCTTAATTCAAGCAATAAAATGCATGCTTTTTCAGTAGCAACTGAAGAATTAGACTATGATAACACTGATTATTCCAATTATATAGGAGAAGTTGGTAGTACTACGAGTAGAAATTGGATTACTTACTCGGGTGGATACTATTCTTATATAGATTGTGATTTATATTTCTGGTATGAAGGTAGTGATGTTTTATGCAATTTAAGTGAGCTTCAAGATCAAGCTTATTCAATTGCAATTGGCTTTAGAGCAATTAAGGATGATGGAGCTGATTAATAAACATGAACTCTAAAAAAATCATTAACTATATCTTACTTATTCTCGATGCAGTCATGACTATTAGTTTTTTAGTTTTATCTCTTGTTATGATTATTAAGATGCCTCATAGTGTTGAAGAATACAATAATACTACTGGGTTTTTAGGTTATCTTTATCATAATAGTACAGTATATTTATTCTGTTTCGTGATTCCTTTATTCATTCTTCTTGGACTTAATATATGCTATGTCGTCCTTCGCTTATATTTCTTTAATCATAATAAAAAGGATATAGAACATAAGTTAACTAAAAAGCAAAAAGATGAATTAAAAGAAGAATTAATTAAAGAATCTAACAATAATTAAAAAGAAGTAGCGATTGACTACTTCTTTTTAATTATTAATGATTATAAAAAAAGATTGTAATTTATTTGTAAATGTTGTTTAATAGTGACATAGAAAAAACCAAAGCGCTCGAAAGGGTGTGACGGAAAACTAAAAGGGCCTATCGAATCGTTAGATCAGTGGCAGCCAGTTACCTATAGGAAAATAAATGGACTGAATTTATTTGATAGGTAATGAGGCTCCTTTTTATTTTCTAAGGGACATAATAATTTGTTTTTGTGTAAAAGTATTTTATATATTTAAAATATCTTTTGAGTAATAAAAATGGTTCACAAGCAATATGTTAAAAGAAAGAAAGTAAGGATTATTGCACTTATTTCTACTGGAGCATTTGCCTTAGCTGTTACGAGTTTTTCAATTATAGCCTTCATTGGTAAGGATCTAGGAGATTTTACTGTCTCGCTAAATAATGATGGTCCAATCATTTCACTTGATACAACAAGTGAATTCACTGAACCTAAAACCTTTTATCGAGTAGATAAATTACCTCCTTTTGCGGTTTATACTGCAGAATATATTCCAACAAATGATAAGATTGATAATAGTGAAACTCTTTCAACAATGGGAAACCGTTATGATGCTAATAATGTAGTGGATGGAATTTATTATTATAAATTAACCTTCTATATTAAAAACACTGGTTCAGTAGTAGCTAATTACAATATTAACCTTCAATTTATCGAAAACGTCAAACCTGCCGATAGTCTCTATGGTCTTGACGATATTTTGCGTGTGCGCTTTTTTGAAAATACTTCGGATGATCATGCATATACTGATTATGCTAAAACTAGTAAGACACTTAAAACTTTAAGCGATGGAACTACTAACTATGATGAATATCTTAGTGATACTGATACTTCTTTATGTACTCCTTTTGAGACAACAAGCGATATTTTTAATCGTAAATATGAAGGATTAGCAGTAGGTGATTCTGTTCGTTATACTTTAATGTTTTATCTAGAAGGCGGAGATCCTGAATGTACAGGAAGCAAACCTCGAGATACTTCATTAAAATTAGGATTAACTTTTAAAACTTACGTAAAACAAGATACTACCGACACAACTACTAACTAAGGATAATAAGCGAAATGAAAAGTAAAAGACTTGCGGTTGCTATCATAGCTTTGTCACTCAGTGCAATTACTGCAGTGAGTGCAACTTTTGCATGGTATCAAATTCAAGTTAATGCTCAAGCCGCTTATGATGGTACCTCTGTTGGTAATTCAACTAAATTCCAAATCGGACTTAGAAGTAATTCAACTTTATCAAGTGCAAGTAGTTATAATCTTACGCCTGATACTACTCGAAGTGGAATTTATTGGTCAGAAGGCGATTTAACAAGTGAAACACTTAACTATTATTTATCAAATAATGGTTATGCAACAAATGCTTTAACGCCAGTTACAAGTGGACCATTTAGTAGCGGTGGCACTTTAGCTTTAAAGACAGCTCCTAGTTATTTAACGCCTGCTAGTACAACTGTTGCTCCTATTACGAGTTATGTTCGTATTAACTTTGTTTTTAGAGTAACAAAACTTACGGATGGAACCCAATTTAATGTTGGTGATATTTATCTTAAAGATTTTGGCATTAGCGGAGCTGGTACAATTCAACAAACTACTAGAGCTTATTTTGAAAGTAATGCATATACCGGATTATTAAATCCAAGTAGTGCAAGTAATGGAAGTACTGCTGTTGGAGGACTTCTTGATTTAAATAGCGATGGTTACTTTGATTATTCAACAACTGTTGATGGTGAAGGTAATATTGTTGAAAACGAATACGTATATGGAAGTTATAATAATTCATCTAATTCGAGCGTAGCAACAACTGGTACTGGAAAAAAATCATTTACAGGTTCTTGCTTTGATGCAGCTCATAAAGATGGAACATATCCAGCAGTTTTTAGTGCAAATTATGCAAGTTATTTAGGCACATCAAATGTTGTAAATAACGATACAGTCTTAGCAAAAATTGAATCAACAACTAGTGTAGCAGATTTAGTTATGACTCTTTATGTAGAAGGATGGGATCATGCCTCAAGTAATACAACTTCTGGACAAAGATTCTCACTCGTTATGGATTTTGAAAGCGATTAATATGGACAAAAAGAAAGCACTATTAATTTTATTAATCACAATCACTAGTACATGTATTGCTAGTGTTGGTTTTAGTGCGGCTTTTTTCACTGGAGATAGTGATATTAACGTTAAAGATGTCGATATTAGTTTAACTAGTGATCCAACAATTAGTTTAGGTATTAAAAATACTGATGGAGAGATTGTTTATAGTGATTCATTAACAACTGATTCACTCGGATCAATTCCTGTTTTTATTCCAGTTTCTTCAATGTATAAATCTAATTGGCTTAACGATACCGTAACTAAAGTAGATAAACCTACTTTTAAAGAAGCTTATCGAACGGGAAAAATTAGTGATCCTAATACTTATCGTGAAACAAGTAATGCAACCGAAGGATATTTTTCTAAAGAAATTTATCTTAAAGCAAGTCACGATTGTTACGCAATGGTGAGCGATACTTCAACCTTTAGTCCAAATACGACTGAAAATGATAAAATTGCTACTGATTTAAAAGATACTTTTCCAAGTCTTACACATGATGAAATTGTTACAAATTTAAATACAACTTACAAATCACTTCGTTATAGTTTTCTTTATAACGATAAAGATTATTTAATTTATGATCCATATAAAGAAGAATCTACTCTTTTAGCTTCTCCCTTAGATATTAATATGGATGGATATTACGATTATTATAGTAGTAATGGTGCTTACTATGAATTTCTTTATGGGGAATATCAAAATAGTGATAAACTACTTTATGGTAGTAATAATTTTAATGCTGGAGGGGAGATTAATAAAACAACTACCTTCAGTGCAATGACTAAAACTAATGTAAATCATATTGATTTAAATAGATCAATTCTTAATGGTTTATCAGTTGCGGAAGAAGATTCTATAAGTTCAAGTGAGCTTAAAGAGATGCGTCACTTATTTCTTTTAAAAGGAAATGAACCTTATAGAGTGGTTCTTTCAATTTATTTAGAAGGTTGGGATCTTGATAATACTTCACTAGCAATGTATGGAGCATTTAATGCAAGTTTAACCTTTACTCTTACGGAGGAGACAATTTATGGCTGAGTTCTTTCAATATCTTGGTGAGTTTTTAAAAGCCTTTTTCACCGATTTAGGTGACTTTTTCTATGATTGGGTTGTTTATAAATGGACTAAGGTAGGAGATAACTTTAGTAATTATAATCAAATCTTTTCGCAATACTCCGCAAACTGGGGAGTTGGTGGATGGATTTTCTTTGTTATTTGGTGGATTATTGTCGCAGGCTTAGTTTTTGGCCTTGGATTTTTGATTTATTGGTTACTTAAAAAGTATGTTAAATTTTATAAACGTGAAATTGCTAAAGATCAACTTGAACAAGAAGTTGCTAATTTAAATAATGAACTTTATAGTGCAGTTCAAGAGCGTGATAAGATTTTAAATTTAAAGGTTGGTGAGCTTGGTATCAAACCAAATGGTCAAGCTTCATTAAGTGATAAAGATAAAGCAACTATTCAAGAAGTTCAATCTCGTTTCCCAAAACTTACTTATGTTGATAATCAATATAAAGATAAAGATGTTGCAATTAGCGATATTGAAGGTCTTAGTCTTGAAGAATTATGTCAAGGTTTTAGATTATTCTGTGCTTCGCAACTTCATTTATATTATAAGATTGATACTATTCGTCAATTATTTGCTGGTATGGCTACTAGTAAACTTATTATTCTTGAAGGTATTTCAGGTACAGGTAAAACTAGTCTCCCATATGCTTTAGGAAAATATTTTAAAAATGATGCTTTTATTTGCTCAATTCAACCATCATATAAGGATCGTAGTGAACTATTAGGTTACTATAATGAATTCACTAAAAAGTTTAATGAAACTGAATTCTTACGTGCTTTATATGAATCAACTTATCGTAAAGATTTAAATATCATCGTTCTCGATGAAATGAACCTTGCTCGTGTTGAATATTATTTTGCAGAATTCTTATCCATCATGGAAATGCCAGATGCTAAAGAATGGAATGTTGAATTAATTAATACTTATAGTGATACTGATCCAAAACATATTACAAAAGGTAAGATTTTGATTCCTCAAAATGTTATCTTCTTTGGTACTGCAAATAACGATGATAGTACCTTTACTATTAGTGATAAGGTTTATGATCGTGCTATTTCTATTTTCTTTGATAATAAGGGTATTGCTTTTAAAGCAGACTATACCGAAGCTCGTCAAGTTAATTATGAGCAAATTGCTAAACTTTATAGCGATGCAATCTTACAATTCCCAATTAGTAGCAAAGTCTTAGATAAATTTAATGAACTTGATAATTTCGTAATTGCGAAATTTAGATTAGCCTTCGGTAACCGTATTTTGAAGCAACTTAATACATTTATTCCGGTTTATGTTGCATGTGGTGGAACCGAACTTGATGGATTTGATTTTATTTTCACTAATAAGGTTTTAAAGAAATTTGAATCATTAAATATTGGTTTCCTTAAAGATGAATTACGTCAATTAAATGCTGAACTTGATAAATTATTTGGTAAGAATAATTTTAAGTTAGCTCATGCTTATATTGATAACTTAATTAAAATGAATTAATCATTATGGCGAAAACAAAAATAGGTGAAGATACAAAAAGAGAAAAGAAAGCTAAATTCGTTCGATATGAACGAATTAATGCTAAGGCTCAAAGAAAATTTGAGTCTCTTTTAAAAAACGATAAGAATGCTTTAGCTATTTTTAAACAAGTTAGTGCTGGTAATAATGTTTATATTCGTGAATCACGTAAAGAAGATTCTAAATTTGATTTAAGTTGGATTAAAAATATTGAAGATACGCTTCCTCACGTTGAAAAGATTATTGAACATCCAAAAATTTCTACAAAAACTACAAGTGACGTGGTGCCTCTTGAATTAAGTAAAAAAATTAATAGTGAATCTGTTCAACATTTAGCGAGTCACGCTCAATTTGTTAAAACAGTTGATAAAAACGGTAATGTTACTCCTGAAAAGTTACTTAATATTTTTGCTGAAGATGAATACAACATTTATGAAAATAGAATGGTTGCGACTTTAATTCGTCACCTTATTATTTTCCTTGGTATTCGTTATAACTATTTAAACAAAAATAGTGGACTCGTTAATTATGAAACTCTTTATGTTAAAAACGTTAGCGAAGTGAATGGATGTCACCTTGAAGTTGAAACTAAAATTAAGTTTTCAAGAAACACCGTTGATAAAAATGGAAATGATATGAAGTCATATCTAGACCGTATTAAATATATGGTCGATCTTGTATCAACTTTTAATCATACTTCTTTTATGAAGAATTTTACTAAAGTAAGAGATGTTCATACTCCTCTTTTACGAACTAATATTATTCGTAAAAACCCAGATTATAGGGCCTGTGCGGCTTTATTTAGTTTCCTTAATAGTTACAATAAAATTGGTATTAACTTTACTGTTCATGAAGATTTCCATAAATTAAGTAAGGAAGATGAAAAGTATCTTTCTAGTTTAAATGTTTTAAATTTCTTAAGTATGAATGCTAATCCAAGTGAAGAAGCAATTCTTACTAAAGAAAAAGAATATGAACCAAAAGTTCTTGTTGATGATAAAGATTTATTCTATTTTGAAAATTATAAGGATCGTCCAGTCTTTGTAAGAGCAGATGATGCTTATTTTAAAGATATAGAAAAGCAACTTGCTCCAGTAGTTAAAGAAAAACCAACTAAGGAAGAAATTGCCGCAAATAAAGCTGCTTATAAAGAAAAGAAGCGACTTGAAGCTGAAAAACGTGCTTTACTTGAACTTAAAAAACGAAAAGATAAAGCTCGTAAGGAAATGCTTAAAGAAGAAGCAAGACAAGAAAAAGCTGAAGCAGAAGAACTTCGTAAGAAAGAGGAAGCCCTTAAACTTGCTCAAGAAAAAGAAGCTGAAGAAGCGCTTGCTAAAGCTCGTGAACATATTGTTAGTATTGCTAAAAATGATGCGGAACCTCTTGCTAAACCTGTTATTCAAAATGACGAAACAAAAGCTGATGATAAATTAAATAAAGAAGTTAAAGCTGATCCTAAAGTTAAAGAAGAAACTAAAGAAGCTACGACTGAACCTAAAAAATAAGGAAGATATGGAAGAAAAAGAAGAAAAAACCTTTAAAGAAACAAAAGAAAAGAAACCATTATGGCGAAGAATTTTGTCATGGACCTTTTCTATTTTTGTTGGTTTAATTGTTGTTTTTGCTTTTCTTTTCCAAATTGAAACAAGTATTACTCGAAAGAGTAATTATGGTGTAGGAAGTTTCTTTGGTATTCAAACTCTTGTAATTGCTACCGATTCTATGGAACCAAAATACAAAGTTGGTAGTGGAATTATTGTTAAAAAAGTAAGTTTTGAAGATATTAAAGTTGGTGATGATATTACCTTTTATTATTCAAGTTTAGGTGTTGTTATGACTCACGAAGTTTTAACTGCTACTAAAAATAGTGATGCAACCTATACTTTTGTCTGTCATGGTATTAATAAAGAAAGTTCACAATGTAGTGGGGATTGCACTTATCAAACGCAAACCGTTGAAGGTAAGTATGTTCTTGGTAAAGTTGTAGCAACCAGTGATTTTATAGGTGTTTTATATAATTATTTATTAACACCTTATGGACTTGTGACTTTGATTTTAGTTCCTGGTGGATATCTTATTATTTCTTCAATCTTCGATATTATTAAAGCTAGTAAAAAAGATAAGAAAGAAAATAAAAGTAAAGATGATCACTTAAGTAATTTAAGTGATGAAGAAAAAGAAGCTTTAAAAACAGATTTGCTTAATGAAATGCTAGAAAATAAAGCTAGCAAGATTAATAATAATGATAGTGATTTAAATAAAGATAAGAAGAGTGAGGGGGAGAAAGACAATGAAAAATAATCGTTATAGCCATTTCTTGCTTATAGCTCTTGCTGCTGCTCTTTTAATTACTGATGTTTTGTTTGTTTTTTATAGTTATTTTACTAATAGAGAAATCTTTGATTTAGTTGGAATTATTTTTGTCTCAGTTAATAGTGTAGTTATTGTAAGTCTTGCTATTCTTGCTGGTATTTTCTTTGTTAATAGTAGTAAAGACAACAAGATGTTAATTAGACAAAACATCTATAACTTTAATCGTAAGACTTTATTTGCTAACTTTGATATCTTTGTTACTCGTGTAGCAGCAAGATATATAAAACATGCCAAAACTAAAGATGAAGGCTTTATTATTTGTTTTAGTCCATTTAATGAACGTACTATTCTTGAAATTGAATCTTCACCAAATTACACGGAATTTAATGGTCTTTTAGTCGATTATATTAGTGATTACTTTAAACAAAATAAAGAATATAAACGTAAAGATTACGAATATTGTTATGATGATCAATCTTTTTTACTCTATATTCATAAACCATATGCTGAAATTGAAAAATTAGTTCGTGATTTTGAAAATGAAGCTTATGAAATTAAATCTCAAAAAGATTATCGTATTTTCGTTCAACCTTTCTTTGGAATTTATCGAATTACTGATCCACTTAAAGTAAGTTTATTTGATGCAATTAATAATGCAGTTATTGCTCGTCGATATGGTGAAAATAACTACGAAGTTAGTGCACTTTATGATGAAACTCTTGAAAGTAAGAGTGCAAATAATCCTACTGAAATTACTATTGATTCAATTCTTGAAGGTTTAAAGAATAATGAATTTGAAGTCTATTATCAACCTAAATTCCACCTTAAGAGTAAAAAATTCGTCGGTGCTGAAGCCTTAATTCGTTGGAAGAGCAAACGTTTTGGTTTTGTTCGTCCAGATAACTTCATTACTTTAGCGGAAAATGGTGGTATCATCCACGATATTGATATTTATCTTTTAGATAAAGTTTGTGCAACAATTGAAGAATGGAAAAAAAGAGGAAGAGAGATTCTTCCTATTAGTGTTAACGTTTCGCTTTATGAATTCTATGAACCTGCTTTCGTTAACGATATTCAACATGTTTTAGAGAAACATAACGTTAATCCTATTTATATTGAAATTGAAATTACAGAAAAGACCAATAGTGCCTACAGTTTCTTAATTGTTAACGTCTTAAATAAGATTAAAGATATGAAAATTAAGATCTTAATGGATGATTTTGGTACTGGATTCTCTAATATTGTTAACTTAAAGAAGCTTCCTATTGATATTGTTAAACTCGATAAATCTCTTGTTGATGATATTGCTTTTGATATTAAGGAAAAAGAGATTGTTCGTGCAGTTATTCTTTCGTGTCACGCAATGAACATTCAAATCATCGCTGAAGGTGCTGATAGTAAGGAACAAATCCAAATTCTTAGTGATTTAAGTTGTGATGTTATTCAAGGTTACTATTATAGTCAACCATTACCAAAACCAGAATACGAACGTTTCTTAAGTAATAATGATTTTGAAAAGAAAGGAAAGTAAATATGATCTTAGTTATCGCTACAAGTAAAGATGATGTTCTTTATCTTGAAAGTAAAATGAGAAATAAAAAATACGAAAAGTTTACTGATAAATGTATTTACTTTACTGGTATCATTGTTGGTCAAGAAATTTGTGTTGCTTATGGAATTTCAACTAACTATATGAGTAGTGTTTTAGCCACTTACTTAATTGAAAAATATAATGCGCCAGTTGTTATTAATGTTGGTATGGCCCGTTCTTTTACAAGTGACTTAAAGATTGGTGATGTATTTATTTCTCGTGATATTTGTATTGCAGATGTAAATCTTACTAATCGTGAACGAGTTAAATTAAGTGAAATTCCTAATATGCCTGAAATGTTTATTGGTGATATTTATCTTGTTAATCTTTTAAATAATGTTGGTACTAAATTCTTTAATACTAACCTTAAAAGTGGAACTTTAATTTCAAGTAATAACTATTACGAATCAATTGATGATTTAATTAAACTTAATATTAGCGATGGAACCGAAGTTTTAGGTAAAACTAAAAACTTAGCTCTTGATACGGAAGCGGGAGGAATTGCCGTTGCTTGTAACCTTTTAAAAGTTCCTTTTGTTAGTGTCAAAATTATTCAATATAACATTCATAATGATGTCTTTAGTAAAGATAATGTGATTAAAGCTTTAAAGATGTATCCAAGTGTTGGAAAACTAGTTACAGCTATTATTGCAGAAATCTCTAGTAACGTTACAGTTACCATTAAAGGTTAATATATCAGTATTTTTAAACTCAAATTTTACCTAAATCAAAAATTTTGGTATTTTTTGAATATTTTTATCATTAAAGCATAAAATTTTAATGTCTTTAACTTTATTTATTAGAATTTATCTAATATAATAAATGAGCATAAGATATAAATCTTAGCGAATCTAAAGGGAGGATTTTTATGGCAATTAAAGTTGCAATTAATGGA
>DAIODM010000006.1:0-47113 GCA_036746835.1 Candidatus Onthovivens sp. | reverse complement strand
AGCCATTGCGGCTTGTCTTACTTCAAAATGTCTTCCCATAGTAAATATCCTTTCACGCGTAATATTTTACTACTCTATAGGTTCAAAATCTACTTATTTTTAATATTTAGGTAAAAGTAAAAGATAAAGCTATCCTTATAGATAAATCTTAAAAACTAAGCATTCTTAATTAATTTATAAGAAGATAAACTTGGAAGAGCTTTTCCACTATAAGAAAATAACCCTTGATTAGCCCATGAAACTTTTTGATCACCGTACTTTGAAACGTTGCCTTCATCATTAGCACAATAAGCCACACCATACTTAGTTAAGCCATTATTTTTAAGTGGTAACCATCCTGGTTCCCAATAAAAGACGCCTAATCCTAAGTTATTTTTAACTTTACTTAAAGAATTACATATATCACGTAAAACATTTGCTTGCGATTCAATGCTTGCTTCATAACCAGCTTTATTTGCAAGGTCTTTATTAAATATATTGCTTGTATATTCATTATAATCATAGGTATATCCATAAGCTGTTTCTAAGATTAAAATTGGTTTATTAATATAGTCTGAAATATATTTTAAAGCTGCATCTAAATCACTAATTGTTCCATGCCAATAAGGATAATAAGATAAGCCAACTATATCGTATTCAACTCCCTTTAAGCGTAGAGTTTCAAAAAAGGTTTTATAAGCATCAACATTTGTTCCAGCAAAATGAATTACTGAATAAGCCTTAGGAAAAACTTCTTTTGTTGCTTTAATTCCTTCTTTTAATAAATTAGCAAAATTAATGAATGAGTTTGTATTTGAATAATTTAATTTTCCATTTGGAAAAAGAATTCCACTATTGATTTCGTTACCAATTTGTACTGCATCTATTTTTATATTATTAGAAGAAAAATTTTCTAATGTTGTTTTTGTAAATCCATAGACTGCTTCTTCAAGTTTATCTTCGCTAAAATTCTTCCAAGCTTTAGGTAAAACTTGATTGCCTGGATCGGCCCAACAATCACTATAATGAAAATCAAGTAAGATATTCATACCAGCTCTTTTAGCTCTTTTTGCCATCTCTAAAACATTACTTGTACTATCTTCGCCAGCACCATAACTATTTCCATTATATGAAAATGGATTATTCCAAATTCTAAAACGAACAAAATTAACACCATCAATACGCATAATTTCAAATATATCTTGTTCTTTTCCATCTTCATTATAGTAAACACCACCATTTTTCTCGGTAGATAAAACAGTAGAAGCATCGACTCCATAGGCAAAATCACTTCTTAAAGAATTAGATAATTTATTAACTTTCAAAGAAAAATAATCATAGTACTCAAAGTTTGTTTTAGTCCCATACGTTCCACTAAAAGAGGCATCATTATATGTAAAAGAAACTCCACTATCAAGGGGAGTTTCAATTTTATTTTGATTGCAACTTGATAAAATTAACAAAGATAAAGAATTTAATAGACAAAATCTTTTAATAAAATTTGTCATTAATAATTCACCTTCTTTAAATACAATCCTTTGCTTGGAGCAGTATAGGTAATGATATCTCGATCTTTTTTATTTAACAAAGCACTTAAATCATCAAGAGACATATTTCCCTTACTAACTTCAATCATTCCACCTAGAATTTTCCTAACCATATAGGTCATGAAGCCATCACCTTTAAACTCGATATAAACTCGATCTTTCTTCTTTTTAAAAGAAATAGAATAAATATTTCTAATGAAGTTATTGTCATCAGTTGGCTTACTTGTGAAATTTTTAAAATCATGTTCTCCAACAAAAATTTCACTACTCTTTTTAAGTAAATCATAGTTGAGCGATTGTTCAACTGTTTCATAAGCTCTCATAAAAGGGTCATATTCCCCCACATTTATGATATATAAATACACTTTACTTTTAGCATTAAAACGAGCATTAAAATTATCACTCACTTTCTTGATGCTTTTAAAGTAAATATCATTTGGAACTAATTTATTTAAACTTCTTAAAAACTTGTCTAAATTTAATTCGTTTTCACTCTTAAATGTTGCGACTTGATTTAACGCATGAACTCCACGGTCTGTTCTACCTGAAGCATATATTTTTGTCTCTTTATTTAAGATTGTAGAGATTGCTTTTTCAACTACAGCTTCAATTGTATGCTCTTCATTTTTTTGAACAGCATAGCCAAAATATTTTGAGCCATCATAACTAAAAATAATTTTGTAATTCATTAGAAAGTTTCTCCTATTTGTTTAAACAAATAAGTTAAGAAATTGAAATTATAATTAGATGCTAAAACACACAAATATATAAAACTTCCAGACAAAATAATAAGTAAAAGAAGCGAGAATATATCCTTTAATCCAAATTTTAACACTCGATATCTTGTTCTACTTGCGTATGGATCATACCCTCTTGCATCCATTGCTAAAGCAAGTTCATCACTTCTGGAAAAGCAACTTACAAGGAGAGGAATAACAAGAGTTGTAATAGATTTAATTTTCTTACTAATAATGCCTCTATTATAATCAACTCCACGAGACTTTTGTGCACGCATAATTCTTTGAGCTTCTTCAAGTAAAGTTGGGATGAATCTTAAAGCAAGAGATATCGTCATTGATATAACTTGAGTTGGAAATTTTACTAACTTTAAAGGAGTTAAATACCATTCAAATGCATACGTAATATCTAAAGGTGAGGTTGTTGAAGTAAGAATCATTGTTAATGCAACCATTAAAATAATACGTAAACTAACTCTTAAAGCATTAAATAATGCTTCCCAATAAATAACAAATCCATTAGGAAAAGTGTAAATTATATGACTATAATCCCCATATGGAATAAGACAATTAATTAAAATCAAAACTAACATCATAAACCAAAGAGCTTTTAAATTACTTAAAAAACTCATAAAATTAACACGAGATAAAATCATAATAATTAAAATTAAAATACTAATTATTCCAAGAACAGCAAAAGAGTTGGCGAAATCTCCATAATTAAGGAAAATTACCACCATAATTAAGATCAAAGCAAAAATTTTGAAACGACTATCTAACTTATGGATAATCGTGTTTTTGTTTGAGAATTTACCAAAAACTCTACTATCCATTCTTTTTCTCCTCAACAATTACATCAATTAAAGAATCAAAATCATTTATAGATTTTAAATCTTTTTTAAAACCTTCAACTTTCAATAAGCGTTTAAACTTATAAAGAGTTGGAATTTCTAGACTATATTTTTCTACATCAGGCTCATTAAATAATGCACTTGGTGTAGTTATTTTCATTAATTTAGAATCATTTAAAACTACAACTTTAGTTGCATAATTCATAACAACATCCATATCATGAGTTACTAAAACAATAGTTGTTCCATTATCATGAAGTTCTTTAATTAAATTCATGATATCTACTTTAGCTAAAGGATCAAGCCCAGCTGTTGGTTCATCTAAAACCATAATCTCAGGTTTAGAAGCTAAAATTCCAGCAATGGCGACCTTACGTTTTTCTCCGCCTGAAAGTTCAAATGGCGAACGTGTATAATATTTTTCTGGAAGATGAACACTATTTAAAGCGTTTTTTGCTACTTCCATTGCTTCTTCTTCTTTTAAACCAAAGTTTTTAGGACCAAACATTACATCTTTTAAAACAGTCTCTTCAAATAATTGATATTCAGGAAATTGGAAAACCATTCCAACTTTTTTACGCAATTTAAATAACTTTTTAGTTCTTTTTCTTTTATCTTTAGAAACGACAAATTCATCAACATCAACTTCTCCTTCATCAGGTAAAAGTAGTCCATTAAGCATTTGAATTAAAGTTGATTTTCCAGCTCCTGTTTTACCAACAATCGCTAAAAAATCACCTTTTTCAATATTAAAAGAAACATTATCTAATGCTTTATAGGTTTCTTTATTTCCATAGTCATAGGTATATGAAACGTTTTTTATTTCGATTTGCATATATCCCTCGCTAAAGAATCTAAGGTAACAGCTTTATCATCAACTTTAATTCCCTTTTTCTTTAAAGCATCTTTTACTCTTAATATAAATGGTGCATCAAGTCCTATAGAACGGATTTCATCTACATTTTTAAAGACTTCATTAGGAGTTCCATCTTTAAAAATACGATGTTTATTCATAATAATTACACGATCGCTCATATAAGCTTCTTCAATATCATGGGTGATTGAAATAAACGTTAAATCTTTATCAGTAGAACGCATCTCATTAATTAAACGCTTAATATCTTCGACACCTTCAGGATCAAGCATTGATGTGGCTTCATCAAAAATAACAATCTTTAAACCTAAAGCTAAAATACCAGCAATTGCTACACGTTGTTTTTGTCCACCACTAATTTCACTTGGTTCTTTATTTAAGAAATGCTCCATATTTACTTTACGAGCATATTCTCTAACTAAATCTTTCATCTTTTGAACTTCAACATTACGGTTTTCTAAACCAAAAGCAATATCATCTTCAACTGTTCCACCAATAAATTGGTTGTCTGGATTTTGAAAAACTATACCAACAGTTTTTCTAATATCTTTAACACTCGCTTCACTTTCTTTAACTCCATTAAGTAAAATTTCACCTTCACTAGGTTCGTAAAGATAACAAAGCAATTTTGCTAATGTAGATTTTCCACTACCATTATGACCAATTAAAGTCACATATTCCCCTTTATTCACAGTAAAAGAGACGTCTTCAACAGCACCGACGTCGTTCTCATACTTATAAGAAACATGTTTAACTTCAATTATAGGTTCACTCATTATTTTAAAACAACTTCCTTATATCTACCTTTATACTCTTCGAAAGTGATACCTGCTAAAGTAAGTAATTTCTTACTTGCTTGAGTTTCAATTCTATCAGCATACTTATCACTTAAATATACAACTCGTTTAATGCCAGTTTGAATCATTGCCTTAGCACACTCGTTGCAAGGGAAAAGTGTAACATAAACTGTGCAATCTTTCACGCTACTTCCGTTTCTTACATTTAAAATCGCATTAAATTCAGCATGACAAACATATAAATACTTATTATCTAATCCTTCATTTTTGTTCCAAGATAAATCTTTATCATCAATATGACGAGGCATACCATTATAACCAATTGAAACAACTTTATGATCTGTATCAACAATAACGGCACCGACTTGACTGCTTGGATCTTTACTACGTTTAGCAGTAATTAAAGCAATCCCCATGAAATATTCATCCCAAGTAATTTGATCCATAAGCTACTCCTTTAATAAATTCTTTAAGACTTCAAGCATGGTATTCGCTTGATTAATTGACCAATATTCATAACGTCCATGGAAATTAGCTCCACCAGTTCCTAAATTAGGACATGGAAGACCCATATAAGTAATCATTGCTCCATCGGTTCCGCCTCTAATTGGTTCATATTGAAGCTTTAACTTACTAGCTAAATAAGCTTTATTAATCATTTCAACACCCTCAGGATGTTCAATAAAATAATCACCCATATTACGATAACTATCTTTAATAGTGACTTCAATTTTGGCAGTTGGATGTAAAGCTTGAATCTTTTTACCAGCTTCAAGCATAATAGCTTTCTTTTTCTCAAGTAATTCTTTATTAAAATCACGAATTATGTAATCAAGAGAAGCACTATCTATATCGCCTTTAATATTTTCAAGCATAATAAATCCATCATAACCGTCTGTCTTTTCAGGAACCATTTCTTTTGGAAGTAAATTTTGAAATTCAGCCGCAATACTTCCAGCATTTTGCATAATATTTTTAGCTGAACCTGGATGAATGCTAACACCTTTAATTTCAACATGACCAGCAGCAGCATTAAAGTTTTCATGGTTTGCAACAAAAGATTCTCCACCATCCATAGTGAATGCAAAATTAGCGTTCATTTTCTTAACATCAAAATGTTTCCATCCACCACCCACTTCTTCATCAGGAGTAAAACATATTGCAAGATTGTTATTAAATTCATCTTTATGTTCTAAAACGTATTTTGCAATTTCAAAAATTAAAACAACACCTGCTTTATCATCTGCACCTAATAAATGATCACCATCGGTGACAATAATATCATCACCTTTTACATAATTTAATTCAGGGAAAACTTTTGGTGACATAGAATATTTATCATTTAAAACAATTACTCCACCATCATAATTCTTGATAAGTCGAGGATTTTTACATCCGCCTTCAAGAGCTGGACTAGTATCCATATGAGCAATTAAACCGATGGTTCTAGCTTTTCCAAGATTAATATGACCATAAACTAAGCCATATTCATCTTTATAAGCATCACTAACACCAATTTCTTTAAGATCGTTAACCATCATATCTGCAAATAATAATTGGCTTGGACTTGATGGATAATTTCCGCTTGTTTCACTCGACATCGTATCATATGCGATGTATTTTAAAAATCTTTCTACTAATGTCATTCTATTTTGCTCCATAGACATAAAGTCTTATATTTTTGAAAAACATTTTACTTTCGCTTGTTGTATCACAATCACTGATAGCTGTTTTGCTCGACCATTCCTTAATGTTTAGAGTCATTTTGCTCATCGATTCGCTTAAAGTAATTTCTTTAAATTCAAAAGTACTATAAGTTTTATTTTGAGTAGCCGTAACAGTTGATTTAATGTTTCCATCAATTGAAGCATTATAACTTTGGTAACTTGTTACGGAATAACAACTTCCATAAGATTCATAACTTTCAAAAACTAAATTAACCATAAACTTGGAATAAGAATAATTGCTTTTCCTAACCGCATTTAAATCAATTGTTACAAGATTATTAGAATTCAAAGTGACATATTCTTCATTTTGAACCTTAGTAATTGTTCCTGTTAAAACATCTGGCGTCCCATTAAGTGAATAATAAGTTTCAGCCGTTGAATTAAAATCTACAACTTCGTTTTTAAAGACCGAACTATAATTTGGTGAAGATGAACAAAAGCTTAAAAATAAGGTTGAACCGATAAAAATTGGCAAACAACATAAGACAAACATCAACCATTTTTTATTCTGTTCTTTTTTGTAATTTGGGTTATCTTTAAGTTTATCGACCTTCTCTTTATCTTCGTAATTATATTCCATGGCATAATTATACTTTAAAGTATAATTAATTAAAACATACTTTACTTACGAAGTTGTGGTAAAATATTTTATATGAAAATCTCATATTTAATCGATGCACATGCCCATACTGGTTATTGGCCAAACTTAAATGATTGCGAAAAATGTTTAGTTAATAGTGATAAAAAACACAATATTAACTTTTGTATTTTTAGTTTTGATGGAAGTGAATTTATTGGTGAATCAGAAAAAAGAAATCGACTTGTAACCCAAATTATTGGTTTTACAAAAGCTTATGATTTCCAAATTAAAAACAGCAAGAATTTTGGTATGCTTTGCTGGATTCGTCCACATACTGAAAACAATTATAAAGAAGTTGAAAATTTTATCGCAAGTCATAGAGATTCCATTTATGGATTAAAATTCCATCCTTGGGCTTCTCAAATGAAAGTCAATGATCCTAAATTAATTCCTTATTTTAGGATTGCAGAAAAATTTGGCTTACCAATTTGTGTTCATACTGCTGTTGATAAATATTCTAAAATCTGTTATTTAGAAGAAGTTGCAAAAGCATGGCCTCATCTTACTTTTGTTGCTGCACACGCTGTTTTAATGAGCAATCATAAAACAGCTATTAAAGCGATGCTTGATTGCCCTAATATTTTTGTTGATACTGCTTGGCTTAATATGGAAGACTTAAAAATGTTTAAAGAAAAAGGCCTTCTTGATCGTGTGCTTTTTGGCACTGATAACCCAATTGATGGCGAAGGCACTTTAGATAAAGATATTTATCAAGATTATTTCAATAATAAAATTAATTTAAATGATGAAGAATATGCAAATGTAATGTATAAAAACGCTATGCGTGTTTATAACATTAAAGAAGATGTATTAAAGTCCAAGAAATAAAGTGAATTGGACAAGTTCCACTTCCATCGCAAGATTCACTAGATGATTTCGTTCCACTATTTAGTAAAATCATTACGATAACAAAAACAATTATAAGAAGTCCTAATAACACAAGTGTTGTAATTAGGGCTTTTTTATTCCATTCAATTTTCTTAAATTGATTTTCTTTTAATGAATTTTTTTCTTCTTTATCGTCTTTATTAACTTTACTAACTTCTTTTTCTTTATTTTCCATCTTTTTTATCATCCTTTACATCTTCTTTTTGCATAGTTTCAACATCAATTAAAGTATCATCTTTTACTTCTTCTTTAATTAAAGATCCTCTTATATTAAAGAAAGTCGTAACATTAAGGGCTATTGTAACAAGAATTATATGTACAAAACAAGCAAGAAATCCTACGAGAGATTGAACAACAAAAACAAACCAAAAATTATAACTAAGTAAAAATGATTTAACTAAACTTGACACTGGAATCTTAAATACAAAATAAGTCAAAAAAATTGAAGTAGCAATCGTATAAATATTGTAATATTTATTAATTTTTGCGTTTTTAAAATGGTTTCTAATAATCAAAACAGCAACTATAAAAACAAGAGATAAGGCAAAGCTTCCAACCCCAATTGTCCATTTGAGCCAAGGTTCGATAGTATATATCTTTTTACCTGATTCGCTTGGGAATGTATCGTTTAATGTAAAAAATAAGCAAAGGAAAGTTGAAAGAATTAATAAAATTACTGTTAATGAAACAGGGAATTTCTTCTCGAATTTATTATTAAATAATTTATAAATAAAATATGGAACTAGTCCAGTTAATGTTGCAGGAATAGTATAAAGCGGATTAAATGCACCAGCAGCACCAGTACCTTGAGGAGCCATAATAGCACCAAAAACATCAACAAAAGTACCGACTATTGCACCCCAAAAAGGCCCTAAATATAAAGAACTAAACATAACTAAAGATGGAGTAAACCCAACTTTTAAAAATGGTAAACCAAATAAAAATGGTAAACTCACAAAACGTGAAAGAATAATGCCAAGAGCAATGAATAAAGCACTATAACTAATTTTTTGAATAACAGTCATTTTTCTCATAATTAATCACGCTTAATTGCTTTCCTAAGAGAACGATCAACATCTCTTTTCTTAATAACTTCACGTTTATCATAAAGTTTCTTGCCTTTACCTAAAGCAATCTCTAATTTACATAAACCTTTCTTTAAATAAACTTTTGTAGGAACAATCGTGTACCCACCAAGAGTAATCTTATCATCTAATTTCTTGATTTCTTTTTTATGTAATAAAAGTTTTCTCGTTCTTAAAGGATCATGCGCAAAATTAGCCGCTTTATCATAAGGAGCAATATTCATATTTAAAACGAATGCTTCTCCACTTTTAATAATTATGTAACTATCACTAATAGAACATCCACCAGCTCTAATCGATTTAATTTCACTTCCAACAAGTTCTATTCCGCACTCTAAAAAGTCACTTAAATAATAATTAAATGATGCTTTCTTATTTTGGACTAAAATTTTTCTCGATGTATCAGTTTGTTTCACGTCTAAAATTATAAATTATTTTTAAATATATTTACATAGGAATCAATTGTCTTAGACAAAGAATCATCAAAGTTATGAATTGTTTTGAAAGACAATTCTCTTTTGATTTTTGAACCATCAATTCGATAACCTAAATCGTGATTCACACGGTCATCTACATATTTTATTAGCTTTTGGGGCTTATTAAGTTTATTTAAAATAAAACTCACAATCTCATTATTTGTCTTATATTCTTCGGCACAAATATTATAAATTTCGCCTGATTTTCCATTGTGCAAAACTAAATCTATAGCATTACAATTATCATCAACATAAATCCAATCTCGATAATTTTTTCCATCACCATAAATAGGAATATCTTTATTAGAAATTGCGTTTTTAATAACTAAAGGAATCAATTTATCATAATATTGATTACTTCCATAATTGTTAACAGAACGAGTAATCACAACATCTAATCCTGTATTTTTATGAGCTAATAAAGCAACTTCTTCTGCTAATTTTTTACTTAATGAATAAGGATTCGTTGGATTTAATGGGGTTTTCTCATTAAAAGGAAAACCATTTGCAGGTCCATAAACCTCATCAGTCGAAACTTGCAAAAATCTTTTTACATGATGCTTATAAGAGATGCTAGTTAAATTTATAACTCCGCCAACATTAGTATTATAAAATAAATCTGGATCTTTTAATGATTTATCAACACTACTTTCAGCTGCAAAATTAACAACAAAATCAGGTTGTTCGTTTTTAAATAAATTATCCATCTCTTTTTCGTTACAAATATCTAAACAATAAAACTTAAAATTTGGATTGTTTATATATTTATTTAAATAATCTAAATTACCTGCATATGTGAGTTTATCTACGACAACAACTTGGTAGTCTTTGTGGGTAGTAAAGATATAGTCCACATAATGTGAACCAATAAAACCACAACCACCAGTAATTAAGATTTTCATAAAGAATCCTACTTTCTTTAAATAAACTTAATCTAAATAGCTCGATTAATTTTGTAATAAACTTCAACCATATTGTCTAGATTTCGACCATCAACCATATTAAGTGTTCTTCCACTTACCATTGCAAGTTCTGGATGAGACTTACTTGCAACTTTAATTCCTTGTTTAAAAATCCACCTTTTAAATGGTTTCATTCTGGATAAATCGAATCCACCAGGTAATAAATATAATCTAACGTGATAATCTTGAAGAGCATTAGCCATAATAATATTGTCTTTTTTATCAGAACTTACAGGTTCCATCCCACAAGCAAAAATAAAAACATTTTTGTTTTTCATATATTTATATTTTTTCAAAAATTTATTGAGTCCAAGAATAACATTATTTCTAATAGGCCCCATAAAAATGATATTATCGTTTTCGATAATATCTTTTTTATTAATCTTTTTTATATCATAATCTTTTTCGCACTCAATGCGAGGTTTTAGTAACTCAACATACTCAAAAGTAAAACCAGTGTTACTCTTATAATATATAATTGTCTTCATAACAATTATTATATACTTTTACTTTATTTAATAAAGAACTTTTGCCTTATTGTTAACAGTTGAACAGTTGAACACTCATGATACCTATTGACAGTTGAACAGTTGTTCAACTATAATACCTGATATAGAGGTTATTTTTTATGAAAAAAGGTCTTGTCATCGATGTTCCATTAGGAAATAAAGAAGAAATAGAAAAAAAGAGATTTGATAGGATTAGTGATAAAACTTTTATTGAAATGGCATTATTTCTTCAAGTTTTTAGTGATGAAACTCGTTTAAGAATATTGGTTTTATTGGATTATAGAGAGTATACAGTTACTGAATTGTGTGAAAAAACTGGCATATCAAAATCCGCTATTTCGCATCAACTCAAGATATTAAGGACCTCTAGAATGGTTAAGGTTAGAAAAGTCGGAAAAAATTCCTTCTATTCTTTATCTGATGATCATGTAGCACAAATTCTTGAAACCACAATTGATCACATTAAAGAGGCTTAGTTTATGAAATTTATCAAAAAACATTTGTTTGCTTTTCGTTTTATTACTTCTTTAATTCTGCTTTTAACGAGTTTAATTATTGAGAAGACTTTACCAGATTATGAGTTCACAATTGCCCTACCTTTAACATTGGTTGGTTATGCAATCATGACCTATGATTTATTTATTAAGGGTTTTAAATCGATCATTCACAAAGATTTTTTTGATGAAGTTACTTTAACAATAATCGCCTCTATTGCTTCAATGGCAATTGGTGAGTTTATTGATGGATTAGCGGTTGTTATGTTCTTCCAATTAGGTGAGTTCTTTGAAGATTATGCCTTAGATAATTCAAGAAAATCAATTAAAGCAATTTTAGCTTTAAGACCTGAATTTGTAAGATTAATTAAGAATGGAAAAGAAGTTAAATGTAATCCTGACAAAGCTAAAATAGGTGATATATTTATCGTTAAACCTGGTGAAATTGTCCCTATTGATGGCATAGTTATTGAAGGTGAATCTTCATTAAATACCTCTTCAATTACTGGTGAATCTTTGCCAAGAGAAGTCAAAAAAGATGATCAAATTTTATCTGGTGTAATTAATTTAAATTCCCCAATTAAAATTAGATCTACCAAACTATATCAAGAATCGACCGTTTCTAAGATTCTTGAGATGGTTGAAAATGAAAGTAGTAAGAAGACCACTTCTGAAAAATTCATTACAAAGTTTGCTAAAATTTATACTCCTATCGTAATTTCAGGTGCCTTTTTAATCGCAATAATCCCACCATTATTTTTTGGTTTTAAAGATGGAAACTGGGGAACATGGAGTGAATGGATTTATCGTGGTGCTTCAATGCTTGTTATTGCTTGTCCTTGTGCAATCGTTATTTCAATTCCAATGGCATATGTCGTTTCAATTGGAGTAGCATCTAAACATAAAACATTAATTAAAGGTTCAACTTATATTGAATTAATGAATAAAGCTAAAAATATTTATCTTGATAAAACTGGAACCATTACTGCTGGAAAATTTAATGTATATAGCATTAATCCAGCTAAAGGAATTAAAGAAGAAGATCTCTTAAAAATAGCACAAATTGGTGAATCAAATTCTAATCATCCAATTGCAAAAGCCATAGTAAATGGCCTCGATTTGAGTAATGAGCAAAAAGATCTTAAAAAATATGTTGAATTAAATGGCAAAGGAATCAAAGCAGAATATTTAGGAAAATCGTTGCTTTTAGGAAATGCTTCCTTATTAAAAGATAATCAAATTGAATTTAAAGAAACTAAGGATGTTGGAACAATAATTTATGTTGCTTATGATAAAAAATATTTAGGACATCTTGTAATTAGAGATGTCATTAAGCCAGACGCAATTGAAGCAATAAATTTATTTAAAAAAGAAGGCATTACAAATATAACTATGCTTACAGGCGATAATCCTGATATTGCTAAAGAAATTGCCGAAAAAGCAGGTATTACAAACTATAAAGCTGGGTTACTTCCAATTGATAAAACAAAAGTTTTAGATGCTGCAAAACTTAATCATGAAGTTACTATATTTGTAGGAGATGGCGTTAATGATGCTCCTTCTCTTGTTAAAAGTGATATTGGAATTTCAATGGGTGGAATCGGTAGTGATTCCGCAATTGAAGCAAGTGATATTGTAATTATGGATGATGATTTAAGACGAATTGCATTTTTAAAATCTCTTGCTAAACTTAATAAATTTGTTGTTAACTGGAACCTCTATTTTGCAATCATTATAAAAATTACAACCCTCATTTTAAACTCTCTAGGCTTACTAGGAAAATACGCTATTATTGCTGCTATTTTTGCAGATGTTGGCGTAACTATTATATGTTGTATAAATTCATTAATGATTAATTTTAAAAAGAAATAACTATTTAATTACTTTTGCGAGTCCACCACCACTAGTCTCTTTATAATCACTATTAAGTGATTCACCAGTCATTTTCATCGCTTCAACAACGTCATCAAAACTAACTCGGTTATGACGATAAGGAGCGATGTTTTTTGCATAAAGATAACTATTATAACTTCTTAAAGCACCAATTCCATTACGTTCAATACATGGAATTTGAACATAGCCTTCAACAGGATCACAAGTTAAACCTAAGAAATGTTCAAGGGCAACTTCTGAAGCGTATTCAATTTGATATAAGCTTAAATCACGAATATAGCATAAAGCTGCACTAGCCATACTACTTGCAACTCCAACTTCAGCTTGGCAACCTAAAACTGCTCCACTAATTGAAGCATTCTTTTTACATAAATTACCAAAGATACCAGCAACTTTTAATGAATCTATAATCTTCTTTTTACTTGCATGATTATATTTATATTCATAATAAATTATTGCTGGAATAATTCCACTTGACCCACAAGTAGGTCCTGTGCAAACTATTTCTCCGCTAGCATTTCCTTCCACTGCCGCGTAAGCAAAAGACGTAATTAACATGCTATATTTTTCATCAGGTTTATCGAGCTTAGTAGCATTATCAAAAATTGTTTTTGCAACTCTTTGTAATTTTAAATTTCCAGGTATTATCCCTTCAATTTTTAAATTTAGTTCAACTGAATCAAACATTTTATCGACTACTTTATCAAGATATGAATCTAAATCTTTATCTTCAAATTTATTCACATAATCTATTAAACTTAATTTGTTATCATTTAAATATTTTTTAATACTATCAAAACTATTTTCTTTATAAACTTCATGAGTTTCCATCTTATTTAAATCAGTTACAATCTTTCCACCACCAACTGAATAATACGTCATAGTTTTAACTATCTTATTATTAATATATGCAACAAATTTTAATGTATTTGGATGAGGTAAATCTTTTAATTCATAATTAAAAATAATCTCATGCTTAAAATCTTTAAGGACATCACTTATTGTTTTATCAGTTAAGTGTCCCTTGCCAGTTAAAGCTAAAGAACCATATAAAGTGACTTCAATTTTATCAATCTCACTTTTATTTAAATCTTTAATAAAGTCTTTTGCCGCTTTATTTGGACCAATTGTGTGAGATGAAGATGGGCCAGGACCAATAATAAATAAATCTTTAATTGTTTCCATTTTATAAATCCTCGTGAATTCCAAGTAAGAGTTCGCTTAAAGAGATTTTAAGACCATTTGCAATCTTATTCAAAACTTTAATCGTCGGATTACGATTTCCACGTTCTAAATCACTTAAATAATTAGTGTTAATTCCCGACTCAAAAGCTAATTCTTCAATTGTTTGATTAGAATTAATCCTTAAAAAACGGATACGAGCACCAACTTGATGATCAACATCAACACTTTGTTCAATTTTCATGACGATATCCTTTGGCCATTTCCTTTATTTTAATAAAAAGATGATTAACATTAGATTTAGATACTTTGGTTCCTAATTTTTTGGATAATAATTCTGCAAGTTCACTATAAGTTGCATCTTTATTATCTTTTCTTAATAAACAAAGTTCTCTTAATTTTTCATTGCTTATATTTTTAATTCCAAGCCATTTATCAATAACTCTTATATCATTTACCTGCTCTTCAGCTTTAGCAATTGTCTTATGATAATTATATGTATCCATATTTAATAAACGATTTGATACATTTGCAAAATCTCTATTAACACGAACATTTTCAAATTCAAGACAAGCATTATTTGCATCTATATAAGCCAAAAAATCACTTATTTGATCTGATTTTTTTAAGTAAACAACAAAATTAGCTCGACGTTTAACAATTTTAAAATCAAAAAGAGCATCTTTTACTTTCTTAATTAACTTTAAAATTGCATAGGCAAAACCTTCATTATTTGTGTATATTTCAAGATGATAATTACTACTTTTTGGATCAACACAACTACCAGTACATAAAAATAAACCAGCTAAATATCCTCTAATTTTTTGTTCTTTATCCGTTAAATCATATGGAATTTTTGTATCCAAAAAATCAATTTGAAGATCTTGCAAAAGATGTTCAACTCCTTTATTTACATTAATTAAATATTCCATATTCTTATAAAATTTCATCACTTTTCTAAAGGTGAAATTTACTTCAACATCTGGATAAAGTGTTTTTAATAATCCATAAATATATTTAGCAACTTTACTATTTTCAGTCTTTAAAATAAGCTTAACAGATCCTTTTGCTAAAACAACGTTACCATTAACCCTAACAAAAGAACTTAAAAGCGATTTATCTCTTATTTCATCAAAAGATAAATCGCATAATTCTTCTTTAATTCTTTGTGTAAAACTAGTTGGATTTTCCATCTATCTAATTATACACTTTTAAGTGTGGTTATTTAAAACTATTTAAATAACGAATTGCGCTTGTTGCTGCAATTGCCCCATCGCTACTTGCAGTCACAATTTGTTTTAATGATTTTTGAACAATATCACCAGCCGCAAAGACACCTTTAGATGAAGTCTCACAATTTGCATCAACGACTATATATCCGCTTTCGTTTAAAATACTTAATGAAGATAAGAAATAACTAGAAGGAATATCACCTATAAATGGGAATGCTCCAAAAACACTAATTTCTTTCTTTTCTTTGGTCTCGTTATTTTCAATCGTAACTTTACTTAAACCAATTTGATCTCCAGCGAATTCAACAATCTTATAAGGATTTAAAAATTCGACTTTATTGCTATTTTTAAGCTTTAATAAATCTCCATCTTCATCATCTTTATTGTTATCATTAATTAAATATAATTTAGCGACTAATTGCTCTAAATAAAGGGCTTCTTTATAGCCTTTTCTTTCATTAGCAAAGACTAAAACATCCTTGTTACGATAGAAGAATCCATCGCAAACTGCACAATAACTAATTCCTTTTCCTTGGAATTCTTTTTCACCTTTAACGCCAGATTTTTTATTGCTTGAACCAGTTGCAATAATAATTGATCTAACAATATATGTATTATTTTCACCAACAACTTGATAAAAACCTGACCCTTTTGTGACGCCTTTAATGCTATCATTTAAAACTTCAATATTTCTTGCTTTAAGTTGTTCGCTATATTTTTTAATAAGTTCTATTCCCGAAACGCTAGCAAATCCTGGATAATTATCAATTTGAGTAATGGTATTTAATTTACCACCAAGCATTTCTTTTTCAACTAAACAAAAGGAATATTTTGATCGAGAAAGATATACCGCTGCACTAACTCCAGCAGGACCAGCACCGATAATAAGAATATCTTTATTTATTGTCATAATTTTTTACTTCCTTATATAGATTATTATATGAATCAACAAATGCTAATGGAAATAATTTGCTTTTAAATACTCTTTTTTCCATTGTCATTATAATTGTCTTAACGTTAGCATTATGTCCACAATAGTAGTCATATTCAGTATCGCCAATATTAATCATCTCTTCTTCTTTACAACCAAAATATCTTCTAATTTTATCAAGGCCTTCAGGATCAGGTTTAAAGCGAGTTAAGTCACTTGAAGTAACAATATAGTCAAAAAGTGACAAACATTTCATTAGATTTAAGCAATACAAAGTCATCTTACGATTTTTACTTGTTAAAATAGCTAGTTTATACCCATCTTTTTTAAATTTTGTTAAAACTTCTAAATAATTATCAAAAAAGACAAGCTTTGTATTGTAGTATTTAGGAATTAGCTTATCAAACTCATTATAAATAAAGTCTACATCATATTCAGGTAAATATTTTTTAATTGTTTCTTTTAAAGGTGGTCCACTAAAAGTACGAATAGTTTCATCATCAATCTTGTATCCTTTTGGTTTAAAGATATCAAAAATCTCGTGCCAATTACTAATTAATACTTCATCAGTATCAACAAGAGTTCCATCAAGATCAAAAACTAAGACTTTAATCATTATTTAGCTTTCTCTTCTTTAACTTGCATAATCCATTTTCCATTATCACGTTTAAATTGCCAAATGATAAAGAAAATAACAATTAATAAACCAATACCAATCATATAATATGCACTATAAACACTCCACATATCATCATTTCCCATATTGAAATTACTATCTCTTAATGGTTCAAGAATTGCTCTAGTTGCTCCATACCACATAAGGTAATAACCCATATTACTGCCTTCACTAGTTAAACCTTCAAAGAAATAATTGTACCATTTTCTTGTTCCATCTTTTTTAGTCCAGAATTTACGAATGACAACCCTAAATAAGAACTCAAAAATTAAGAATCCACTAAGGTTAACTAACCCCTCTACAAAGAAAAGAGGTGGATATATAGTGCTATTTGCTAAAGTTTCAAGTGCTGCGCTTTGACTAAAGACACGATGTGCATTACTAAAATGCATATTGTTTGTGATGAAAGTTGGTAACCAAAGCCAATAACTTAAATTGTTAGTTGAAGCTTGACCATGGACTTCATTATTAAAGAAATTACCCCATCTTCCAATGCATTGAGCAAGAAGAATAGTAGGAATTGCAATATCAAGCAATAATAAATAATTTATTTTGGTATAGGGCTCTTTATGTTGAACATATTTAATAATTAAAAGATAAGCAACACAAACAACAACGGCTAAACTTGCTCCCATAATCGCAAGACCACCATCATTAATTCTAAATACTTTACTAAAATCTTTATCAAATCCATCACGAGTCCAGTTGCCAATAACATACCATAATCTACAACCAATGATACCTGTTGGGAAACCAATTAAAAATACATTAGTTAATAAACCATTCTCGCCATATTTCTTTTTAAGTAAATAAGAGGCTAAACCTAAAGCACAAACCGCACCAAATAAAATACATAAAGCATAGAAAGCGATTTCAAAACCCCAAGCATCACTTGATGGAACTGGTGCCCAATCATAACCAGTATAATTAGTAACAAGTTTAATACCACTTGAACCAAAGTAAATTCTATTAACGAAAGGATAACGTAAGTAAGGAGCGTTTCCTTCACTAAAAATCCAGAAAGAAAGAATAGACACAACAAGCATTCCTATCATAGACCAAAAACATTTTTTACGATTTTCTTCTTTAATTGAATCATTGAAAAAGAAGTATAAAACGAAAAAAGAGGTCAATATATATAGGGAAATTGCAAGTAAAACACTTCCACCATAAATCAAAACATAATGGAAAACATCTACATTGGTATTTAATGCAGTTAAAATATAACTGGTATTTCCAGGATTTAAAAAGAATTGAACATTAAATAAAATAAATGAAACTAATAAAGATACAAAAGAAAAAATGAAATATAATTTGTTCTTTAAAACAAACGCAAGATCAATCTTTTTATTTTTATAAGCATTATAAACTGGATAATAAAATAATCCAACTGCTCCAAGCAATAAAACAATTGCAAATGCTAAACAAACTGAATAGCCAACCTCTGATGAAACCATTATTTTTTCCTTGCCTTTCTTTCTTTATCTTCTTCAAGAACACGTTTTAAATAAAAACCTGTATAACTCTTCTCATTTTGACTAACTTCTTCAGGAGTTCCAGTAGCAACAATAGTTCCGCCTTTATCGCCACCTTCAGGTCCAATATCAATTATATAATCCGCCATTTTAATAACATCAAGATTATGTTCGATACAAATAATAGTATCTCCGCCATTCACAATACGCTCTAAAACTGTCATTAATCTTGCAACATCATCAACATGAAGACCAGTAGTTGGTTCATCAAGAATGTAAATTGTCTTTCCAGTTGGAACTTTTTCAAGATAATATGCAAGTTTTACACGTTGAGCTTCGCCACCACTAATAGTAGTCGAAGATTGACCAACTTTCATATAACCTAAACCAACATCTACAAGAGTTTTAAGCTTTCTTGCAAGTTTATTATAATTTTTAAAGAGTTCATAAGCATCTTCTATAGTCATATCTAAAACATCAGAAATTGAATAACCTTTAAAAGTACATTGAAGTGTTTCTTCATTATATCTTTTACCACCACACTCATCACATTTAACATAAACATCAGGTAAAAAGTTCATGGCAATACGAACAACTCCATCGCCATAACAATGTTCACAACGGCCACCTGGAACATTAAAACTAAATCGTGATTTATTGTATCCGCGAGCTTTTGCTTCAATAGTATTTGCAAATATTTCACGAATATCATCAAAAGCTTTTACGTAAGTAGCAGGATTACTTCTTGGAGTTCTTCCAATTGGCTCTTGAGAAATATTAATGATTTGATCAATATTTTCTAAACCTTTAATAGAACTATAAATACCTGTTTCAATCTCTTTTCCAAAGAGTTCTTTTTGAACTGCTTTAAATAAAGTTTCATTTACAAGAGAAGACTTACCACTACCTGAAATTCCAGTAACACAAATAAATGAACCAAGTGGGAATTTAGCAGTAATATTCTTTAAATTATTAGTTTTACATCCAGTAATAGTTAAAAATTTTCCATTACCTTTATTTCTACTTAATGGAACTGCAATATACTTTTCTCCACTTAAATATTGACCAGTAATACTTCGTGGTTCTTTCTCTAAATCTTCAACGCTACCTGTCGCAATAACTTCACCACCATGATGACCAGCACCAGGTCCAATATCAACAAGGAAATCTGCGCTACGAATCATCTCTTCATCATGTTCAACAACAATAATTGTGTTTCCTAAATCACGCATTTCTTTAAGGGTTTTAATAAATTTTTCAGAATCTCTTTGATGGAGACCAATTGATGGCTCATCAAGGACGTATAAAACACCACTTAATTTTGATCCAATTTGAGTGGCAAGACGAATACGTTGTGATTCTCCGCCAGAAAGAGTCATTGCGTATCTTGATAAAGTAAGATATTCAAGGCCAACATCGATCAAAAATTTGCTTCTATTTTTTATTTCATTAACAACTTGTTCGGCAATTTGCCAATCATAATCACTTAAATGATTCTTTAAATCACACATAAAGTCATAGAATTTATCAAGCGATAAACAAGTTAATTCATAGATATTTAATCCATTAATTCTTACACTTAAAACTTGTTCATTTAATCTAGCCCCATGACAAGTTGTGCAAACTTTATCTTTTAAAAACTTAGCATAATAATCACGTAAGAACTCACTAGAAGTTTCGTGATATAATCTTTCAATTTTAGTTTTGATTCCTTCAATATATCTAAAATGTTTATTAACATTTCCACTCGAACTTTTAAGTTCGTAACTAACCATTTCTTTACTTCCGTTCATAATAATATCAATTTGTTCAGGAGTATATTTATTAAATGGAATATTGGTTGGAATCTTATAATAATCAAGTAAAGTCTTAAAATCTTGCCAATCAAGATTTTCACTATTTACTGTCGATTTATAATATAAAATTGCCCCTTTATCGATTGATAATTTTTTATCTGGAACAAGTAAATCAATATCACATTCTTGATTAATACCAAGTCCATTACAACTTGGACATGCACCAAGCGGAGAGTTAAAACTAAATAAACGTGGTTCAAGTTTAGGAACAGTAAAACCACATTTTGGACATGCATAATGTTCACTATATAATTTTTCTTTATCGTTAATGCTAACAAGAACAAATCCATTTGCCCAATCAGCCGCTAATTCACATGCTTCAAAAATTCTACTTCTATTTTCTTTTTTTAAGACTATACGATCAATTACAATATCAATATCATGTCGCTCAGTTTTAACAAGCTCAGGAACTTCGTTTATTAAATAATTTTTTCCATCAATTCTAAGACGAACAAAACCATTCTTTTTAATTTTATCTAAAGTATCTTTATGAGTTCCTTTTTCTTCACGAACAATTGGAGCCATAATAATAACTTTACTATTATCTTCACTAGTAAAAATAATATCAGTAATCTTTTGAATACTAAAAGCTACGATTGGTTCATGATGATTTGGACAATAAGGTACACCAATACGTGCATATAATAAACGTAAATAATCATAAATTTCTGTAACAGTTGCAACTGTACTACGAGGGTTATGTGATTGAGATTTTTGATCAATAGCAATTGCTGGACTAAGTCCTTCAATTGATTCAACATCTGGTTTTTCAATTCCACCTAAAAATTGACGAGCATAACTAGAGAGTGATTCTATATATCTTCTTTGTCCTTCGGCAAAAATTGTATCAAAGGCTAAAGTTGATTTTCCACTACCAGAAACTCCTGTAAAAACAACTAATTTTTCTTTTGGAAAACTTACATTTACATTCTTTAGGTTGTTTTCCTTTGCACCTATTACTTTAATTTCATTACTTGACATACGTTAAATTATATCATGATAAATAACACTTGATAAACAAAAACACTTTTAATTTTTAAGATGAAGAAAGACCGATAGAATCATCTATCGGTCTTTCTTTATATGAAAGGAGAAATTAATTTAAAACATAGCACCAAATCGAAACAAAATGTAAAACTGTTCCTATAACAATAAAGACATGGAAAACGGTATGGAACCAAAGAGACTTTTTTGCACCAATACCATAAAGCACTGCTCCAATTGTGTAAGAAATTCCTCCACCTAATAAATAAAGATAACCAGGAAGAGTAATTGTATCGATTAATTCTTTACTAGCAAGAATGATGGTCCAACCAGTAATAATATAAAGCGCAGTTGTAAAGACCATATATTTATGAATATCAATTGAATTAAAAACGATTCCTAAAATAACTCCAAGCCAACAAGCTCCAGCAATCCACCATCCAGCATGAGGTAAAACACCCCATAAACTAACGTTTCTTAAACTAATTAAACAGAATGCACTATAACTTCCGGCAATTAATGTATAAACCGTATCATGATCAATTACTCTTAAAACACGTTTGCCATTATTCTTAAATAATCCATGATAAACGCAACTTATTGTGTAACAAGCAAGCATTCCAAATCCAAAAAGACTAATACCAACAATTCGATAAACAAAATCTGCATGTGTTTCGCCAGTATAGCCCCAAACACACACTTTAACTAACATTAATATAGTTACAACTAAACCAAAAATAGCCCCAATTCCATGGGTAATGCTATTCCATACATCTTGCTTCACAGTATATTCAGGAAGCTTAATTTCACTAACACTCATATAATTTACTACCTCATCTAGTTTATAAAACTAGTATAAGACTAAAGAACATATATATCAAGAATAAATATATAGGTTCTTCGCTCTTTTTAAAAAGCGTGCTCCGAAGAGCACGCTATTTTAATGACTATAAACCAAACTTCTTAACGCTATTCCATCTCTCTTTAGCAGCTTCTTCAGCTTTCTTAAAGAGTTCTTCATATTGTGATGGATTAACTTTTGGAAGTTGTGAGAATCTATTTTCAGTAAGTAAGAAATCTCTAAACTTAGTGAAATCTGGTTCTGCACAATCAAGTTGTAATCCTGGTTTACCCTCTGCTACCAAACGTGGATCATATCTCCAAGTTGAGAAGAAACCACAATCAACAGCCTTCTTTTCCTCAGCGATACTATTAACAAGACCACCTTTAAGACCTTGGTTAATACATGGAGCATAGCAAATGACTAAACTTGGACCATTATAAGATTCTGCTTCTTTGAAGGCTTTGATAGCAGCCATTGGGTTTGCACCTAAGGCAACTTGAGCGACATAAACATCACCATAAGCCATAGCAATTAAAGCAAGATTCTTCTTCTTAGTCTTCTTACCACTTGCAGCGAATTGAGCAATACAACCAGTTTGAGTAGCTTTACTAGCTTGACCACCGGTATTTGCATATTGTTCATTATCAAGAACGAGAACATTGATATCATCTTCACTTGCGATTACGTGATCAAGTCCGCCATAACCAATATCATAAGCGAAACCATCACCACCAATAATCCAAATTGATTTATCAAGTAAATCATTCTTAAACTTTAAAACATCTTTAACTGTGTTATCCTTACTTGCTTCAACTTCTTTAACAAGTTCAGGAATAACTTTACGAGCTTCATCCTTATTCTTAATAACTTCAAGATATTTCTTGATAGTTTCTTTAAGTGAAGCTTCAACAGTATCGCGACCTTCAGCAGCAACTAAGATTTCACTGATTTGTTTTAACTTATAATCAGTGGCAAGTCTCATACCATAACCGAATTCAGCATTATCTTCAAATAAGCTGTTAGCCCAAGCAACACCTTCACCATTCTTATCTTTTACAAATGGAGTCATTGGAGTACTACCATTATAAATTGATGAACAACCAGTAGCGTTAGCAATTAATAAGTCACGACCAAATAATTGTGAAAGAATACGATAATATGGAGTTTCTCCACAACCTTGGCAGGAACCACTAATTTCTTGATATGGCATCATGAAGCCAAGACCTTTAACCGTATTAGTTGGGAATAAGTTAGTCTTATACTCAACATGTTTGAATAAGTATTCAGCATACTTTTCTTTACTAAATTGACTCTTTGCTTCAACCATCTTTAAAGCAAAGTGATCATTGCCAGCCTTAATAGCGGCTTTATTAGCTAAACATTCATTAGCACAAAGTCCACAACCAACACAGTTAGTTGGTGAAACTTGAATAATGTATTTATAAGCTTTAACAGCTGGTCCACCAACCGCATCTTTGACCATATCTTTAAGACCTTCTGGTCCCTTAGAAATTTCATCTTCATTTAAGAGGAATGGTCGAATAGTTGCATGTGGACAAACGAAGGCACAAGTATTACATTCGATACAATAATCTTTATTCCAAAGTGGTACTTGATCAGCAATGCTACGCTCTTCTTTGAAGGTAACATTATTTTGCATACTACCATCTTCTAATTCATGCTTTAAGAAAGCACTAGTTGGAAGATCATAGCCATCAAGCATATTAATTGGCATAACGAAGTTATCGAAATAATCATCACCAGTCTCTTTCATGACTCGCTTATAATCGAGTTTAGCCCAAGCTGGATCAACTTTAACGGCACGAAGTCCCTCAGTTCCACTATCAATTGCCTTGTAGTTTAACTTAACGACTTCATCACCTTTTTTAGCATAGGTTGCTTGTGCTAATTTCTTCATCCAAACGTTAGCATCAGCATATGGCATAATTTGTGGATTTAGATAGAAGAATGCACTTTGAAGAATAGTATTAGTATGACGACCCATACCAATTTCCATTGCAATCTTATTTGCATCAATAACATAGAATTTGACTTTCTTCGTTGCAAGTTGATATTTAACACGATTTGGAAGCATCTTATCAAGTTGCTCATCGCTCATATCTGTATTAAGTAAGAAAGTTCCACCTTCTTTAATATCTTTTAAAATATCAAATCTAAAGACATAAGTATCAAGCGAAACACTGATGAAATCAGCATGTTGAATATAATAAGTTGAGTGAATTGGCTCTTTACCAAATCTTAAGTGACTACGAGTAACACCACCTGACTTACGGCTATCGTAAGCAAAGTAGGCTTGCGCATATTGGTGAGTTGCATCACCAATAATCTTGATTGATGATTTATTTGCACCAACGGTACCATCACTACCTAAACCATAGAATAAGCAACTTTGATAACTGTGCTTAATCTCATACTTTTCATCTTTAATTGGAACACTTAAATTGGTGACATCATCTTCGATTCCTAAAGTGAAATCATGATGTGCATCTTTAGTTCCCATCCAATCATATAAAGCTTTAATGTGCTTTGGTTGAGTATCATGGCTACCAAGTCCATAACGGCCACCAATTACATTAATATTTTCTCTCTTCTCATTACGTAAGGCACTTACAACATCTTCATAAAGTGGCTCACCAACCGCGCCTTTTTCTTTAGTACGATCCATAACTGCAATTTCTTTTACAGTTGATGGAATAACACTAACTAAATCCTTAGCACTGAATGGTCTATATAAAATGACCTTAACTAAGCCAACTTTTTCACCCTTCTTGTTTAAATCGGTGACAACTTCAAGAGCGGTTTCAGTAACACTACCCATTGCGATAATGACTTTTGTCGCATCTTTAGCACCAACATAGACAAATGGAGCATATTCACGACCAGTTAATCTGGTTGCTTCTTTAAAATACTTCTTAGCAATATCAATAACTTTAGCGGCATGAGCATTTTGAGCTTCAAGACCAGCAAAGTAGATATCATCATTTTCAGCTCCACCACGAGTAACTGGGTGGCTATGTGGATTTAATGCTTTGTTACGGAACTCTTCGACTTTGTCCCATGGCATTAACTTCTTATATTCTTCATCATCAACGAATTCAACATTTTGATATTCGTGACTAGTTCTAAATCCATCGAAGAAGTGACAGACTGGATAACTGGCATCAATTGCAATTAAGTGAGCAATTGGAGTTAAATCAGCAACTTCTTGAACACTATGTGAACAAATCATCGCGATTCCAGTTTGACGTAAAGCATAGACATCTTGGTGATCACCAAAAATACAAAGTGATCTACTTGCTAAACTACGTGCACTAACTTCCATAACAGCTGGTAATTCCTCACCAACCCACTTATAGACATTAGGAATCATTAAGAGTAATCCTTGTGAAGCAGTGAATGTTGTTCCATAAGTTCCAGCTTGAATTGCTCCGTGAAGGGCTCCAGCGGCACCACCTTCAGCTTGCATTTCGCAAACTTTAACCGTGCTACCAAAGAAATTTAACTTACCTTGTGAAGCATAAACATCAACGTGATCAGCCATTGGTGAAGATGGAGTAATAGGATAAATCGCAGCCACTTCGGTGAAACAATATGAACCTAAAGCAGCAGCCGTATTACCATCAACACTAAGCATCGTTTTTTTAATTTCGGCCATTTAAATATGTTCTCCTTTTTAGAATACAAAATTATTATATAATTTTAAGGTAAAAATATAAAGACAATACCCTAAAATAAAACTGAATTTTGTTTGCTAAAATATCTTTTGCTCAAAAACTTAATAATCTATTAAAAAAATCTAGTTTTCACTAGATTTTAATTTTTAGCAACAAAATTCAGCTATTTTTTGTTTAATAAATGCTTAAGAATCTTCTTATCTTTTTCGTTTAAGACATAGCCAGAATCAAAGATTCCGCCAGGTAAAGTCATCTTTTTATAAATATAATCAGGAACCGAACTATATTCCTCGTATTCCTTATGAGTTACCTTTTTAACTTTTTTAACTGGTTTTATAATTTTCTCTTCTTCTATTACATAATCATTGAGTTGAGGCAAAAGATTAATTAAATTATAGTTTGGATCAAGATAAATCATTCCATAAAATTCGCTTATATATTCTTTAATAACATCAACTTTAAGCCCACTAGCCTTGCTTAAATTATCACAAGTAAAAACCTTTTTCTTTGTACTTGAAAGAATAGAAATGAACTTTTTGGCGTTTGTTTTACTTAACTTCATATTTCGATTATATAACAAAATTTTAAAAAAAGTTATTTTAAAAGACAAAAAAGGAGAAAATCATAGACTTTCTCCATTTTCATCAAGGATTCCAAGAATTTCATAATATCTTGTTTCTAAACGAGATTTTTCTTCGTTTAAATTAGCGAACTCACTATATTTTGTATTAGGATCATTAAATTTATCATCAATAACATCAAGTGATAATTCAATATCGTGTGCTTCATCTTTAAGTTTTTGAAGAGCATTATTACTAAGTTTTTCTTTTTTAAGAGGAGCAGTTTTTTGAACAACTAAATTCTTTTCAATTTCACGATAATCAACAGGAGCTACTTCGCTTTGCTTTTCTCTTTCTTCAAGAACATTTTTTAAATCATCGTAATTTCCCTCATTAAATAAAGCGAGATTACGAGTTAAATATAAAGTATGAGTAGCTAGCTCATTAATAAAGTAACGATCGTGAGAGACAAAAATAATACATCCACGATAATCTTTAAGTGAATCAATTAAACATTCCTTAGTTACCATATCTAAATGGTTTGTAGGTTCATCAAGAACAATAACATCATAATCACTCATCGCAAAAGCACATAAAGTAAGACGCATTTTTTCGCCATTACTCATAAGACCAGTTGATTTAAAGATATCTTCGCCTTTAAATAAAAATCTTCCTAAATTACTTCTAAGTTCACTATCAAGTTTAGTTGGATATTTGCTTCTTAAATAACCTATTGCATCAGTGTTTTTATCAAATACATAATCATTTTGTTTAATATAACCAATATTCAAATCTCTTAAATGCTTTATTGAACCACTTAATGGAGGAATATCACCAATAATCGATTTAACTAAAGTAGTTTTTCCAATTCCATTATCACCAACAATTGCTAATCGATCTTGACCATATAAAGTAAAACTAAAAACTGGAGTTAATGGTTTATCATAACCAATTACAACATTATAAAAACGTAATAATTGCTTAGTTGCAAGATTGCTTCCTTCAATCTTAAATTTAATTTTACGATTTTCAGATTTAGGGATTTCTGTACGATTCGCTTCAAGTTTAGCAAGTTTCTTTTCACGATCATGTGCTCTACTTGCAAAACGTGGTTTAGGCATATAGAACTCAATAAATCTACGATATTTTTCAATTTGTTCTTCTTCTTTTTCGCTTTGTTTTAAAAGAGTTTCATAATTCTTTTGCTTAGCTAAAAGATAGTTATCATAAGTCATATTGTATGTGGTTAATTTATGATTTTCGATTTCAATAATTTTAGTTGCAAGATTCTCTAAAAAATATCTATCGTGAGAAATAAAGAAGATAGTTCCTGGATAAGTTTTTAAGAAATTTTCTAACCATTCAATTGTTGAAACATCAATATGGTTTGTAGGTTCATCAAGAAGTAAAACATCATATTTAAATAAAAGAAGTTTTATAAAAGCTACTTTCATTCTTTCACCACCACTTAAAGAAGAAATTACTCGATCATAATAAGAATCATCAAAATTGAAACGGGATAAATACTCTTTTATTTCGTTTTTATAGGTATATCCCCTCTCTTTTTCAAAACTAGCAAGTAAATTGTTATATTCATCAAGTAAACTTAAGTCACTAGGATTACTCGCAATTTGTTTTGATAAATCTTCAATTCTTTTCTCCATTTTAATTTGCTTTTCAAAAACTAAAAGCAACTCTTGTTCTACAGTATTATTAACATTAGTAATACAATTTTGATCAAGATAACCTATTGTTGTTCCATTAGTAATTAAAATATCTCCAACTTTATCTTCTTTTGGAACAAGAGTTGCTTCTTCTTGTCCTAAAATAAGTTTAAATAAAGTTGTTTTTCCTGCACCATTATTACCTATTAAAGCTACTTTTTCGCCAAGATTAACTGCAAACGAAATATGATCTAAAATTAGATTTGTTGAATAATACTTGGTAACGTTATTAAAAGTAATTAATGACATAATTAAAAGATTAAATTAAACGACTAACAAAAACAAGATTTTATTGAAGTTTATTGATTGATTCTTGAAGACGATTAAAGAAAAGACCAATATGATATCCATCCATTAAACGATGATTTACCATAATTGAATAATGTAAGATTAATCTTCCATTAGTCTCAACATATTTTCCCCAACAAACACGTGGAATCGAATCATTTTTATCAAAATGTCTCTCTTCAACCATTGAAGTAACATCAATCCAAGGAAGACATGAAATGAAAACAAGTTCGTTTTGTTCAAAACCTTTTTCATCAATAAATACTTTTTGAGAGAAAGATTTTTCAGTGCATTTTTTATCAAAACTTCGAATATCTTCGTTTTTATCCATTCTAACATCAACAATATAATAATTAGTTTCACCTTTTCTTAAATCGCAAAAAGATGGCTGTAAAGCATCATAATAATAAACTTTATTTCCATCTAATTTATAATGGAATTCTTCAATAGAATTCATTGATCGCATCGATAAGAAAACAAGTGCGTAATAAAAAGATAATCGGTTTTCTTTAACAAAACGGTATAAATTAGTTACATCTAATGTAGATGTTAAAGAAAAACGAGGTTCTTCATCTCCGATAAAAAATTCAGCTTGGCTTTTTCTTGACCATTTATTGATATCAATTTCTTTTTTCATATTAAATATTTTACCACTTTATTATATTTAGCGAAATAATGAAGAATTTCGACAATTTATTTATTTAAAATCTTTCGATATTCTTTAGGACTACAGTTTTTTTCTCTTTTAAATAATTCCGTAAAATATGAAGAAGAATCGAAGCCTACTTTATAAGAGATTTCAGTAATTGTATTTTCCGGATCTTTTAATAAATCCATTGCAATATTTAGTCTATAAAAATTAATATAATCGATAATAGATTGATGAATTTGCTCTTTAAAAATATGACTTGCATAACTATCACTTAATCCAGCTGAGTTTGCAACATCAGTTACTGTTATTTTCTTACTATAATTTTTATAAATAAAAGTAAGCATCTCTTTAACAAGAGGTGTTTTTAAATTAGGAATTAAAACTACACTGCTTCTTTCAGAATTTTTCTTTAAAAAATCATTCCAAAATTCAAAAAGCTTCGATAAAACTAAAATTTGATAGTTTTCTTTCTTTTCATCGTTTATTTTTTTGATTTCTAAACAAATATTATATAAATCTTTTCTCTTATTTTTTGGAAATAGAACAAATGGGGAATCTAAATTATTCTTAATTGGTTCAACATACTTTTCGCTAATTGCAGTTAAAGGTGTAATTAATTTAGGAGAAAAAACTAAGCAAAGATAGGTTGCATCCTCATTATTTCCACTAAAACCATAATGTAAACATGCGGAATTAACAAAAATACCCTCACCCTCTTTAATACCTACAATTTGACCATCAACAAAATATTGAAGTTCTCCTTTTTCAACAAAAATAAATTCCATTTCTTGATGCCAATGACATAAAACCTTCATGTTATGATAGGAACTTATATTATGTCGTCGAACATAAAGTGGAAATAAATTATCATCAAATGGTACAATTTCAGATTGATCAGCTAATACATTTATTGTTGATTCCATAGTCATATTATACATAATAAAGCAGTATTGTTATAGTTTTAAATTGTTTTATGAAAGATTTTAGAAAAATTTAACCGTATCATTATGGTATGAAAAACATTGAAACACTTAACGCCAAACAAACTATATGTGAGATTATTAATTCTAAAGAGTTCTTAGATCTTCCAAAATGGAGCCAGTTCTTCTATACAGCCAAAGACAAAGACTCCTTGATTGACTTCTATGAATTTCTCATTGATGATGGTTTTGAACCCCTCGAACAACCACATTATAACTATTCAAATATTTATGTCGCAAAACTAATGAATAGAGATGGGAAAATAATCTATCTAAGATCTAAATAAATAATTAATTTTTTCACAAAAAAAGCCTGATTCTAACGAATCCAGGCTATTTTTTATCAATGGCGGAGAAGGAGGGGATTGAACCCTCGCACCGGTTTCCCGATCTAACAGTTTAGCAAACTGTCCCCTTCACCACTTGGGTACTTCTCCACTGTTGCTTAAATAATATATCATAAAATACAGTTTTTTTACAACCTTTTTAAAGCATAATAACTAATTTTTATTTGATTAATTTAAGCAAGAATAAAAATGGAAACCAAGAATGATTTCCATTTTGATATTTTAATAAGCTTTTGCAAAATAAACGACGTATTTAGCAGGTTTGCCACAGATAGCACATTTTGTATCAAATGGAATTTGATCAAAAGGCATACAGCGGCTAGTAGCATTTGTAACTTCTTTAATCTTATTTTCGCATTCAACATCCCCATCCCACATCATCTTGGCATATCCACCTTTATCAACAACCGCTTTGAGTTCATCTAAACTATGAACTTCTGTTATGTTATTAAGTAAATTTGCATAAGCTTTCTTATACATGGTCTCGTGAATATCGTTTAACTCTTTAACAACATCATCATTAAGAGAAGCAAAATCAACCACTTTTTTAACACGATCAACACGACGGACCACCATTGCATGGTTAGCTTCAATATCTTTTGGACCAATTTCAATTCTTAAAGGAACACCTTTAACTTCAAAATTAGCAAACTTCCATCCTGGAGTATGATCACTATCATCAAGTTTAACTCGTAAACCAAGTTTCTCTAAAGAATCTTTAACTTCTTTACATTTTGCTAAAACACCTTCTTTAGCCATTTGAATTGGAACAATTCCAACTTGAATAGGAGCAACAAATGGAGGTAAGACAAGACCATTATCATCGCCATGAACCATGATAATTGCTCCTAATAAACGAGTTGAAGCACCCCAACTAGTTTGATATGGAGTTTTAATCTTGCCATCTTTATCAAGGTATTGAACACCAAAAGCTTTTGCGAAATCTTGACCAAAATAGTGACTGGTTCCACATTGTAAAGCTTTACCATCATGCATTAAAGCTTCAATACTATATGTTTCTTTAGCACCAGCAAATTTTTCTTTTTCAGTCTTTCTTCCTTTAACAAAAGGAATAGCGAGTAATTCTTTACCACAACGATCATAAACATCAAGAATTTTAAGAGTTAATTCACGTGCTTCAACTTCACTTGCATGCATTGTGTGGCCTTCTTGCCATAAGAATTCACTACCTCTTAAGAATGGTCGAGTAGTCTTTTCCCAACGAACAACAGAACACCATTGATTATAAATCTTTGGTAAATCACGATATGATTGAATTACATTTTTATAGTGATTGCAGAATAAAACTTCGCTAGTTGGACGAACAATTAATGGATCATCAAGTTTGACACCACCAGCTTCAGTACAAACTAAAGTCTCAGGAGCAAAACCTGCGATATGATCTTTTTCTTTTTGGAATTGGCTGCTTGCAATAACTAATGGTAAATAAACATTTTCAGCACCATTCTTCTTAAATTCAGCATCCATCCATTTTTGAATTTGTTCCCAAATTGCATAACCATATGGACGATAAATAATGAATCCTTTTACATCACTATAATCCATAAGTTCAGCTTTTTTACAAACATCGGTATACCATTGAGCAAAATCCACATCACGTGGAGTAATATCTTTATTTTGAATTTCTTGTTTTTCCATAAATTTTTCCTTTACTTAACCATTGTTAATAATCGTTTATTAATCTTGGAATCAACTGGAAGAAGCATCTTATCTTTCTTGCCAATTGCTTCACTATTGAAGTCTTTAATACCTATTTTTGAAAGTAATTCTATACCTTGGAAGGTTGGTATATTAATTGCTACTACCGGTTTATTAAATTTCATTAAGTTATCAAAGACACTCTTTGCTTTAATGAAACTTCTTGAATCAATCTTTACATTATTTTCAACTTCCGGATCAATGAAGAAGTAATCAAATTGATTATAAGTGTCACCTTTAAGTACATAATCATCTTGCTTAACAACAACACCAACTTCATAACCTTTTTCACGAATTTGTTTGAAAATAACCGGGATATTTGGATCATCTTCAATATCAATAAACTCAACACTATTAATCATGAAGACAATTTTTACTGTATTAGCTTTTGAAATATGCGAGACAACTTTAAGAATTTCACCTAAGTCTTTATAAGTAACCTCAATTCCTAATCTTTGAGTGCTAACATTTGTTGATTGAGAAATAAATGGCGGGATAATTTTTCGACAAATTAAGGATAATAAATCACCTGTAAGGTCATATTCTCCAGCATGTTCAAAGACACTATGAGAATCATCAATTAAGTTACTATGGAAGTTAACTCCAGCTAGATAACCAGTAGTTGATACTCTTGAATTTGTAACATGAACGAAAGGTGAAAAATTAACATCAAAATCTTTATCTTTAATAATACGTGATATTTCAACTTTGTATGTAGATTCGATAATTGAATCTTCATTCATATCACTCTTATAAGTAGAAACCTTACGATTAATAGCCTTTGCTGTCTTAAATAATTTATCTAAAGCATCATAAGCATTATCGAAGTAAAGAGGTAAATCACTGACTTGAGCACTACAAACGTTATATCCATAAACTTGATCAAGACCACGAATCTCTAAATATTTATCAATTTGATGGACCATATCAAAAGTAAATCTCGACATTTGATAATCGTTAAATTGACGAGTATCAAGAATTGAAAATTCAAGATTTCCTCCACTGAAGAAGAAATAAGATATACTATTGTTTGTAATTGAATATAAAGAATCAACAATAAACATTCTTAAAGCAAATTCATTAATATAATTAATCGTATTTGGTCTTAAATAAAACCTAAAAATATACATCGATCCTTTATTAAATCTACCATCATCATAAAGTTTCTTAATAACACCTAAATCATAAATATCGTGTTTAACGTTCTTTTTATTTGATGATTTGTGTTCAATTGGAGTATGAATTAATCTACTCCTCTCTAAATAAACGGTTTGTTTATCTTTATCAACTTGCTTGCATTTAAATAAAGCACGACTAACAAATTTATGCTTACCAACTACACTATTTATATTTGTGATACAAACAGCATCTTCACTATTTGCATCAAAATCAATCGATAATAATTGAGTTATATATTGTCTAATAGAATTTTGATCAGCATCTGGAAAGAAATTCAAAAAATCAATATAAGACATTGTTTGAATTTTTCTTAATTCATCAAAATCAAAGTAATCAACAACCTGATCTTTTAAATTAACAATAAAAATACGATCACTAACGAATAATCTATAGTGATCAACAATAGCCTTGTTGTTAGAAATATATTTAGCAACCAATATAATAATTGCTAAAAGAAGGAAGGCAATAACAGAAATAACAACAACTAATATCGCAATAGCACTATCGCTATTTGGTACATCAACAAAATTAAGTATATTCATACTTAATTATAATAAACTTTTTTCCCACTTTTAGAAAGATACTATTGTTGGTATAATTTAAGACGCTGGAGAAATACCCAAGCGGCTGAAGGGGTCAGTTTCGAAAACTGATAGAGGCGCATAACCTGCGAGGGTTCAAATCCCTCTTTCTCCGCCATTAAAAAAGAACGATTCAATCGTTCTTTTTATTTAATTTTCTTCCGATAGAATTTTCCATAAACGTTGTCGAGAGGAATCACATCGACGAATGATTTTGGATCTTCTTTTTTGCAAATATTAAGTAATTTATTAACTTCCTTTTTGCGAATCGTCATTAGGAGAATATACTTTCCTTCAAGACTATATCCACCATAACCATTTAATATTGTGCAACTATGAGGTAAAGCAGCAATAATACTATTACTTAAATTCTTTTGACTAGTGATAATTTGAACTTGGACTTTCGTGTTTTGAGTATTAATCTTATCTACTGTAGTTGTTGCAACAACCATGTAAACTAAGGTATATAAGAAAATCGTAAGAGCAGTTCCAAATGGTACAGCCGCAGTATTAAAAACAGCAGGTTGTTGAATCATACTTAAAATACCGAATAAAGCAATAATAAAGATATTAATAATTAAACTATATTTTCCAACTAAAATACCTTTCTTTTCACTAATATAATAACTTGCAATATCAGCTCCACCAGCCGAAGTTTCTATCATATAAGCCAAGCCACTAGAAAGGCCAGTAAATAATCCTGCAAAAACAACTCTACCAAGAGGTTGCTCAATAAATAAACGGCTAATTTGATTCATAAAGTACGTTGGATCTGAACTCTTTAAAAGAATACCAAAAACAGAGGCTGCCGCAACGTTTAAACAAGTAAATATTGCAAATCTTTTTCCAATTCCAAACCAAGCAAGAAGTAATAATGGAATATTAACCGCAAAATATAAGACCCAATACATAATATTTGCATTTGTTTCATCAGTTAACCAAGTCATTCCGCTCATTTTCATAATCATAAGAATTGATTGTGATAATCCACTTGCACCACAGGATGACAATTGATGAATCAAAACATTACTTAAATCTACTCCACCAGCTTCAATTGCAGCAAAGTTAGGATTAGTAAAAGCATTGAATCCAAAACTAAAGAGAAATGACGATAGGAGCGTAATAATTGTTACATACGTCAACTCTAAAACGTTCTTCTTTACAGGATGATCGTAGAGATAATTTATAACTTTTTTCTTAAATCTTTCGAAATAATACATAATGTAATGAATATGATATAACAAAAATTTTTGATTTTCTACAACAACGCAAGCATTTTTGCACTATAATATACGAAGACTTTAAATTAATAATTTAAAGTTGCGAAAAAACCAGTAAAATGGTATATTTTTAAAGCGTATATATTGTCGTGGAGGACGTTAAATGGAAATTTTAAAAAAGATTGCTGCTCCATTCGTTGCTATTTGGAGATGGATTAAAGAAACTGCTTGGGTTCAACCACTTTTAATTGTTGGTGTTATCTTTGCAGTTATTTTCTCAATTCCTTCAATCACAAAAGCAATTCAAAGTGCCAGTAGCGGTTCAAGCGATGGACTTGATTATTATAAAAGCGTTCAATTAAGTCTTGATGATGCCTATAAAGGAACTAGCGAAGTTGATAAATTCTTTACAGGATATGAAAAAGCACAAGGTTACAAAAATGGTAATTCCAAATACACCAAAGATGATTTAGATAATTTCAAAAAAACTTATGGTGAAAAATTCTTCCTTGTCTTTGCTCAATCCGATTGTGAATATTGCAAGAACATCAGTGATGCATTAGAACAATTAAGAGATAACTGGACCACCACTTATAATTTAGGTGATGCTTCTCAAGCTAATCAAACATATAAAACTTGGTCAATTATTTGCAACCAAGATATGGGAGATGCTAGCGATTACTATACCCAAAAGAAAGCTTTCGAATATATCTTAGATGATCACTCAACTTTATTTGAGGATATGGAAACATTCGGAACTCGTAACACTTACTACACTAACCTTGAAAGTGCTTCTCAAACAACATTAAAAGGTTACATTGATAATTTCTTAAAAGATGTTAATAGTATTCATGTTCCATGTGTTATCTTATTTGATTTAACTGATAACGTTTCAAGTAATGGCGTTGGTTGGAATTATCTTGCTAACACTGTCTTCTTCGAAATTGGTTCAACCTATAATACCAACGAAGTCACTCGTGCTCAGTTCTTAGCACAAGCCTGGTATGGACTTAATGATTTCAAGATTAAGAAGTAAATTCTAACAGTTGAATAGTTGTTCAACTATCGAACAAAATAAAAAAGGATTAAGAACGTATGTCTTAATCCTTTTAATTTGCCTATTTTTTATTTTTCTTTTTATATGTTTCTAAAACAATTGGAGGAACTAATTCGCTAATGTCTACTCCATTAGCGAACATCTCATTTATAGTTGATGAAGAAATAAAAGAAGTCTTTTTACGAGCCATAAAGAAAACCATTTCAATATCTGGAGCAATATATTCATTCGCACTAAATAATTGCCATTCATATTCAAAATCACTAACAACACGAAGGCCACGGATTAGTGCTTGAGCATGAACTTTATGAGCATAATCAACAGTAAGTCCTTCATAACTATCAACTTCAACATTTTTAAATTCTTTACACGCTTCACGAGTCATTTCAAGTCGTTCAGCAACCGAATTGTGATAACGTTTATTAGGATTTATTGCAATCAAAACAATAACTTTATCAAAAATTTTAGAGGCACGTTCAATAATATCAATATGACCAATTGTAATTGGATCAAAACTTCCTGGATATACTGCTAATTTCATACTATTTTCTCCTTAATAAATTCATTAATGTTTTACCATACTTTAAGACTTTTACATTATAATCTTTAAAGTCATTAAGGTCTAAAGGATCATCACTTTCAATAATAACTAATGATGAATCATCAATAATCTTTAAATCTCTCATTCCATCAAGATAACTATTAGTTACTTTAAAAGCATAGGGTGGATCAAGAAATACTATATCAAAAGTTATTTGTTTATCACGATTTAATTCAATTAAACAATCTAAATCTTTAAGTCCATAAACATTAACATCAAAAATTCCTAAAGATAACAAGTTTCGCATAATAGTTCGCTTTGCTTCGCGACTATTATCATTAAGATAAACTGGTCTTGCTCCACGAGAATATGCTTCAATTCCAATTGCTCCACTTCCACTAAATAAATCTAAAAAAGATTTATTTGTAATATCACCAAGTGAATTAAATAATCCTTCTTTAGCAATATCTTTTGTACATCTTGTAATCTCCATAGGAGGTTGATCAATCAATCGATGTTTATAAAATCCGCCTACAATTCTAATCATAATTTTGTTCCTTTATAAAAACTAAATAATTCATTATTTATCTTTTGATAAATTTTATTTACGTCACGAAAGGCTAAATTGTACTCTTTAACTAGAGGATGGTTATTTAAATTATAAATAGCAGCACTCATCGCCTTCTCTTCTTTTAAAACCTCAATACTATTTTTATCATAATGTTTTAATGTATCTTCATAAGAGAGAATTGCCATATCTTTTTTATATGAAAGAATTTTAACTTCATCACTATTTTCTAAAGCTTTATTCTTTTCAAGTAAGGTTAAATATTCTTTAGAATTCTTTATACAATCTTTAAGAATAATTGAATCATCAAGTAACTTTATATTCATAATCAATATTCTATCATATTTCTTTAATAATTAAGAATTTTTGCTTTATAATAGTCATATGGAAATATTTACTATTGTTAAAGATAACAAAAAAAGTTTAAGAGAAAAATCTACTCCAATTGAAGATATTCATGATGAAAAACTCACTAATACTCTTCTTATGATGATTGATTATCTTAAAAAATCTCAAGATCCTGAATGGGCAGAGAAAAATAATGTTCGTGCTGGTGTTGGTTTAGCTGCTCCTCAAATTGGAATTAATAAAGATATGCTCGCAATTTACTTTAAAGATGAAGAAGGCAACGAACATACTTATGGTTTTATGAACCCACGAATTATTAGCGAATCAGTGCGACTTGCTTATCTTGAAGGTGGCGAAGGTTGCCTTTCAGTTGATAGTGAACATCCAGGATATGTCTACCGTAACTATAAAGTTACTTTTAAAGCTTATAATGTTGTTACTAAAAAAGATGAAGAACGCTCATTTAATGGATATGAAGCTATTGTTTTTCAACATGAACTTGATCATTTAAAAGGTATTCTTTTTTACGATCACATCAATAAAAAAGATCCTTTCCATAAAGACCCTAACGCCATATCAATTTAATAAATAAAAACGGTTTAGCATAGAGCTAAACCGTTATTTTTTCTTTAAGGACAACTTGATGGAAAAGTCGTCTTCATTGTGTCTGTCTAGAGTGTTTCACTAGCGATACAGATTTACAAAGTCATCGTACAAGCTTTGGCACCTTAACAAAGTATAGATTGTCAGGTTGTCGTGGGACTCATGAGCTTGTCTCTAATCCCAACTCTTTATGACTTAACTATATTATACTTCCTTTACTTTAAATGCAAATAAATATGCAAAATATTTTTAAATAATCCAAAAATTAAAATATCTTAGTTTTTATGTTTGTATTTGAGTTTAGAAACATCAGGATTATTTGCTTTAACACTTTCTAAAGTTAATAAACTTAATTTAGTACCAAATTCTATCGATTCTTTTAAACTATAGCCTTCACTAAGATGGTCAGCAATACCAGCAAATAAAGCATCGCCACAACCAGTTGTGTTGCCTTTAAAATTATCTTTACTATTTACTTCAACACAATCAACCGTACCATTTTCTCCATAGTAAATATCGCCTTTACCTTGCGAAATAACAACTGTTTTACATCCAGCATCTAAAATCTTTTTAGCTATTTCTTTTGCAAATCCTTCTGGCATACCCATTAAAGAACGGGCTTCATAAAGATTGCATTTAACCATATATATCTTACTTAATTGAGGTCTAAAACGTAAAATCTTCGTAGCACTAATGCCTTCAATTATGAATTTATGGTTAGGATAATTTTCAAAAAGATAATCAATTGCTTCTGGATATAAATTGCTATCTAAAAAGATATATTCATGACTATCTAATAAAGGCTTTAATGATTTTAAATAAGTTGGATTAAGTTCTTCAACAATTCTCATATCATTAATACCAAGTTCCATATCATGATCATTATTATTGATTGCAATATAAGAAGAAGTTGATGTATCAGTCTTTGGAGAATAAAAATTAACTCCTAAATCTTCCATATATTTACGAACTTGAGTACCAAAAACATCATTACCAACGATGGTAATAAAATCACATTTTGCACCAAGTCGAGCACAATTTTCAACTACATTACGCATAACTCCACCATAACTAATCTCTAATTTTCCAATATTAGAAGAATGATGAATTAATGGTTTATAGCTAGTCGCAATATAATCGATATTTGTACCACCAATAAATAGAATTGACATATTTATTTCTTATAATAAGCTTTTGCAATTTGACTGCCAAGTAAGGCATTATTTAAAACAAGATGAATATTTGCTTCAAGACTCTTACCTTTAGTAAGTTCAACAATCTTACCAAGTAAATATGGAGTCTCGTCTTTCCCTTTAATTCCAGCTTCATCCATTTCTTTAAGAGCTTCTTCAATGGCTTTATTAATAAACTTTGGATCCATTGAATATTCTTCAGGAATTGGATTTGCAACAAGAACACCACCATTAAGGTGATTATTCCATTTTTCTTTACAAATTAAAGCAATCTCATCAGGAGTCTTTGCGTTATAATCAACTTTGCATTCACTAGTTCGGGTAAAGAAAGCAGGAAGCATATCAGTTTTATAGCCAATAACTGGAACACCTTTAGTCTCTAAAATTTCCATTGTTTTTGGAAGATCAAGAATTGCTTTAGGACCAGCGCAAATAACACAAACACTAGTATTTCCAAGTTCATTTAAATCACTACTAATATCAAAAGTCTTTTCAGCACCACGTTGAACTCCACCAATTCCACCAGTAACAAAGAACTTAATTCCAGCTTGTTCCGCAAGTAACATAGTTGTAGTAACAGTTGTTCCACCCCATGCTTTAGTAGCATAAACAATAGGAAGATCTCTTCTACTAGTTTTACGAACATCTTTATGACGAGCAAGTTCATCAATTTCTTCAGCGGATAATCCAATAATAGCTTCGCCATTAATTAAACCGATAGTTGCAGGAATGGCACCATTATCTCGAATGACTTTTTCAACACTTAAAGCACATTCAACATTTTTTGGATATGGCATTCCATGAGTAATAATCGTTGATTCAAGGGCAATAACAGGCTTATTTTCTTTAATAGCCTTCTCTACTTCTTTTGAAATTTTCATAAGTTAATCCTCCATTAAATTAATGTTAACCAGTTGTTAATTTCAGTGAAATCATCAATCCAAATTGTAATTAAATCATAAGTAAAGAAATAATTAGTTACATCTCGATAAACTTTAGGATTGTAATCTTTTTGTTTCTTCATGAAGATAAAATTAAATTTAAGATAGTTAGTCGCAAGTTCAAGAAGTCGCTTCATGTTTGGATCAGTTAAACTAATACCAATAAATAAACAACAATTGAAGTTAAAATCATTGAGCTGCTTTTCAATATTCCATGAATAAGGGTTGTTATATAAATAGAAATATTCCGATTCATTGAATATAAGAGAATTAGTATACTTTGTTTCATTTACTTTATCAAATGGAAGAAGACCATGAACGTGGAAAATATCCACTTTCGCTTCTTTAGTGATAAAGGAGGTTGTATCGTAGATGCAATTATAGTGCAAATCTCGTTTTCTCAATAAATACTCAAGATTTGTATCATAGTTATAAGTAATAATATTAATCTTTTCATTTTTACGCTCTAAAAAATTAACAATTGAATATAAATTTGTATCTGGATCATTAAAGGTTTTTGCTTCTTTAAATAGATAAAGTTCAGTATTTAGCGAATCATAAACATTAAAACCATTAGTCTTAATTAATTTACTAGAAACAAAGAGTTCGTTACCAACATAATGCTTAATTTGACTAACCATTAATTCATCATTTTTATAGAAATCAAGGTTAAGAGCTTCAACAAGTGAATTCCAATCTTTGGCACCATAATCCATATTAATTCCAGCACCTAAAACTAAATCCAGAGGAAGTTCATAACTATAAAGTCTTAAAAGCCAAAGAACAAAAGATTCAGCACTATTATTAGCACCTTTTCCTTCTTTTGCATTACTTAAATTAAAGAGCAATTCTTCTTTAAAAACACTCTTACTATCTTTTAAAAGGGTATATTCAGTCAAATTTCCTTCAATATAACCACAAGCAATAAAGTTTGCTTCATCAAAATAAATATTTAAACTGGCGTTTGGTTTATAAACTTTTTCATCTAAGCAATTATTTGAAACTTTAATAATGTTTACATTACCCATTACATCGAGTTTTTTAAGATCTTCACTACTTAAGGTATTATTAAAAATATGAACAATATACTTATGAACGTGTTCTTTTTTACTAGTAACAATTACCTTAAAATCACAAGTAGGATCAAAGTGAAAACCAAAATTTCTAAAAAGGATATTTTTATAATCAATATCATTTATATAAAATAGATAAAGCAAAATTAAAAGACATTTCTTTTTGAAGATATAATTTTCTCGTAATATTTTTTCCATAAACTTATTTTATACTAAGTGCTTTTAAATTACACTATTAAAACCAAAAGAAAAGCACCACTTAAGGTGCTTAGATTAATTTAAATAAATCGCTAAATTTCTCGAAAACAAAATCAGGCTTTGCTTCTTTTATTTTCTCTTTATTACCATAACCATAATTTAAGATCACTGCTTTTAATTTTGCGTTACGAGCAGTTTCTATATCTACGTTACTATCGCCAACATAAAATCCATCATTAGGATTTAAATGTAATTCATCTAATATTTTATTTAATAAAGTTGCATCTGGTTTAGTTGGATATTCACTTACATTTCCTTGAACAGCACTAAATTTAATAGTAGGCATTTTATCACGAATTAAATATTGAAGCGCACCATTAGGTTTATTAGAGTAAATTAATAAACTAACTCCCATAATGGTCATCTTATTTAAGGAATCAATAACTTCAGGATAAACTTCGCTGATTCCTTGGGTCTTTACATATTCAATTTCAAAATAACTATATTCTTCATCACTAATCTTTTCTTTTTTAGTCGCACAACTATATAAATAACGTGCTCCATGTCCTAAAAAAGTAACTACTTCATCGCTAGTATAATGATACTTGTAGCCAAAGTGGGCTAAAGTATTATTTACAGCAACTGTAATTCCAGTTACGGTATTAATTAAAGTTCCATCAAGATCAAAAACAATAAATTTATTCATTCCATTATTTTACATTAAAGACACTGAACTTTAAATATAAAAAATGTAAAAGAGATTTACCTGAACTTAAAGAGTATTTGGCAGTAAATATATTGTTTATCTTTTATTCTATAAGTGCTTATTTAGGAGGCACTATATGAAAGAAGAAAAAGAAATCATTGAAAAGATGATTGAAGTTAATGAAACTAAAAAAGATCAAACATCATTACTAAATATTAAAAGATTAAATAGATTACTTACTTTTATTTCGAGAGGTAAATAAAATGGAATCCTTAAAAAGACTTATTCCTTTTCTTAATGAGGAAGAACTAAATGATTTATTAATTAAAATTCTCTCATCAAAAGAAAAATGCTATAAAGACACTGAACTTAAAGATCTTCTTCCCTTTTTAAAAAGTGAATCAATTGATAATTTATTTATTGATTCACTAAAAAAAGGCGAAGAAGTTAATTACTTCTTGCCTTTTGTGAGTCACGAAACCCTTAAAAATATAGTTGAACTTTATTGTGCGAATAAATTAGATTATGAAATTGACGTCAATAAACTCGCATTATATCTAGATAAAGATGATATTGCTCTTCTTTATAAATATTTATCTCGTTAAGAAAGATGCAATTCATCAAAACTATCTTTAAGTTTCTTTGCTGATTCAATTAAACGAACGCCTTCATCAAGCGCATAACTGACTTGAAGGCGTTTTTCAATTCCTTCTCGACCAACAACACAAGGAAGACTAATATAAACATCTTTAATCTGACCACTAAATTCGCTTTCAATATAACTACTTACAGTTAAAACACTGTGTTGATTATTTAAAATGGTATCGCTAATACGCTCAACTGATAAACCAATGGCATAAAAGGTAGCACCTTTTTTATTAATGATTTCATAAGCAGCATTCTTTACATTCTTTTCAATCTCTTCAAGATTTTCAAGACGTTTCATATTGCATTTTCCACATGTTTTACAATAATCCTTAACAGGAATACCAGCAATTGAAGAGGCACTAAAAGCCATAACTTCAGAATCACCATGTTCGCCAATTACATAAGCGTGAATATTACGGGCATCAATTTTAGTATCTTCACTTAAAAGAACTTTTAATCTTGATGAATCAAGAACAGTTCCACTGCCTATTACTCTTCGTGAATCAATTTTTAAATATTTATAAGTAAAATAACTTAATATATCAACTGGATTACTAACAACTAAAACGATAAGTCGATCATTTAAATTAGGTTTTACATTATCAAGAATAGATTTAAAAATATTAATATTTCTATTTAATAAATCAATACGTGTTTCACCTGGTTTTTGTGCAGCTCCTGCGGTAATAATTAACAAATCAGCATCTTTAATATCAGTGTATTCACCTACTTTAATTGTTTTATTAGCAACAAAAGACATTCCTTGATTCATATCAAGAACATCTCCCATTACTTTATCTTTATTAACATCAATTATATCGATTTCATCAATATAACTCTTAGTAAATAAGGTATAAGCAATCGTTGAACCAACAGCACCATCTCCAATAATAACTACTTTCTTGTTGTCCATAAATAAAACCTCCGCTAATATAATAGCGGAGATTTTAGATAATAACAAATAAGAGGCTTAATCACGAATATTAACTTTTTTAATATGAGTTTTATTAATTTCCATTATCTTTTGTGCATCTTTAATTTTTTCTTCTAAACGATCATTACTATGGAAAATACTACTTCCATAAGCAAATGTTGGTTTAAAGCCATTAACGAGCGAAACGTTTTCACGCGCTTTTTCTAAAATATCGTTAACATCTTCAATATCTTCATCACGACTAACAAGAACAAATTGATCATCTTTCATACGATATAAGAACATCTTCTTATTTTTAGTTCTTAAAAGTGCACCAACACAAGCGACTAAAACACTATCACCAACATCTTTTCCATATTTATTATTAATAATTGATAAATCATTAATATCAATAAGACTAATAACACCACTATGTCCTCGATTTATGTTTAAGAAATATTCAAAAGCAACTTCACTTAAAGCTCCAGTTAAGTTATCTTGAAGAATAAACTGAAGTGATAATTCAATATAATAGAAAATAGAAGCAATAAAAATTGTTGGCCAAAGCAAGAAATGTAAATTTAAGAAAATTTCTAATAGAACACTACTCGTAATAATAATAGTATTGATGCTTTGAATTACAATTTCATAAGTTTTATTACGGTTTTCTTTTTCGCTAACACTAAAGTAAATTAAGCAAATCATATAAATAAAACAAGTTAAAAATGGAATAAAGAAGATTGGTCCTCTAATTGTGTCGCCATTTGCATTAACTTTAAAAATAATACCAGTAAAGATATTAACAATCAGTAAAACTAGATTAATTGAAAATGGAAGAATCAAAAATGTACGATTATATCCATTTAAATGCTTAATATAAACGATTGCAAATAAGGCTGCTGCTACAGGACTTAAAGCATAACTTATAGTTAAAGTTATAGTTCGAGCAACTTCTTTATTTATATTTCCGGTATCGATTTTAAAATTATAATCGAGCCAGGTTACAATTAAACACACAAAAATTAAAACTATTTGTACATAGTAAATAACTCTAATACGTTTTGGGACTACTCTATTAATTGCCACAAAGGCAAAGAAAATTATTAATCCTACAAAACACGCATAATATGATTGAATTCCATCTGTCCACATAAATTTATATCTTAATTATACTATAAAATAAAAAGTAATAATTAAGCATTGTTTAGTATATCATTTAATTTTAAATTATAAAGAAATAGACGCTAAAATAACCACATAAAAACCCAAAACTTGATGTTTTGGGTTCTTTTAGAGCTATTACTTAGAATAAATTAAGACACAGCATGGTGAGTTGTCACCTTTACGAGGGGCAACATGTAAGACTCTTAAATATCCACCTTTACGGTCAGCGAATTGCTTTCCTAAAGTATTGAATAATTTATCTAAAGCTGTGGTTTTCTCATCAACTTTATAGTCTTTCACAACAGCTGCAGCTAATCGTTTACTATGTAAGTCACCTTTCTTAGCTAAAGTAATCATATGATCAAATTCTTTAACAACATCTTTGACCATTCCTTTAGTAATGGTAACCTTTTCATTAACGATAAGTTCAGTAACTAAATTACGAACTTGAGCTTTCTTTTTACTCGCGGTATAAGGAGTCTTGAAACGAACACCACCTTTACCATGAACATTTTTTCTTCCGATTTGCATCGTCTATTCCTCCTTACTATCTTTGAAACTTAAACCCATTGAAGCAAGTTTTTCCTTAACTTCTTTAAGGGATTTCTTACCAAGGTTTCTAACTTTCATCATCTCAGCTTCAGTCTTTTCGGTGAGTTCAGCAACGGTTGTAATTCCTGCACGTTTAAGGCAGTTACTACTACGAACACTGAAATCAAGATCTTCGATTGAAACATTTTCGAATGTTTGTTCTTTCTTAACTTCTGGATCTTTAGTGAGATTAAGTTCATCAAACTTCTTATTTAAATCTAAGAAATTAGCGAAATAATTCATTAAAATCTTGGTAGCAAGAGCAATTGCATCGACTGGAGAGATGGCTCCATTTGTCCAAACTTCAAGAGTTAATCTATCATAACGGGAATCATGTCCGACACGAGTTCCTTCAACTTTATAATTGACTCTATCAATTGGAGAATAGTTACTATCGGTAGTGATTGAATGAACTGGAAGAGGATAGACTTTGTTTTCTTCGCTAGTTGCAAAACCACGACCATTTCTAATATGTAATGTAGCCTTTAAATGACCACCATCAGCAATATTACAAATAACTAAATCTTTATTAACAATCTCGATACCGGTTGGGGCAACAAGATCGCCAGCTTTTAAGGTTTTTGGACCTTTTTCATCAACATTAATTGTATACTCAGCTTCACTAATGGTATCACTTCTTAAAACAAGTGTTTTTAAGTTTAAGATGATTTGTGTTAAATCTTCTTCAATACCATCGAGGGCAGTAAACTCATGGACTGCACCTTCTACCTCTACCGCATAGACCGAAGTTCCTGGTAAAGCACTGAGTAAAACTCTACGTAGAGCGTTACCAAGGGTAATACCAAACCCTTTTTCTAAAGGCTCAGCTACAATTTTAGCATAGTTCTCTTCCTTACTCTCAAATGCAAGTTTGAAATTGCATTTTTCGAATGGGTGAGCAATTTTAATTTCGTTCTCTGCCATATTTTGATTATCCTCTTGGTCTCTTTGGTGGACGGCATCCGTTGTGTGGGATTGGAGTACT
>DAIODM010000005.1:0-58980 GCA_036746835.1 Candidatus Onthovivens sp. | reverse complement strand
AACTAGGATTGTACTCTTATATGTAATATAAAGTCAAGAAAAAGTAAGAAAAAAAGGACATTTTTTTATAATGTCCCTTTTCTTATTTTTTCGCTTAAGAAGCTTTTTAACACCAATTTTTTAAAATTTTTGCCTTTTTTAAAACCTTAAAAGCGCACCTAAAGGCACAAATTTTTGATGGCTCGAGCAATGATTTCTACCTCATTAATTGAAAGACTACAGACAGCAATACGAATCAAAGAATCACTGATTGGGACGAGATAAATATGCATTTTTTCAAGTTGATCACTTAAAGCATAAGCGTTTTTGCTTGTTTTAATTGTAATAAAGAATCCACTATCGTATGGAAGAAAATCTATCGAATTAGCCTTAAGAATTTGAAGAGATCTTGTTGCTCTTTCTTTTAAATAATTTCTCTCTTCGATAAGTTTATTACGCATATCTTCAACTGCTTTATCATCATTAAATAATGAAGTTAAAGCCCCCATTGCTCCTGCGTTAGGAGATGAGATAGATCCACGAGCAACATCAGCAATCGCATCGGTTACAACTTCATTTTCTTCTTTACTCTTCATAAAGCCAATAAGTGCCCCACAACGAAGTCCATAAATTCCAAATGTTTTTGAAGCACTAAAAGCAAGATAAACATTAAAGTTATAATTTGACTTTAAATATTTATATAAAATAGGTTTTTTACTAGAGAACTCAATATAAGCAATATCAAAGATGATATCTACATTTTTTGCTTTAGTATTATATTTATTTAATAGATAAAAAAGATTGATGTATTCTTCATCTGTCATAGAGTATCCAGTTGGATTTTGACAAGGATCATTAATAACTATTAAAACTCTATCATGTTCTTCAAGAGACTTAATTATGGAATCTTCTAAACCTTTTAAATTAAATTTATTATCTTTAAAAAGAGGGTAAGTATAACTTGTCGTCTTACATTGGCGAGCAATCGTAAAATAATTAGGCCAACAAATATCACTTAAAATAACCGCCCCACTATTATCACCAAGATACTTAAAAACATCAAAAACAGCTCCAGTTCCACCAATTGTTCCCGCTTCTAAGATGTTCTTGTTTCTAGTAATTTCTTGATAATCATTATTAAAAAGCCAATGAAGAACTGAACTTAAGTATGGTTTTGGTCCTAAAATACGACTGTAATTTAAATATTCAGTCGCTGTTTTTGTTAAATATTCACTGACGCTAGGAAAACTAATTAAGACATGATAATCATTGCGAAAAGTACCAACACATCCATTAATTACGACACTACCAATCTCTTTATCATTTTTAGCACGTTCGCTAATTTCTAAAATATCATACTTATTTGCCATAGTTTTTCCTCATAACTCACTAATTATACAACATAATAATTTTTATAATTAACTTTGTATTATTCTTCCATTCTTGAAAATTCACAACCACAATAATCTTGACGATATATATCAAATTTTTTACTTAAAAGAACTCCATAATCTTGACCATTATTTTTCTTAAAATCACTAACAAAATAAGTAACACCTTTATAATTTTTACTTAAAGCAAGTCCGGTTTTATTTAAAAAATCAACATCCTTATTTCTTGAAATCGACATAACTGTCGTTACAAGATGATAATCATGCTTACTAGCATACTCAAATAAACTCTTTAAACGCTTTGTAATACAAATATGACATCGATTTCCATTCTCTTTTTCATCTTTATATGGAATTAAATCTTTTTTAAACTCATCATAATCATAGGTGTCTTCAATAATCTTTATATTTTCATTAAATTCTTTATTAATAATATCAACATACTTCTTTAAATTAGCTAAACGAAGATCATATTCACTTTTTGGATAAATATTCGAATTAGAAAATAAGATAGTTACATTAAATAAATCATGTAAAAAGATAAGCGGATAACATGAACATGCTCCACAACAAATGTGAATTAATAGATCAGGTTTTTTATTGCCATTTTCTTTTCTTAACTCACGATACTCTTTAGTTGATTCTTTAAAATAATTAACTTTATCCATACGTTTATTTTAGCATACTAGAGTTAAAAATAATCAATTAAGCATCTTTAAGCATATTATTTTTTATTAATGAAACAATATGATAAATTAAAATCACAAAAGGAGAAAATTATGGAAATTAAAGATTTAAGTCTATTAACCTTAACCAATTGCCCACATTGTCATACTGCTAAAATATTTTTAAAAAAATATAACGTTAATTATAAAGAGATTAATTGGGATGATAAAGAAAACGAAAAGATCTTTGAGGAATTAAAAATTTCTCACGTTCCAGTCTTACTAGTTCCTAGCGAAACAGGTTTAAAAAAGATTGAAGGCGAAGTTAATATTAATAATTGGGCAAGAAGTTTATAAAAAAATAGAAGCGATTTATACGCTTCTATTTTTATTTATTTTCCTTTTTATAATCGTATTTACCATAAATGAACATTGCATCTCCAAAACTAAAGAATCGATAACGTTCATCAACTGCATGTTTATAGCATTTTAAGGTAAATTCACGACCCATAAAAGCACTAACAAGCATAATTAAAGTTGATTTTGGTAAATGAAAGTTAGTAATTAAGGCATCAACTGCTTTATATTCGTATCCTGGTTCAATAAAGATTTTAGTATCTTCTGCACATGCTTTAAAAGTTCCATATTTTGAGTAAACCGCTTCAAGCGTTCTAACGCTTGTAGTCCCACATGCGACAATTCGTCTACCTTCTGCTTTTGCTTTATTTAAAGCTTTAGCCGCTTCTTCACTTACATGAAAAAATTCGCTATGCATCACGTGATCTTTTGTATCTTTAACTTTGACTGGACGGAAAGTTCCTAAACCAACATTTAAAGTAATATCAACAATCTCAACACCTTTTTTAGCAAGTTTGGCTAAAAGTTCTTCAGTAAAATGGAAACCAGCAGTAGGAGCTGCCGCACTTCCTTCGACTTTAGCATAAACTGTTTGATATTTATTATTATCATCAACTTGTTTATGAATGTATGGAGGAAGAGGCATTAAACCAATCTTATCAAGTTCCTCTAAGAAAATACCTTTATATTTAAAATGAATATGACGAATTCCTTCATCTAAAACTTTTACACAATCACCAATTAAAATATCATCTTTAAAATGAAGAATAGTTCCTTCTTTAATTGTTTTAGCGTTTCCACAAAGACATTCATAAGTATCGTTACCAATATCTTTAAGAAGAAGAACTTCAACTTGGGCTCCAGTTCCTTCTTTAGTAGCAAAAAGACGAGCTGGAATAACTTTTGTGTTATTACGAACTAAAACATCACCCTTCTTTAAATAATCATATATATCATAAAAATGTTTATCTTCATAAGTCTCATTTTCACGATTAACGACCATTAAACGACATTCGTCACGAACTTTGCTTGGTTCTTGAGCAATAAGTTCTTCAGGAAGATCATAGTTAAATAATTCAATATCCATATTTAAAATCCTCGCTTATCTCCATACTTTTTAATAACTTCATCTTTATATTCTAAGAAACAATCTTCTTTAATTGCTTCACGAGCACCTTCCATAATTGAGATTAAAAATCTTAAATTATGAATACTTAAAAGACGTTGAGCTAGTTGTTCTTCACTCACATAAAGATGTCTTAAATATGCTTTAGTATAATTTTTACAAGTATAGCAATCGCACTCTTCATCTAATCTTGAAAAATCTTCTTTATACTTTTCATTTTTAATATTAACACGTCCATTATGAGTCATTAAGGTTCCATGACGAGCAATTCGCGTTGGTAAAACGCAATCCATCATATCAATTCCTTTAGCAACCCCTTCAAGCATATAGTCTAAACTACCAACACCCATTAAATAACGTGGTTTATCATTTGGTAAATATTTAATTGCATAATCAATCATCTCAAAACACTTTTCTTTTGGTTCACCAATACTTGTTCCACCAATTGAATACCCATCAAAATCCATTTTGACTAATTCTTCAGCGCATAATTTACGAAGATCTTCATAATCTCCACCTTGAACAATACCAAAAAGTGCTTGATCATCACGCTTATGAACAGCTTTACCTCTTGCAGCCCATCTTAAGGTTCTTAAGGTGCTATCTTTAGCGTACTTATAAGTTGCAGGATATGGAATGCATTCATCAAAAGACATGATAATATCCGCACCGATTTTTTCTTCAATTCCAATAACAATTTCAGGTGAAAAGAAAATCTTATCACCATTAAGATGTGATTTAAAAGTGACTCCTTCTTCTTTAATATCACGACTTTTAGCCAGTGAAAAAACTTGGAATCCACCACTATCTGTAAGCATTGGTCCTTTATAATTCATAAAGCGTTGAATGCCACCAGCTTTACTAACAATATCTTCACCTGGTCTAAGGTGTAAGTGATAAGTATTCGCTAAGATTACCCCACTATGCATCTCATATAATTCTTCTGGAGTAATAGTTTTAACACTACCAACCGTGCCAACTGGCATAAACATAGGAACTTCGACATCTCCATGAGGAGTATGTAAAATTCCATATCTTGCTCCACAATTCTTATCAACGTGTAAAATCTCTAAATAAAAACCTTTGCTCATAACTCTTTTACTTTCTATATTAATATACTCTTTACCACTTTAAATCGTAACGATTTGTTGCACTAATAATATCATAAAAACCTTTATATTTTTTAGCGAGGGTTAAGATAAGCGGATAACCTATAATGACACACACTATAATTTCTCCAAGACCAACCCAACAAAAACTTACCCAATAAAAGGTGTTTAATGGGATACTAGTATCGTATAAATAAACAACAATTGGAACAATTGAAGCATTAAAAATTACTGGCATTAAACTACTAATTAAAAGACTTTTTATTGTTTTACTAATAAGAATTATAGCAAGACAACCAAGTAAGGTTGCTCCTGTTCCTAAGACAAGATCAGGCCAACCATACATGGATATAATATTACTTAATAAACATCCAAGTGTTAAACCAACCGTATAAATTGGATTAAAGAAAACTAATAAATTTAATAATTCGCTAACCCTAATTTGGAGCGCTCCACCATTGAAGGCAAGTGGTCCCGAGACAATCGTTAAGACAACATATAAGGCACATATTAGTGCATTTGTTGTGATAACCTTTACAGTAAAAAACTTCTTCATAACTAAAAACAACCTCCTGTTTTATTTTACGAGTGGTGAGTCATGATAAGACACTCGAGCCCACAAATTATATATAAAAGGAAGCATAAATAAAAGATAATTTATTCATTTTAAAATAAATTGTTAAACTATATCTTGTAAGCAAATTAAAACCCGACTATTAATCGGGTTTTAATTTATAATTTTTTAAAATTAACAGCTTTATCGCTAATATTTACTTTGTAATATCTATTTAAATAATTTTTATTTAGGTATTTTTCAAAGTCACTAGTAAATTCATTTTTAACAAAACAAATTACTGTTCCTTTAAATCCACCACCATGAATTCTAACCGCACCATACTTTCCTAAGAACTCACTTGCGTGATCAATTATATCTTGAGGACTATCTTTGTACTCCCCTTTAACGTAGGTATTTTCAAGGTTATGAAGTGAACTATATTGACTAGCTCTAATTGCTCCAAAAAAGTCTTCAAGATTATTTTCTTCAATTGCTCGACGAGCAACACGAACATTGTTATTTTCTAAAAAGAAGTGCTTTCCTATGCGTTTAACGTGGTCATCGGCATCAAGTTTATCAATTTTTTCATAGACATCAACCACGTTAGAAACATCTCTAAGATAAGTTTTATTATCTAACTTTTTAGCAATCTCATTCATTGAACTTGGAATAGCTGCATATAAATTGGTAAGTCCACTATGAGTTCCAGCTGATTTGATTAAATAAAGAGTAACTGGAAGTTTAAATGGAAGAGTTGTAACTACTGGATTTTTAATATCTTTAAAATCAATAAAGTTACTACTATCAAAAGAGGTACCTATTTGATCTAATAAACCACATGGTTTATGAAAGTAATTGTTCTCACTAAATTGACCATTTTTAGCGATGACCATTGGAGGAATCTTGGCGTCATTATATAAATAACTAATTAAATATCCAAAAAGTGATTCAACTGCCGCACTACTACTAACGCCACTTCCATCAGGAATTTCACTTTCCATATAAATATCAAATCCGCCTATTTGATATCCATCTTCTTTCATCTTAAAAAGAATACCTTTACATAATGCTAGAGTTGTTGAATATTCTTTAGGATTAACTCTTAAATCATTAAGACTAAAACTAATAAATGGGAATCCTTTACTTTGAATATTAACCATCTTTTCATTTTTATTTGCTACACAGCAAACTCTTAAACTTGCGTTAGCAACTAAGCATAAACCATGGTTATGATCGGTGTGATTTCCGCAAATTTCATAACGACCACCAGTATCTAAATAAAACTCTGGTTTCTTCTTGAATATTGATTCAAATTTAGCAACTAATTCATTTTCTTTTATCATAAGTTTAAACTCCTTATAAAACTATCAAGACCAATTTTTCCAACTATTGTATCTTTAAAAACTGCAGTATTAATTAAGATATTTTTACAAACATCATTGATGTAATCACGAATATCTTTATCGATTGTCTCTTTATCATACTTTCTTTCTAAAGTATGAATCATCTCAATAAAGTCCTCTAAATCTGGATATTTTTCAATAATCATTGAATCATTATATTCGTGCTCTAAACAATCTTTTATTTCATTACTTTGACGAACAAGACGAGCAGGAAGAATAAATAATCCCATCGCTTCGATGATACCAATTCCTTCTTTTTTAATCATATGATATTGCTTATGAGCATGGAAGATTCCATCAGGATATTGAGGAGTACATTTATTATTTCTTAAAATTAAATAGAGATAATATGTATCATTTATTTTTCTAATTGATGGAGTAATAGTGTTGTGTTTTCCTTCTAAATCATTACCATAAATTTCATTAACAGGATCTTTATAATTACGCCATCCATCTAAAATATCAGTTGCTAAATTAGCAATTTCACCTTTATCTTTTCCTTCAATCATCAAGCAAGTATTATACCAATCAAGTTTATATAATCGGCTATTTGGATATTTATTTAATTTATATTCTTTATCAACTTTTGCTTTCATAACTGGGAGAAGATGTTCACCACCTTGGAAATGTTCGTGATTTAAAATAGAACCGCCAACAATAGGTAAATCCGCATTACTACCAATAAAGAAGCATGGGAAACGATCAACAAATTCAATAAGTCGTACAAAAGTCATGTGATCAATTATCATGTTATAGTGTTCTTTTGCAAAACAGATACAATGCATGTAGTAATAACCATATGGACTGTATTGTAAATACCAATCTTCTCCACCGAGTTTAAGAGGAATTACTCTAATATTTTCTCTTGCAGGTTGACTAGCGTTACCATAAAAACCTAAATTTTCTAAACATAATAAACACTTAGGATATTTCTCTTCTTTTGGATCAACTTTAGCAACGAGTTTAGCAATATCTTTATTGTTCTTTTCAGGTTTAGAAAGATTAATACTAATCTCTAAATTCTTATTAGGAAAATCCGTATCCCAAACAATATTTTTATCTATTTTTGTTTTTTGAACATAGTTGTTTTTAATTGATAAATCATATAGGTAATCAAGCGCTTTTCTTGGTGAGACCTTTTCTTCGTTAGAAAATCGCTCAACTACTTTGCTTGGTGTTGGAGTTAATAATCCCATTAATTTAGTCGCAAGTAAATTAGCATCATTTTCATCCATCTTCTTTTCATTTACTAAATATTTAACAACTTCATCAAGTAAAGGATCTGGAACATCATAACTTTCAATACGGGCTAAATCGACTGGAGAATTACAAGGTTTTGCTAATCCAAGTTCACCTAAAAGCATATTCTTAAAATATAAAGCATCAAACTCATTCATTCCTAAATGAAGTTTAGCATAAGCAATTAATTCATTAACCGTATCTAAGATCATAATTATTTCCTCAAATCTTTAATTTTAATTAACCAGAAATTGTTGAATTTTTGGCCTTTTCTAAGTTCAAGTGACTTTAAATCTAAATCATAAAGTTGAGGTTCAAGGGCAAGCGAACGTCTTCCACTGTCAAGCTCTTTAAATTGTGTAAATTTTGTTGGAACATGGAAGTTATCACAGAAAATATTTAAAGTTGGATAACTTGTATAAAGAGTTAATTTAAAAGCATCATTCTTTAAAATAACTTGAGGTTTCTTTGGATTAACTTCATCAAATAAGAAAGTATTATCAATTGTTTTAATCCAAGTTTTATTTTCTAAATAAGTTAAACGACCATCAAGTTTGGTAGCTCGATTAAAATCTAAATACCATGGAACACGATCAGTACTTCTTATAAAAGATGCTTGATCAATTACACCATACTTAGAAGCATTAACTTTAAGACTATATTCGCTAACATCCTTACTATTTGCAAAATTATAGTAGTTATGATTCGATAAATTGAGTAAAGTTGCACTTGTTGTTGAAGCCTTATAAATGCATTTTACATTATTATTTTTCTTATATAATTCGTAAATTACTTTAATTTTTACTAAGCCAGGGAATCCATTTTCTTTAGCACGACTTGTAATTGAAAATACAACATCAAGCTTATTTGCATATTCTTTAACTTCATATTTCCAGGCTTTGTAAGATAAGCTATTGCTTGTTCCGCCATGTAAACAATAACTCGCCATGGTTTCATCAAGTTTATAAGTAACTCCATCAAGAACACCATCACAAGGAATACGTCCACAAACTCTTCCTAATGTTTTTCCATAGAAGTTTGGATGATTAAGCCAAACATCCTTATCTTCGATTTCAAGAATTAATGGCTCATTATCGTATCTTAATGAATACATTCCAGCACCAAAATTAGAGAAAACCGCCTCTAATTTGTTTTCGTTTTCAACGTAAATAAAGACTATATCTTCTTTATAGTTTTCTACTCTATATTTCATAATTTACCTTGCCTCTCCTTTATTATAGGTTAATTGTCTCATTTTTTTAAGTCTATTAAGCATGAATTCTTTATTAAATATTAAGAAAAATCTACAAAAAAAGTTGCCTTTTAAAGGCAACTATTTTAGTCTGCTAAGGTTCCCATTGGATCCCATGGATCAAGAACAATAGGTTTTGCGTTATAAGCAGCGAGTTCTTCAGCTGTTAAATATTTCTTTAAAATAACCGCTTGATAAACGAAGGTATCAAACCAACTTGAGGACATAATAAAGTATCCTTTATTTCCATAAGCATCTCCCCAACTATTTTCAATCTTCCATTTAGTTGCAGAGTTACCTTTTAAGTTCACGCCAGTAATAACCATTGCATGGTTCATAGCTGAAGCATGATAATCAAGCATTGCCGCTTTATCAAACTTAATATCAAACCCAAAAGCACTCATGAAATCATAACTTAAATCATCCCAAACACCTGTTGATTTATCTCCATAAGCACCAACATCACTACCAAACCAAACAACTCTTCCATCTTTTAATTGATTAATAACTAATTCCTTAATTCTTTCCATTGGAAGATTTAAGTGAGTAACAAGTTTTCCTTCAATAACATTACCTAAATAATCAATTGTATAACTCTTCATAAATGGCTTATCTTTGGTTGGTGAGTTAATAATTGAGACATATTCATCAATCTCACTACCAATATATTTTGTGAAGAAACTCACAGGAGTATATCCGGTTTCAAGATGATATTTTCCATCTTTATCGGTATATTCAAAATCAAATTTTTGTGGAGGTACACCAAATGAATTCACAAGAAGAGAATAAATTTTATTTAAAACTTCTTCTTTAAGAATATCGATTTCTTTTTTATCTTTGCCTTCATGAACTAATTTTTGAGCTTCATAAGCAAATTGACGAATATATGAATTTAATAATTGATCACTAAGTTTAGTATTGCTTGATTGGAATGTTTCTTCATAAACTGATTGAGGAACAACACCATATTTCACTACTAAATTACGGAACATATCCCATTGACCACCATCGCCAACACCATTAACAAGTAAGTGCATTAAAACACGATCATCTGGTTTCTCATCAAGTAAATCAATGATACTTGCAAGTAAATAATTGCTCTTTTCTAATTTATCAAATAAAGCAACATAGTTTTGGCTAAGCTCAAAATGATCTAAATTACATTTTTTAGCAATAATTTCTCTTAAAACATTTAAACCAGCAAAAATCCAACATCTTCCACTCATCTTTTGATTAGCAACTGGAAGTGTTTTAATATCAATTGAAAAATTAGGTTGAACTTCAACTCGATTTTTACTATCACTAACAGTTGTAAGAATATCGGTTTTACTTAAAGCATGACGCAAAATAACATTTTGTGGAGTGCTTGCGTAATTTCGATTTAATTCGACATATTCTTCATTATTTAATGCTTGAGAATTAACATCTATTTTTTTCATAATAATACTCCTTTAAATATGCATAAGTATTTTATCATTTATAAATAATTAAACTAGTAAGACACACTGAAACTAGACAAGTTTCTCTAAATAGTCGATAAAATATGGAGTCCACCACTTTAAATAGCCAGCCATAGTTGGATGAATGTCATCCGCCATATATAAATCATGACTAGTTTTACAAATATTAGAAAACTCTTCATCATCAAACATATTAATTATTCTTATATCTTTTAATTTACTTATTTCTTTTAAAACATTAACCATCTTTAAGTATCCTTCATTTTTAAAATAAGGGTTTGTATAGAAAATTGGTGAGACTTTGTAGGTTTCTTTTATATAATCAATAATAAAATTAATTGCTCCACAAATTGTGTGAGGTGAAGAATCTTTTAAATTACCAAGTGGTTTATTTTGCCACATATCGTTAGTTGAAAGTTGCACAATAAAGAAATCAAACTTAATATTTTTATCAATCTTTTTTAATCTACTTATGTAACTATCTTCTTTATCATCAACTAAAGTTGTCCCACTAACTGCTTCTTTAATAACATTAATTCCTTCAATCTTTTTTAAATAATCAACAAAAGAAATACCTAAAGACATAGCTCCATATGTGATACTACTTCCTAAAAACCCTATAGTAAGTCCCTTCAATTTAGATTTTGGATTAGTTTTAACGTTATTTAACGAATACTTTAAATCGTTACCTTTTAATAATTTTAGATCCATAATTACTTAATATTTTAATATTATAAAAGCTTCTAAGCAAACACTTAGAAGCTTTATTAATTTATGGAGTTGCTACAATATCAACTGAACTATTAACATCAACTGTTACAACATCCGTTGCACTTCGAGTAATAGTAACTACATAAGTTGCACTCTTTATCGTAACTTTAATAGTTATTGCTTGGCTTGAAGTTGGTACTAAATTATAGCCAGTTACTAAACGTAAAACTTTATCAGTTACACTACTATCCACTTGAGAAGTTAAGTTAATCGTAAAAGTTATTGTCGCTGTATTAGTATGGTCGTAGAAAAGTTCTAATATTGTTGCATTACCACTCACATCATTAATTGTAGAATTATCGTCGGTTGCGCCATCAACCGATGCACCAACTACGTGACCTGTCGAAGAATTAACAATTGTATAAACTTTTGAGAATGTTCTGACAGCTGTTCCTCCATCAATAGAAGTTTCAGTCATTATAGTCGTTGTTGTTTCTCCAGTAATTTCGTTATAATCAATCCAAGTTAAACGTTTAACTGATTCCGTATGATTTGTTCCTGAAATCGAAGTAGCCGTTAACTTAGTGTTCGGATCATTACCATCATATAACGATATCTCTTTACCAATATAGGTCGGCGTGTAATTAACGGATGTATTGCTTCTTGTTAAAGTAATATTATTGGTTGCTCTTACTAAATTGAGTGTACCATTAAAAGTGCTACTTAATGATGCCGCTATAGAATTTAATGGGTCAACAGTGCTTGTGGAAGATTCAACCAACCCTACTCCTAAAGGATATTCATAACTTGAACTTGCAGTTGAAAAATATTCAGTAACTTCAGTTCGATCAAGGGGTTGAGCATTTGCTGAAATATCTAGGTATAGTAAATATGCGCCAATTGCTGTTGATGATACGGATCCCAATGCATACTCTCCTGCATTACATGGTATCTCAAAATAATATAATGAATTATTAACAATTGTTGGATTTGTAATCCATGTCATATTAAAAAGCGGAGTTGAACTATAAGCTGCAGGAATAGATGTATAAGTATTTGTATTATCGTAATAATTAGAATCATTCTTATATTTATAAATATAATCTACATCGTTATTTGTATTAGTTGGTCCATAAACATATTCAATTTCTTTAATATCGGTGATAGCATTTGTTGTTGAATTTCTAAATACTCTATGCAAGGAGAAAAAAGAATTATTATTATTAAAATAAGTGCCTGCAAAGAAATTAATAAATCCTTTATCTTGAACATTAAAATCAATTGAATCTTGTGGCAATTCATAACTAGAGATTGGCGTTGATGAATTTATTTTTACCGAATCAGCCGTAACAATATTATTTTTATTAATAGCACCTTCCATAAAGTGAAGACCATAAATATTTGTTGATGAATTAAACAATTTCTTTAAAGCGGTCTTTGAAGAAACAAATTTACTATATCCAAGATTTTCGACAGTCATTGCTGTACTTGGTAGGCTAGAATTATAAGTGGAAGATGAAGAGATATCTGTATCCAAAATTCTAACAGGATTTCCACTAGTTTTTGCATTTACTGTAACAGTTTGAAGCGAACTATCGCTATAAGATCCACTATTTAAAGATGTAGATAAATAGGTTTTTAAAGTATAATAAGAAACACGAATATCCCCAACTTTATATGGGAAAGTTGAGCTCGTAGTATTTGAATTCGCTCCACTTACTACATAACCAGTATTTGTATCGCTTGCATTGTAATCTAATGTTCCTTTAGTTGAATCATCATTTACAACATTTAAAGGAAAATAAGTGTCTAAAGTTGAAGTACCATTAGCGACAGTTTGGGTATCAGTTGAACTTGTAAAACCAGTATATGTTAAGGTGGTTCCAGAACTAGACGCATATAAATAATAAGTATCGCCTGTTCTTACTCCCCAAGTCGAAGAGGTTCCATATAAATAATATGTAGTTGAATTATAAGTCGTACTAATTCTTGTACCACTTGAACTATAAGTCCAAATAGAACTAGCAGTCGTTTGAAGCGAAACAGTAGATGTCGATACACAATTCAAGTAATATTGTGTGCCATTTATCACAGTGAAAATATATCCACTACTACCATTATTATCACTAAAAGACCATGTTGTAGATGCTGTAGTTGATGTAGTTATTGTTGTTCCATTCAAGTTTAGGTAATATTTGGTACCGTTTGACCTAGTTGCTGAGGCAATATAGTAAGCAGCCATGTTCGTTGTAGTGTTTGCATAACGAACATTTGTAACTTCTTTTGTGAAATTTCTTTTACCATTTAAGTAAATATATTGGCTTGATGGAGTAGATGAATTATAATCGCTAGATTGGTACAAACCAAAAGTAAATTTTCCATATAATGGATTTGATGATGAACTATAAGTCCTAAAATAATCAGTAGAATTAACAACATTAGAAACAACTGGAGTAGTCGCTCCAACTGCATATGTATCAGTTTCTGAAACAACACCCATATTTTGGGCAGTAGAATTATTTAAAAAGTAATTTAATCTTGTATGCATGGCTTGCATATCGATACTACCACCCCATTTATTCGCAGAACCCGTTAAAGTAGTAATATCTTGAGGGTAACTAACAGTGTTGTCCTTAAAAGTTTTTACTGATCGAACAATGGAAGATTTATATGCATCGGTGGCATAACCAATCGTCGAATAATTAGAGAGGTTTGATGTCAATGTGCTATTGAAAGCCGATGAACCACTCACAATTTTTAAATTTGAATTTATAATTCCAACATTGCTAATTGAACCATTTGCGTATCCAGCAACAAGTCCAATTAAGGTACTAGTTAATTGCGTATTTACAGTACAATTATTTAAATAAAAATCTTTAGCAATCGGAGTAATGCTACTATATTTACCTTCGCCATTATAATCACCAACTACTCCAAACATTCCAACAATATTAACACCCGTAAAATCGCTTGCGGTAACGTTAATTGGTTTGATTGAAATAGAACTAGAATCACTACCAATCGCATTTGTTACAACTAAATTAGATATAATTTTATTGTTTCCATTAAAAACACCAATAAAAGGGTTGTTTGTTGTTCCAATTGGTGGAAGAACAACTCCACTCATATCTAAACTAGTAACATTATCATCGATTTTGAAGTAGGTTTGAGTTTGATCGTAAGTGGTTGTTCCGCCACTTGTCGTCGTCTTATTAAAGAAGCCTAAATATTGTAACCAAGCAAGATTATATAAGTGAACAGGTTGATCAATTAAATATGGGTCACTACTTGTTCCTGTTCCACCTTTAAAATAACTTGAAGCAGTATAGCCTAAAGTGTTATCTACATTAACAATTGCATTATCGTTAAACCAAGCAACTGAAGAAACAACAACAGTTGCCATTTCAAAAAAGACTAAGAAGATTGTTAGCAAAGATTTCCACTTACTTTTCATTAAACGTCCTTCTTTCTAACATAAAAGTAAAAGTCTGAAGTATAAGAAATATAACTATTCCCATCTTCAGCAATATTTGCCACACTATTGACAACGCTATTTCCTAAATTAGCCGCATAAACCTTGTTAATTAACTCTTTATCATAATCAATAACAAAATAAATATATTTAGATGAATTATAATTTGCAATTATTGGATCACTTGTGACTAAAGCACTATTATTAACGAAAGTTTTAGAAGTGCCTCCAACATTACAAGTATCACTTAAACTTAAACTATAATAGTTTGTTGTTCCAGTAACTGTTGTTATTTTATCGCTAGTAAAAGCATAAAAACAAACAATGCTACTAAGCGAATTTCCACTAGCTTCTAATAATTTTTTAGCTTGATTTGTTGTACTATCAATTTCTCCTAAAAAGAAAGGAGCATTTGTGTGTGAATATAAATCAAGAGAAGTTAAACTCGCTGCATAATCAGTTAAAGTGACTTTAACTAAAACTTGATAACCACTATTAATAAGTGAGAATTTACCTAAAGAATGAGTTGATGTTGCAGTCGTACTAAAAGTATAAGTTCCACTAATATTACCACTATCAAGGTTGTAATAAGGGAATAATTCATAGCTTTCTACATATGTATCATGTTCAGCCATAAGATTAGTCACTGTGTTATCAACTTGAGTTACCGCAGTAAACCATGCAAAAGTAGCAAATGTAGATGTAAGAACATTTACAAATAAAATTATGGAGAAAACCAAAAATTTCTTAATGTTACCGCTTTTCTTTTCCATGCTTTTCCCTAGGATTTTGGTAACTGGCTATCTCTAATTAGACCCTATAGCTTTGCGTCATTAGATTGCTCTAATTTTGCCTTTATCAGGGAGATTATAACAATTCTCCATTATTCTTAAAAGAATAATAGAGAATAAATAATCAACAATAATAAATCAGATGTTTATTATTATGAGCGCTAATAATTAATTGAATAATACTAGTAAAAATGCTTAAATCATTTTATGAAAATAAAACTCAGTCAATTTGATCAAATTAAATTTAATAATTTGCTGGAAACAAAAGAAATTAATATTAGCCTTGCTGATATGTATCTAGACTATTTAAAAGAATGCACTCTTGATTTAAACACCGATAACATCGATAGTTTTCAAGGTAAAGACAATAAAGATAAATTCTATCATAGCTTCTTAAGTTCAATGGAAATTAATGAAAATGATAAAGACAATTTAAAAATTATGCGTGACTATATTTATCCAGGAATTAGTGAATTAGATCCTTCACTAATTAAAGATAACGAATATATTAAAACGATTGGTTTAAATGAAGATAAGAATAAAGGAATCACTTTATCAACAAACGTTATCCCTGCTTTTAGCGGAATGATTTTTGATGATTTAAAAGTAGAAAAAGATAGTTACTATAAAGAAATCACTAACTTAGGTTTCTTTAAAGAAGACATTTCGTATCCTGTTTTAATTGAAAATGATGTTATTTGGATGTCAATAAATCCTAATGAAATTAACACCATGAAAAAAGGAATTAATGAAGCAACTGGTAATGTTTTAACTTTAGGGTTAGGTCTTGGATATTATGCGTTTATGGTTGCTCTTAAAGATAGCGTTACAAGTGTCACAATTATTGAAAATAACCAAGATACTATAGGGATTTTCAATAAAAACATCCTTCCAAAGTTTAAAAATAAAGAGAAAATAAAGATTATTAATAGTGATGCATTTGATTATTTAAATAAGGTTAAAGATAAAGATTTTGATTATATTTTTAATGATATTTGGCACAATCCAAATGATGGAATATCTTCTTACTTAAAGATTAAAAAATATGAAGACAAATTAATAGGTACGAAATTTGGTTATTGGCTTGAAACAGGTTTAATTTGTTTATTTAGAAGATGCATTATCACTCTTCTTGAAGAAGAAATTAATGGATCAAATGATTCAAATTATCAAACAGTCGAAATTGAGACAGATGATATTATTAATAAAGCCCACTTCTATTTAAAGAATAAAGAAATTAATAGTTATCAAGATATCAAAGAACTTTTAAGCGACGAATCGCTTAAAGAAATCGCAAAGAAAATATAGTAATTTTGAGTCTTTTTATTAAAAAGAAGCCACATATGTGGCCTCTTTTAGTTATTTATTGAGTTCTTCAACAATTAATTTATTTGCAATTTGTGGATCAACTTTGCCTTGAGTCTTTTTCATAATTTGACCCATTACAAAACCTTGTGCACGAGTCTTACCAGCTTTAAAATCACTTGGTAAGGTTGGATTAGCTTTTAAGACTTCATCAATCATACTAAGAATTAACTTTTCATCATTAATTAAGGTAGCACCCATTTCTTTTTTAAAGATAAGAGGTGATTTATTTTCCTTAACAACTTTATCAAAAATTTGTTTACCTTGACTAGAGTTAATTTGTTTAGATTCAAGAAGATCAACAAGTTCACTAATATATTTTGCATCAACCTTAAAATCAAGAATGGTCTTATTTTCTTTATTTAAAATTGATAAGACATTACTAATAATAAAGTTTGCAAGGGATTGATAAGCTTTAGTGAAAGTTGCACATAAATCATAATAGTCAGCAAGTGCACGATCACTTAAAATAATCTTTGCATCAACATCATTTAACTTATATTTGCTTAAGAAACGAGCGAGTTTAGCATCATACAATTCTGGACAAGTATCGATTGCATCCTTAATAAATTCTTGTGAAAGTTTAATTGGAGGAATATTTGGTTCAGTAAAATACTTATAATCCACTGCATCTGTTTTAACACGCATAGTGATGGTTTCTTTTTTAGTTTCATCAAATCTACGTGTCTCTTGAATGACTGGTTTACCACTTAAAAGCAATTCACTTTGTCGCTTAACTTCATAATCAAGGGCTTTTTCAATATCAGCAATTGAGTTAAGGTTTTTAACCTCAACTTTAGTTCCAAATTTTTCAGTTCCATATGGTCGAATACTAACGTTAGTATCACAACGCATACTACCATTTTCCATCTTACCATCGCTAACATCTGCAAAGGTAATAATCTCTCTTAATTTCTCGACATATTTACGAGCTTCTTCGCCACTTCTAATTTCAGGCTTTGTAACAATTTCAATTAATGGAACACCAGCTCTATTGTAATCAAGAAGAGTATAACTACTAAAGTGTAATTGCTTGCAGGTATCTTCTTCCATGTGAATACGCTCAATTCCAATTCGCTTTTTCTTCCCATCAACTTCAATTTCTACATAACCTTCTCTACCAATTGGACGAACTTGTTGAGTAATTTGATATCCTTTTGGTAAATCACTATAGAAATAGTTTTTACGATCAAACCATAAGGTATCATCAATCGTCATATGAAGAGCATTAGCTATTCTAATTGCTTTACGAACAGCTTCTTTATTTACACGAGGCATTGTACCTGGAAAAGCCATATCAAGTAATTGTACTTCGGTATTTGGTTCAAGTTCTGCAGTATTTGGAGCGGTACTAAACATCTTTGATTTTGTATTAGTTTCAATGTGGGTTTCTAAACCAATAACAGCTTCGAAATTCATATTATTTACCCTCCTTATCTTTATAATTTAAAACACTTACTTCACTTAAATTAGTAAATTTCTCTAAACTTAAAGCAAGATTAAAAACATCTTTTTCATCATATGGTTTACTGGTAATATTTGCACCAAATGGTAGTCCATCTTTAAATCCAAGAGGAATTGTAATTGATGGGAATCCACCAAAGTTACCATAGGCTAAATAGTTATCCGCAATTAAATAATCATTATTTAAACGATCGCTTGCTTCATTAAATTTAGGAGCAGTTTGTGGAGAAGCTAATAAGTAAATTGCATCATACTTTTTAAAGACTTCATTAAAAGCATCGACAATTAAGTGTCTTGCTTTTTGTGCTCTTAAAAATAAATCATGTTGATTTTCGCTCATCAAACTATAACTACCAATAACAAATCTACGTTTAATTAAACCGCTAAATCCTTTAGTTCTTGCGTTATACATGACTTCTTGATAAGTTTTTCCACCATAATTTGGACCGAATTTAATACCATCAAGATTAGCGTTATTACTTGTTGCTTCCGCACAGCTTATAACAAAATAAGTTGGGAAGATTGAAGTTAATAAATCTTTATTAATGCTAACTTCTTCAACAATCGCCCCTTCTTTTTTAAGGTATTCAAGTGATTCATTAAATTTTTTATTCATTACTGGATCTGTGATAGAATTTCTAATTTCTTTAATAACAGCAATTTTTTTACCTTTAACATTACTATTTAATTCTTTATAGTAATCATCTCTTTCTTTAAAAGAATTAGTTTCATCATTGTCATCATGTTTACTAAGTAAGTTTAAAAGCAAGGCACTATCGCTTACATTACGAGTAAAATAAGCAACGTGATCAAGACTTGGAGCAAATGGGAATAAACCAAAACGAGAAATTAATCCCCAAGTTGGTTTCATACCAACTAGCGCACTATGGCTTGCTGGTTTACGAACACTATCTCCAGTATCGCTACCAAGAGCAAATGGAACAATTGAAGCGCTAACAGCCGCAGCACTTCCACAACTTGATCCACCAATCATATGGGTATGACTCTTATCGTATGGGTTAAAGGTATTTCCTTTATGACCACTGGTTCCAGTGCCACCCATTGCAAGTTCATCCATCGTTGTTTTAGCAATTAAAATTGCACCAGCTTCATTTAAATATTTAATAACTGTTGCATCAAATAAAGGCACATATCCGACTAGAATATTGCTACTAGCAGTAGTTTCAATATCTTTTGTACTAAAATTATCTTTAGCAACATAAGGAATTCCATAGAAATAATTATCAGCAGGAATCTCTTTTTTGCTTAACTCAGTTGCTTTATTAATAGCTTCTTTTTCAAGAATACATTCAAAAGCATTATTAGTATCCGCTTTCGCTCTTCTAATAGCTTCTTTAGTTAAATCTAAAATTGTAACTTTCTTATTTAAGAGAGCTTCGTGAATCTCTCTAATTGATAAATCTAAATAACTCATATCTATACGACCTTTGGTAATTTAATTTGTCCATCTTGAACACTCTTAGCATTCTTAAGGACATCTTCTTTTTTAAGTGGAGCATCTGGCTTATCTTCACGAAGATAAGTAACTGTGCAATCAAATGGGAAAGTCATTGGAGTAGCATCATCAACTCCCTTAATTTTTCCAATTAATTCAAATTGACTTTGAATAATATGGAATTCATCTAACAACATATCATATTGTTCATCCGACATATCAAATAAAAGTCGGTTGGCAGCATCTTTTAAAACTTCTTTATTCACTGCTTTCATCTTTGTTTTCCTCCTCAATTATTTTCTTAAATTCATCTTCTGTCATCGTTTTAACTCCTAAACTTTGAGCCTTTGTTAATTTACTACCAGCGGCATCGCCATAAATTACATAATCCGTAACTTTTGAGACACTACCACTTACGTGAGCCCCTAAATTTTCTAAGAGCTCAGTTGCTTCACGTCGACCATAACTAACTAAAGTTCCAGTTAAAACTACTGTTTTATTATAGAAGAAACCATTTTCATTTACACTTGTTTGACCTAAATAAAGCATATTAACGTTAAATGACTTTAAAGTAATTATTAATTCGAGATTCTTTTGATCTCTAAAATAATTATATATCGAATCAGCCACAACGTCTCCAACATCGCTCATTTTTAGCAAATCATCTTTTGAAGCATTAATTAATGCATCCATACTCTTATAATATTTACTTAATTCTTTAGCCATCTTGCTACCAACTTCTTTAATACCAAGACCAAAGAGTAATTTTTCTAAACTATTCTTCTTACTAACTTCGATTGAATCAAGTAAATTATTAACCGATTTATCACTCCAACCATCAGTATTCATTAACTCATCTTTATGATTTTTAAGTAAGAATATATCCTTTATATCTTTAATAAATCCTTGAGCAAAGAATTCTTCACAAGTTTTTTCACCTAAACCTTCAATGTCCATTGCGTCTTTACTTGCAAAATGAATTAAAGATTCAATTGATCTTGATGGACAATGTTCATTAGGGCAAAAATGCATATTTTCAATCTTAACGAGAGGTGTTCCACATTCTGGACAATTTGTAATCATCTTATATGGAACTTCGTTACCTGTTCGTCGCTCAATAACAGGTCCCACAACTTCAGGAATAACATCCCCGGCTTTTCTTAAAACAACAAAATCACCAACCATCAAACCTTTTTCTTTAACAAAATCTTCATTATGTAAAGTTGCTCTTTGAACAGTAGAACCAGCAACACGAATAGGATCTAAAACTGCATTTGGAGTTATTTTTCCAGTTCGACCAACGGTATAAACAATATCTTCAAGTTTAGTAATTACTTCCTCTGGAGGGAATTTATAAGCAATTGCCCATTTTGGAGTTTTAGCAGTTACTCCAAGTTCATCATATAAACTAAAATCATTAGTTTTTAAAACAATTCCATCGATATCATATGGTAAATCAGGTCTTTTCTTAGTGTAATCTTCAATATAGGCAAGAATTTCTTTTTCACCAGTTACTAATCGACGATCTTTATTTGTTTTAAAACCCATTTCATCAAGTTTTTGAAGAGCTTCATAATGTGTTTTAATACCAAAATCAGTAGCATTTGTAAAATAATACCACCAAGCATCAAGTTTTCTACTTCTAGCAATTGAACTATCAAGATTTCTAATTGATCCAGCTGCGGCATTTCTTGCATTTGCTAAAAGAGGTTCGCCTTTTAAAGCACGATCTTTATTTAAATCTTCAAGAGATTTCTTAGGCATATAAACTTCACCACGAACTTCAACGTGTCCTGGCATATTAATATGAGTAGGAATTGAAGGAATTGTTAAAACGTTTGTGGTAACATCTTCCCCAACCATTCCATCACCACGAGTTGCACAATATTGAAGGACACCATCTTCATAAACTAACGACATCGCAAGTCCATCAATTTTAAGTTCAGCACAATATGTTACTTCTTTTCGATTGATTGATTCACAAAGTTTTTTGTTCCAATCAAGAAGTTCATCTTCATTAAAAACATCACCTAAAGACATCATTTGCTTTTCGTGAGTTATCTTTTTGAAACCTTCAAGAATAGTTCCACCGATTCGTTGAGTTGGACTATTACGACTAATTAATTCTGGAAATTGATGTTCAATTTCTTCAAGTTCTTGATATTTGCTATCATACTCTTCATCGGTGACAATTGGGTTATCATCGACATAATATGCTTTTGCATACTTCTCAAGAATTTTTATAAGTTCATTATATTTAAATTTTGCTTCGCTTAAATCCATACTAATTACCTCCATCTTTCTTACTTAATTTTGGATGATTTCCAAGTAAACTCTTTTTACCAAAATCTTTAAAATCAACTTCAATAATATCATCTTCAACCTTAATAACTTTTCCTTCTCCAAACACTTGATGAATCGCTGTATCACCAACATTCCACTTAATGTTATTTCGTTTTGTTAAATCAATAATATTAGCATTAGGTGCATCATTATGAGGTGTATATTTATCAAAATCATAACGATATTTCTTTGAGTCATCTTCGCTTGTATTAAAGTATGGATTGAAACTATGAACAATTGGTTTTAATCCCATATCAGTTAAAAATTGACTTGGAAGAGGATAGCTTCCAAGGCTATGACTATAGTCGCTATTATATGATAAAAATAATTGCTTTTTAGCACGAGTACAAGCAACATAAGCAAGTCGTCTTTCTTCTTCAATTGATTTTGGATTTTCAAGTAATGCTCTTCCATTTGGAAAAACGCCTTCAGCTAAGCACATCAAAAATACATAATCAAATTCAAGACCTTTTGCTGTATGAACAGTCATTAAACTCACCGTATCGCTATCATTAATATCATCTTGTGCACTAAATAATGAAACATTCTGAAGATACTCAGTAAAATTACTTTCAGGATTACTCTTTAAATAACTACGAACATCATCAATTAAAGCTTTAACGTTATCGATTTTATCTTTTGTTTCATCATCACTTTCAAGATAATCGTAATACCCGATAGTTTGTAAAAATTCGTTTAAAACTTCACTATAAGCCTCGTAATTTTGTAACAATCTTTCACGAGTTTTATCCATTGCTTTAAATAACTCTTCAAGCGAAGAAACTACTGTTGATTTAAGTTCAGTATCATGTTTATGAATTTCTTTTAAATAATGAATCATCGACAAATGATCGCGCTGTGATTCAGCTTTTAAAACACTGATTGATTTATCACCGATTTTTCTTCGAGGAACATTAATGATTCGTTCAAAAGAAATATCATCATTTTCATCCATTAAAATCTTAAAATAAGCGAGGCAATCTTTAACTTCTGCTCTTGAATAGAACTTTAAAGCACCAAAAACTTTATAAGGAATATGTTTGGCAACAAGAACATTTTCAAGTTTTTGAGTTAAATAAGAAGAACGATAAAGAACCGCAAAATCTTTGTATTTAAGATTTTTATCTTTAAAGCGAATTTCTTCAATTTTATTTGCGATAAAATTTGCTTCATCAACTGCACGACTAAAAGCTTTTAATTCAACATCAGCTCCACTATGATTTTCTGTAAATAAATTCTTTTCATAACGATCTTTATTTTTACTAATTAAAGCATTAGAAATCGCCAAAATATTAGGAGTTGAACGATAGTTTTCATCAAGAGTGATTGTCGTTGTTGGACGATAAACTTTATCAAAATCTAAAATAATTTTTTGATTTGCTCCACGCCAAGTATAAATTGTTTGATCAGGATCTCCAACTACATAAACATTACTACTTGAATCAGTGATTAAAGTTAAAAGTTTAAATTGTAAATCATTAGTATCTTGAAATTCATCAATTAAAATATGTCGATATCTACGGGTCCATTTTTCTTTAATATCTGCATTAGATTCTAAAATACGAATTGTATAAATAATTAAGTCATCAAAATCAAGTTGGAACATTTCGTTTTTACGTTTTTCATAATCATAAAAATATTTAATTTCTTCTTCGTGACCCATTACTTTTGTTTCAGTTTCACTTGGAAGTCTTCCATAACATTTTTGAGTTTTAATAAAGTCATAAGCTTTTTTATTTCGATCATCACCACGCTTATAACCAAAACCTTCACCAACTGATTTAACAAGTGAAAGCGAATCATCTTCATCCATAATAATAAAACTTCTTGGGAACCCTAAAACATGAATCTCTTCACGTAAAAAACGAGCACACCAAGAGTGATATGTATTAATTGATAAATCTCTTAAATTCTCATTTGGTAAAAGAGAAATCGTTCTAGTTTTCATTTCTTTAGCAACTTTGTTTGTAAAAGTGATTGCTAAAATGTTATAAGGATTAACTCCCATTTTATCGATTAAATAGGCGATTCTATAGGTTAAAACACGTGTTTTACCACTTCCAGCACCTGCAATAATTCTTAAAAATTGAGCATCACTTGTAACAGCTTTATATTGATTTTTATTCAGTTCTTTTTCGTAATTCATAAGTAGTAAAATTATAACATTTTGGACTACTTTTATATATATCAAAAAGCACAAACATTGTATAATAAAACAAATGAAAGCTTTTAGTAAAAGAGAGACCTTAAGAGAATCAATAGCATTAACTTCGTTAATGGTTGCTTTAAATGTTATCTTAAATGCCGCTAATGCCTACATTCCTTTTGCAGGTTATTTTTTAGCTTCTTTTTTACCTTTAGTTTCAACAATTTATGTTTTAAATACAAAGATTCAATATTACCCATTTTATTTCATTTCTAGTTTAGCGCTTGGAATTGCAACAACTGCTACTGACTTTAGTTCGACTCTTTTATATTTAGTTCCTAGTTTGATTGCAGGATTAATTTACGCAACTTGTGTTAGAGGAAAACTTGATCCTGGAATGGCTTATTTCTATAGTACTGTTTCTCTTTTTATAGCTGAAGTTATTATGATTCCAGTTATTAATTTAATTTATTCAACTGATACAATTAATAATATTTTAACTATATTTGCTGTTCAAAATTTACAAGATATCTATGAATTTATTTATGGAATATTGTTCTTAATTTGCGCATTAAAAGAACTATTTGTTTACTTAATTACTAAAGATGAACTTGAAAAATTATCTTATAAGATAGTTACTAAAGAATATCCATCTTTACACTTAAGTATCACGACTGTGGTTTTAGCTTTAATCGCTTATTGCTTCAGTTTCTTAAGATTATATTCTTATAGTTTTATCTTTTTAGCCGCTGATATAGTTGCAGGAATTATTGTCTCTTATAAATTATTTAAACTACAAAAAACATCAATTAGTATTTCTGTTTTTTTAACTCTTTTACTCAGTTGGATTTTATATGTATTTTTCGCTCAAATCACCAATAACTATATATATACCCTCATCGTTTTATGTATCTACCCAGTTTTTAATGCTTTACTTGCAACCGTAATTGGTCTAAAAATCATTGTTAAAAATAAAGAAGAAAGTGAGGAAAAAGCCCAATGATAAATCTATTAAAATTACTTGGTAAAGGACTTTTATATATAATTCTTTTACCAGTTGGAATTGTCTTTTTTAGCATCTATGGAATCGGACTTTTCTTTGTCTGGATTTATTATTTATTTAGAACTTTAATTAATTACTTTAAGGGTAAGAAAAGCGGTCTTGTTCTTCCTGAAGATATTAAGGCAATTGAAATCCTTAATAATTCAAGAGACTTCTCTCAACCTGCGCCACAACCTAGTACACCTGGCGTAACTTTTAACTTTAATGTTAATGGTCAAAACGTTGCTTCTAAAAATGGTGAAATTAAAGATAGTTTGACTCATGAAAATGTAATTGATTTAACCCATGATGATGATCCAAAAGAAATCGGAGGAGGCAAATAGTTATGAATACTTTATTATTTGTTATGTCCCAAAAAACTCAAGATATCATCAAAGTTATTTTAGTTTTATTACTAGTTGTAATTTTAGTATTTGCTCTTTTTGGTTTCATTGGTAATTTAATTGAAAAGACAATGAAATTACAAGCAAAAAAGGTTGATGTTTATATGACTAATGTTGTTATTTCGCGAATTTGTGATAAACCAAAAGATTTTGTTAGAATTGCTAAAGAAAAGAACAGAATTTGTTTCTTTAAAGCTTCAATTACTCCTATCATTTTAATGTTTATCGCTTTAATAATTTACGTAAGTTATCATGCAACTGTTGGTAATTGGAATGAATCAATTTTCGATACTAAAACTGGTGTTGGTACCTTATTTTATGTTTGGGATTTCTCTAATGTACGTTATGTACCACCTCTTGGACTCGATAATGTTGTTTTATCAAATTACCCACACATTTTAACTGATGCTTCAATTACAAATTACTTTATTTTCTTATTTGGTGCTACCGGATTTATTTGGTATCTTATAAATATTCAAGCTTACTTTGCTAGACTCTATCGTATTAATCAACTTAGAAAATCTATCTACTCTAAAGATTTATCTACTATTGATATTACTCACTTCTATAATCTTGATAAGGTTAATCCTTATGCTGATGAAATTAACCAAAATAAAAGAGCCACCGTTGATCAAAATCAACCAAGTAGCCCTAATAATTTAAATCAAAATAACAACCAAGTTAATCAAGATAATAATATTAAGCGTTAGTTCCAGTTGCTGCACTACCAATTTGCATAAAAATAGTAACAACTTGATAGATAATAACTGCAAATAATGCAAGGTCAAGAACGAAGAAGGCAATAATCATTCTCATTCTTGATTTTTTTAATTGTAGTTCTTTATTTGGATCAACTTCTACTTCAACACGTTCAACTTCAACAGTTTCACGCTTTAAAGCTTGAGTTCCAGTCTTATCAACTTTAGGAGTTAAAACAGTTTTATTTCTTTCAAGTTTTGCCATTAATATTTTAATCCTCCTGGTGTACGTGGATATGGCTCAGTATCACGAATATTCTTCATACCAGTGATATACATTAATAATCTATCAAAGCCAATTCCAAAGCCTGAATGTGGGCAACCACCATATTTTCTTAAATTTAAATACCATTCAAGTTCAGCTTTGTTGCCTTTTTCAGTCATAACTTTATCTAAAATTTCAAAATCATCTTCACGTTGAGAAGCACCAACAATTTCTCCTTCGGTTGGAACAAGTAAATCAGTAGCAGCAACAGTCTTGCCATCTGGATTACGTTTCATATAGAAGGCCTTAATATCTTTAGGGAAATCATAAAGGAAAACAGGGCCTTTAACAATTTCTTCAGTTAAATAACGTTCATGTTCACTTTGAAGATCCATTCCCCATTCAATGTTATTATATTCAAATTTATGGCCATTCTTCACAGCTTCTTGAAGATACTTAATACCATCGGTATAGGTCATTTTAGCAAATGGAGCATTGACAACTTTGGTTAGTTTATCAATAGTTCCTTTTTCAATATATGTATCAAAGAACTTCATTTCATCTTTGCAATTATCTAAAACATATTTAATAACGTACTTTAAAACACTTTCGATACAATCCATATCGTCACCTAAATCAGCAAAAGCAAGTTCTGGTTCAATCATCCAGAATTCGTTTGCATGACGAGGAGTATTGCTGTTTTCAGCTCTAAAAGTTGGTCCAAAAGTATAGACATCTCTAAAAGCTAAAGCAAATGGTTCAACGTGAAGTTGTCCACTAACAGTTAAAACAGCATTGGCTTTAAAGAAATCAGTTGGTTTTTTAGGATCAACAATAACTTTAAAGACTTCGCCAGCACCTTCTGCATCATTACCTGTAATAATAGGAGTATGAACATAAATAAATCCATGTTCTTGGAAATATTTATGAACAGCAAAAGCTAAAACATTACGAACTCGATAAAGAGCTTGGAAAGTATTAGCACGTGGTCTTAAATAAGCAATATCACGTAAGAATTCAAAACTATGTTTCTTCTTTTGAAGAGGATAATCTTCAGGACAATCTCCAACGACTTTTACCTCATCAAGCGTAACTTCGAATGGTTGTGGATTATTTGGAGTAAGTTTAATTTTTCCATTAACTTCGATACTGCTACCATATTTTACTTTACTAGCACTTTCAAAACATTTGCTTTCTTTAAGGAAAACAAGTTGAATGCTCTTAAAATAACTACCATCATTAAATTCAATAAAACCAATACTGCCATTATCACGAATTGATTTTACCCAACCATAAATATAGATATCACTACCATCAACTAACTTTTTGTCTGCTAAATCTAAGTATAATTTTCTAACTGTTAAACTTCGTTCCATAACTTTCTCCGATATATTTATTAATTATAACACCTTAAAATTTTCTATAGTCTTCAATTTTCCAAGAAGGATCAACTCCAAGCGTTAAATCTGCAAAGACTTTTTCTTTATATAAATAAGAACCAACTTTTGCAATCATTGCTGCATTATCAGTTGTACACCAAATTGGAGGGATAATAACTTCAATTTCACTACCTTTATAGGTATCAACAATCTGACTTCTCAAATAACTATTAGCGCTAACGCCACCAGCAAGAACTATTTGTTTAAATTTATATTTACTAGTTGCACGTTTTACTCGATCAATAATTTCTCCAACAGCCACATCTTGGAAAGATTTTGCCATATTATTAATATCAATTTTCTCATTATTTTGTTCAGCATTATGAACCATATTAATGACTGCAGTTTTAAGTCCGCTATATGAGAAATTTAGCGTACCATCATGCATTGGCATTGGAAGTTTATAAGTATGTTCTCCAAGTTTACTAAGTTTATCAATTGCAACTCCTCCTGGATAAGGAAGACCAAGAACTCTTGCTACTTTATCAAAAGATTCACCAATTGCATCATCTTTAGTTTCGCCAATTATCTTAAAATCAAGATGTGATTTCATATAGACAAGTTCAGTATTTCCGCCACTTACAACAACGGCAAGAAGAGGGAATTTAAGTGGATTTATATATTCGTTTGCATAAATATGTCCACATAAATGATGTACTGGAATTAAAGGAATTCCAAGAACAAAAGCAAGTGTTTTAGCTGCTTGTAAACCAACATGAAGAGCACCAATTAAACCAGGTCCTCTAGTAACTGCAATAGCATCAAGGTCATCAAGCGAAACATTAGCTTTTACTAAAGCTTCATTAATGACAACCAAAATATTTTCAAGATGTAGTCTTGAAGCAATTTCTGGCATAACTCCACCATACTTTTGATGAACTTCAATTTGAGTTGAAACAACATTAGCAATTAAATTATCACCTTTAATAATTGCACAACCAGTTTCATCGCAACTTGACTCAATTGCTAAGATTATTTTCTCATTTGTAACTTTATCCATATTAATCAATTAGTCCTTTCATCATATAGAGAGCATTATCTCCATTTGAATAGTATTTTTCTTTAGTAACAACATACTTAAATCCAAGTTTTTTATATAAAGAAATTGCTGCATCATTATGTTCTCTAACTTCAAGGGTGAGCCATAAGATCACTTCTTCTTTATTACTCTTTAAAATTTTAAACGCTTCATTAAATAGTGCTTCAGCAATTCCATGACGTTGATAAGCTTTATCAACGGCAACTTGGCAAACAGTTGCTGAATCAAAGGTAATCCAAAAATCAATAAAACCAACCACAAGACCTTCATCATTTAAATAAACTAAGACATTACTCGTAGGATTTTCATGTAACTCATAGTAAATTTGCTTTTCACTATAAGGGGAAAGAAATAAAGACTCAAGATCTACTAATCTTTTAATATCATTATCATTTGCTTTCCTAATTTCCATAAGTTAATCCTTTAAATAAGTTGCTTTTAAAGTATAAATATCTTTTACTAAATTACTTTCGTTCTTTAATAAAGACATATTCTTAAGTAAATCAGCTTTATATCCATCAATTCCTAAATAATCTGTCTCACCACAAACTACATAGTCTTTATGTTCATCGATATACTTTTTAACTTCATCATTTGTCATCACTGTATCGCTAAGTAAACAAGTATTAGAATTATAAACTCCAATATAACTTCGATTACTTCGAGCATTTATTAAACAAATAGATGGAGTTCCAAGCTTCGCTAAGACATTTAAAGAAGATAAACTGTAGCAAGGACACTTCACAACATAACTATAAACTTTAGCAATTGTTAAAGCGATTCTTAAACCAGTGTAACTTCCTGGCCCATGAGTAACAACAATCTCATTAATAGAACGAGGAGCAACATCATGTGCTTTTAAAATCTTATCAATTTCTGGAATCATTAATTCACTTTGTCTTTGATAAGCTTCATAAACTGTCTCAAAAACTTCATCATCTTTTTTTAAACCTACACATAAATCTTTATAGGTTGAATCAAGTAATAAACTATTCATTTTTGAAGCCCTTCAAAGAAAGAATTAAATCTTTAAATCGTTCATTATCACTACTAATCGTGATATTACGCTCATCATTTGTTCCAATTCGAATATCAATATTTAAGACACTCTTAAAGTCTAAGAATTCTTTAATATACATTGGCCATTCAATCACACAAACTCCATCACCTTCAATAACTTCTTCAAGACCAATATTTTTATTTTCAGGCGCCACATCTTCAAGACGATAAGCATCAATATGATATAAATTAAGTGGTTTTGCGAAGTAACATTTTAAAATATTGAAAGTTGGAGAATTAATATCATCATCAATTTTTAAGCCTTTACCAATACCTTTTACAAAGGTAGTTTTTCCAGCACCTAAATCACCAACTAAGGTTATAACATCTCCTACTTTTAAGCTTTTAGCAATAAATTCACCAAGATGAATTGTATCTTCTCTTTTTTTACTGAGTATTTTAATTTCCATAATAAGTCCTCATTTTTCAGTTTCTTTTTTAAAAGTTTCGTAGTATTCCTTAATTTTTTGATCATTAAATGGGAACACACGACTATCCATAATACTCTTAATTTCTTTAAGATTAAATCGCAAAATAGTATCAATATCATCGCTATAATTGTATTTCTTCCTATGGAAACCATATTCTTTAACATCAATTATCTTCACTTGATTATCTGGATAGAGTTTCATATCTAAGTCGTAATCAATATATTTAACTGTTCCTCGATCATTAATGTAAGGAGAAGCTAAATTAACATAATAGGTAACCCCTTGTTCTTTTAGCATCGCAATTACGTTGAACCATTTATCTTTAAAGAAAATCATTACTGCTGGTTCTTTAGTGTGCCAAATCCTGTAATCATGTTCGATAACTTTAGTCCGATTAGAGGCAACAACAACATAATCATCACTTTCATCAACTACAAAAACTGCATCCCATATTCGATGCATTCTTCCATCATGCTTATAACCTTGGACTTCTATCCATTTCCCCTTTAATGATTCCATAATAAATTCACCTTAAAAAGGAACTACTTAGAAGCTACTTTGGTATTATTTTCCACTACATTTTTTGAGTCTTTAGTTTCGTCTTTTGATACTTTAGTAAGTTTCTTATTTTCTTTTAAAATATCCACAATCTTTTTAACTTTAGTAAAATCTTCGATCGATACTTTCGTATTTTTAATAGTAAATTCGTTATCAACTGGAATATTTAAGAATTCATCTTCGTAATCAATACCAAGCGAAATAAGATTATTCTTAACACTAAAAATTACATCAATCTTTGGCGATTTATTACCAAATGAGCATAGTGTTTTAACTAAACGATCAGTAAAGATATTTGAATAAGATTCATCATTACTATAAATTGCGTAAACATCATTTCCTTCAACAAGTTTTAAATCTTGAATGTCATCAATTGGAACTGAAAGTTTACCACCTTTAAGTTGGAAGATTGTTACTTTATCTTTTGTATCTAAAGGAAGTTTCATGCTATAAAATCTACCTAAAAATTTAGGAGATAATTTTCCTTTAATCATTGTATTAGCAGCTAAATCACAAGCATCATACTCAACGTTTTCAAGTTTAAAATGAACAAAATTTCTACTTCTTGTTCCTTTTAAATTTGTATAAAAATGTGCATCAGTAAAGAATTTATCTTGTAAGGTTCCTTTTGGAGTAGCTACAAAATCTTCTGTTTTATAATTTTTAAAAATATATTTTTCAGTTTCGCTATATAAGAAATTAATATAAACTTCCGCTTCAGCAAGTAAGTTCTTTCGCATAACTTTACTTGAAAGATAAGTTCCTAAAAGAACAACACCCATCACACCAATTCCAACATAAAGTACCCAAGTTGTACTTGTAAAAATCATCATACAAGCAAAACAAGCGATTAAAACAACACAAATAACTCCGGTGATAATATAATTGATTTTCTTTTGCTTATCAGCGTACTTTTTGTATTCAAGTCTCTTTGCATTTATTTCACTTGCTAACTTAATATCATCTGGTGTTTCAACTAAAAGTTCTTCTCGATCGTCTTTAGCCTCATCAACTTCAATTTCACGCTTTTGACCAACTACCGGCTTCTTTTTCTTCTCGATTTCCGCTACATTTTCAGCGGTATTCTTTCTTAAACTCATAATAATACTCCTATCAAATATTAAATATATTGTATTTTATTTAAGAGTAAAATCATAGTGATTTATATTATAAATCACTCATTTAAGTTAATCTTCAATCGTAACTCTTTCGTGAAGAGGATACTTGTGCATAATAATCTCAATAGGTTTTGATAAAGCACAAGCAATAATAACGCTGCCTAAAACACTAAAACTAACGTAAATTACGTTATAAATAAAAGCTCCACTAAAATCTAAACCATAATAAACAATTGAGGAAATCATGTGACCAGTCATACGAGTAAGCCAACTAATAACTCCACCAATTACAAAAGATAAATTAAGATAAAGAAGTTCTTTATTATCTCGTTTATTTTTATCAGTAATTCCTCTAGTTGTTTTTAAAAATTGATGATAAATTAAACCAACAAAAGCATATCCGCTAAAAGCAATTAAATAATCAAATGGATAAAATTGGAAACCATATCCATCAAGCATGCAACTAATTACACCAAAAATAACACTTGATGAAATTATTCCTTTAAGAAAACCAAAACGAATAGCAATTATAAATAAAGGAACAGCACTTGCATTAATTGATCCGCCAGTTGCTCCAACTGGAATTTTAATCTTATCAAGAACTAAAGCTAAAGCACATAAAATCGCCATTTCACTCATGTCATAAACTGTGAAATTCATCTTATCAAATAGTCTTCTAATTAAAATAAATTCTAAACCAATTAAACTAATTAAATAAATTCCATAACTATAAGTAATAGGAACAATTTTTTTATAATTAAGTGTATCTTTTAATCCTTCATTAAAGTAGATTGTGTATCGATTTAAAAAGAGTAAAGCAAAAATAGAAATGAAAATAAAAGCAAAGGCAATTGAGAAAGAAACCATCGATACAATTGGCTTTTTCTCTTTCTTAACGATTCCAAAGTAATATAATAAAAAACTAACAAGAAGTATAAAAGCATAAGCAATAAGTACGTAATTTGGACCAAATTTAATTGAGTCATTTCGTCCATTTAAAAAATCAAAGATGCTGCAAGAAAGTGTCGATTCAACTCCTTCTGCTGTTTCAAAGACGATGTTAAAACTTGGTACAAAAAAGAAAATTATTGTTAAAAGAGCAAATCCTCCAAAAACAATATCAGGCCAATATTCTTTTAAAAATTTCTTAAACATATATGTCCTCCTTTTAAAAGAAAAAATCTACCTGATAATGGTAGATAGAATTCTAAAATAAATTCCTACGCTAGCATTATCTAGATCAGGTTTGGTTTAAGTGAGTATCACACTATTCTCAGCCAAGTTCTCTTAGCTCCCAAAGATATTTTAGTCTAAAACTCATTAAATTTAAACATAAAAAAAGAACTTGATGTTTCGTCATCAAGTTCTTTATTTTAATTAGATTAATTTCTTTCTTAAAACTCCACTAATAATATCGACAAAAATAATAAGAATAACAACACCATATAATAAAGGAGCTAGCATACTCCAAGTATTAAATTGCGAGTTAACCCAAATATCGTAACCGATACCACCAGCACCAACAAGTCCTAAAAGAGAAGCAGTACGAACATTAAGATCAAAACGATAAAGAATAACACTTAAGAAGTTAGGAGCAACTTGAGGAATAACACCAAGTTTAATACGGGTTAATCGACTTGCTCCACAGGCATCAAGAGCTTCTAAAGGTTGATCATTAATGACATCTAATTGTTCACTATACATCTTTCCAATCATACCAATTGAGTGAATTGAAAGAACACAAATACCAGCAAATGAACCAAAGCCAACGACCTTAACCATGATAAGACCGAATAAAATTTCAGGGAAGGTACGAATGACAATTAATAAGAATTCACTGATAATAGAATATTTTCCAACAATTTTTCTCGAGGCAAAGAATCCGAATGGAAGCGAGAAAAGTGAACTTAAAGTTGTTCCAATAAAGGCAATAGCAAATGTTTCTATAATTTTATAGATAACCGATTCACTAAACTTAAAGGAATTAATACCAATAAAGTAATCCCAGTTTGGATTAATAAAACCTTTCCATAATTCACCAAGTCTTGTTGAGTTATAAGTAACAGTACTCATGAATTTAATATCAAGAGCAAAGTAGAGAATAACACCAATAAAAACAAGAGCGATTATAAGGTCATAAATCCAAAGCATTGGACGTTTTTTAAAGGCATCTTCAGGATCGAGATAAGTCTCATATCCTCTTAAATGTAGTTTGGTAAGAAGTTTATTCCATTTACTATTCTTACGCTTTTCTTCCTTAGTAAGAGTTTCTTCTTTACTAACAGGTTTCTTTTCTTTTAGCATACTATAAGCTCTTCCTTCTAAGGTAACTACTTAATAATTGTAAGCAAACGACAAGGACAAATAATGGAATTAAAATTGCCCCGACTTTATCATATTGTTGAGCATTCATGGCATTTGATAACATTTGACCAATACCACCAGCACCAACGAAACCTAAAATAACAGACGCACGAATGTTGATTTCAAATGTATATAAGAAATTTGAGAAGAACATTGGCTTAACTTGTGGATATAAAGCGACACTGAAGGCTTTTAATCTAGTTGCACCAGTTGAAATACTTGCTTCAAATGGATTCATATCACATGTATCAATATATTCATACATAAGTTTGAACATGATTCCTAAAGTAAAGATTCCAATAGCCCAAGTACCAGCAGTTTCACCAAGTCCAAAGAAAACCGTGCAAAGAATTGCTAAAACGTAGGTTGGAATTGTACGAATAAAATCAACTAAAAATCTTATAGGTTGATAAATATAAGCGTGTACAACGACATTTCGTGAAGCAATAAGCATTAATGGGAAAGCTAAGATAGTACCTAAAGTTGTACCAATAAGCACCATTTCAATAGTATCCCAAATTGCAGGAATTGCTGTATTAAAGAGGTAGGCCCAATAAGCATCATAGGTCTTTAAACTCCATTTTGATGGAGAGAACATCTGACCAAAAATGACTTGAATTTGGTCCATACGAATTGTCTTTGGTTGATTAATAAAAATACAACTTAAACCGAAAATTAAAGCAACAAGCAAAAACCAAAGAAGCGCTTTGCTTCTTTTCTTTTCTATCGTCTTTGTAGGTAAATCATTATTATCAACACTGACTACAACCGTTCGATAGAAAACCTTGTGCCAAAAATTGGCCCAATTTTCTTTAAACGTTGTATTAGTCATGTTTTTCTAAATCTCCTAATTTTTCACTATGTTTAAGTGCACGACCATAAATCTTAGTCGTGATATCATCTGTAACTTCACTAGGAGTACCATCAAAAACAATTTGACCAGCTTTGATGCCAATAATACGAGTAGCATACTTTAAAGCAAGGTCAACGTGGTGCATATTTGCCACAATTGTAATCTTATAGTCTTGATTAATACGCTTAAAATCATCCATGACACTTAAGGTAGTAACAGGATCAAGTGAAGCAACTGGCTCATCAGCTAAAATAAGCTTTGGCTCTTGGGTAAGAGCACGAGCGAGTGCAACACGTTGTTGTTGTCCACCGCTAAGTTCATCTGCACGAACAAACGCTTTATCTAAGATCCCGAGTTTATCGAGAGATTGTAAAGCAAGCATCTTTTCTCTTTTTGTGTATAGTCCAAAAATCGTCTCGAAAGTAGAATGGTAACCCACTCTACCTGCGAGAACGTTTTTAAAAACACTTGAACGATTAACTAAGTTGAAGGATTGGAAGATCATTCCAATATTACGACGAATTTCTCTTAATTTTTTTCCTTTAGCTTTCGAAATATCTTCACCGTTAACAACTAGAGATCCTGAAGTTATGTTGTGCATTTTATTAATGGTTCTTAAGAGGGTTGATTTACCAGCACCACTAAGACCAATAATACAAACGAAGTCTCCATCGTTGATTGTAAGATTAATATCTTTTAAGGCTTTATAGCCGTTAGGATAAACCTTATCAACATCCGTGAATTGAATCATAATCTTCTGTTTCTCTATCTAGCAACAATTACCTAAGTAGATTACTTAATTAAGTTGTGATCAACACAATATTTATAGAAAGCTCTTTCTCCATCGAAATCACTATCTTTAGCAGCAGTATAACCAGTGTGTGAATAAACTTTATAAAGGATATCAGCTGGAGTAACATTGTTACCTTTATCATCAGTATAGACGACAGTAGTCTTATCTTTAACAGCAGTAGTAAATGCATTAACAACGGCCTTTTGTTTAGCATCACTTAAGTTTGCACGAGTACTAATAGTATCATTATAAATACCATCGGTAATAGCAACACATTTACTTAAAGTGAAGGCTTCTGCTTTCTTATAGTAAGCACTATCAGTCTTGATATAACCTTGGGCATAACGGACATCAGTGAATCCCCAGAAACCGGCAATTAAACCACTTTGCATATCATTGTAAGCGGCACCATAGTTGGCTTCTTCAACACCCTTAATTTGTTTAGTAGCATCAGTGACATTATCGACCATTTCCATACCATTATCATTTAAGTATTTTAATGGACGGAGATAACCTGCACCACTAGTGGCACCCATACGACCAATAGTTAAACCAGCCATATCGTGAATATCAATCTTACCATCACCATTGGCATCCTTATAATATTGATTGCCAACACATAATTGTGAAGTATACCAGTTAACATTGGTATTGCTTTGATCGCCTAAATAAGTGTAACCACTGATTTCGCCGTTCATAGCAGCCATTTGTTTTGTAACATCACCTGGATAATCATCAACTTGAACTTTATAACCTTTACGGACACTAGTTAATAAAACACTAACTTTTCCTGGGTTTTGTAAAGTAACTTGAGCATAACCTGAAGCAGTTAAGAAGCCGATATCAATTTGATCTGAAAGCATAGCTTCTGTACAAGCAGCGTAACTAGTACCGGTAGTAATCTTGAAAGTATAGTTTGGTTCAATCTTTTCAAGAACTGGTTCAAGACGAGCAGCAAGAGCACCTAATGTGGCTGGATCGTTACTTGGAACGAATTGGATGTTAATGGTTTCTTTTTCACCACTATTTCCACCACAAGAAGCTAAACCAGCGCCTAAAGCAGCAACAGCAACCATCGCAAACACGAATTTTTTGGATTTCATAATAATAATTTTCCTCCTATTATGTTTCCCTAAACATGTAAGTAATTGGTAGAATTAACATCATACCGTATTACCTATTCCTACGATGAGGTAACGCAATCTACCATATATTTTGTAGAAGTTTTAATTATAATCTAAACGAATCTCAACTAAACCTACTAAATACTCCTGGACAGATTTATACGGTTTGATTTTACTTACTAGTCTCTATTTTGACCTTTCAAGGTTTGACATTCAATATTTTTAATGCAGTTTTGATGAGATTAATATTGTTTTAATATGTATGTGAAAAAATACAATTTTAAAAGATATTTTTTACCATCAATTTGTAAGTAAAAAGTAACTATTTATTAATCCAATTTATCTCAGTAATATTGTTCTTTTTTAAAAATGAATTAGCTTCTATAAAATGATTATTATTAAACCAACCACCACGATTTGCACTTAAAGGGCTTGGGTGAACACTTTCTAAAACTAAATGTTTTGGATTTGTAAGTAAACTTTTAAATTGACGAGCATTATTTCCCCAAAGCATAAAAACAACTGGTCTATCTATATTATTTAATGTAGTTAAAACATCATTAAAAAATAATTCATATTCATGGCACTTATGACTAAGAGGCTTATGTTCCTCAACCGTTAAAATTGGGTTAATTAAAAGAACACCTTGACGCGTAAGATAAGTTAAATCACCATTTGAGTGATTCATTTTTGTTTTATATTCAAGTTCAATCTCACGATAAATGTTTTCAAGTGAAGGAGGAATTTCTATGCCTTTAGGTACACTAAAAGCAAGTCCCATTGCTTGACCAACTTCGTGATAAGGATCTTGACCTAAAATAACTACTTTAACAGTATCTAAAGGAGTTAATTTAAAAGCATTAAACATCTTTTCTCGAGGTGGATAAATAACTTTATTTTTGTATTCTTCATCTAAAAAAGTATTCAATTTTTTTGAATACTCTTTTTCTTTTATTTCGTTAAATAAATCATTCCATTCCATTATTCATCTTGTTCGCTACTAGTAATCAAACTGGCAAACATTTCATAAATTATTTTTAAAGTTAAACTAGTTGTTTGACCATTTTGATCAAAAGCAGGAGTTCCTTCAACAAAATCAACACAATCAACATTAAGTCCACCAACTAAAGCTCCTAAAATTCCGCTAATTTCATAATTAGTTAATCCAAAAGCAACTGGAGATTGAACGCTTGGAGCAAAACTTGGATCGATAACATCAAGTGAAACAGATACATAAACTAAATACTTATTATCCGCATATTTATTAATTAAATATTGAGCTAATCCACTAACGGCTAATTGACGTAAATCTAAAGCTTTAAAAACATCAATTTTTGGATGCTTCTTTAAAAATTCAATTTCATTAGTGCCAAAATTTCTCACACCAATTAAAGTAATATTTTTATCATTATAACCATACTCAACAGCTCGAGTAATAACTGCATTATTAGCAAGTAAATTACCATCATGTTCATTTTCCATTAATAAATGAGCATCAAGATGAATGATAACAGGTTCTTTATTTAATTTTAAACACTTGCAATAGAAAGCTCTTTCCCCTGGAATTGTAACGCTATGATCACCACCTAAAATAACGTGGAAACCATCTTTTGCTAAAAAATTAAATTGAAGTTCGTTAGTTAATTTATTTAAATCTTCATAAGCATAATCGCCACAATCATATAATTTAATTTTTGTTAAAGAATTACCAACTAAATCTGTAGGAGGTACTAAATAAGAAGCATTTCTTAAATTACGTGGATTGAGAGCAGCTCCTTTTCGATAAACACTATTTTTATCATTAGGAATACCACAAACGAAGACATTTGCTTCTTTAATATCATTAACAACTAAACCTTTAAATTCATTCATAATTTACCCCATCTACAAATATTATCTATTAAAAGAGTTCTATTTACTACTATTTGGAGTCGAAACTTTTGAGAGTTTTATTCGCCTTTTCTTTTTTTAAGTAAAGTTGATGAGACAAAACAGCTAGACTTGTTGCCATATTCATATTGCTTAAAATGACGTCACTGTCTTTAATATTTAAATCTATAGGAGCAAAATTCCAGATAGCTAAAACACCACAATCAACTAAAACATTAGCTACTTCTTGTGCCTTATCTTTTGGAGTTGTGATGATGCCAATTTTAGCATTGTAATCTCTAAAGACATTTTTAAGCACCCTTATATCGTAGATACGAACACCATTGATTTTTGTACCTATCTTTGCTTCATCACTATCAAAAGCACCAACAATTTTTAAACCATATTCTTCAAAACCAGCATAATTTAATAAAGCACTTCCAAGGTGTCCAACACCAATTAAAATTGCATTATGAATATCGTCATAGCCTAAGACACTTTCAATATCACGGATAAGTCCATTAATTTCTCGACCTTTATTAGGTACACCATTAGTTGTGGCAACACTAGCTAAATCTTTTTTGACTTGTTCAACATTTAAATTAAGATCATCCGCAATTAATTGAGCATTAATAAAAGATAAGCCCTTGCCTTTAAATTTCTTAATTGTTATTAAATATTGTGGCATACGAGCTAATTGATTTTTAGTTAAAATTTTGGCACTCATAATTGTCCAGCCTTACGAATATTAAGTAAATTTCCTATAAAAATTAAAGCACTAAATCCAAGAGAGAAGCCACCCACCCAATAGATATAAGTTAAATTTAAACCATTGGTTGATAAGCCTTCAAAATAAATCTTCATATAAATAAAGATTCCATACATTAATACTTGATAAATTAAAAGTAAAAGACTTAAAACAAAAGTAAATTTTCCAACTAAATTGTGAATTAAGCAATTTAACAAATAGAAAATAACAAGAACAGTTAATAAAAATCCACAAATAAAAACAATTAATTCTATAAAGTAATTAGTCGCAAATGGATTAGTTAAAAATTCATTAAAATCTCCCATAATGGAAGTCTTAATTAAGCAACCAATTACAAAGCAAACAACACTAAAAATTGTGATCAAACTATGACCAATTATGCCTAAAAGATTTAGAATCTTTCCAATAAATTGTTTCAAAATATACCTTCCTATTCAACAATAAAGTTAACATTAAGTACAGGTTTTGCATTCCATCCACGAACAAGATTAATATAGAATCCGCTACCATCGCTCTCAACTAAGGTAGTTCCTGTACCACTTGTAACATTATAAATAGCATCTTGGCTAGTTAAATATGGAATATGATAAGTTCCATCGCTATCTAGAGTCATATATTGTTTGTCTAAATGAATATTTAATGTATTGGTAATTGTTGAACCAGTTAAATCAAGAGTAATTGCTCCAGTATATTGAGTTAAATATACATCTGAAGTACCTTTTAATTTAACATTTCGTAAAGTTAATCCACTACCAGCTGTAACTTTAAATGAATTATTTGCGGTAATGTAATAAACATTAGCAAGACCATTTGGTGCTGAAACAATCACATCATTATAAGTACCACTAGTAGACCATGCTCCAAGTTGAACATCTCCATCAGTTGAAGAAATAAACATTGTACTTGCTGAAGCGGTATTTTCAAAAGTAACGTCATTAGTTCCACTTAAATAGAAGCTTGCAATATTGCTATTTTTAACAGTGCTCTTAAATGTAGTATTGCTACTAACATTAATCGAATCACCTACAAAAATTACTCTTCCACCAACAGTAAGAGTGCCACTAGTTGCAATGTTTCCTGAAGAATTAATAATTAAATCTCCAGCAATTGTGACATTGTTATTAATATTAATTGAACTGCAATTTTTAATTTCAACATTACCATCAACTTGTAATTGATTGGTAAATTGAAGAGCTCCGCTACAATCAATTGTTAAATTATTTTGAACATAAGTATTATTTCTAAAGATAACATCTCCATTAGATTTAACATTAACATCTCCATTAAAATTCATTTGGTTATTAGTCTCAAATGATCCACTACTTTCAACATTTGTATCACCATTAACGGTTGATTTTTGGAAGTTAACTGAACCATCAACAATGACATTAATATCACCATTTGCAGTTGATTGAGTAAAGTTAAAGTTACCAGTAGTTTGGAAAGTTGCATTCCCTTCAACGTTATCTTTATTAACTGAAATATTATCGTTTTGATAAGCATTAATGAGAACTTTATTAAAATAACCATTTGCATCACTTAAAGTGTTTGTTCCAGTATTTGTTAAGAAATATGTGTAATCCCAAAGCGAATCCATAGTTCCACTAGCATTTGCTGCTTCATAATCAAAGTAACAAAGTGAATTAGTTAAAGCAGTATTAACTGCAGGATTTGCGTAATTTGGTAAATAAACGACTAGACTATAAACCGATTCGCTACTAAAAGCTAAATTGACATTATTTAAATAATTAAAAGTAATTCCATTTTTAACAAATGTATCAAAAGTAACTAAATTTTCAAACTTATTACCAGCATTATCGGTAATAACTGATGTAGTTTTGTCAGTATCACTCCATTCAAAATCAATATAGGTGAATGGATAATTTCCAAAACCACCAGTTACTGCGTTGAAATAGAAGTTATATTCGGTATAAACAGGTTTTGCTTCACTAATTGTAGAGACTTTAACTTCAAGTGAATCAACTGAAATTGCTGCACCTGAAGCATTAGTAAATTTTGTTTTAAATAAGTAAGTTGCACTTGTATAATAATCGAAATAATCATTAATTTTAAAAGTATAAGTATCGCCAGTTTGAATGTAACTCGTATATTCTGTTGTACCAACAAGAACACTAGGAGTTAATCCATTTAAACCACGAGCATCAACTTCAACTGTATATTTATTTTCATCACCACTTTGAGTTAAAAAGAACCCATAAGTAACGTAATTTCCATTTTCAATTGTTTGTTTTCCAACTGGTTTAAATCCAGTTCCAGTGCCAGTAATATTACTAACTGTATAAGATCTAGCTGAAATAGTACCGCCACTAACATTAACGGCAGATTGATATAGTGAAAAAGTGGAGGCACCAACGCCAACCGCAAGACATAAAGCAGCAGCAACAATCGCTATACCTTTTCTCATGCTAATCCTTTCTAAGGTCACTAAAATAGTAAGTTCCCCTACTTGACCGTATTATATCATTTTAACTACATTTGTATACAAATGTATTTTTTGACTTTTTAAAATTAAAATAAAATGAACAAATAAATTGCGTTATAATAAATTTATGAAAGTTGCATTAGTCTTACAAGGTGGCGGAGCAAGAGGTATTTTTACTTCTGGAGTTTTAGATGCTTTGCTTGATACAAACATTAATATTGACCGAATTTATGCGGTCAGTGCTGGCGGATTAAATGCTATGAACTATATCAGTAAGCAAAAAGGAAGAAGTAAAATTGCTACTTCGATGACCTTTAAATCTAAAGAATTTAAATCAATGAAAAACATCATAAGAAAGCATACTTTTGTTGATTTTAATTATTATTTTAATGGACTAGAAGAAACCTTACCTTTTGACCAAAAGACTTATGATGAAAGTAAAACTGAATTTGTTGTTGTTGGAACTTCATTAAAAACTGGAAAAGCTAAATATTTTAATAAGAAAGAATACAGCGATTTTAATCAATGTATTACTTGTAGTGCTTCAATTCCACTAGTTGCTAAAATGGTTAATATCGATGATGATTATTTTTTAGATGGCGGAGATAGTGATCCAATTCCTTTTGAAAAAGCTTTTAAAGATGGATTTGATAAAGTAATTTTAGTCACTACTCGACCAATTTCTTTTAGAAAAGAAATAGCCCGAGATCGATTTATTGAAAGACTACATAAATTGGCCTATAAAGATTACCCAGAATATTTAAAATCTTTAAAATATTCTCACCAAAATTACAATAATGAATTTGATAAATTAAAGAAATATTCTAGCGATCAACTCTTTATTATTTCTCCAACTGAAAATATTGATTTGAAGCATCTTGAAACTAATGATGAAAAACTTGATTATTACTATAATCTAGGTTTTAAAACATTTAATGATAATAAAGAAAAGTTATCTGATTTCCTCAGATAACTTTATTCATTCTATAACCGACTCCGATATCCGTTCGAATTAACTTACTGCTACGGGTATCTTTTTCAATCTTACGTCTTATACCAGCCATAAAGACTCTCAAGCCATTTTGATCATTTCCATCTTTACCCCAAACATGACTAATAATGTAATCGTAAGTTAAGGTTTTACCAAGATTCATTGCAAGTAAAACAACAATCTTATATTCGAAATTTGTAAAGTGAACTTCAATACCATTAATGAAGATGGTTTTTGCATCAAAATCAATGGTTAAGTTTCCATTGATAAATAAATGTTGCTTCTCTTCTTTAATATATCTAAATTGATTACGAATACGTGCGAGTAATTCGTAAGTATTAAATGGTTTTGTTAAATAATCGTTAGCTCCTGTATCAAGAGCCATAACCTTACTTTCAACGTTGCTTCTACTTGAAACAACAATGATTGGAAGGGTGTTAGTAAAACTACGGATGGTGTCAATAACTACCATCCCATCCTTGTCTTCAAGGTTCAACTCAAGAATAATCATATCGATAATCTTTTTAATACAAGTATCGATTGCTTCTTGAGCACTTTCTACATAAAAAGCGTTATAACCTTCGCCTTTTAGACTTTTGATAATGTTTTGAGCGGCGCTTTTATCGCTATCCACTACAAGAATTGTTTTATCTTTCATCGTTCTTTATTATAGCACATATTAATTTAATATTAAGAATAAAATTTTAGTGCTATTCTACTTCGGTCTTTGTTGACCTATTCATTAAAATTGCTAAACACTCATCAATTGATTTACCTAAATAGAGCACACCATATATAGTTTTAATAATTGGAGAATCAATTTTATTATCAATACTAATCTCATAAAGTTCTTTAATTGTTACGATTGATTCTGCAGTTGTTTTAACTTTTATTAAAGCTTCTTCAAGAGGAATTCCTTGACCTAAATAATAGCCTAATGAATAGTTACGACTGGTCATATCAGTTGCAGTTAAAACAAGATCTCCAACTCCAGTTAAGCCGTATAAAGTATCTTTTTTAACATTAAAAATTTCTCCATACTTACTCATCTCATAAAGACCTCTTGAGATTAAAGCAGCACGTGCATTACTTCCTTCGCCTCTTCCATCAAGCATACCTGCTCCTAAAGCAATGACATTTTTAAAACCACCACAAAATTCAACTCCATTTACATCAGTTGATAGATAGACTCTAAAATAATTATTAATAAATAAATCAGCAATCTTTTTAGCGACTTCAATTTCTTTACTTGCACTCACAACACAAGTAATTTTCTTTGCTAAAACAAATTTAGCAAAGGATGGACCACTTAAAATTGTGATTTTAATGTTTCTTTTTTTAACGTCTATTTTATGACGAATAAATTCATTTATTGTTTCTTTATGAATTAAACCTTTAGTTGCAATAACTAAGGTTGCATCCTTAATATTTTCAAGAATTAACTTATTAATAACGTCTTCAATTGCAGCACTAGGAACAACAAGAATAAGTATATTAGAAAAAGACAATAATTCTTTATAACTTGAAGTGGCTTTTACATGACTTCCAAGATCAACACCTGGAGCATAAATCTCAAGAGTATGTTTTGAGTTAATTTCTTCTTTTTGAACTTCTTGATGACATAAAAATAAAACATCATGACCATTACTTGTTAAGACTGTTCCAAGGGCAACACCCCAAGAACCACTACCAATAATTCCTATATTCATTATATAAACCTCTTAAGATAAAAGTATTCTAACATAAACAAAATATTAATTTAATAAGTTACTTTAATAGAAAAAATGTAAAATCCTTTAAACTTATAGATGCATATAATAAAATATCTTCATGGATTTAAGTGTTAATTTAAAGAAATATAAGATTGATGAAAGTAAACTAGTTCCATATGGATTTAACTATGATGGAAAACAATATACTTATAAAAAAGATTTATCTAACGAAGAATTTTATTCTCTTTTTACTTACAAAAATAACACTTTAAATGTCTCAATTTACGACAAAGCTTTTGATGATTTATACCTTCCTTTTGAGGTTAAAAATTCGAAAAACACTATAGTAAGTGCCCTCAATTTAGAAATTGAGTCAATTATGGATGATATATTTTTAAAGTGTTCTTTAGTTTGTAAAATTAAAGAAGACATCTTAAATTATTGCAAAGAAAAATATAATTCTATTATGGACAATCCTTTCGAATTAGAATATGTAAATGGTGTCTTACGTATTGATAAGTCAAAAAAATGGTATGCTCTTTTTATAAACATACCATATAAAACCTTAAAAATTAATCAAGAAGGAAGAATGGATATAATTACACTAAAATGTGATCCAGACGAAATAACTAAAATAGTCGATAATAAATCCATCTTTCATGCTTATCACATGAACAAAAAACATTGGATTACTGTAATTTTAGATAATGAAATTCCTTTTGAAAAATTAAAGAATCTAGTCGATGAAAGTTATGCTTTAGTAAGTAAAACTAAATAACTTCCATCTCTTTAATATTTAATTCGTTTCCTCTTAATAAAACCGTATTACTTGATCCACATTTTGGACAAATTTTAGCATACTTTAAAGTATCATATTCTGTTTTACAATCATTACAAATTGTAACAGCTTTTATCATAATAATTTTAAGTTTACATCCTTTAGTAACATCACGCTTTTCTACAGCCCACTTCCAAATATCTTTAAAATATGATGGAACAATCGTCGAAACTTCGCCAATTTCTAAAGTAACACTTTTAACAAGTTTTACTTTATTTTCTTTGGCAGTTTCTTCGATTGTATCTAATATATCAAAAACAATACTTAATTCATGCATAACTACTCAGCTTGTTTTTTAAGAGCTTTTTTGTCTGCTTTATGCTTCTTTTGTGAAGCTTTTTCTTCTTCGGTTTTCTTACCAAATTTAATCTTAATTCCACGTTTAATCATATATGGAAGAATAGCTTTAAATTTATCTTCACTAGTATACATATTGCTAGCATCTGGATGAGTTCTAAATAAGTGAATAGCATCAAATTCACATTTAGTTGTGCAAACACCACATCCAATACAGCGATTTTCATCAACAACACTCGCACCACATCCTAAACAACGAGCAGTTTCTTTTTTAACTTGTTCTTCGGTAAATGTTAAGTGAGGATCTTTAAAGAGATTATCTTTTGCGATTTTTTCATCAAATCCTTCAATTTGACGACTGGAATTATCATAGTTATCAACTTTAATATTACCTTTATCAAGTTCAACATAATATTTTTTAATACGAGCAATAGTTTCACTCGCACCTGGTTGAGCGCATCTATGAAGAGAAGTTGCAGCAAGTTTTCCTTGAGCAATTGCATCAATTACAAACTTTGGTCCAGTATAAACATCTCCACCAACGAAGATATCTTTAACACTGGTGCCGAAAGTTACTTCATCAGCAATTGGGTAACCATATTTATTAAGTTTTACATCTTCGCCATCAAGTAATTTACCCCATTCAATTCCTTGACCAGTAGCAAAAATAACATGATCCGCTTTAACATTAATTGTTTCTTTTTCATCATAGGTAGGACTAAATTTATGATCTTTATCGTAAACGCTTAAGCATTTCTTAAAGACAATTTCACTTACTTGACCATCTTTAACAATGATTTCTTTTGGTCCCCAACCACAATTAATTTTGACTTTATCGTTACGAGCTTCAGCAATTTCTTGCTTACTAGCTGGCATAATATCTTCAGTTTCAAGACAATACATTGAAACACTATTAGCACCTAATCGAGCACTAACCATTGCTCCATCAATTGCAACATTACCACCACCGACAACCACAACATCACCTTTAAACTCTTTAATTTTATGACCACAAGCATCACTTAAAAAACCAATAGCAGAAGTTACGCCTTTAGCATCGCTTCCTTTAATTTGAGGAATCTTGCCTTTTTGACAACCAATTGCAAGATAGAAGGCTTTATATCCTTCTTTTCTAAGTTCAGCTATTGTTACATCTTTTCCTACTTCAACCCCTAACTTAAATTCAACGCCCATTTCTTTCATGATATCAACTTCAGCCATAATAACTTTACGGTCAAGTTTATATTCGGGAATACCATAAGTTAGCATACCACCAGGTAACTTATTCTTATCAAATACTGTTGGATTATAACCCATTTGAGCAAGATAATAAGCAGCACTTGATCCAGCTGGACCAGCACCGATAATTGCAATTTTTTCCTTCCATCGACCAATTAAAGATGGCATTAAAACTTCAGGAACATAGCGAGTTTTTGCATTTAAATCTTGATCAGCAATAAACTTTTTAACTGCATCAATTGCAACAGCTTTATCAATTGTTCCACGAGTGCATTCATCTTCACAACGTTTGTTACAAATACGACCACAAACTGCAGGTAATGGATTATCTTTTTTAATTAAAGCCAATGCTTCCTTATATTTTCCTTGAGAAGCAAGTTTTAAATAACCTTGAACAGCAATGTGAGCAGGACAAGCAACTTTACAAGGAGCAGTTCCACTATCATAACTTTCAATATTTCTATTTCTCTCACGATAATCTTCAGTCCATTTATCTTCACCCCAGCTCATATTGTCTGGTAACTCGTGCTTTTGATAAACAACTGGAGTTCCATCTTTTTTACATAATTTTTGACCAAGTTTAACCGCACCTGCTGGACAATATTCAACACATTTTCCACAAGCGACACAATTATTTGGATCAACTTTTGCAGTATATGCACTACGTGACATATTAGGCGTATTGAAAAGTTGAGAAGTTCTTAAAGCATTACAAATATCAAGATTGCAGTTACAAATTGCAAAGATTTTATGTCTTCCATCAATGTTTGTAATTTGGTGAACGAAGCCATTATCTTCGGCTTTTTGTAAGATTTCTAAGGCTCTTTCTTTAGTGACATAATGACCTTTTTTAGTTTCAACACAATAATCGGCCATATCACCAAGTCCTAAACACCAATCTTCACAACTATCACCATTTCCTTCACCTAATTTACTTCTTCCATAACGACAAGAGCAAATACCAGCACTAATGTGTCCAGTATATTTCTTTAACCAATATGAAATATGTTCGACTGAATCACTCTTTGATTCAATAGGAATCGCTTTTTCAACTGGAATAACGTGCATTCCAATTCCTGCTCCACCTTCTGGAACAAAAGCAGTTATCTTCTCAAGAGGTAAAAAAGTCATTCTTTCAAAAAACATCGCAAGTTCAGGATGTTCATCAAGTTGTTTCTTTTTCATGTTTGTAAATTCAGCTGAACCTGGAACAAACATTGGAAGAATATATTGACGAATATGAGGCGCATCTTTAATTGGACCATTATCGTCATAATGATCGCCATAATTATATTCAAGAAGACCAACATCACACATTTTATCTAATAATTCTTGAAGATGCTTTTCATCAACTTTTTTATTCATCTTTTTTAAATCATCAAAAGTATAAGGATGGCGAACTTTCATTGTTAAAGCAACATCCGCCATTTCATCATTAACAACTGATTTTAAACCCCAATATTCAGGATCATCACTTGTAACTTTATGACCAATACGGTCTGTAATTTTTTGGCCTAATTTTAAAATCTTTTTACTTGGATTCTTTTCACCTTTGAATTCTGGTGTAAAAGCACTAGACATTTTTGGCATAACTATGCTCCTTTATATTGCTTGAGTTGATTATCCATCCACATAGCTAATTTATCTAATCCTTCGTGAGTCTTTGCACTGATTAAGATAACTTCAGCTTTTGGATTACGCATATGGATATAATCTTTGCATTTTTCGAGATTGAAATCGAAATATGGCAAGACATCAATCTTATTAATAACAACTAAATCACAAACTTCGAACATAAGTGGATATTTTAATGGTTTATCATCACCTTCAGGTACTGATAAAATATTTATACTTTTTGTTGCACCAGTATCAAATTCAGCTGGGCATACTAAATTTCCAACGTTTTCAAGAATTAATAAATCATATTTATGATCACCAATTCCATCAATTCCTTCTTTAGTCATACCTGCGGTTAAGTGGCACATTCCTCCAGTATGAATTTGAATACTATCAACTCCTGTATTTTCTTTAATCTTAATTGCATCAACATCTCCATCAATATCAGCTTCCATGACACCAATCTTATATTTATCCTTAAGTAAATTGATTAAACCAATTAAAGTAGTAGTTTTTCCACTACCAGGAGACGACATAACATTAAGTAAATAAACACCTTTCTTTTTTAAAGAAGCACGTAAACTATCGGCATTAAGTTCATTATGTTCAAGAACCGATTTCTTGATTTCAATTATTTTAACTTTATCCATAATATTTTCTCTTTTCTTATATTCTATATTAATTTTAAAAGTTAGAATACAAGAATTAGATAATTTAATACCGAATAAATTAAAAGAAAAGCACACATTTAAGTGCGCTTTTCAAAAAAGGAAAAATAAAACTTATGAAAAGACTATTCTTCAATGTTTTTAGGCCCAAATTTAGAGTACAAAATTGGGTTAGCAAGACCTCTTCTCATATAATAATCAGGAATTCTTTTGTTAATAAATTTATTTCTAACTTCGTCACTAGCAACTATAGCATCAATTGAACACTTATTACTATTTTCATTTTTATTCACTTTTAAAACTTTATAAATTTCACGAACTACTCCATTACTAACGCTTAAAATATATTCATATTTTTTAGCTTTATAGTAATTAATAGTTAAATCTAAACAAGTTGCCTCTAAACGTCCAATATCATTAACTTTTTGATCTTTTACTTTAATAATTATGTAACTAGGATTATTTTCATCATCAATAAAAGACTCACAATAAAGCCTTTTTTCTAAATCTTCACAACTGGTTTGTCCATGATCTTGACGCCATGAAAATAAAGTCTTCTTTAAATTATTAAGATTAAAAATATCAATTAAAGTATCTCGAATAAGCAACGCTTCTGCATATTGTAGTCCCCATCTAACAATTGCAAAAGCGAGCTTAACTCCACTATCGTTAATTTCTTTAATTCTCTCGTATTCAAGCGAATTATTTGCATCAAACTTTTGCAAATAATTCGTTCCTTCAAAAGATGCTAAAGAGCAATTAACGTGAGCAAAAACTCGATTGCCATAGCCAACCCCAACATAAAATGTTGTTTCATTTCTTGGATCAATTAATCTATAAACATAATAACTGATTTGACTAATAACATTTTGTGAAAAACTATGGATCACTCGATATTTCTCCTCTTTTCTTAATTTTATAATGTAAAAATTAAAAATAAATAGCATTGTATCTTATGTACCGAAAATGGTACACTATTTGTAATATAGTATATTTATGGAAAACAAAAAGGCATCAATTTTATACATTTTGCGAATATTAAAAGAAGAAAGTGATGAAAATCATTTTTTAACTCAAGAAGATATTAGTAAATTAGTTAAAAAAGAATATGGAGTAACTTTAGAAAGAAAAGCCGTCTCCCGTTCTTTAAAACTTCTTGAAGAATTAGGTTATGATATAAACTATAATCCTGGAAAAGGTGCTGCTCTTTTTGCACGTCAATTTGACGAAAGCGAAATTCAATATTTGGTTGATGGTATCTTCTCAAGTAAGAGTATTTCCGGTCATGAAGCTCAAAAACTTTGTGAAGATATTTCTTCCGATTTAAGTAAATATCAAAAGAAAGATTTTTCTTATTTAAATAAAAATTCCGATATTAATAGAACTCAAAGTAAAAACGTATTTTTTAACATTAATATCATCTCAGAAGCAATTAAAAACAAAAAACAAATAAGTTTCCTTTATTTAAATTATGATGATAAAGGCAAACTTTTCGCCACTCGTGATGGATGGAGAAATAAAGGAGTTTCACCTTATTACTTAATTAATAACTTTGGTCGATATTACTTAATTGGTAATAGTTTTAGATTTGATTCAATTATCTGCTTAAGAGTTGAATTTATGTCTGATATTGAAATTCAAGAATATGATGCAAAACCAAAAGTTCAAGTTCTTGGTCGAAATTTCTCTATTTCAAACTACATAAATGATCACGTTTATATTTTTGGAGCAGATGTTATTACTGCTGAAATTAAAATTTATAATGATCATGTAATTCACGATTTATTTGATTGGTTTGGTAAAAATGTAACCATAACTAAAACTCCTGAATCAACCACTGCTAAGATTAAAGCAGATGAAAAAGCTTTCTTTTATTGGTGTTTACAATATGGTCATGATATCGAGGTTATTTCTCCTGATTCTTTAAGACAAAAAGTAATTGATGAATTAAATCATATGCTTGAAAAATATAAAACAAACTAAAAAATTAATTTAGTAAAGATTATAAAAAAGCAGTCCCTATGGACTGCTTTAATTTTTAAAATAAATAGATTATTTGGTGGACCAAGCAGTTCCATATCCGAACCGCCCAAAAATGAACTCTAGTTTATTATTATCGTTATTATATCAAAAAAGTATATAATAAAGTATATAATAAATCATAGTTTCAAGACCCATTTTCCTTTCTTGTTTGCACCCTCTCTCGAAAGGATGTCTTTTTCTTTCAAAGATAAAATGATCTTGTTTACAGTACCATATCCAAGCCCTGTTTTTTGGCAAAATTCTTTGATGGTCAATTCTGGCTTTTCCTGAACTGCAGAAACAAAGGCCTTTTGATTTATTGTCAGTCTGCTGATTTTTTCAGATGAAATAGCAAAATTGGGCTTGAACGCAAACGGAATTTTGACAGTTACCATAGATGGAGTGATTTCAATGGATTCCTTCCCATATTTTCCTACAATCGTAGTGACACCATGGCCGCCTTGCTCAACAATTCCCAGCTTGGAAAACAAATCAAACAAGGAAGGATTCACTGGATCGCTCTTCCCGTGGTAGAATTCGTCTTTTCCTAAGTCAGAGGGCAATCCACCATAAGAAACAATCTCCAGCCGGTCATTAAAAAGGTAGACAACTGGCGGAATGAGATTTTTCCAATTGTTGTGAACCACAGCATTCTTCCAAGCTTCAGAAACGGATTCCTTGTCAAAAAGGCTGGTCTCTAGCCTAGGGGTTTTAGATAAATCAACCTTAATTTCATTTATTGTATCAAAATAGTCCATCATCTTTTGTTGGGCAACCAACAAGGAACATTCACCGAATTCCTTGCGTTCTTTCATGATTGTCTTATCAATTCCCTCGTAACGAATGAGTTTGATTGAAACAAGACTTTGATCGGAAAGCAGTTCGCCCTGCAAGTTGACTTGTCCGTCGTCGTTGACGAGTCCTCGGTTTTCACGGAATTCCTTGCCATCGACATCATGGTATCCTTTTGCACCAAGAAGATTAAGCAATACGGCAAAAGAAAAATTGATATTCCTTGAGGCAACGGAATCACGAAGACCATCCACATTTCCGCGGAAGAACAGCCTTCGGACTTCGGCCATAGAGGCTTTCCTGTCCTGATCAAACACACGGGTGTAAACAATGCTTTCTGCAGAGTAAGGAGTGTCTTTTCCTGCAAAACTGACCTTTATGTATTTTTTCCCGCAATCGTTAAGAATCTCTATTGTCGGGTAAATCCTCGGTTCGATTTTTTGTGAAATGGCTTCAGCAACTTTCCTAGCTGTCGTATCGTTGACTTGCTGGCCAATGACCTCCCCGTTATTCAATACTCCAAAATACAAAACGCCTTTGCGGGATTTATTGAGGATTGCAGAAATGGATTCAAGCCCGGAATCTAATTCTGCAGTTGTTTTTTTAAACTCGGTTGTTTCATTTTCTTGGCCTAAATTCATTGTGTTTTCTCCTTTTGCTTTTATTATATCATTAAGATAAGAAAAAGTATATATTAAAGTATATAATAAAATTTTCGTTAATTAAAAACATGCCTAATAATTGTCATGCGGGTTTCCCGCTGTCGGGCCTGTCCCGAAGATGGGCGGTGACGCAAATTGCGCCACCCCCTTATCCTGTTTCAGCTTGGGTCATTGACTGTTTTTTTCAATAACGAGAAAAGGGCGGCCGTTTAAGACCGCCCTCTATCGTCAAGTTAGGTGATTACGTCTTCGGTATTCATCAAGCATGACTTTAATCCCAACACAATCACCTACGAGGTAGATTGAGTTCTGATATAGATCATTTGGTGGAGCAAGCCGGGATCGAACCGGTGACCTCATCGTTGCGAACGATGCGCTCTCCCAACTGAGCTATTGCCCCACGCAATTTATAATTTACTCTTTTTCTTCGATTTTGTCTTGAGAATTTTCACTATTATCAGGGGCAATTTCGTTAATCTTATTTAAACGACTACTAATCTTATTAACTTTAGTATCAAACTCACCAGATCTACTAGCAAGTTTATTGACTTCATCATTAAATTTATTCCATGAATCGGTGAAATTACTATATTCTTTACGAAGCATATCAAGTTCATGAATAATCTTATCAATATTCTTACGAGTATTAATATTAAATTTAAGCACATTTAAATTAGCTAATATTGGTTGAAGAGTTGATGGGGAAGAAATTACAACTTTCTTTTGTCTAGCATAAGTCACAATGGAATCATAAAGTTCTTCATCGCCTTGGATATAACTATAAATTCCATCGCTAGGAACATATAAAATTGCATATTCAGCTGTCTTACCTTTAACAATATAATCATTAGAAATCTTAGTAATTTCCGCTTTTAAAGCATCACGGAAACTAGCTTTGGCTTCTTTTTCATTTTCGGTATTTTCATTATCGAATAAATCTTTATATTGTAAGAAATTAAACTTGCTATCAATACAAAGAGTTTTAATAGGATCTGGCATAAAAACAACCGCATCAGGTCGAGTATTGATGTCTTGATCTTTATCTTTTAAAGCAAATTGGAAAGCATAACAACCTTGAGTGTCACCAAAGACATCATGAAGTAAATTTTCAAGTGATAATTCACCAAATCTACCAAAAGACTTATTGTTACTTAAAACTCCATTTAAAGAAGTCACTTGCTCTTGAAGATCATCAAGATTTTTCTTAGCTGCTTCTAACTTTCCTAAACTTTCGCTAACCTTATTAATAGTTTCAGCATTCTTGCCAAAACCTTCTTTAATTCCATTATTAACTTTCTCGTTAATTTCTTTAAATTGAGAATTTAACTTTTCTTGAATATTGTTTTCAAAATCATTTAACTTTTTAATTTCAGCTTCATTTTGTTCAACTTGAGTTTTATTTAAACTTTCAATTTTATCTTGGAGAGTTTTTTCAAGTCCACTAAAGTCAATATTATCTTTTTCCATTTGATTTTTTTGTGTTTCTAAAAGAACAGTCATTTGTTCTTTAACGCTTAAATCAATATTTGTTTTAATAGTACTAGATAAGGCATCAACTTTAGCATTCATCTCACCAATACTCTTATTAAAAGATTCGCTAACATTTGAATTATTATTAATTTCCTTATTTCTTTTTAAAAATACGAGTAAACCAACAAGAGAAAAAGTAATGCAAATTAAGATTCCAATTAATACGATTATTTCAGTTGTTGTCATAAAATACCTCTATCTATTTTTTAGATTTTTTCTTAGTTTTCTTTGGCTCTTCACCAACGTTATAAACCTTGGTTGTTCCTTTACTTCGTTTCTTCTTTTTACTAGCAACATAACTAATAATAAAAGAGACTCCGACTAAAGCTAATACCACTATAACATAAAAATATTTAGAATGGTAAACCTGAATATACCATGGCCCATTTTCGGTCCATTTAGCATATAAAGTAATATCTTTTGTGACTGTATTAACATCAAAGTTCCATTGACTTGTAGCATCAAACTCACTAGTCGTAAACCATCCACCAAAAGTGTATCCGTCTTTTACTAAATCACTAGGTTTTGCGATAAGTCCACCATCTTTAACACTAATACTAGCAATAACCGTATCACAATTTGTAACAAAAGTTACTTTATGAGTGGTAACTTCTGGAGTTGGAGTAACACTACCAACTTGACTAGGTGCAATTGCTAAATCAATTCCACTAGTATTAGTTGCATCAAAAGCAATCTTTGCCCATGATGGATAATCAATAAATGGATTACGATTATTTTGGACAAAATTATAACAAAGATTATTACGATGGATTTCATGGTCATCAACTGGATCACTATCATTCCAACTTAATAAATCAGTTAAAATTCCATATTCGCATGGATTATCTTTAGTCATATCAGCAGTAATTGTTGTTTTATTTGTATAAATATCAGTTGGTTTATCACTTAATTTTAATGATGGACAATTATCTTTTGAAGCATCATAAGTATGGTATCTTGCCGCCATATAGAAAATAGAACGAGCAATATCGCCTTTATCTTTATCCATTGGTTCATAGACAGGAATATTGTCTTTATTAACACCTAAATATCCAGTAACTTCTCCACTAATACTACTTTTAATAGCAGTAGCACTATTTTTATCAGTTACATTTCCATAAGGATAATTATTATGACCAGATTGATTGTTTCTTGCTTCTCCCATATGTAAGTTATGCATATCAGTAGCTGCATATGGTAAAAATGTTGAATCGCTATCGTTACCAAATCCATATGATTTTGGATAAACGTGTTCACGATTAACTTTAGTTCCTGGAGAAGCCGTTGTATCAAAGGTAAATTCTGTGTCATAAAGCGGAGCACAAACTACTTTATCTGTTTTCCATTTTTGAGAAGTGATTTCACTATCGGTTAAAGGATCTTTAACCCAATCACGATCAAGAAGAACATAATTTGTCCAAGTACTAGAAGTTGACTTAGCTAACTCTTTTTGCCCATTTTCTAGGATACCTTGTAAAGAAGTTAGTAGCGTGTCCCCTTTTTGTCCACCTTCAAGTCCACTATAATAAGTTTTGACCTCATCAGTCGATAAATCACGGAATCCACCGAGATTATTTGCATCGCTTGGTGTATACCAAGTAGGTTCGTAATCATGAAAACCTGCGATTAATGCGCAACTTGCGCTTAAAATAATAAAAATATTTTTTAACATGTAAACATTATAAAATAAACAAGAAATATATTAAAATATAATCGTATGGAAAATGATGTTATTTTTGTAATCGATATGAAAGCTTTCTACGCTTCAATTGAATGCGTAGAAAGAGGTTTAAATCCAATGACGGCTAAACTTGTTGTAACCGATACAACAAGAAAGGAAGCCACCATTGTTTTAAGTGTCTCTAGCGCCTTAAAAGCAATGGGTGTCCCTTCTCGCTGTCGAAGACGAGATTTACCAAAAGATATACCAGATATGATCTACGCTATTCCTCGAATGGAAATGTATGTTAAAAAAAGCGCTGAAATTGTTTCAATCTTTTTAGATTATGTTGGACAAGATGATATTCATGTTTATTCAATTGATGAATCATTTTTAAATATTGGTCCTTATTTAAAATTATATAAATGTACTCCTCATGAATTAGCACTTAAAATCTTAAAAAGAATCCAAGATCAAACTGGATTAATTGCAACATGTGGGATTGGTCCTAATATGTTCCTTGCTAAAGTTGCTGATGATATTGAAGCAAAACACAATAAAGATTTTATTGCTGAATGGACTTACGAGGATGTTCCAACAAAACTTTGGCCAATTAAACCAGTAAGTGAACTTTGGGGAATTAAGGCGGGATATACAGCAAAATTAAATGCTTTAGGTATTTATAGCGTCTATGATTTAGCTCATTTTAGTAAAGATTTATTGATTGATAAATTTGGCCTATTAGGTGAAGAACTTTATAATCACGCTAATGGACGAGACGAAGCGAAAATAAGAGATAAATATACTCCAATGAGTAAAGGACTTTCGCTTGGTCAAGTCTTAATGCGTGATTATAAAAAAGAAGAAATGCCTTTGATTCTTAAAGAGATGACCGATGAATTAACAATTCGTTTAAGAAAGATTAATAAAAATTGTAATTGTGTTCATCTATTTATTGGCTACGCTAATATGGCTGAAGGTGGGTTTGCGCATCAATGCGAACTTTTAACCCCTACTTCTATTAATAGTGAAATCTATAAATCTATCATGTATTTATTTAATACTTATTGCGAAGATAAACCTATTAGAAGAGTTGGTATTTCTTACACAAATTTCACTGAAAAAACATCTACTCAGTTAAGTCTATTTAGTGATGTCGAAACTCAAGAAGATGAAGAAGAAATGTTTAAAACTTTAGATGAAGTTATGACTAAATTTGGTAAAAATAGTATAACTAGAACTAGTGCGTTAACTAAATCATCAACAATTAGAGAACGTCATAATCAAATAGGAGGACATCGTAAATGAGTGATCGTGGAATGAAAAAATGGCTTCCTTTTAGTGCACTTGTTGAGCAAAATGAATTCCTTGAAAAGATGATTTATGAAAAGAATAAAATTAAGAAACCACAAATAAGTGTTGAACAAGCAAGTAAAATCGATCGAATTTTAAAAGAACACGCCGATAATGTTTTAACTTTTAAAATATATTTAGATGGATACCTATATACTTTTAATGGAAAAATTGAAAAAATAGACCTTCCAAACCATAAGATTTACTTTAAAGATTTCTTTGTGCCAATTAAAGACATTCTTGATATAGATGACCCAGAACCTTTTGATAGTATCAGTTAAAAATTTAAGACTACATTGAAATAAATTTTATATGTATTTATAATTTTATACATAAGAGGTATTAATGTATGAAATCATTAACTAAAGTTTCGCGTATTCTTACGACGATTTTTTTATTTTTAGGTTTTGTAGCTTTTATTTTGTATACAATTTTTAATCGAAAAAATGGCGGTTCACTTTGTGATGAATATATTGGCTGGCTGATTTTCGATGTAATTGTTTTTGGCGCAATAATTATTGGGATGTGGGTTAAAAAAGCAAACTCAATTGTAAATCCTAGTCTAATTGCCCTTGTTTCAATTAATCTTGCAATAAATAGTATCGATTATATCTCATTCTATCGTTATATTGGGGATGCAAGTAAGTCTCAAGTTAACGTTTGGTTAGCCGCTTTAAACGCTACTTGCTGTTTTATTGCTTTAATTCTCTTTTTGCTTTCTTATTTATTCACTAAAAAAGGTAGACTATTACGAATGATTGGTGTTTTAATGCTTATGGAAGTTTGCTTAGGTTATTTAATCGCGGGAATCATTGATTTTTCAACCGCTCATACTGTTGATGCTATTTGGGATTTAACTATTTTCTTTATTTGGCTTGGAATGATTTTTTGTTCATTCTATATTGAGGATGAACGTCAAAAAGAAATAGAAAACTCTCACGCTAAATAGTGAATTAAAAGGCTGTCACCTTAAAATGACAGCCTTTTATTTTGAAATTTTTTATTACTTAATTTAGATATTAAAAATAAATTAATTAATACCTTAA
>DAIODM010000004.1:0-60893 GCA_036746835.1 Candidatus Onthovivens sp. | reverse complement strand
AAATGTTATTACGCTGATATTTATAATTACGATCCTTATAAAGATATGCAAAATATTAACTATAAAATTCTTTTAATTCATGGAACAAAAGATGTTGTCGTTCCTCTTAGCGTAAGCGAAAAAGCACTAACCTGTTATAAAAATGCAGAACTTATAAAGGTTGATGATGCTAACCATTGTTTTTATAATGAATCATTTAGTTATAAAGAAGAATATATGTCTAAAGCAGTAGAGGCAACTAAAAACTACCTCATTTAATTAATTATAATGGAATGACCTCCTTATAATAAAAGAAAACTACAATTTGTAGTTTTCTTTTTTAATTATTCGAGTTCAAAAGCACCAGTATAAAGTTGATAGTAAACACCCTTCTTCTTAATTAAATCATCATGGGTTCCTTCTTCGATAATTCGTCCATGATCCAAAACAATAATGTTATTACTATTTTGAACAGTTGAAAGACGGTGAGCTATAACAAAAACAGTACGACCAGCCATAAGTTTATTAGTACCTTCTTGAACAAGTTGTTCGGTACGAGTATCAATTGAGGAAGTAGCTTCATCAAGAATCATTGCTGGAGTATTTGCGACTGCACAACGAGCAATTGATAATAATTGACGTTGACCTTGCGATAAGTTCGCTCCATCACTAGTAAGCATTGTATTAAATCCTTGAGGTAGACGAGTAATAAAGTCATAAGCATTAGCAATCTTTGCCGCTTCATAAACTTCTTCATCCGTTGCATCAAGCCTACCATATCTTATATTTTCAAGAACGGTTCCTGTAAATAAACTTGTATCTTGAAGAACAACACCAAGTGATTTTCTTAAATCACTCTTCTTAATCTTATTAATATTTATTCCATCATAACGAATCTTGCCATCTTGAATATCATAGAACCTATTAATTAAATTCGTAATAGTAGTTTTTCCAGCTCCAGTTGCTCCAACAAAAGCAATTCTTTCTCCAGCTTTTGCATCAATTGTAACGTCATGAAGAACAATCTTTTCTGGAACGTAACCAAAGTCTACATGATTTAAAACAATCTCACCTTTAAGTAAAGTATAAGTAATTCCGCCTTCATGATGAGGATGCTTCCAAGCCCAAATATTTGTTCTTTCTTTTGTCTCAATAAGTTCGTTATTTTGACCAATTTTTACATTTACAAGAGTAACATACCCATCATCTTCTTCTGGTTTTTGATCAATCATATTGAAGACACGAGAAGCTCCTGCACTTGCTTGAGCAATAATACCAATCTGTTGAGAAATATTGTTTATAGATTGAGCAAATTGACGAGTTAAAGTTAAGAAACTAATAACAATACCTACTGAAAGACTAGCTTCATAACCTCTTAAACTAATATTGAAACAACCTGTGAAAATTAAAATACTACCCGCAATAGCAACAATAACATAGACAAAGTTAGATATATTCATCAAAACAGGTCCTAAAACGTTACTATAGAAAGTTGCATTTTCTGAAACTTTAAATAAGTCTTCATTATGCTTATTAAATTCTTCTTTTACTTCATCTTCATGGGTGAAAACTTTAACAACTTTTTCACCATTCATAATCTCTTCAATATAACCTTCAGTTGATCCGGTTTCTTTTTGTTGGGCTCTAAAATAATGAATACTTTTTCCAGCAAATGTTTTACTAGCGCCAAGCATTAAAGCTGCGCCAAGCAAAACAACAAGAAGCATCCAAATTGAGTAATAAAGCATAATACAAACAACATAAGTAAGAGTGAAAACTGTAGAAACTATTTGAATAAGTGAATTACTAATAAATTGCGATAAGGTATCAATATCATTAGTATAAAGAGACATCACATCACCATATGCATGGGTATCGAAGAACTTAATTGGAAGAACTTCCATACTATCAAACATCTCTTTACGTAGCTCGTTATTAATGGTTTCACTTAAGCTTGCCATAATTTGACCATAAATAATTGTGGTGATAATTCCTGCACTATACATTCCAATCATCGTGAACAAAATTACCATTAATTGACTTCTAAAATCTTCAAATTTAAGTCCTTGTTTAATACAAGGCATAATAATTTGATCAACGATTTGCTCAAGGAAAATTGAGCTAGACATATTTAAAACACTTGAAAGCAAAACACAAACAATAATTATAATTACCGATACTTTGTGTTTTTTAAATATATATTTGATTAAACGGGATAAAGCACCACGATCAATCTTTTTATTCATTTTTTCTTCTGCCATATCGTGATCCTCCTAATCCCTATTTTGCATCTCGTATGTTTCGCGATAAATATCACTAGTCTTTAATAATTCATCATGAGTTCCACGAGCGACAATAGTTCCATTATCCATAATAAAAATCTGGTCAGCATCTTGAAGAGAAGCTACACGTTGAGCAATAACAATTCGTGTACAATGTGGGATTTCTTCTTTAAAAGATTTACGAATTAAGGCATCAGTTTTTGTATCAACTGCACTGGTAGAATCATCAAGAATTAAAATTTTAGGATTCTTTAAAAGTGCACGAGCAATACACAAACGTTGTTTTTGACCACCGCTTACGTTATTACCATTTTGTTCAATATGGGTATCATATCCATCAGGAAACGAACGAATAAATTCATCAGCTTGAGCTAATTTACAAGCGTGAATTATTTCTTCATCAGTAGCACTTGGGTTTCCCCAACGTAAATTTTCTTTAATTGTTCCACTAAAAAGCAAATTCTTTTGAAGAACAACTGAAACATTATCTCTTAAAGTTTTTAAATTGTAATCTTTAACATTGATGCCGCCTACTTTAACCTCACCTGTAGTCGTATCGTATAAACGTGAAATTAAACTAACAAGCGTAGTTTTACTAGAACCAGTAGCACCTAAAATTCCAATAAAGTCACCACTTTTAATACTCAAATTAATATTTTTTAAAGCATACTTTTCAGCATCTTGTTTGTATTTAAAATTAACATCATTAAAACTAATACTTCCATCTTTTATAGTAGTCAAAGCATTTTCTTTATCTTTAATATCAGGGACTTCGTCTAATACTTCAACAATACGTCGCATAGAAGTGATTGAAATAACAACCATTACGCCAATCATTGTTAAAAACATTAAAGAAACGAAAGATTGAACTCCATAAGTAATTAAACTAGAAATTTGACCAGTACTTAGTGCTCCATAAACAATTCCGTTTTGTGGATCATAACTTTTATAAGTTGAAGTTACAAGGTAAGCGCCTAAAACACTAATTAAAGTAATTGATACGTGCATTGCAACGTTCATTGTTGGGTTTTGCCAAGCAAGAATCTTGTTTGCTTTAATAAAGTTTTTAGTAATTTCATCACTCGCATTACCAAACTTTTTCTTTTCATAATCTTCACGTACATAAGTTTTTACGGTTCGAATACCACGAATATTTTCTTCAACGCTTGCGTTTAAAGCATCATATTTAGTGAAAACTTTATCAAAAATAGGATGGGCTAATTTTGCAAGCAAAACTAAAATTCCACCAATAATAGGAGTCATAATAACAAATATCCAAGCTAGTTGAGCATTAATAAAGAATGCTGCGACAATTGAAAAAACAAACATTAAAGGAGCTCTAAAGGCACCACGAATAATCATTCCATAGGCCATTTGAACCCATTGAATATCGGTTGTCATACGAGTTACTAAACTTGAACTAGAAAACTTATCAATATTACTAAAACTAAAATCTTGTACTTTATAGAAAAGATCTTTTCGTAAGTTTTTAGCAAAACCTGTCGAAGCTTTACTTGCAAATTTAGCCGCAAAGAAACCAAAAAGAAGCGATATTAATGATATCGCTACAAGAAGACCACCGAATAAATATAACTTCCCATAATCTCCAGTTGTTAAATTATCAATTAAAAATTGGATAATAAATGGAAGAGCTATATCACAAGCAACCTCTAAAACAATAAATAAGATAGATAGGAGCGAAGGAACTTTATATTCCCTTAAACTCTTTAGTAATTTCCAGATCATAATAAACCCTCTAAACGTCTTAAATTATAGAGATTAAAAATAATAATCTCTATACATTTTATTAATATTAGTGCGTCCAAATTCTAATATCGTCAAGAAGCTTAACTGGCTCATAATCTTTATAACTAATAATCGATGGCTCAACATTAAAAGCATGAGCAAGTTTAGTTTCGTAATTATATTTAGGCCATGGAACAATTAAACTATCACCTTTTGGATCACCATTTTTAGCAAAGTTAATCCAAGCATCATTCATTTGTTTTTCAACTTCTTTGACTTCAACTTTATCATATCCTGGTCTAAAGAATGGATGATGATCAGCCATTGAATCAGTTGTTCCTAAAACGAAAGACATCTCAAGAGCATGACATGCTTTAAAGCCAAGTTTCTTTGTTATTGGAAGAGCGTAATCAAATCTAAAAACATAGACATCACTATAAACACTTCGAGTTTCTGCAACGTTTAAAGCTCCTCTAATAAATAAAGTATCGTAAGCAAGTTGATGGAATTCATAATCTTTCCAAGTTTTATCATAGTATTCTTTTAATGAAGGAAGAATATCATCGTGTTTTGTTAAAGTAAGCATAGTACCAACTTTATCCCATCCATATGGGAACATACTGTGTTCGTTATTTTGGCAGAATAAAGTACCTTCATCTCTATTGGTACCAATAATAAGTTTTACATTATCATTAATTCTTCTTTTATTCGCTTCAATAATATCGTAAGGGAGAATATCGGTTCCACAAACTGGAGAAGCAATATTAAATCCTGGATGATCTTTATTTACAAGAGCCATCGCTAGACCATTTAATTCAATAATCTTTTTAGGATATAATTCATTTAATTTATTTAAATGTTTTTCATCGATACCACTTACTTTTAAGAAAGCATCAACATAAATCTTCGCTTGTTCTTTACCAAAAATACAATATGGTAAACTTGATTCAACAATTGCTTTATTATATAAACCTTTTGTAGTTGGTGAAGCAAGTAAAGTTAAAACACTAATTCCACCAGCTGATTCACCACAAATTGTAATATTATTAGGATCTCCACCAAATGCTTCAATATTATGTTTAATCCAATTTAAAGCAACAATTTGATCATAAATACCAATGTTTTCATCAAAATCTTTGCTTAAAAGATGGAAATCATAAAATCCAAAAACACCTAAACGATAATTAATACTTACATATACTTCATCGTTTTTTGCAAAACTAGTTCCATCATACATTGGATAATAACTACATCCAGTTAAAAAACCACCACCATGAATCCAAACGAAAACTGGTTTTTTAGTTTTTGTTTCTTTGGTAAAAACGTTTAAATATAAACAATCTTCTGATTCATTGGGAGTCGTATCTCCATCAAAATTAGGACCAAATTGATAGCAGCTACCAGCAGGTTCTTTTGCATCAATTAATTTATCAAACTTTTTAAGTTCAACTGATCTTTTAAAACGAACAGGTTTTTCAGCAAATGGAATACCTTCAAATCTAAAAACATCTTTAACTTTATAGCCTTTAACATCTCCACAATTTGTCTTAACAATTAAATTATCCATATATATCCCCTTCTTTTTTATTTTTTACTATTTTCAAGTTCCTTAAGCATCTGAGGAAGTAGTCTTTCAACATCACAATAATCAATCGAACCTAATCCAGATAGACCACGAATTAGATTTTTGAAAAAACCATCTTTGAAGAAACTATGATGTAGAACATCTTCAGTAAATCCAGCATTTTTAAGTATCGCTTTAAATGTAGGCGTTTCTGAAACGGTTGATGCTAATATGTTCATGTCCTTTGTTTCTTTAAAAACCAAAGAATGATCAGGTCCAACAAGTTCATAAGGTTTAATATTCTCTCCGACTAAAGTTATTTTCTCTTCAATAAAATCACATCGAGAAGAATCACCTAAATATAATTCATAATTTCCATTTTCTAAGGTTAATTTGTTAGTTGAAGGATCATAAACCCTTAAATCAAGGTTATCAATTGTCACAATAACTCTCTTTTTACTATGAGGAAAAACCTCAACTTTACTAAATCCTACTAATTCACGAGGAGCTCTATAGATTTTTGAATCTTTCTTTCCAAGATAAATTTCAATTACTTCTTTACCTTTAGTATCACCTAAATTAGTAACTTCGATTTCACATTTAATATGGGCTTTACTAACGGCTGTTCTTAATAAATTTAATTTAAATTTAGTATAAGATAGACCATGACCGAATGGAAAATTAACTTTGATATTATGCTTATCATAATATCGATATCCTACATAAATATCTTCATCATAATATGAGTTATAAACATCTTTATCATAAGATGACGAACTTGGACAATCTTCATATTTTTTAATCCAGGTTTCAGCAAGTTTACCGCTTGGATTAGTCTTTCCATAAATTAAATTATATAAAGCATAATCTTCACCTTCTCCAGCGAAATATGGAATAAATAAACCTTTAATATTATCTAAGAATGGAAGCTCAACAACTGAACCAGATTCGACAATAACACCTACATTCTTCGTTATTTTTGCTAATTCTTCCATTAATTTCAATTCGTATGGAGGTAATTTCATATCTTTTCGGTCGAAGCCTTCGCTCTCTTCGAAATCACCAGTTCCTAAGAAAACAAGAACCTTTTCATTATTAATTTCCTTAAGACAATTTAAATCTAAATTTCCTTTTTTATCATAACAATCGAAAAATTTATAATTGACATTATTGTCAGTCAAAACTTTTATGAAGTCAGGTTTATGATGAGAGTTTGTCATACTACTTCCGCCACCTAAATAAGCCATATGTTTAGCACGATTGCCTAAAACAATGAGAGATTCTTCTTTAGATAGTGGGAAGAAATTTTCTTCATTTTTTGCAAGAACAATTGAGTTTTCAGCAACCTCAACTGCTAATTTTAAATTCTCTTCAAAATCAATAGATTTAATATTATAAGTTTTACTATATTTATCAATAAAAGGAATGTAATAACGAAGAAGTTCATTTAAATCATCTTCCTTAATTTTTCCTTCTTTATAAGCTAATTCATAGAAATTAGGACCATAATTTCTTTCAGGCATTTCAACATTTAAACCTGCTTTAATTGAAGCAAGAGGATTACTAACGCCAGTCCAATCGCTAATGAAAAACCCTTCATATCCCACTTCTTTTCTCATTACTTGTTGCATAATGTAACTATTTTCACAAGCATAAACACCATTAATCTTATTATAAGAAACCATGATAGTTGCAGGTTTACCAATTCGAGCAGCAATCTCAAAACCTCTAGTATAAATATCTCTTAAACATTTAATAGACATTGTTGAGGAATTAATTTGTCTACCAAATTCTTGGTTATTGGCTACATAATGCTTTAAACTAGTCCCCGTTCCAGTAGATTCAGCTCCTTTAATATAATTTCCAGCTATATATCCGCTTAGAATAGGATCTTCACTTAAATATTCGAAATTACGACCACATAATGGATTTCTTTTAATACAAGCAGCAGGACCTAATAAAACATTAACATTATAGAATTGGAATTCCATTGCTAATGCTTTAGCCATTTTATTAACTAACTCTTTATCAAACGAACACGCAAAAGTTGAACCAGTTGGAAAAGTTGTACATTCAACATAATTTTGAGAAATTAATAGATTATCCCCATCTCTTTTTTGTTTTCTAATTCCGTTTGGTCCATCCGTACAACTAACAGGATTTACATCTTTGCTATAACTATTAAATAACCAAAAACTAGAACCGTGTACAGTTTTTAATTTGTCTTCGATTGACATTGAATTTATTGTTTTTGCTAATTTATCCATATATAATCCTCCGAATATTAATTAGGCCCTTTCACAAGAAAAGGGCCTATATTTATATTATTGTTTAAACTTTTCTCTTGCTGACTTCTTTATAATCATCACTACGAGGAATCCAGTCTAAGAATTTTTCAAGTTCAAGATCCCAGAATCTCCATTCATGAGTAAATCCTGGAACAAATTCATGATAATTTTTAATCTTATTATCATCTAAAAATTTTGCAAAATCGACATTAGCTTGATATAAGAAATCATCGCTTCCACAAGCAACATAAAGTGGAGGTAAATCTTTCTTGTTCTTTAAAGCCATTTCAGGAATTGGAGTAAATTCAGGTTCAACACCCATATTTTCAAATCCTTTTCCATCAATATGAATAGCACCACTAAATGAACCAATTGCAGCATAAGCTTTTGGATTACTGATACCATGATATAAAGCACCAAATCCACCCATACTTAATCCAGCAATATAGTTATTTTTTGGATCGCTAGAAATTGGGAATGTGCCATATAAATAATCTTTAAGTTCATATTCAATAAAGTCATACCATTTGTCAGCTTTATTATTTAAATAAAACTTATTTTCACCACTTACCATTGCAATCGCAATGTTATGCTCTTCAGCATATAATTCAACACGAGCATAATTTGCCCAAGTTTTAAAGTTGTTAGCCATACCATGAAGAAGAATGAGTAAAGGGAATTTCTTATCTTTAACACTTTGATAGTGATTTTTTAAAGTTTGACCTTTATCCATCATGCCTTCCATAGTTGTTCGGCTTGGTAAAATAAGTAATACATCAACAGCTCGAGTAAAAGTAGCGCTTATAAAATTAATTTCAATGTGTGCCATAATGCTCCTTATTTAATAATTTTTAAAATATCGCTTAACTTCTTTATCTTATAATTGGCTTTGTCATAGTTAGCTGCATCACCAATTGCTACGCTAGTAAAATGTCCAGCATTTGCTGCATCAATTCCAGCATAAGCATCTTCAACAACAATACAATCTTTTGGATCTTCTTTGATTTTCTTTGCTGCACAAAGGAATACTTCAGGGTCTGGTTTGCTGTGTGTAATATCATTACCATCAGCAATCTCATCAAACGCATCAAGTAAACCGATTTGTTTTAAAATTAATTTAGTGTTTTTGCTTGATGAACCAATTGCAATTTTAATACCTTTTGCACGTAAAGTTTTTAGTGTTTTTAAAACATCGCTAGAGACATCTTTCGGAGTCATTTTAACTAAATAACCCTTATATATCTCATTCTTTTCAGTTGCAAGAGCAACTTTTTCTTGTTCACTATATGTCTTATTTGCTTTCTCTAAAATAATATCAAGAGAAGCCATTCGACTAACACCTCTAAGACGATTATTTATTGTTCGATCAAAGTAAATTCCTTCTTTATCTGCAATAGCTTTCCAAGATAGATAGTGATATTCATCAGTAAAACAAATAACACCATCTAAATCAAAAATTACTCCACTATATTTCATATTATAAGTGAGTATCCCACATGCCGCAGAATGAATCAACTGGGTCTTTACCAGTAAACTTACTTCTTCCCATTAACTTTTCAATTAAAGCATCAAGAACGTATTGGCTGCCGCCATATGTATTAATAAATGTTTCAACACGAGGAACATCAATCAAGTGATATGGATTCTCTAAACTTACGAAGACAGTTGGAACTTCTTTTACATAAGCTGGAACATCTGTTCCAAATGGAATATGCCATTCAATTCTAATAGATGTTTGATTTGATTTAGTTGCAAGGTTAGCACAATAAAGAAGTAAATCATAATTCTTCTTCATATCTTCTACGCCTTGTAACATACCTTCTTTAAGAGCTTTTTGAGGAGAGAATCTTGTAACTTCAAATCCTTCTTTTTCAAGCTTCTTTTGGAAATCATTAATAATACTATCATTTGTGAAACCAAAGACATTTGGTGCTTCAACTTCAAGTCCATAAAGTAATACTTTCTTGTATTTCTTTGGTGAAAGAGGTAAAACACCCTTCTCTTCCTTAATAATAGTGATGCAATTATCAGCAATCATCTTTGCATCATCTTGGAATTCTTTACAACCAACAACTTTACTAGCAGCAACTGGATCTTTAATAATTGATCCATTAGCTTTTGCTTTATGTAAACCAATTGAGGCTTTAGCGGCTAAAACATTCGTAACTGCATCATCAAGTCTTTCTGGAGTAATAATTCCTTTTTTATAACCTTCCATCATGAACTTATAATCTTCATCAAGGTTCTTAGTAAATAAGAAACAATCGCAACCAATCGCAATTGTAGTAGGAACTGCAAGATCTCTACGCATCATTGTTGTCATACCAGCCATTGTTGTAGCATCGGTTGTAATCATACCTTTAAAACCAAGTTCACCACGAAGTAAACCAGTGACTAAACCTTTACTTAAGGTTCCTGGCATACAATCTTTATCTTTTAAACCTGGAGTTAAATATTTCTCCCATGCTGGTTGAAGAATATGTCCAACCATGATGGTCTTAACACCATTTTCAATTTGTGTCTTATAAATATGACCATACATCTTCATCCAATCTTCGCGAGATAAACTGTTTACACTAGCGACAAGATGTTGATCTCTTTCATCAACTCCATCTCCTGGGAAGTGTTTTCCACAACCAAGTAAACCGAGTTTTTGAACTTCTTTAATATAAGCAGTAGTATATGCAGCAACTTTTTTATAATCATTGCAATATAAACGAGTATTGGTAATTGGATTACGCCAATTAAGATCAATATCACTAACTGGAGCAAAAGCCCAATTTACGCCAACTGCATTAGCTTCTTCGCCACAAACGTGAGCTAATAAAGTTGCATTTTCAACTTTATCAGTAGCACCAATTTGCATTTGTTTACCAACTTGAGTACCTTCCTTAACACAACCACTGCCACCACTTTCAAGGTTAGCACTAATTAAACAAGGAATTTTACTATTCTTTTGAAGATAATTAGTAACAAAGCAAACTTCTTCAATAGGCATTCCGCCTCTGACCATTAAGCCATTAATATGTAAATCTTTGACCATATGTTCGAGGACTTTTTCTTCACTAGAATATGCAACAAGATGGAATAATTGACCAATCTTCTCATCTAAAGTCATTGAGTTAAGCGTATCATTAATCCACTTGATATCTTCATCTTTAAGATAAAAAGGTTTCCCTTTTAATTCTTTAATTTTTTCAGTATTCATTATTCAAGACCTTCCATTTCTTTCTTGAGAGCCTTCTTAGCTTTTTATTAGCAATGAAGGACCTAATATGTAACACTTCTTTGATCTTATATTGATTAAACATATAAGCTAAGAAGAAGAGTAAGAATAAAGCGTTAATAATTGAAGCATAGGTTGAACCATCTTTCATAATGAAGGTTTTTCCTAAACCATAAGAGAGCATAGTTGAACTTATAGCACCAAGACAAATAGCAACTGGATAAGGTACAAAGGATGAAATAAATCCACCAATAAACATTGGGAGCATTGCGCTCATTGTAGTTGCAGTAGAACCAAAGCCAACAGATGCAGTTAAAATAGTCGCATTTCCAACAGTAACGAATCCAGCAATACCAATTAAAACACCAGCTAAAGCGTATCCAATTAAAGTATTTGGAACTTCTTTAACACCACATTGAACTGCTTGTAATTGACCATTTTGTAATAAAGCACTATCGAAACTCCATTTAGAATATCGATAGATTCCAATCATAATAATTATGATAATCGCAGCTAAAATAAGCATTTCACCAATTCCATTAAAGGTAACTGCAAAGTTATTTGAAACAAGATCGAAACGTGAAGTTCCCGATGCTTTTTCATTTAAGTTATAAGCAATTCCTTCATAGAGTAAGGTCATACCTAAGCCACTAATCATAGGTGGAATACGGAAAAGTACGTAAACAAGACCACCGATAACCGATAATGCACAGGTAATCGTAACAATAAGAATGAAGAAGAGGAATGTATTAGTTAATAAACCCATTTTAACCATGAGTTGAGTTGTAATAATTTCTCCTAAAATCATTGTTGCACCAATTGAGAAATCCATACGACCTTGTGACATGTGCATACCAAATGCGAAAGCAATAAGTAATGCAACAACCACTTGACGAGTAAAGATTTGATAATCTGTGTATTCGCTAAAAAGTTGTAATCCTTGTGCGCTTGTTGTGACAAGGAAAATTAAAGTTATAACTACAGGAAGAATAAGAGCTTTTCCAATATTCATTAATTTGAAAAGGATCTTTCCTTTTTTAGTAGTTAAATCTAATCCTTTGTTTCTTTCCATATTTTCACCATAGTTCCTGGCCTATTTTATTAGGCCAGGACCCTTTCGTAATTAATAAGCTAGTCTCATCTATAATTTATTTAATTGATTAAGCTTCAGCAGCAGTACGAGCAGCTTTAACATCAGCGTAAGTATAAGCGTTGAACTTAGCTAAGAATTCATCCTTAGTAATGTTGTTAACTGGATATGTCTTACCATCTGGATCAGTTTCGGCTTCAGTCTTATAAGTCATAGTTTCAAGTAAAGCTCTTGAATAGGCTGGGTGAGTAGCATAAGCATCAAAAGTTGCTAATTCTTCAAACTCACTAACACTACCAACATTCCAGAAACCTTGACTACCAACCATTAATTCAGCTTTACCAGCTGCATCAACACCAAAGTTACGACCATTTAAAGCACTGAAGACAGCAGCGAAAGCAGGACCAATACAGCTGTTCATCTTGCCACATTCATAGGTAATATAACCACTTTGCATGGCGGCTTTATTAGCATCAGCGAAGGACTCGACTTCAGCAATACCTAAATCGACCTTACCATCACTACCAATGACACATCTTCCCTTTTTAGCAAACATACCATAAGCACTGGCACTACCTAAAATTACTTGGGCTTTGAAGGTTGAATCTGGATTATTATTACCAGCTTTATCAGTGGTAAAATAAACCTCTTCTGCATCATTTAAAGTGGTATCAGCAACGTTTTGTTGCCAATAATTGATTCTATATGGTCCGACTTTGCAAATATCACCGACGGCCCATTGTTTACCATTTGCATCAACACCATAGAAGTTACTTCGACCAGCAATAATGCCTTCCATTTCATCAATGGTACTATTCTTGGTGAAGCCAACTTGCTTACCACTACCATTATCAAATGCGCAATATTGAGTAGTTGAATCTGGAGCATCTTCAAGCATTCTCTTAAGCATACCGGCAACACGCCAAGCGTGAACGGTAACCCCATAAGATTGAGCATATCCGATGACACAACCATAAATTCCGAAATCTTTTAATCCTTGTTTAATATAGTGATCAGCCATATCGTAACCAGCTTGAGCTTCTTGATCGAGACTTGGTCCTAAAACACCGACGAAGTGATCATTAATGCTGCCCCATTCAGCACTGGTTAATTTAGTTTTATTATTTGGTGATGAACCAACGGCGCAATAATAAGCACCTTTTTCTTTACAAGCAGTAAAGTTAGCTTCAGTACCATAACCAATTTCGACAATGGCTTTACAACCTTTTGCTAACATATCTTTGCACTCAGTTGTTGAGTTTGTAGTTGATGTAAAAGCGTTGAAAGTTTAAACATAGAATTGATACTTATCGCTATAAGCTTTAGTTAAATAATCACTTACATAACTTGCCCAAGCAACAGTTTCACCACCGCCTGTATCTGGGTTAATAAATCCAATACGGATTTTACCACCATTACTATTTCCACAACCAACGAGACCGGCACAAAGAATACCAATCGCAGCACTACTGACTAATACACTTTTCATTTTTTTCATAGAATTTTAATTCCTCCCTTAAAAAGTGAAATATATTTTTATCTAGGAAGCGTCTTACCACGATAAGACCAACTAGACATAAAGACCAAAACAATAAACAACACAGCTTTAACGATTTGAATCATTCCTTCACCACTTGTTTCTGGGAACGATCTTAAGACCGCTTCAAGGAAAGCAAGAGTAAATGCACCACAGACAGAAGCAGTAATCTTACTACGAGCACCACCTGACATTGGCATACCACCGATAACAATAGCGACCATGATATCCATACCATATGTAGTTCCGGTTGCACTTGTTACAATTGGAGTTTCACAAATGAAGACAAGTGACGTAAGACCAACACCAACAGCACAAATTAAGAAGGCAATAATTGAATTAGTTCTTGGAGAAATACCAGTTAATCTTGCGCAGAATGGGTTTCCACCTAAGAATTTTGCTTTACGACCAAACTTTAAATATCTGAAGATAAAGAAACAAACAATGAAATATACAATAAGGACTATCAATCTAAACCATTTGGTATAAAGGAAAGTGTCATTGAATGGGTTTGGTGATAAGTTAATACTTGATTCACCAGACGTTGAGAAGGCACTAATTAAACCTAAGATAACCTTTTGGAGAACCGTCATCATTGCGATAGACATAATGAAGATTGGAACTCGTAAGATTGATGAGAAGAGAATATTAAGTAAACTAACGACAATAGCTGTAACGATACAAACGACAATAGTTAATCCAATATTTCCAGTTCCTCTATAAACAAGAAGAGCAGCGGCAGCACTTAAACCCATTGCACTACCAAGTGATAAATCGAATTGACCAAGGGTGAATAAGAAACTTGCACCGATTGCCATGATTGCAATATAGACACCACGATCGAATGTTGCCCAAATTGCATCTTCATATAAGTAACCTTCGTTAATAATAATTACTGAATAAAGAACAAATAGAACGATTAATCCGACAAATGGTAAGAAACTACCAATTAACTTTTGACGAGTGAAGGCTTTAAGTGTTTTTGCCTTTTTCTCTTCTTGAGTCTCAACTACAACCGCACCATTTTCTTGTGGTTTAGGAGTTTCAGTAGTTTTTTTATTTTTTATTAAATCTTTTAATGACATAATTTCCTCCTTTTAAATCATGTATTTGATGATATCTGATTCACTAAGATCTTTGCTTCTTGGGAATGTCTTAGTTAACTTACCATCTTTAATAACTGCGAGTGTGTCGCTCATTCCGATTAACTCAGCAAGCTCTTCACTAATCATAATGATTGACTTACCTTGTTTCTTTAATGAATACATAAGTTGATACATTGCTTGTTTAACACCAATATCGACACCACGGGTTGGACAATCAAGAATCAAGATATCACAGTCTTTTCCAATCCATTTAGCGAAGGCAACTTTTTGTTTGTTACCACCACTAAGTGCACTAACATATTGATCCAAAGATGCACATTTAATTGATAAGAAATCAGCTTGTTTTTTAACATATGCTTTTTCTTTACGAGGATCCATGAAGAATTTAGCAGTAGCAAATTTATCAAGACCAGCAATTGCAATATTATCTTTAATTGGAGCATCTAAGTTGAGCGATTCGATATCACGATCTTTTGAGGCGTAACCAATTCCAGCTTCAATTGCATGATCTGGACTATCGATTGGGAAACCTTTAATAACTTCTTTGCCAGTTTTCTTATCTACAATCTTTTTATAAGCAAAGACTGTACCAGCATCGAGAGGAATTGCTCCAAATAATGCTTTTCCAATTACGTGCATTCCACATTCACTAAGACCACCAATACCAAGAATTTCACCTTTATGAAGTTTAAGATTAAAATCTTTAATATTAGGACCAATGACTGCGTGTTTCATCGATAAGACAACTTTGTTTTCATCGAAACTTCCATCATAATCGCTTCGATAATAATCACCTTTAAGTTCACGACCAATCATGCTTTCCTTAATCTTATCTGGATCATATTCACCTTTCTTTTTATCAAAGGTACGAATAATGTTTCCATCACGTAAGACTGTTAAGGTATCGCATTGTTCCATAATTTCATCTAAATCGTGAGAAATGAAGACAACGGCTTTATTCTCATCTCTCATCTTATGAATTAAGTTATAAAGGATGTCACGTCCGTGTTGAGAAAGAGCAGTACTTGTTTCATCAACAATAAGAATGTCAGGATTCTTAGCAATGACTTTTGCAATTTCAATTAATTTTTGATCTTGGAAGTTGATCATATTAATTGGAGTAGCACCAGTAAACTTAGTTTCTCCCATATCTTTAAGGACTTTATCAGCCGCTTCATTCATTCTCTTACGAATTACTGGACCCCAGCATTTTCCTTTTTTAGTTTTAAAAAGTGAGAATTTGGAAGCTTCACCTAAGAATATATTTTCAGCAACTGTAATATTGCTAATAGTTCCTTTTTCTTGGACAATAATGCCTATTCCATTATTCATGGACCAAATCATTGATTTTGGTTCCCATGGTTGTCCTTTAAAAAACATTTCACCGCCGTTGCGGTCATAAATACCAGTCATGATAGCCGAAAGAGTTGACTTACCACTACCATTTTCTCCAATCAAACCAGTAATCTCACCTCTTCTAATAGTGAAATTAACGTGATTGAGCGCTGTTGTTGGGCCAAAGTGCTTTGAGCAATCTTTAACCTCGAAAATTACTTCGTTTGCCATTGCAACCTCCTTTTAGGACATTTCCACATCTAACTGCCATAATTTTATAAGATTGTAAGCGCTTTCACGTACCAGTTTTAATGGACTTTAGTACAAAAAATTAATAAAAAAAGGCATTGTAAAAGGAAAGTAAGCAGGTATTTACCTAAAAGTAGATTAAAATTTGTCACTTATTTAACGAAATAAGTTCAATAATCAAAAAATATAACTATAATATAGTCATGGAAGAAAGATACGAGATTATAGATTTTAAAAACGTAGTCCCTGTTAAAGTCTTTTTACACAAGATAGGGAATGTTAATGCTCATTGGCACAATGCCATTGAGATTTTGTTTGATATCAATGGAAAAGCCGACATTTCAATTAATAATGTTCAATATAAACTTGATGAAAATGATTTAATCCTTATAAATACGTGTGATATTCACTCTTTATATAGTAAGGATGGAGCAACTCTTGTTGCTGTTCAAATTGATTATCAAGAATTTTTAAAGATCGTAAACGATGATTCTATAAGATTTAATGTGAACACTACAACTGACAAAAATCACGATAAAGAATTTGAAAAATTAAGAAAAGATATTATCTCTTTAATTAGAATTGATAGTTTACCTAACAAGTATGGACTTAAAAATTTGATTTGCCTTAATTCTCTGCTTGATAACTTAACTGAAAACTTTATTGATACGAGTAGCGATATAAAAGTTAATAAGAATTTAGGTAAATTAAAAGAAATAACTCAATATATTAATGAACATTATAACGAGAATTTATCTCTTGAAGACGTCGCTGATAAAGCGGGAGTTACACCACAATATTTTTCAAGTTTCTTTAAGAAAAATGTTGGCATCAGTTTCTTAGATTATTACTCTTCAGTAAGACTAGAAAAAACTTTAAGAGATTTATTAAATTGTAATGATTCAATCGTAGATGTTGCTTTTAGAAATGGATATGATGAGCCACGAACTTTTGTTCGTGCTTTTAGGAAAAAATATGGCACTTTACCTAGTGAATACCGAAAAGATCACACTCTAGAAAAGAACAATGATTCAGATGAAGAAGTAAATTATTTAAAGCTTTCTGAAGATACTAAACTCGCTGCTTTATCTAAATTCTTTAAAAACGCTGATAACTATACTTCTGATTTTAAAGAAGCAAATTTAAACCAACAAAAAGACACCATCAATGTAGATTTTGATGCAAACGAAGTTAAAGAATATCAAAGAAATATTTCAAATATTTCAGTTGGAGTTGGCCGAGCAAAAGAACTTTTAATGAAAGATATTCAAGAAACTTTGCTTGATGCTGTCCGTGATATTGGTTTTAGATATGTAAATTTCCATGGCATGTTTAATGATGAAATGATGACTGTTACTAAAAAAGATGGAAAATTTTTCTATTCATTTGTTTTGCTCGATATGGTTTATGATTTTTTAAGAGAACATAATTTAAGACCTATCGTTCAAATGGATTTTATGCCTGCTCTATTAGCAAAAAATAAATACAATACTATTTTTAATGGGACTTCCATTGTTTCTTTACCTGAAAATTTAAGTGATTGGACTGATTTATTAAGTGCATATTTAGAGCACATTATTTATCGTTATGGAATGAACGAAGTTAATAAATGGATTTATACATTATGGAATGAACCTGATAGTGAACTTGGATTATTTAGAATAGGTACGCCTCAAGAATTCTTTAATTTTTATAAAGTAACTTTTGATGTTTTAAAGAAATATATTCCTGATGCAAAATTTGGTGGTTCTCCAATGATTTTATGCAGCAAAGATCAAATAGATTGGGGAATTGAGTTTTTAAAATTATGCAAAATGAATGATCGTTTACCTCAATTTATTGAAGTTCACTACTATCATAATGAATACAGTACTGCTTATATTCCAAATTCTTCTACAAATGAAGTGTTCAAAAAAAGTGAGCATGCCCTTTTAGATTATTACAACAGCATTGAAACTATTCTTCATGATATAAACATTGATTTACCAATTTATCTTGGTGAATTTAACGCAACATTCTCCCATAGAAATTTAATTAATGATACTTTATTTAATGGAGATTTCTTCATTAAAAACTACATTGAAAATTATAAAAATTTCTATAATTACACACCTTGGTGTCTTACAGATTTTATATTAGAGCAAGCAATTCCAGACAACTTTTTACATGGTGGACTTGGTTTAACAACATATAATAATGTAAAGAAACCATCTTATTTTGCTTTTGCTTTCCTATCTTTATTAAAGTCAGAAATATTAGCAATTGGCGATAACTATATTGTAACTAGAGATGACAAACAAATCATAATTGTAACTCATAATTACAAGCATTATAACGAGCGTTATCGTTCAGGAGAAAGATATAACGTAACTCAAACTTCACGTTATTCAATTTATGATAATCTTGCTCCACTTGAACTTAATTTTAATATTTCAAACATCAATTCTAATTATGTTGTTTGTAAAAAACTTTTCGTAAATAGAAAAGAAGGAAGTGTTTATGATGAATGGCTTAAAGAAGGTGCATTCAACTTCTGGAACAAAGAAGAAATCATGAGTCTTAAGCTTAAAACCGCACCTGGTTATCGTCAACAAACCTTAAAAGTAAAAGATGGAAAGGTTTCTGTTTCCACCTCACTTGATCCATTAGAATTCCAAGTCATAATTATATTAAAGAAGGACCATGAATGATGAATGAATTTAGAGAATTAGCCAAAAAGAATGTTGATTTTATATGGGTATTTTTATTCCCACTATTCTTTTTAATTATTTGTACTTTTGTTTGTTTATTTCCAGCTTTTCCAAATGATAAAAATGCTTCTATAAATATTCTTTTACTCGTTTTAGGCATAGTAAGTGCCCTCTTTTCTCTTGTTGTTGTAGTTTTCATTACTATTTATCTTGTTAGACCTGACCCTTTAATCACCACTTCAATTGATCACTTAAGAGTTTATAAAACTAAAAATAATTATGAAGAATTTTCTTATAAAGACATTCAAAGTGTAGAGCATAGAAAATTTTTAAATAGCCAAGAATCGGTTGTAGTTTTTAAGTTTAAAAACACCAATAAAAAAGACCTTATTGTTCGCTATTGTTTAGACGCTGATAAGGTCGCTTTATATTTAAATCAAGTTATTAAAAATCAGTAATTATCCAAGAGCTTTTGGTGAGAAATAAAAGTCATTGTTGGCCATAATATGACCAACTTTTTTATCTTTAAAATAGATATCACCACATTCATCAACATATCCAGCAAGAAATCTTTCTTCAATCATCATCTTTCCATCTTCAGTTAATACACAAAGTTTCTTCCCATTAACAAACATGTTTCCATATCGATCGATATAGCCAACTTGTTCATCTCCAATAAAGATATTTTTACCAAAACTATCTAGTACTAACATTTTATTTATCCTTTTTTCGATAAAAACCAGTCAATTCAGCTTCGTAATGTTCTTTATCCATAAAATAATGTTTTAAAGCTTTATTAGCTAAATGTTTATTATCGGTCATCGCAACCATACAACTTCCACCACCTGTCATAAAAACTAATTCAAAACCATATTCAACTAATGATTTTTTTAGTTCAGCAAGTTCAGGAAGTAATGAAAATGCTGGATTTTCAAGACTATTACCAATTAAATCTTTGATAGGTTCACCTTTAATAAAAGCTTCTTTACAAGCTTTTATATCATAGAATTTCTTTTCGCATTTTTCATATTCTGTATAAACTGCAGTTGTTGATAAACCTGCTAAAGGCTTAACAAGCAAAATGTAATAGTTTCTATATTTATTATCGAAATCAAAATATTCAATATGTTCACCGACTCCGCTAACAACCGCTGGTTTATTAAATAACATAAACGGAACATCTGATCCAATTTGACGAGCAACTTCGATTAATTCTTCGTTGGTAGTTTTAATATTTAAAATTTTAACGATAGATTTTAAAACAACGGCAGCATCAGCACTTCCACCACCTAAACCAGATTGTAAAAAGATGTTTTTATGAATAAAAATATCAAAATGTTGTTTAAAACCCCATTTTTGACGAGCAATATTAATAGCTTTGTGACATAAATTATATTTAGAAATTCCAACATTATAATTATCGCAAACAACGAAATCATCCGCTGAACGATTTGATGCAATATTTAATTCAATTGAATCGTGTAAATCTAAAGGTAACATGATTGTTTCAATATCATGATATCCATCGGGTCTTAAACCCACTATATTTAAGGCTAAATTTAATTTAGCATGTGCTTTCTTTATCATATTTATATTAATTATAATTTTATAATTTCGAGTTTCAATAGAACATTGGTCAAATTGATAAAATCATTAAGTGTCAATTCTTCGGCTCTCATTGAAGGTCCAAAATTTAAGGATTTTAAAATTTCATTTGTTTGATCTTTGTTCTTAACTAAACTGTTTAAATTATTGAAAATTGTCTTTCTCCTATTTAAAAACATTGCTCTAGTACAAGTAAGTAATGGTTTAATAAATGTGTTGTCAGCATCATTCTTTTTTGAAAATGTTAAAACTACAGAATCAACTTGTGGCATTGGGAAAAAACTCGTTTTAACAACAATCATATTTGTTGTGATTTTAAAGCAATAATCAAGGACAATATTTAATGCGTTATAATCTTTTGTTCCTTGTTTAGCAGTAATTCTTTTATAAGCTTCTCTTTGCATCATTAAAACTGCTCGATCTAATTTATGATAATTTAGTGCTAAATATAAAAGAATGTCGCTAGTAATATAGTAAGGAAGGTTCCCAACTACCTTATTTGCATCAAATTCTTTGTATTTTAAAATATTGTTTTTAACAATTTTAATATCTTTATCACCATATGCTCTTGTTAAATAATCTACAAACTTAGCATCATATTCAACAACTGTATAATTTTTAGTTTTTCCTATTAAATCATTAGTTAATGCTCCAAGACCTGGACCGATTTCTAATAAAACATCGTCTTTTTGAACATCAACAAGACTTACAATTTCATCAATTGTTTTTTGATTACATAAAAAATTTTGTCCAAGCTCTTTCTTAGCATGAGAATTTTCTAGTTGAAAGTAATCTTTAATTTCATCTCTAGTTAGCATTTTTCAAAATTTCCTTTATTTCATCTAAACTAATTGTAAGTGAGTTTAATTTTAACAATAATTCTTTACCATTAGAATAGCCAATATTTAATTTTTCACATAAATATTTTCTTTTGCTTATTGAATCGGTTGATCCAATAAGACCTAAATCATATAAATCAGAGCTCTTATAATTATTGATAGGTTTTTCACTAAAAGTAATGACATTTTTTAGTGCATTTTTAACTTCATCTTTTGTAGACTCCGCAACACCAACTTTATGATGTTTAATTGAGACTTCTTTTCTGACAAATGCTTGTTTACAATTAGGTATTTCTTTTAAGATGGTATTTCTTATTTTTAAACCTGGAAAATCAGGATCAGTTAAGATTATTATGCCTCTTGTATCGTTAGCCTTCTTTAAAAAGACTATATCATCTTTTGAAATTGCACTACCATGAACTTGATATAAATCAGCATCTAAAAATGAACATAAAAAGTCTATGTCTGACTTACCTTCTACTACAATCAACTCTTTAATTTTATTACTCATAGTTTTCACGTGAAAAGATTTTTCTACTTGTTTCGTAAGTTATATTTTCTATATCATCAATATTCATATTCTTTCGATTAGCAGCATATAATACAGTCTCATAGATGTACTGAGGGATATTGGTTTGACCTCTATATTTTTGTGGTGTAAGGTATGGTGCATCAGTTTCAAACACTATATTATTCACTTCAGTATTATCAAAAACTTTTTGGGTGTTTAAACTGTTTTTATAGGTCAGTGTTCCACCGAACGCTAACACAAAATTATTCTTAATAAATTCACGTCCCATTTCAAGCGATCCAGAGTAACAATGCATTACACTTTTTCTTTTCACGTGGAAACTTTTTAATATTTCTAAACAATCTTGATAGGCGTCTCTACAGTGTATAGAGACAGGTAAGTTGAGTTCGTTTGCAAGTTTAATTTCAGCAATAAACATTTCTTTTTGAATGGCTTTAATTTCGTCGGTTTTTTCCCAATAATAGTCGAGACCTATTTCGCCTATTGCAACAACCTTGGAATCTTTAGCTAATTCTCTTAATTCAGGTATTGTATCTTTATTATATTGCTTCCATTCTGTAGGCATTACTGCAACCGCAGCATATACGCCATTATATTTATGGGCTATCTCAATTGCTTTCTTACTGCTTTCAACATCCCAACCAACACAAAGAAAATTAGTAATACCTAATTTATTCGCATTATTTATATACTCATCTAGATTATTAATTAGCTTCTCATCATTAAGATGGATGTGTGTATCAAAGATCATCTTTATTTACCTAAGCAAAAACGCGAGAATATCTCGTTTGCTATATCAAAATCATGATCTTCTCCAGTTATCGATAAAACTTTAAGGTAGGCATCTTGAATGCTAACGTTAATTAAATCGATTGGAACGTTATTTTTTGCATCCTCTAATGCTTTATTAAGTGAAACTTTAATATTTCCTAATATTCCAATTTCACGAGAATTGCTAATTGATGGAGTATCATAGTTTTCTTTTGATAATCCCAAAATAGAAATGATTTTGTTCTTTAAAGGCTCAATATCTTTATTTAAAGCACTAATATATAAAACATCTTTCTTTTCTAATTCTTTATTGATTAAATCTTTTTTATTATAAACAATTATGGTTTGTTTATCTTTGATTAGTTCAAGGATCCTCTTATCTTCATCATCAAAAGAAGTGGAATCAAAAACAGCTAAAACAATATCGGCTTTCTTAAGAGTCTCTTCACTCTTAATAATTCCTTTTTCTTCGATAACATCGTTGCTTTCTCTAATACCAGCGGTATCATAAAGATTAATCACGATGCCATTTAGAATAAATTTGCCTTCAACGACATCTCTAGTTGTACCTTTTATATTGGTAACAATTGCTTTTTCTTCACCTAAAAGGGCATTTAATATACTTGACTTGCCAACATTTGGTTTACCAACAATTGCTACATTAATACCATCTTTAATAATTTTGCCTTTTTCACCATTTTTTATTAATTTATCAATATAAGTGATGTTTTCGTTACAAGTTTTAATAACTTTTTCTTGGTTAGCTTCTTCTATATCGGTGTATTCAGGATAATTAATATTAACTTCAATCAAACTTAATAAATCACCTAAACTTGTTTTAAGTGGCTTAATTAATTCGCTAGTTTCACCTTTTAAGGACATCATCGAAATTTTCTTGCTCTCTTCTGATTCTGCATTAATTAAATCATTAATAGATTCGGCTTGAACAAGATCCATTTTTCCATGCATATAGGCACGACTAGTATATTCGCCTCTTTCAGCCATCTTAGCGCCATTTTTTAAAGCTAATTCGATAACTTTATTAGTAATTAATAGCGACCCATGAGTAATAATTTCAACGCTATCTTCACCAGTAAATGAATGTGGTGCTTTATATGTTAAAAGCACGACCTCATCAACAGTTTCTTTGTTATCTAAAATAAATCCATGATGGATTCCATTCGTAGTTATATTATTTAAATCTTTTGAAAAGAATTTTGAAACAACTTTAAAACAATCATCTCCTGAAAGACGAACGATTGCTAATGCACTACGCATTGGTGGGGTTGCTAAAGCAACAATAGTTTCAAACATGATTCTATTCTACACTATTTAATATATTGAAAGTTAACTATTTGCTTGATTCTTCGGTAGTAGTGGACTCTTCTTCGTTTGATGAAGCTTCTTCTGCTACAGGTTCGTTAGTGGTTGGATTTGGATTCTTATTAACGACATACTTAACAACAATCGCACGATCTTTCCCATCACCAATTGATTCAGTCTTAATATTACCAAAAGTTGATAAAGCGTTATGAACTTTCTTTCTCTCATCTGGAGTCATTGGTTCAAGCTTAACATCAACATGAGTTTTTTGAACTTCATGTGCAGTCTTTTTAGCCATATAAACAACACGACTGTACTTCTTATCTTTATAATCACCAATATCAAGTAAAATTCTAAATTTTCTTTTAAATTTTACACTAACAGCGAGTTTAGCTAATTCATTTAAGGATTGTAAAGTATCGCCATTATGTCCAATTAAAAGACTATTGTGGTTGGTTTCAATTAAAATTTTAATGATATCGTCGCTATAAACAGTTTTTAAACTAACTTCAAGTCCAAGAGCATGAATAACATCCCTTACATAAGTTTCAGCATACTCAATAACATCGCTAGTTTCGCTAATGCCAATCGTAACTTTTCTTGAGAAGAGAGTCTTCTTTTCTTCTTCGACAGTATAAAGTAAATCTTCAACAGGAATATTTAACTCTTTGCTTGCTTCATCAAGAGCAAGTTCAAGAGTTTTTGCAGTATATAATTTCATTTTTATTCAGCCTTCTTATTAATTGTTTTACCGATAATAACTTGAGTAATGACGGTTTGAGCAATTTGGAAAAGAGCTCCTGCTAACCAATAAACACCCATTGCGGATGGTAAAGTGAAGCCCATGATAATAATGAAACCAGTCATAATCCAACTCATCATCTTCATTTGACTTTGATTTTGATCAGTTGCAGCACTTACAACAGTCTTTTTAACGCTATCAACTCTCTTTTTATTGAGCCATTGTGGTAAAAGCATTGCAACAATTTGTGCACCAGACATTAATAAAATCAAAACAAGTGCAGTCCACCAACCACCAAGGTTTGGCCAACCGCTAACATTTGATAAAACGTTCCAAATGGTATCACTTAAGTATAAACCTAAGACGCTATCACGACTAAGTGAAGCACTACCAGTTAAAGCGTTCCAAACACAAATAAATAATGGGAATTGAACAATCATAACAGCAAAAGTCATAAATGGATGGATCTTATTCTTTTTATATAAGGCCATTTGTGCTTGAGCAAATCTTTGTTTCTCATATTGATTGGTTTGAGAATTTGGATATTTTTGTTGTAATTTAGTAATTTCAGGTTGTAAATAAGTCATCTTTTGTTGTGAAATTGTTGCTGGTAAAGTAATTAACATAAAGAATAAACGAATAATAACAGTAACAATTAAAACAGCCCAAATTTGACCATAACCATTCATTCCAAAACTATGTGATAAAGCTTCAACACCATAAGCGATTGGATAAACAAGTAATCCTTCAAGGAATCCATGTTTACTAAAAGCAGCACCCCAACCAGCCATGAAACCATTTTCGGCTTTGTTACTAATAACAACAGTTTCATTTAATGGATCATTTGAAATATGACCATATAATCCATCATCTTCAATAGAAATACAGGTTTGAAGAGTACCAACTTTTTGATCAAGACTTGTTTTATAAAGTTTGAAGAAATCAGTATTCATACCAAAACTTGCATCATGACTTGCAACAATTTGATCATTCCATTTATTAATATAGGTGTAATGATCGTTTGGAGTAAGTGAATCATAGAATTTAGTATAACCATAACGAACAAGTAATGAGTTGTTACGGCCAATATTATCATCACTGCCTTCAAGCATCTTTTTAATTAACGCACTGTTGCTTGGTTCTTTTTTATAACTCATAAAATCAGTAAAACTATATCCATATATATCTTTAAAGGTTAAATCAGCTTTTGTTTTTGAACCATAAACGCTATCGTTTTCGCTCTTAGCAACACTTAACATTCTATCAAGTGCTTTATTATCAAGTTCTTCATAATAAGCATTGTAAGGTAAGTTAATCTTGCTACTAGTAGCGGTGGATTCAAGTGTTTTAATAAAGCTATTCTTACCAACTATAACAGTACTTTCAGCAAAAGTACCATCGCTTTTAGCAGTTGAAGCTTTAATAGTTAATGTGCATGGATGAATGTAATAAAGTTTGGTTCCATTAAAGGTTTCCTTGCTTACAACATTAATTTCTGCACCAGTCTCATCATAAGTCATCGTATTTAAACTAAATTTGACATAACCTGTTGGTACTAATGTGTTTAAATAGGTTAATGCGTCAGTTCGTGAATCAAAAAAACTAGTATTTATCGAATCGTATCCGTATCGATAACTACTAGCATCTTGGTCATCACAAAATGAATTACAGGCGGTTAAGACCCCTAAGGTCATAATTGCGACTGCAGTACCGATTATTTTCTTGGTTTTATTATTCATTTTTGCTCCTAATTTTAGATAGAAGTAAAGTTAGTTCTTTTTCATTTTCTAAATATTGTTTTGTATCATATCTTTGTTTAACAACAATTATCACATCGATTGATCGAGTAAAATCACTAGCTTTATCAACCATCATCCTAACTTGTCGTTTAATTTTGTTTCTAATTACAGCAATTCCATTCTTCTTAGTAACTAGAAGACCATATCGTTCAAATCCAAAATCGTTTTTCTTGTAACAAACTGTGAAGACATTACCTCGTTCACAAGTTTCTCGATTATTTAATATCTCGTGGAATTCTCGATATTTTTTGACACGATTGATTTTTTTCATTAAAAAACTACAAAGAAACTGTTAATTCTTTTCTTCCTTTTCTACGTCTAGAGGCTAAAACCTTACGACCAGTTTCAGTAGACATTCTACTTCTGAATCCGTGAGTTCTCATCTTATGTAATTTGCTTGGTTGGTAAGTTCCTTTTCTATTCATATTCGTTCTCCTTTACAAACTTGCTTGTAAATTATATATGTTTTACATATATATGTCAAAACATGTTTTTCTTTTATTTTTAGGCTCATTTGGGGACAAACCTACTAGAAATCTACTATGAACAAATGGGTGGAAAACGCTTATTTTTAATGGTCGAAAACTAATTATTAAGTTGATAGTAATCAATACAATTTCTTTGTGGATAAAGTTTAGATGGTGGAAAGCGATAAACACAATCCACCAAATACATGTTTATAAAAGTTTTCCACATATTTTTCCACATAATCATTTTGTGGAAGGTGTGCATAAGCCTATTTTAAGGGCTTTTTGGCATCTAAAATGTGGATAACTAAAAATTGAACAAAAATTACAACCAATTAAATTGTGGATATGCTATCATATATATACTTTTGGGGTGTGTATTATGAATGCAAGTACATTAAGTGAAATTGCTTCTTTATGGAATCGTGTCTTAAATGAATTATCTAAACAAATCAACGATAGTCGAATTTTTGACGTATTCTTTAAAGATACTTATATCTATTCAATAAATGGAAAAGAAATGATTGTAGCGTGTGATTCTAGTCTTGTTACTACAATTTTACACGATAAATATGAGGATTTAGTTACTCAAACAGTTGATAATTTAACTGGAACAAATTTTGAAGTTACTTTCGTAAATAATAGTGATTTAAAGAATCAAACTCCAACTGAAATAGTTGCTGATACTCATCCTAAGTTTTTTCAAAATTCTGAGATCTCACCTAACTTTACATTTGATAATTTTGTCGTTGGTCCTAGTAATAAAGAAGCTTCTCAAGCAAGTCTTATTGTCGCTTCAACTCCAGGCAAGCTCTATAATCCTTTATTTATATATAGCCAATCCGGTCTTGGAAAAACACATTTATTAAACGCAATTGGTAATTATATTAAGGAAACTAATCCTACTTTAAAGGTATTATATTGCTCATCACAAGCCTTCTTTGAAGAGTACCAAAACTCAATTCATAATCAAAGAGATAGTGATGAATTTAGAGATTATATTAAATCGTTTGATGTTTTACTTATCGATGATATTCAATTCTTCCAAAATAAGAAATCAACAGAAGAATTTTTCTTCAATATCTTCGAACATATGAAAGCAAATAATAAGCAACTTGTCTTAACAAGTGATAGGTCTCCAAGCGAATTAAAAGAACTTGATCCAAGACTTCAAACTCGTTTCGCAAGTGGTCTTCAAATTTCTATTTTAAAGCCAACTACTGAAATGTGTGAAGACATCTTAAAAAAGAAAATTGAGGGTTCTGGTCTATCTATTTCAATGTTTAATGATGATGTTTTATTCTTACTTGCTGATAAATTTAAAAACTCAATTCGTGACCTTGAAGGAGCTTTAAATAGACTCTTATTCTACGCAAATATGAATCATGCAGATCATATTACAATGGATATTGCAGTCGATGCTCTTCAATCCTTAATTGATTTAGGTGATAGTAAGAGTAAAGTTAGTGCTCAAAAGATATTAAATGTTGTTGCTAGTTACTATAATCTAAGCGTCTCACAAATTACTGGAAAAATTAAAACTGGTCAAATTGTAAATGCTCGTCACATTTCAATTTACCTAATTCGTAATTTACTCGATGTATCTTTAAAACAAATTGGTGAGATTTTCTCAAACCGTGATCATACAACCATCATGCATAGTATAGAAAAGGTGGAAGAGATGTTAAAAGATGATAAGCAAACTAAGACTGTTATTGATGAATTAAAAAAGCGAATTAGTGCGTAGTATTTGAATCTCTAATATGCTAAAATTATTTATCAAAATAAGTTTTCCACATTATCAACAGAGCTTATTATTATTAATATAAGTATTTAAGAAAGAAGGAAATAATATATGAAATTTACTATTAACAAAGATGAATTTACAAAAGGTCTTCTTAATGTTTGTAAAATTATTAATCCAAAACCTGTTTTACCAACCCTTCAAAATGTAAAACTTGTTTTAGATAATAATGGTCTTCAACTTACAGGAAGTAATGGAGATATTTCAATTTCACAACTAATTCCTCTTTTTAGAAACGATAAAGAAATTATTCGTGATGTCCGTCAAGGATCAATTTTAATTAATGCGAAAATTATTAGTGATATTGTTCGTAAGATTGATGGTAATGAAGTAACTTTTGAACTTTTAGATGATAGTGTTGCAAAAATCGCTAATGATAAGAGTGTTTTTAAATTAAATTCAATCAGGGCTGAAGAATATCAAGATATTGATTTTTCTAAGACTGGAACTGAATTAAAAATTAAACGACAAGATTTTGTTGATGCTGTTAACCAAGTTGCATTTGCAGCAAGTGTTAAAGAGGCGCAAACTATCTTAACTGCTATTAATTTTACTGGTGAAGCTGGTATTTTAACTTTAACTGCAACTGATGGTGCTCGTTTAGCTTTAAGAAAATTAAGTGTTAATATCCAAGAAAGATTTAGTGCTAATATTCCATGCAAAACCTTACTTGAAACTTTAAAATCTATCACTGATGAAGAAGACATCGATATTTTTGTTAGTGATAAGAAAGTTCTTTTTGTTTTAAAGGATTGTGTCATTGTTTCTAGATTAATTGGTGGCGAATATCCAAATACTAGAAACATTATTCCAAAGTCATTCTTCTATTTCCTTGAAGTTAATGCTAGCGAATTCCTTAACGCGATGGATCGTGTTAGTTTACTTAGTGTTGATCGAGAAAATGTTGTTAAAATTTCGATGAGTGATTCAAAAGTTGAAATTTCTAGTAAATCTCAACAATTTGGTAGTGCAGTTGAATCACTTAATTTATTTAAGTATCAAGGCGAAAGATTAGAAATTAGTTTTAATAGCGCTTATGTTGCTAGTGCTATTAGAGCTGTTAAATCTGAAGATGTTTTAATTTCATTTATCGGTGAAATGAAACCATTTACTGTTACTAATAAAGCTGATCAAAACGTAATTCAAATAATTACTCCAGTCAGAACGTATTAGAACGTAAAAATTACTAAACTAATAGGGGGATAGTCCCCCTTTTATTTTTGCTTTAAAAATGTGCTCCTTTAATATATAATATTAAAGGAGTTATTTATGGATAAAAATATAGAGTTTAAACCTGTCGCAATTACTACCGATTACATTACTTTAGGTCAACTTTTAAAGTTCGAAAGTGTAATCAAAAATGGTGGAGAAGCTAAAGAATATATTTTAGCTCACGAGATTTTAATTGATGGTGAAAACCATAAAGAGAGAGGCAAAAAACTCTATCCAGGAACAAAAGTTATAATTGATAACTCGTTGTTTTTTGAAATTACCAAATGATTATTACTTCTTTAAAATTAATCAATTTTCGTAATTATTTAAAAACTAGTGTTTCTTTTTTAGAAGGAATTAACTTCATCTATGGAAATAACGCTAGCGGGAAGACATCTTTAGTTGAAGGAATTTATTTTCTTTCATTAGCAAGGTCTTTTAGAACAAGTAATGACTTAAATTTAATTAATCACGAAAGTAATTTTGCTTCTATTTTTGCTTCTATTAGTGTTGGCGAAGCAAAAAAAGAGATTGAGGTATATTTAACTAGCGATGGTAAAAAAATCGCTATAAACAAAAAACAAATCCATAAAATAAGCGAATTAAGTAGTGTCTTTAATGCAATCTACTTTATTCCACGAGAAGTTAATCTATTAAAAGATCAACCTAAAAGTCGTCGATTATTCCTTGATTTAGCGATTTCTAAAGTCAGTAAAAGTTATCTTGAAGAAGTTACTAATTATGAAAAATTACTAAAACAAAGAAATGATTTACTTAAAGGATTTGATGTAAATAGAGACTTACTTGAAGTAATAACTAGTCAGATGATTGATGTCTCGCGTGAAATTTATGAGTATCGATTAGCTTATTTAAAAGAACTTAATAAAGCATTTAAAAAAGTTTATTCAGAAATAAGCGGATCAAAAGATGAGGTAGAGATTAACTATATTCCCTTTATAAATTCGTCTAAGAATTATAAAGAATTAGCTAAAAAAGAATTTGATAATACTTTGGAACTCGATTTAAAACGTAAACAAACAACCAAAGGAATTCAAAAAGAAGATTTCTTTATTACTTTACGTCATAAAAATGTCGGAGTTTATGGTAGCCAAGGAGAAAATAGACTTTGTGTTCTATCTTTAAAACTTGCTCCATACGAACTTATTGAAGATTATAAAAACAAACCAGTTGTGATTTTAGATGATGTTTTAAGTGAGTTAGACCTTAATCATCAAACAAGCTTAATTAATTACTTAAAGAAACTTAGTCAGGTATTTATTACCTCAACTAGTAAAGTTGATATAGATGGGGCGAATTATCTTGAAATTAAAGATGGTGAACTTAGTAAAGGAGAAGAATAGTATGCCAGAAAAGAACGAAAAAGAATTAGAGAAGATGGGAGAAGAAACTCCTGAAGAAGAAAAACTCGAAGAAGGAGTCACTAAAGGCCTTAGTGATGAAGTTATCGAGAACGTTGATGAAAGTAAACTTGAAAAAGCTGATGCAAGTTATACTGCTCAAAATATTAGTGTTCTTGAAGGACTTGAAGCAGTTAGAAAAAGACCAGGCATGTATATTGGTTCAACTTCTTCGACAGGTTTACATCACCTTGTTTGGGAAATCGTCGATAACTCAATCGATGAAGCTTTAGCAGGATATTGTAATGAAATAACTGTTAGCATTAATAAAGGTGAAACCATTACTGTTAAGGATAATGGACGTGGTATTCCAGTTGATACTGTTGGTAAAACTGGTAAATCAGGTGTTGAAACCGTTTATACAATTCTTCACGCTGGTGGTAAGTTTGGTGAAGGTGGCGGATATAAAGTATCCGGTGGTCTTCATGGTGTTGGCGCTAGTGTCGTCAATGCTTTATCACGTTGGGTGGATGTTACCGTTCATAAAGATGGTGGAATTTATTATATTCGCTTTGAAAATGGCGGACATGCTGTAGCGCCTTTAAAGAAAATTGGGGTTTGTTCTAAAGATGAACATGGAACAGAAGTTACTTTCTCTCCAGATCCAAAAATCTTTAAGGAAACCACAATTTATAATTACGAAACCATTAATAATCGTATTAGACAAATGGCTTTCTTAAATAAATCGTTAAAGATTAATCTTTTTGATTATCGTGAAGATCCTATTCAAGAAGCCCACTATAAGTATGATGGTGGAATTAAAGAATATGTCGAATTTTTAAACCAAGATAGTAATCCAATTGTTAAAGACATTATGGATTTTAGTGGTGCTGAAAAATTCGATGATAGTGGTGTTGAAGAATTAATTTTCGCTGATGTCGCCATGCAATTCACTTCAAGCTACAACCATAAGATTTATTCTTATTGTAATAATGTTGCTACTGGAGATGGTGGAATGCACGAAGAAGGTTTTGCTTTAGCGCTTGTTCGTGTCTTTAATTCTTATGCCCGTAATGCAAAGATTTTAAAAGACCAAGATAAAGAAAAACTTAATTTTGATGATTGTAGTGAAGGTTTAACTGCAATTATTAGTATTAAACACCCAAATCCTCAATATGAAGGACAAACTAAGGGTAAATTAGGTAATCTTGAAGTTAAAAAACTTGTTAATAATGTTGTTGGTGAGCAACTTGAACGATATCTTCTTGAGAATAAAGCCAATGCGCTTGAAATCATGAAGAAAGTTAAAGGCGCTTATGATGCTCGTCTTGCAGCTCGTGCTGCTAGGGATAATACTCGTCGTAAAAATAGTCTTGAGATTTCAACTCTTCCTGGAAAATTAAGTGATTGTAGTAGTAATAATCCAGAAGAATGTGAATTATTTATCGTAGAAGGTAATTCTGCAGGTGGCAGTGCTAAACTTGGTCGTGATTCGCATTTCCAAGCAATCCTTCCACTTCGTGGTAAGATTTTAAACGTTCAAAAAGCACAAGAACATAGAATCTTTGATAATGGTGAAATTGGTAACATGATTAACGCAATTGGTGGCGGATATGGTGCTGAATTTGATGTTACAAAAATTCGTTATCATAAAGTTGTTATTATGACGGATGCTGATGTTGATGGTAGTCACATTCGTATCCTTTTACTTACTTTCTTCCATCGTTTTATGAAACCATTAATTGATAAAGGTTATGTTTATATTGCACAACCTCCTCTTTATAAACTTGTTTACAAGAATAAAGATTATTATTGCTATAACGATGAACAATTAGATGTCTTAAGAAAACAATTAGATATTAAAGCAAACTATCCAATTCAACGTTACAAAGGTTTAGGTGAAATGGATCCTTCTCAACTTGAAGAAACAACTATGGATCCAACTAAACGTAAAATGCTTAGAGTAACAGTTGATGATGCAATAGCTGCCGATCAAGTCTTCAATAACTTAATGGGAGAAGAAGTTACTCCACGTACTGAGTTTATTGAGCTTAATGCCAAGTTTGTAAAGAATCTTGATGTATAGGAGTGAGAACAATGAGTGAAGAAAAGAAAAATGATGCTCTAACAAATGAAGAAGTTAGTAGCGATAAAGAAAAAGAAATTGAAGATGTTGAAAGTGGTATTGTTCCTGCTTTAAAAGATACCGAAATTGTTAACGAAGTCCAAAATTCATTCCTTGATTATGCAATGAGTGTTATTGTGGCTCGTGCTCTTCCAGATGTTCGTGATGGATTTAAACCAGTCCATAGACGTGTTATTTTTGGAATGGCAGAGAATGGATATTTACCTGATAAACCATTCGTAAAAAGTGCGAAGGTTGTTGGTGATGTTATGGGCAGTTATCACCCACACGGTGATGCCGCTATTTATAGTACTCTTGTCCGTTTAGCTCAACCATTTAGTATGCGTTATACCCTTGTTACTGGTCATGGTAACTTTGGTTCAATGGATGGCGATGAAGCAGCTGCTATGCGTTACACCGAATGTAAACTTAGTAAGATTGCTCTAGAAATGACTCGTGGAATGGATGAAAACACTGTTGATTTTATTCCAAACTATGATGGAACTCTTGAAGAACCTACTTGTTTACCATCTCGTTTCCCAAATTTACTTTGTAATGGAAGTGATGGAATTGCAGTTGGTATGGCAACAAAAATGCCTCCACACAATTTAACTGAAGTCATTAATGGTGTTATTGCTTTAACAAAAAATAAAGATATTACGACTGATGATTTAATGAAGATTATTAAAGGTCCTGACTTCCCTACTGGTGGCATTATTTATGGCCTTGGTGGAATTAAAGATGCTTATGAAACTGGTAGAGGAACCTTTAGACTTAGAGGTCGTGCTACTATTGAAGAAAAAGAAGGGGAAAAGAGTAAGATTTTAATTACTGAAATTCCTTATCAAGTCAATAAAGCTAATCTTGTTGAAAAGATTGGTGAACTTGTTCGTAATAAAGTAATTGATGGAATTACTGGCATTCGTGATTTAAGTAAAGAGAATGTTAATATTGAAATTGATTGTCGAAAAGATACTGTTCCTCAAGTAATTCTTAATCAAATTTATAAGAATACTCAACTCGAAGTTAGTTTTGGTGTTATTAATCTTTGTATTGTTAATGGTGCTCCTAAAGTTCTTTCTTTAAAAGCTTTACTTGAACACTATTTAAATTTCCAAGTTGAAGTTATTGATCGTCGAACTAGATTTTTAATGAAGAAAGCAACCGATAGATTAAATATTGTCGAAGCACTTTTAGTTGTTCACGACAATATTAATGAAGTTGTTGATAAGGCTAAATCAAGTGCTAACCAACAAGTCTTTATTGATTGGTTAAAATCAAGATTTAACTTTGATGATGAACAAGCAAAAGCAATTGTTGCTATGACTCTTGGTAGATTAAATGCTATTGAAACAAGCAAATTACTTGATGAAAAGAAGGGTTTAGAAGAAGCGATTGCTAATGATAAATTTATTCTTGAATCACGTGATCATGAAGTTGATGTCGTTGTTAAAGAATTAACTGAAATCCGTGATAAATATGGTGATGAACGAAAGACTGAAATCTCTCACACAATTGTTAGTGTTGAAGATGAAGATTTAATTCCAGAAGAAGATATTGTCATTACTTTAACCGAAAAAGGTTACATTAAGAGAATGTCTTTAAATGAATTTAGAACTCAAAATAGAGGCGGAAGTGGTGTTAAAGGAATGACGGTTTATAGTGACGATGAAGTTTCTAAGATGGTCACTAGTAAAACACACACTGATATCTTATTCTTCTCTAATTTTGGTAGAGTTTACCGTAAAAGAGGACATGAAATTAACGAAGCAAGTCGTCAATCAAAAGGAATTCCAGTCCTTAATCTCCTCAATTTAGAAGAGAACGAAACAATAACCGCTATGGTTAGTGTCGATGACTATAAAGATAAGTATTTATTCTTTGCTACTCGTAAAGGAACCGTTAAACGTACTAAACTTGAAGAGTTTGAACGAATTAATGTTAATGGAAAGTACGCTATTACTTTAAAAGATGGTGATAATTTACTTGGAGTTAAAGTTACGGATGGAACCGCTAAGATTATTCTTGCTAGCGATAAAGGTAAAGCCTGTTTCTTTAATGAAGAAGATGTTAGATGTATGGGAAGAACAGCAAGTGGCGTCCGTGGTATGAAGTTAAGTGGTGGTCAACTTGTTGGTCTTGCAACGAGCTTAGAAGGAAATAACGCTTTTGTTCTTAGTGAAAATGGTTTAGGTAAATTAAGTGATTTATCAACTTACCGATTAACTAAACGTGGTGCAGGTGGCGTTATTACCTTAAAAGTTACCGATAAGACAGGTAAACTTGTTGGATTAAAAGTTGTTAATGGCGACGAAGACATCATTGTTATTACAAATAATGGTCAAACCATTCGTACAACCTTAGAGCAAGTTAGAGTAATTGGTAGAAATGCTCAAGGTGTTAAGATTATTAACTTAAAAGATAAAGAAAATGTTTCTTCATTTACAATTGCTCCTAAAGAAGAAGTAATTGAAAACACAGAAGAAACTAGTGTCGCTCCATCTATTAAGGATGTTGCTGCTTCACTTGATGAAGATGAAGATATAATTGAAACTCCTGTTCCAGATGATAATAAAGAAGAAGATAAGTAAGAATTTATGAAGCCACTCATTGTTTCACAAACAAACAAAAAATATGACAACTTTGAAAAAACCCGTTTAAGAAAGAATCTTAAAGGATCTCTTGAATTAAACGGGTCTCCTTATTGTGTTTCTTTTTATGATGAATCTTATTCTTTAATTCATTTTACGGATATTGAAGATTATAAAAAACTTCGTAGTGAAATTAAAAAAGGAAGTAAAACAGTTATTAGTTTATTTTACTCTGAAGAAGATCATGATGGACGAATTTTAGAGAAGCATTTAGATGGGACATATACGATTGAAAAAAGTGAAATACCCCTATATAACGAGCTCAATTTAATTTTAGTACCTAGCGAAGAAGCAAAAAGAATTCTTATATTGAATGGTATAACTACCAGGATTGAGGTCCTCGAACATGGAGTAAATGTTACTAAATTTATGATTAGTAACACCTATGTTAGAAGTATTGCTTATCGTTATTTAAAGTGTCCTGAAGAGAGGGGATTTATTGTAACTGTAATTGATTATCGTGATGAAGAAGCTTTTAAAAGAGTCTTTGATTTAGCTTCTTCTTTCCCAAAAATTAAGTGGATTGCAATTTATCAAAATGATTTTCTTAGTTTTAAAATTAAAAAACTCATTAAAAAAGCTCCAGGAAACTTAATTTATGCTTTGCCTCTTGATGAAGATGTCTATAATTCCTTAGCTTATAACGCAAAATTATATTTATTCCTTAACACTCATAAAGGAAATGTCTTACAAAATTATGAAGCAATGGCCTGTGATACGCAAATAATGGCATTAAAAGAGAGTGTGTTTGATGACATTATAATTGATAAAGAAAATGGCTATGTTTATAATGATTTTGCCTCATTAAAAGAAGGAATTAGCCTTTTTATCGATGGTAAACTAGCTTCTACAACTGCAAAAGGAAAAGAAATTGCGGTTGAAAATTCCTTACTAAATAGTGGTAAGAAATTAATAACGATGTATAACAATATTTAGGAGAATATTATGAACGATTTAAATTACATTATTGAGCACAAAGATGAATGTGAAAAACTTTATAAAGGTAAACTTTATGAAGTAAATCTTGATGATCTTGTTAAGTTGGTTGATGAAAGAAAAGAGCTTCAAAAAGTTACTGAAAGTAACAAAGCCGAACAAAATAAACTTTCTAAATCTGTTCCTGAAGTTAAGAAGAATGGCGGAGATGTTAATGCGGTTTTTGCTAAAGTTAAGGAATTAGCAGCTAAAAATAAAGAAGCCGAAGAAAAACTTAAAGAAGTTGAAGATGGTATTAATAAGATTTGGTTTGCTCTTCCAAATTTACCTGATAGAGATTTATTACCTGGTGGAAAAGAAAACAATAAACCAATTTATACTTATGGTAAAAAACCAGAATTTAAATTTAAACCAAAAGATCACGTTGAACTTGCGGAATCTTTAGGTTTAATTGATTACCAACGTGCGGCCAAAATTGCTGGTAGCGGTGCCTGGATTTATACTGGTTTAGGTGCACAACTTGAGTGGGCGTTAATTAATTTCTTTATTTCCACTCACTTAGCTGATGGTTTTACCTTTATTTTACCTCCACACTTATTAAATTATGATAGTGGTTTTACCGCTGGACAATTCCCAAAATTTGAACAAGATGTCTTTGTTATGAAGGATTTTGAACCATATCGATTCCTTCTTCCAACTGCGGAAACAGCACTTGTTAATTTGCATCGTGATGAAATTTTAAAAGAAACTGATTTACCAAAGAAATACTTTGCATACACTCCTTGCTATCGTAAAGAAGCTGGTAGTTATCGTACTGAAGAACGTGGAATGATTCGTGGTTATCAATTTGATAAAGTTGAAATGGTTGAATATACAAGTGATACCGATAGTGATCGTGCATTTGCTGAACTTGTTAAAAAAGCTCAAACTCTTGTTGAAAAACTTGGATTACACTTCCAAATTTCTAAACTTGCAGCTGGCGATTGCAGCCACTCAATGGCTCGAACTTATGATATCGAAGTTTGGATTCCAAGCATGGGTATTTATAAGGAAGTCAGTAGTGTAAGTAACGCGCGTGATTATCAAGCTCGTAGAGGTAAAGAAAGATATAAAGATGCTGATGGTAAGGTGCATTTCTGCCACACATTAAATGGTAGTGGACTTGCAACATCTCGTATTTTCCCTGCTATTCTTGAACAATTCCAACAAGAAGATGGAAGTGTTTTAATTCCAGAGGTCCTTCAACCATTTATGGGTGGACTCAAAGTCTTAAAACCAATTAAGAAATAGTATTTAATTAATAATTTGTTATAATAATAAAGCCATCGCGATTGTGCTTTTCGAACCAGGTCAGGACAGGAATGTAGCAGCCTTAAGATCTAGCATGATGTGCGGTGGTTTTTATTTCCTTAAAATCATATAAATATTCATTTTTACAGTGTCAAAATAATTTTTATCTATTATAATAGATAAAAGATTAGGAGAGATTATGCTTGAACTTAAAAATATATATAAAGATTATTTAATAGATAAAAAACCATTTCCTGCTCTTAAAGGAATCTCTTTAAAGTTTAGAAAGAAGGAATTTGTCTGTATTTTAGGTCCTTCTGGTTGTGGGAAGACAACTTTATTAAATATTGTTGGTGGTCTTGATCAATATACAAAAGGTAATTTATTAATTGATGGTAAATCAACTAAAACTTATAAAAGTAAAGATTGGGATAACTATCGTAATAAACGAATTGGGTTTGTTTTTCAAACTTATAATTTAATACCACATCTTTCAATTTTAGCAAATGTTGAACTTTCGCTTGTTCTTGATGGAGTACCTCGTAAAGAAAGAAGAGAAAGAGCAATTGATGTTTTAAAAAAGGTTGGATTAGCCGATATTATTAATAAAAATCCTAATCAACTTAGTGGTGGGCAAATGCAACGTGTAGCAATTGCTCGTGCTTTAATTAATAATCCTGAAATTATTTTAGCTGATGAACCAACGGGCGCTCTTGATAGTGTAACAAGCGTTCAAGTCATGGATTTAATTAAGAAATTAAGCGAAGAGCATCTTGTTATAATGGTTACTCATAACGAAGAATTGGCAAACAAGTATGCAACGCGAATTATAAAAATGAAGGATGGCGTCATAACTAGTGATAGTAATCCTTTAAATGATGAAGAAAAAGACAAAGAAGTAAAAGAAGTTGGCAAAAAGACCTCAATGAATTTCTTTACTGCTTTAAATATGTCTTTAAAGAATTTATTTACTAAAAAAGGACGAACTGCTTTAACAAGTATTGCAGCTTCTTTTGGTATAATTGGTGTCGCGCTTGTTTTAAGTTTATCTAATGGATTTACAAATTATGTAAATCGAGTCGAAAGCGAAACAGCTAGTCAAACGCCAATTAATTTACCAGCTTATACAAGTGTTACAAAAACAAATGCCGATGATATCAATCAAAATCAAACCTATCTTGATACAAATGATGTATATCCTTATGTAAATCCATCATCAACTACTACTTATAAATATAATAATTTTAGTGAGAATTATTTTAAATTTTTAGATTATTTAAGAGACGATAAGAAGTTGGTAAATGAATATTTAATTAATTATGTTGATTATTATTCGATGAATTTAGTGACTGAATTTCCTTCTTCTTTAGACAAAAAGAGTGATTCATATAATGCAGTTGTTAATTATATTTCAACAAATAGCGTAAATAGTCTTCTTTCTTCTTATGCTGGATTACCAACTAATTTATTTCATCCATTATATGGAGAAGAAAAATATATTACAGATGCTTATGATGTTATTGCTGGAAGTTATCCAAAAACTAATAATGACCTTGTTTTAGTTATTGATAATACAAACTCGATTAACTTTAATACGTTAAAAAAATTAGGTTTTTATAATAAAGATGATGATAGTAGTGAAGTTCAAGATTCATCTTTATCAACCAAAGTTGTACCTTTAACTTGGGAAAATAATATTAAAGGTAAGAAATATAAAGTATTTCCTAACGAAGGTTTTTATTATGAATCTAAAACTAAAGACTATGTAGATGGTGATGGTCATAAAACTTCTTTAAAAGAGTATGGTGTTAATGATGTTGATAAATTATACACTGATGAAAATTTAGGAAAAACCCTTAGTATAGTGGGTATTTTACGTCCTAAGAAGACAAATACCATTCCTTTAATGACTGTTGGTCTTTGTTATCTTAAAGGATTAGAAACAGAAATTGTTACTAAAAATAACGCTGGATCTATTAAGCAAGATTTCTTAAAAGCAAACTTAATTAAAGATTTTACTGGAACTGGAAGCAATAACTTTTTAGCTTTAGCAAGCGAAGTATCAAGCGATATTTTAAGTGCTACTTCAACAAGTTCTTTAACAAATTCGCTCTATACAACTTTTTTAAGATATGTTTCTTTTAAAGGTGTTACTAATATTGATAACGATTATACAAACCTAAACACATATTTAAATGATGGAAAAAGGTTTGGTTGTGAAATGATTAATAATGACTTATTGACTCATGGATTAACTGATAGTGATTTCATTAAACAATATATAACCGATTCAATTACTCTTTATAATAATGGAAATTATGTCGAAGCGATTAATAAATTAGTTGGAATTTATGCTTATTTAAATTCTTATAGTGTTATTCGTAATGTTGTTATTTTTCCTAAAGATTTAACAACGAAAGACGCACTTAAAAAAGCACTTGATGAATATAATAAAATTACAACTGATACAACAGATTTATATCACGCACATAATGAAAGTGAGCAAATAAATTACACTGATATCGCTAGTGAAATTACTGGTGGTATTGGTCAAATGATTACGGTTATATCTGTTGTATTAATTATATTTGCTTCTATTTCTTTAGCGGTATCTTGCGTCATGACAGGAATCATTACCTATACGAGCGTTTTAGAGCGAACTAAAGAAATTGGAATTTTAAGAGCGGTTGGTGCACGTAAAAGAGATGTTGGAAGACTATTTGAAGCGGAATCTAGTATTATTGGAGGAATTAGCGGAATCATAGGTTGTGCGGTAAGTTACATTATAACAATACCAATTAACCAAATATTAAATGCTAAATATCCTGATTATAATTTAGGAACTATTGCAGATTTAAGTATATATCACGTCTTATTACTCATTGTGATTTCAATTTTACTCACTTTAATTAGTGGTTTAATTCCAGCACAAATTGCGAGTAAAAAAGATCCAGTAATTGCATTAAGAACGGAGTAAATTATGAAGAAAAATCGAATTGATCCAGCAACTATTACTCACTTTAATCCTAACCTAAAAGAAGGATTAACAACTGAACAAGTTAACGAGAGAAAAAGTGAATTATTAGATAATAAAGTAAAAGACGTAACAAAAACCCAATATATTGATATTATCGTTCGCAATGTTTTTACTTTTTATAACGTTTTACTTTTTATAATTGGTGGATTTTTACTTGCAGCAAAACAATATACAAACTGCTTCTTTTTAATCGTTGTTATTACTAACACCGTAATTAATCTTTATCAAGATTTTAAAGCAAAAGCTAAACTTCAAAAATTAAGTTTAATTAACGAAAACAAAGTTGAAGTTATTAGAGATTCTAAGACACAAAAAATTAGTGTTGATGATATTGTTCTTGATGATATTTTGCACTTGAAAGCTGGAGATCAAATCCCTTGCGACTCTTTTGTTTTAAGTGGGGATGCAGATGTTGATGAATCCATTTTAACTGGCGAATCTTTACCATTACATAAGATTGCTGGAACTAAATTACTTAGTGGATCTTATTTATTAAATGGCGATTTATATATAAAAGTTACCAGTGTAGGAAAAGACAATTACGCTTATAAAATTCAAAGCAAAACTAAAGATTTTAAAGCACCTAAATCTCAAATGTTTATTCAATTAAATAATCTTTTTAAGGGAATTAGTGCAATCGTTATTTTGCTTGGTGTAGCAACAATTGTTTCAAAAGGTATGACGGCAAGTGCGTTTAATGGATGGGATAATTTCTTAAAGAATGTTGCGCCAATTGCTGGTGCTTTAATTTCGATGATTCCTTCTGGAATGTATCTATTAATTTCAACAACTTTAACGGTTGGAGTTATTAATCTTTCAACTAAAAAAGTACTTGTTCAAGATATGTATTCGATTGAAACTCTTGCTCGTGTTGATACGCTTTGCATTGATAAAACTGGAACAATTACAACTGGAAAGATGTCAGTATATGATGTTATTTTGTTAAATAATGAGATTAAAAAAGATAAATTTGATGTCATTATGTCGAGTTTCAATGCTGCAATAAATGATAGTAATTTTACAGCGATTGCTCTTGAAGATAAGTTTGGTAAAAAAGCAGTTTATGATTCACTTAGGACTATTAAATTTGATTCACACAATAAATATAGCAGTGCATCATTAAAAGAAGTAGGAACTGTTACGATTGGTGCATATGGATTTGTTCCTCTTAAAGAAGATAAAAAAGTAAAAGAAGAAGTTTATAAATATAGTGAACTTGGTTATCGTGTTTTGGTTGTTGGGTATTCAAAAGAAGAAATAAAAGAGAGAAAATCTCCTGATGAAATGACCCCTTTAGCGATCATTATTATGCAAGATTGCTTAAGAGATAATGCAAAAGAAATTATTAGTTGGTTCATTAAAAATGGCGTAAATATTAAGGTTATTAGTGGAGATAATCCTTTAACTGTTAAAGAAATTGCTAATACTGTTGGAATTCAAAATAGTGACAAATATATTAGTTTATTAGGTTTAAGTGATGATGAAGTTAAAGCAGCTGCTAGTAAATATAATATTTTCGGTCGTGTTTCTCCTGAACAAAAAGAAATTCTTGTTCGTGAATTAAAAGACGAAAAACATACTGTTGCGATGTTTGGTGATGGTGTTAATGATTTATTAGCTTTAAAAGCAAGCAATGTAGGAATTACGGTTGGTTGTGCAAATAAAGCAGCTAAAGATCTTGCAAGCATTATTTTATATAGTGATGACTTTGGTTCTTTACCTGATGTTATAGCTGCTGGAAGACGTGAAATTAATAATTTACAAAGAGTATGTTCGCTCTTTTTAACTAAAACGCTCTTTGCAATCGTTGTTAATATTTTCTTCTTAATTACAGCAATGACTTTGTTCTATCCAAATGGAACTTCCTTGTCTTATCCATTCTTACCTCAACACTTCTATGGTTGGGATGTTGTTGGAATAGGAATTGCCGCCTTCTTCTTAGCACTTGAAAAGAATAATGATGAAATTGTTAAAGGCAGTTTTATTAAAAATATTTTCAAAAACGCTACAGTAAATGGCTTAATTATGGCTTTTGAAGTCATGGGATTATTCTTATTTGCTTTCAATAAAGAAATGGAACCTAAATCAATGGTAACTTTAGCAGTTTACTTTATGTCTTTAGCAAGTTTTATTCCTTTATTTGAAGTCAGCGTACCATTTGATGGATACCGTACAATTGTTTATATTGGTTCATTTGTTGCAACTACCATTATGTTTATTTTCACTTATGTTTCAGGCTTCAATGTTTTAGGATTAGATTTATCAGTTAACTTTAGTACAATCCTTCCATATGTTGGATTAATGATAGGAATTTTCCTTCTTATGTGGTTAGTAGTCTATTTAATTCCACGCATTATTAAAAAAGTGAAGGAGAGAAAAAATGGTTAATACTGAAAAACAAATTCAAGATACATTTATTAAGCTTTTAGAAAAATATAATCTTGAAGAAATTGATGTAAATATGATTTGTACTGAACTTAACATTAAGCGACAAACCTTTTATTATCATTTTAAAAATATATATGATGTTATTTTCTCAATTTATGTTTATCAAAAAGTAGGTGACTTTTTTGATGATACAATCCCTTCAATCTTTAATAATATTTTTACCTTCCTTTATAAAGATCAATCATTTAATATGACTGTTGCTAAAAGTAATGCTTATGATGTTTTAAAAGATTTTTTGGCGACTTATGCTAATGGAACTTTAACTAAAATTTTAGATCGTTATAACCTTAGAATAACTGATAAAAAAGAGATTGCGAGATACTTTAGTAAAGCAATAAGTGAGCAATGTATTTATTATTTTATGCAAGGTGAATATAGTGTAAAAGAAGGCTGTTTAAAAATGTCATACTTATTTAATGATGATATTTTAAAGGCAATTATCCGTAAATATCAAAACAGTATCGAGTAAATAAATACTCATGATATTGATTTTGTGATATTATATTTTAAGTTTCTTACTTAAAATACACGTCAGATGGTTCTGAGTAAGGAGAATTCTTATGATTAAAGAAGATGTAATTAGTTTCATCGTTTACATATTAATGTTAGCGGTGGCAGCAATTGTTGGTTTTGCAGTAATTAACCCAGCATTTAGATCGGTTTCCAGTATTAACGGATGGAATGTTGCAGGTTACCTTATAGTATGTCTTATTATTTCAATTATCTTAGAGATAATTCTTTTTGAAATCTCTCACATGATTGGTGCTAAGTTTGGTAAATATAAAATTTTATCAGTTAATATTTTAGGTTTTGCTTTTTATAAACATTATGATGAAAAGAGCAAGAAGTATAAGGTTAAATTTAAGTTTCCAGTGAACTTTGATAGTTTAACTGGTGAAACACTTATTACTCCAATTAATGAAAAAAGTAATCCAATGATGTTTACTTTTGCTCCATTATTTCTTTTTGCAATCGAGGCAGCTCTTCTTGTTGTTTGTTATATGACAATTACCAAACCAAGAACTGGACAAAACCCATATGATTTTCTTAAGTATTTCCAACTTATCTTAGTTACAGTTGGCGGTATGTTATTTATTTATGATTATACTCCAGCCAAACTTGATTCAGTTACGGATGGATATCGACTTGTTTTACTTAATAAAAAAGTAAATATTAAAGCTTATAACGTACTTCTTGGAATTAAAGGCGATGAATTCTTAGGTAAAAATGCTGATAAATATGAAACATTTGATGAAATAACTGATTTCACAAGTGAAGTTAATATTGCTAGTGTTCGTAATTATCTTAAAGCTGATAAATATGAAGAATCCTTAAAATTATTAGACGCGATTATTGAAAGTAAGGCTAATTTATCATTTGAATCTAGAACAATTGCTAAACTCTATAAATTAAATATTCTCTTATTTTATAAAGGTGTTGATGAAGGTAAAAAGTTCTATGAAACCTTAAATGAAAAAGAAACCGAATATTTAAAGAGTACCTACTCAATGCTTACTATTCGTACTTCTATTCTCTATTATGGACTTGCTGAAAATAGTAATAGCGAATGTGAAAATCAATTACATCAAGTTAAGAAAGCTTTAGAAAAAGAGTCTGCTTATAGTAAGAATTATGAAGAAAATTTACTTAAGAAAACCGTTGCTTTCTTAAGAGAAAAGAACAAAGAAATTGAGGTGACTTATTAATGATTTATAATTCAATTGTTGATCTTGTTGGTAATACTCCACTTGTTCGTCTTCATATGGTGGAAGATGCTATTCATACGGATTGTGAAATTTACGCAAAACTTGAAAAGCAAAATCCAGCTGGTTCTATTAAAGATCGTGTAGCCTTAAATATGCTTCTTGATTATAAGAAAAAAGGATTACTTAATAAGGATGCTATTATTATTGAACCAACTAGTGGAAACACTGGAATTGCTTTAAGTGCATTTGGTAATTATTTTAAGAATAAAGTAATTATTATCATGCCAAGTTCAATGAGTGAACAACGAAAAGAACTTATGAAAGATTACAATGCTGAACTTATTTTAGTAGATGGTGGAATGGATAAATGCGTTGAAAAAGCTAATGAAATCCACGCTAATACTAAAAATAGTTTAATTGCTGGTCAATTTAATAATCCTAGTAATGTTGAAGCACATTTTTTACATACTGGTCCTGAAATTCATAAAGATATAGCTGATTTAGACTATGTTTTTGCTGGTATCGGAACTGGTGGAACAATAAGTGGAATTGGTAAGTATTTTAAAGCTAATAATTTAAAAACAAATATTATTGGTATTGAACCTGCTTCATCTCCTTTAATTACTGAAGGTCATGCAGGAAAACATAAAATACAAGGAATAGGTGCTAATTTTGTACCTGATAATTATAAAGCTGAGTATGTTGATAAAGTAATTACGGTTAAAGATGATGATGCTATTTATTGGGCAAAAGCCATCACTAAACTTGAAGGTTTATTAGTAGGAATTTCAAGTGGTGCATCGCTTTGCGGAGCTGTTCAATCAATTGAAAACAATAAATTACATCATAAAAAGATTGTTGTTATATTCCCAGATACTGGAGAAAGATATTCATGGAATTAAATTGCAAAAATTTCCCAAATAAAAATGGTATTCTTGAAATCATTGAATCATTAAAAAGGGCTATATACCCTTGTGTTTTTGGTGATTCTAATGATTTAGATGATGAAAAAGCTCAAATAAAATTCTTATATTTAAAGTACATTTCTAAAGATGAAAGTAAAGCTGATGAGTTTTTAAATGAAGCTCTTAGTTTAAAAGAAACTTATGATCAAGATGCAGAAGCAATTTTTGCTGGAGATCCTGCTGCTGATAGTTTAGAAGAAATTATTTCTGTCTATCCAGGATTTACTGCTATTTTTTATCATAGAATTGCTCATATTTTATATAAACAAAACTTTCAAACTGCTGCTAGATTAATAAGTGAGGAAGCTCATTTTATGACTGGTATTGATATTCATCCAGGTGCAACTATTGGTCATCACTTTATGATTGATCATGGTACAGGTATTGTAATTGGCGAAACAACAACAATTGGTGATTATTGTCGTATGTATCAAGGAGTTACGCTTGGTGCTTTATCACTATCTGGTGGTCATAGTTTACATGGCGTAAAACGTCATCCAACTATTGGAAATCACGTAACAATTTATAGTGGTGCTTCAATTCTTGGAGGAGATGCAATTATTGGAAATCACGTTATTATTGGCTCAAACGTCTTCTTAACTAAATCGATCCCTGATTATACTCGTGTTACTATTCAAGAACCAAACTTAGTAATAATGAAGCGTGAAAAGAAAGAATAAAAAACAAAAAGGAGATAGGTTATGGCCTATTTCCTTTTTTGATTGACAAAAATTGTCAATAAAAAAAGACTCTAAACATAGTAGTTTAGAGTCTATATTTTTTATTTCTTTGCTTTATTTTGAGCGGCTAATTGATCACGAATTTGAGTTAAAAGTTCAACTTCAGTTGGGGCTGGTTTTCCAGGAACAACTGGTGCTGGTCTTTCTTCTGGATGTTCGGTATAGAATTTTTCGAGTTGTTCTTTTTCAAATTCAGCTCTCTTATTCTTTAAGTAACTGAAAATCTTTAAGATAACAAATAAGACAAGAGCAATAATAATGAAATCAATAACAGCAGTGATTAATGTTCCCCAATCAATAATAGCTGATTGATTATAGAAATATGTTGTTCCATGTAATGTATAGAGACCCTTAAGTGAATTTTCAACATTAAGTAAATCACTAGCATTAGTTGGATCAATTGTAATTCCGTTATTGTTCGCATAAACTTGTGCCATTTGTGCGATATTTCCTGCATCAAAATATTGACCAATTCCAGGTAATCCAGCTTGAGCAGCATTAGCAGCAGGTAAAACAGTAATTAATCCACTAATACCACCAGGGACACCCCAAGTGCAGACACTAAGTAAGATTTTAACAACTGCGTTAACAATGGCACCAAAAGCAGAGCCCATAATAACGCCTATTGCCATATCAACGACACTTCCGCGTGTTATAAATGCTTTGAAATCTTGCCAGATTTTTTTAGTTTGTTTAACGCCTTTAATTTTCTTTGACATAAACATCCCCCTTTTGAACACTAATATATTAGCAAATTTTAATTAATAAGTTTAGATACTTTAAAAAAGATGTATATAAATAGTGGAATAAAGATTTGTTTTTGCAAAAGAAGGCATATATGATAGGGTTTTTGAGTTGATAAAGTGTAGATAAAATAACTGTGAAAACTAAAAATATTTTATATATAATATTTGTTAGAGGTTTTAATTATGAATAAGGTAATAGTAATAGCAGATAGTACAATCGATTTAACTAAAGAAATGCTTACAAAGTATAATATTACAATTTTACCTTTGCACGTTGCTTTTGAAGGCGATACCCATGATTATCATGATGGATTTGATATTGATGCTGAATCATTATATAAAAAGGTTGAAGAAGCTAAAGGAATTACCCCAAAAACTGGTGCTGTTAATGTTGGAGAATTTGTCGTTGCTTTTAAACGTTATATAGATGAAGGATATGATATTATTTTTACAGGAATTGGTAGTAAATTATCATCTACCTATCAAAATGCAGTTTTAGCAAGCAAAGAATTTCCTGAAGGAAGAATTAAAGTGTTAGATAGTGGAAACTTATCAACTGGTACCGCTTTACTTGTTTTAAAGATGTGCCAATATCGTGATGAAGGTTTATCAGTTAGTGAAATCTATGATAAAGTTGCTCCATTAGTTCCTGAAGTAAGTGCTAAATTCTGTATCGAAACTTTAACTTATCTTTATCGAGGCGGAAGATGTAGTGGAATGACAATGATCGTTGCTAATGCCTTACATATTCACCCAGTTGCTAAGATGGTTGATGGCAAACTTATTGTTTATAAAAAGCCACGTGGACCATATGAAAAAGCAGTTGATGAACAAATTAATGAATTCATGGAAGATCTTCCATATATTGATAAATCATGTGTCTTTATTACTCATAGTGGACGTATTGAAGGCTTTGATAAATATGTTTATGACCGCATTGTTAAATATCTTGATCCTAAAAATATCCATATTACGACCGCAGGTTGCACAGTTTGTAGTCACTGTGGTCCAAAAACAATTGGTATTCTCTATATTGTAAAGCCTCATTAATTAAGCAAAATAAAACCCATATAACCAAGATAAACGGTTATATGGGTATTTTTTATTTAAAAATAGACTAAGAAGCACTAATTTTTAGTCCACGAACTGCAACTGATGGTGAACTAAATGAAGAGACTAATCTCTCACTATTATTACCAACTGCAATAACGTTATTAAATAAAGCAACAATATTTCCAGCAACAGTAATTAAGGTAAGTGGAGTAGTTTTCTTGCCGTTTTCAACTTTAAATCCTTGAGCTTCAAGAGAGAAATCTCCGGATTGATTATTTAAACCAGCGTGTAATCCAGTGATGCTTGAAATATAAACACCATTTTGAATCTTTTCAAACAACTCTTCTTCACTTAATTTACCAGGTTTAATGGTTAAATTAATTGTGCCAATTTGAATCTTGTTGTTGGCTTCATAACCATTTCCGGTTGAATTAACGTTATCTTTTTTAGCCGTTTGAAGATTATAAAGATAAGTTCTTAAGACACCTTTATCAATTAACTTTTTATTATAAGTAGCAACACCTTCATCATCGAAGTAATTGAAGAAAACTGATTTTTCAATTGGTTTTTCTTCGATAGTTAACTTCTTAGATAAAACAGGTTCATTGAGTTTTCCAACAAATAAACTAGTGTGTTTTTGAACATTTTCAGCATTTAAATGAGTATTAATTAAAGCTTTTAAAAGAGAGGCAACAACTTCTTTATCAAGAACTGCTTTGTAAGTTTTACTTGGAATAGACGTTCCTTTAAATTTAGAAATTGTTTTTTGAATAACCTTTTTTGCAAGATCTTTAATATCTAGTTTAGAGAAATCATTATCAAGGAAAATAGCATAATCAGTTTTAGTCTCTTCTCCATCTTTAGCAACAGCGTTTGCGTAAACATAGAAGTAATTAGTTTTTGATTTTAACTTTAATCCATAAGAGTTACAAAATTCTTTTTCATTTTCTTCTTCTTGATAACTTAGTTCAACATCTGTAACTCGTTTATCAAGAGAATAAATTAAATCTTCTAATTCGCGTAACTTCTTGATTTTATCTTCTAATGGATAATTACTGAGTTCAGGATTATAGGTATTTTTCTTATGATACTTTTCACTACCCTTAAAAATGATAGGTTCTTCACTCTTTTCAATTAAAGAAGCGGTGGTCTTAATTCCATTAATTAAGAAATCAACATTATTTTTAGTTAAATCTTCAGTATAAACATAACCAAGTTTTCCATTATAAATTCCACGAGCTTTAACGGTCGCTTGATCACTCATTGTATAGTTATCTAATTCTTTATGGAAAAGTGAGAAAGAAATATCTGTAGTTTTATTAAGTGTTAATTCACTAACACTAATTCCTTCTTCTTTAGCTTTTAAGAAAAACTTTTTAGAGTTCATTAATGTCTCCTCCTCTTCCACCAACTGTGATTTCGCTAATTCTTATAGTAGGTTGTCCAACATTTACTGGAACTGAGCCACTAGCTGAACCACATAGGCCTTGACCTAAGCCAACATCATTACCAACCATATCAATATTCTTTAAAATTTCACTAGCTTTACCAATTAAAGTTGCACCTCTAAGTGGCATGACAATCTTTCCATCTTTAACAAGATAAGCTTCGCTACAACCAAAGTTAAATTCGCCAGTTGCAGGACTAACTGATCCGCCATTAAATGAAACAGCAAGAATTGCAAGCTTTGTATTTTTAATAATCTCTTCAGGAGTTGATTTACCAGCAGCAATATAAGTGTTACTCATACGACTTGTTGGTTCATATTTATATGATTCTCGACGTGAACAACCATTTGCTACAAATCCTGGCATACGTCGGGTATTAAATGGATCAACTAAATAACCTTTTAAGATACCATTTTCAATTAAAAGATTTTTCTTACATTGATAACCTTCATCATCAATATTATTGCTACCCCATTCATTAGCCATTGTTCCATCATCATAAGCACTAACGATAGGACTAGCGATATATTCTCCAATTTTACCTGTAAAGACACTTAATTTTTTAGCAACACTTGTAGCTTCAAGTTGGTGACCACATGCTTCGTGGAAAATAACGCCACCCCAACCATTTCCAATAATAACTGGGAATTTTCCTGATGGACATTCTTTAGCTCCAAGCATTAAAATAACTTTTTTCGCATTCTCTTTTGCAAGATTTAGTACATCATTTTCTTTTGTAAAATAAGAGAAACCTTTTTGAGTTCCTGGACCATCAAATCTTGTTTCAATCTTACCATTTTCACTAGCAACACTTTGCATAATAAGACGTGCATGTTCACGATGATCTTTAAATATTTTTCCATCGCTATTAAAGATTTCAATATCTTGAACAGTTGTTAAAAAGAAAGTTAAAACACGGATGATTCTTTGATCATAATCTTTAATTATTTTAGAACATTTCCTTAATAAACTAATGATTTCACCTTTATCAACATTTAAGTAACTATCAATAGGTTTATTGTTCTTTTTAACGTGAACACTCTTTAATTCATCTACTTTTTTGATTTGTTTATCATTAAAAGATTTACTTAAATTACTAGCAAGTGTAAGCAATCCTTTTTTTGACATATCATTTGTATAACCATAAACACTTCTAAGTCCTTTTAAAATACGAATACCAGCACCTGTTACTTCATTTTCTCCTACAGTTTCGACTTTATCAGCTTCAACTTGAATGTTGTCTGTAAAAGTGTCTTCGACAAAAATTTCTGCGAAGTCACCACCAGTAAGAAGTGCAGTATTTAAAACATCTTTAGCTAAATTTTTACTAAGCATATCTAACCTCCTAGAAAGATTTTATATGATATTTAGGATTTATAAAGCAAAAATCTTTGTTTTTTGTAAACTTTCTTTTACATTTATCTAATTTTAAAACTGTGTTAATTAATTAGGTATCATCCAAATTTTAGTTAAAATATATCGCTTGATTAATGAAGACCTAACTAATATAATATTGACACATGCTTTCTTTGATCGAATTTTAGTAGATCAAGGCGGAAGGAGTATTCAAATGAAAGAAAACATTCATCCAAAGTATCACAAGTGTAAGGTTACCTGTATTTCCTGCGGAAATACCTTCGAAACCGAATCCACTCTTGATGAAATTCGTGTTGATACTTGTTCAAACTGCCACCCATTCTATACTGGTAAACAAAGATTTACACAAGCAGATGGCCGTGTTGATAAGTTCAATAAGAAGTATCATTTAGAAGATGCTAATGCTAAGAAGTAGTTTATAAACTAATTAGAAAATATGACATAACCTCGTGGTTATGTCTTTTTTTATGTATTAAAAAAGCGAATTAGTCTTACGGTCTAATTCGCCTTCTAAAAAGGGATATATTCTAGAAAGAAACTTTGCCTTGTTCAACAAGTGCGCAAAGGAGTGCGCTAAATGTTGTGATGTGTTTTTAAAAGTTCTTTCTTGGAGTCTGACTTTTATAGTTAATATACTAATACAATAGATTTTTATAATCTTTACGAAATTCTTTCTTTTAGTTGTAAAAATCAATAAATATAGGAAAATAGGCTGATGTTTGTTATAATCTATAAGCAATAAATCTTAGGGAGGCTCTCATATGGCAAAGAAAAGATTTTATATAACTACTCCAATTTATTATCCATCAGGAAACGCGCACATTGGTCATGCTTATTGCACAACTTTATGCGATGTTTTTGCTCGTTATAAAAGAATGCGACATTTTGAATGTTATTTTTTAACTGGTACTGATGAACATGGATTAAAAATAGAAAAGAAAGCAAAAGCGGAAGGTGTTGAACCTAAAGTTTATGTTGATAATATGGTCGCTAAATTTAGAGAACTTTGGAAAGCAATGGAAATCTCTAATGATGATTTTATTCGTACGACTGACGAGAGACACGTTGAATGTGTCCAAAACGTTTTTACTCATATGCTTCATAATGATGATGTTTATTTATCAAAGTATGAAGGTTGGTATTGTTTCCAAGAAGAATCTTTTTGGACCGATACTCAAGTAGGAGAAGATCATCTTTGTCCAGAATGTCATCGTCCTGTTCAAAGAGCAACTGAGGAAGCTTATTTCTTTAAAACTCAAAAATATCTTCCAGAATTAATGAAATATTATGAAACTCCAAATTTAATTTATCCAGAAAACCGTAAAACGGAGATGATTAATACTTTTATTAAACCTGGATTAAGTGATCTTTGTGTTTCACGTACAAGTTTTAGTTGGGGTGTTCCAATTAGAGAAAATCCTAAACATGTTGCCTATGTTTGGCTTGATGCCTTATTTAATTATTTAAGTGCATTAGGATATGGAACTAAAGATGATTCGTTATATCAAAAATATTGGGCAAGCGAAGATAGTGAAATCATCCATGTTATTGGTAATGATATTACTCGATTTCATACTATATACTGGCCTGAATTCTTAATGTCACTTGGTGTGAGACTTCCAGATCGTGTCTTTGTTCATGGATTAATTATGATGAAAGATGGCAAGATGTCTAAATCAAGAGGTAATGTTGTTTCTCCATTCCCATTAATTGAACGATATGGAGTTGATGCTTTAAGATACTATCTTGTTCGAGATATTATTTTTGGACAAGATGGAACTTTTACTCCTGAACAATATATTGATCGTATTAATGCAGATCTTGTTAATAATTTAGGTAATTTACTTTCTAGAAGTGTAGCAATGATTGTTAAATACTTTAATGGAGTTGTTCCATCATTTAAGAGTGTAACCGATATGGATAAAGTTTTAGATAACAAGATATCTTTAACGATTACGAATTATGAAAATTATTTAGATGATCTTCATATTAGTGAAGCTTTTAGTGAAGTTATGACTCTTTTAAGTGATGCTAATAAGTATATTGATGACAATGCTCCTTGGGCTTTAGCAAAAGACGAAAAAAATAAAGACCAACTTGAAGCTGTTATGTCACATTTAGCTTATGTTCTTTTTGTAGGTGGTAAACTTCTTGAACCAGTTCTTGTTAATAAATCAAAAGAAATTTATAAACAACTTGGTTTAACACTTAAAGATAGTGATTATGATAATATTAGAAATAATAAACTTTTAGATAATAAAGTCGTCTTTAAGGGAGAAAATCTTTTCCCAAGACTAAATGTTGTAGAAGAAGTGAAGTATGTTGCTTCTTTAATGGCACAACCTACTCAAATAGTAACTAATAAATAATTATTTCTTTTCAGAAACAATATCTTTTCCTTTGCTTTTAGATTCGTATAAAGCAATATCAGCATTATTTAAAACATCTAGAGCATCATCTCCAGATTCTGCTTTTGCTATACCAGCGGAAACCGTTAGAATCTTATTATTTTTATTTGGGTTATCTTCAAATTGAATATTTAGTTCTTTAACTGTATTAAGGATATCTTGAGCAATTGTTTCAATATTTTGAAGATTAATAAAGTTAACCAAAACAAGGAATTCTTCGCCACCATATCGACCAATAAAGATTCCATATTTTTTGCTGATTTTATCTAAAGCATCGCCAATTTTAATTAAGGCTTGATCACCTTTAATGTGGCCATAAGTATCGTTATATGCTTTAAAGTTATCAATATCGAGCATAATCATTCCACTAATATATTCGCCAGTTTTTTCGTTAGTTTCATCAATTCTTAAATTGATAGCACGTCTATTTGGTAAACCAGTTAAATCATCAGTATTACTATCTCTTTCAAACTTATGTCTAATTCGTAATGCGCTGACTCTTTGGTAAACAAGAATTAAAGTAATGAAATTACTACAAGACATTGTTAAACTTGTAATAATTGTTTCTCTTAAAGCAATATCTTGAGATTTAAGCATCCAACAAAGAACGATATAAACAAGGGCCATTGTGGTGTTTGTTAAGTAGTGGAAATAAGGATAGGTAAATAATAAAGTTGGAACAAGCGCCATCATTATATTTAGCCATGGGGACATAGTGTCACTAAAGTAAACACTAGAAACAATTAAAATATAAAGATAAGCTAAATAAATGAAGAAGTAATAACATAAAGTAGAATATTTACGATGCTTTCTTAAAAAAGTTGCTTCGAATATTAAAGAGAGCGTAAAAATAATAATAAAGATTAAATCAATTCTATTAGTTGTTTTATAGATATCTAAAAAGAAACTTAAAATATAAATTAAAATGAGGCTTAATAAAGCTAATATATTAGTTATAAGTAGTGAAGGAAAATTTAATTCAACCGCACTTTCTTGTTGATGAGCAATAAATTCTGGATCATCATCACCAAAGAAAACAATCTTTAAAATTGTGGTGAAACGAATTTTCTTTTTATTAACTGGTTTATTATTTCTTTCCATCTAATGAGCCTTTCTTTAAAAGTTCTAAGAAAGTGTTAGTTGGAACTGGTTTACTATAAAAGAATCCTTGAGCATTTTTACAATTGGTACGCTTAACGATTTCAAGTTGTTCTTTTGTTTCAACACCTTCACAAATACAATCCATCTTTAGATCATTAGCCATTGTAACAACACTCTTAATAATATATTCAGCACGTAAAGTTTCATTATCTTTATCAATATTATTCCATTCTGTATCTCGTAAGAAAGTAAGATCAATCTTTAAATCATCAACTAAGAAACTCTTAAGCATATTAAGTGAAGAGTAAGCACTACCAAAATCATCCATACTGACTTTAAAGTTATAACTATGGAGTCGGTTAATAAGGTTATTAATTAATTGTGGGTTTTCAGCATAAAGTGATTCAGTAATTTCAAAACTTAGTTCATTTGGAGTAATATTGTATTTCTTCACTAAATCGAGAATATAAGTAAATATACCAAACGAATAAACATCACTTCGAGATAAGTTAACACTAATTGGAACGGATTCTTTTAATTCATTTCTATTTTTACTAATAAATTCACAAGTAGCTTCCCAAACATATTTATCAATATCAACAATAGTTCCGTTTTGTTCAAAGATAGGAACGAATTTACCTGGAGAAATGATACCTTCTAGTGGGTGATTCCATCTAACAAGAGCTTCAGCTCCATTAATAATTCCAGTGGCAATTTCAACTTTTGGTTGTAAATAAATAATGAATTCATGTTCTTTTAAAGCACGAGGCAATTCACTTAAATAGTAATTACTGACTTGGATTTGTTGAATAATTGATTCATCGTAATAGGCAAAAATAACGTTTTTACTTTGGTTATTTTGTGCTTTTTCAAGAGCAAGTTTTGCATAATCATAGAAGAAAGTAGGGGATTGAGAATTATCTTTAATAATGTAGAAACCAATGTGGAATCCACCAAGGTTACTTGATAACTCCTTACTCAATTCTTTACTAGCAAAAGCAAAATCATCCATGTTATCTGGAGTGTATTCAAAACAGAAACCAAATGTATCGTTATCAGTTAATCCATATTTAAAATCATTTTTACGGTGATAACGTTTCTCAATATACTTCATCATTTCATACATATATTTACGAATTTCTTCATCACCAAAGGTTGCGTGTAATACTTGATAACGATCAATTTGCATCAACGCAAAGATAAATGTTTTCTTACTTCCTTTAATCATTTGTTGAGAGACTTTATAGAAGTTTTGACGGTTATACATTTTGGTGTTTTCGACAAAAGAGGTCGAAATGTAGTTACGTTTGATGGAAATATAACTTGTAACACCAACTGTAATAGCAGCAATAAAGAAGACTGAAATAATTAAATAATATTGGAAAGTTTGATCGTATTGTAATTTATCAATTAAAGTATAAACAAAACGGTCTTTAGTGTAATTGGATTGAATTTCATAAATTTCAGCACTAGTAAGACCTTTAATAGCTTTTTCAATAATACTGATTAATAAAGGTGAAGTTGAACTTGTAGTAGCAAATCGATAATCACTATAAAGACTATCGCTTACGATACTATGATCAAATTTGGCGTAAACAATATTTTTTAACCAATAATTTGCGACAGTTTCTTTAAGGTAAGTACTTTCTACTTCGCCATTTTTAACAGCTCTAAAACATTCTTGAACACTATCAAATTCTTTATAAGTGTGATTTTGTCTAATGGAATCAAAAGCCTCATCGTTAGTAAATGATGGGATTGCAATAACCTCATTTTCTTTTTTAATTGCGTTAGGTCTTGTGACTCTTACGATTGAATCTTTAAAAATAGGAGTGGTTGTTTTTAAACCTAATTTAGATAAGTTAGCAATTGAAAGACTATAAGAAGCGAAGAGTTCGCTACCTGAAACACTATATAAATCAGTTGTATTTGGAACAGCAGTATATTCATACTTTAAACCAGTTACATTGCTTACATAATCTAAAAGAGCCTTAGTTATACCTGAAATCGTGCCATCATTTTTTTGTGATTCAAGTGGAGCGTTTGCTTGACGATAAGCAACACGGACAGGATTTTCTTTTCTGGAGTCAATATAATTTTGCTCTTCACGAGTCAAAGAAATATTTGAACCAAAGATTGAAGTTGAATAATATTTATCAAACAAACTATAAAGGAAATCAGGAGAGACACTTATAATCTTATTTAGTGTTGCATTAAAGACATCTCTAAAATAAGTTAAATTTTTATTGATTATGTTGTAATAAGGATGATTTTCAAAAGTGTGTAATATTTTGTATTGGTTGATTCTAAAAGTATTGTCAGTAAAGAAACAATCAATTTCACCAGAATGCATAGCAGCTAATCCATCATTAATGTAATCATAATAATGTGTAGTATATGTAAATCCGTTTTTATCAGCAAAATCTTTAAAACTCTCATTAATTTTAAAGTTACTAATCATACCAATTTTTAATCCGTTATATGAATCAAAGTCATCTTGATAGAGGTTTTTATTTTCTGGAAGAGTAAAAAGAACGCCACTTAAGTTACCAATTTCGTTTGAGAATAAATATTTTTGAGCTCTTTCATCTGAATAAATTACGCCAGGATAAATATCAATTTGTCCGTTTTCAAGCATATCCATACATTCTTGGTGACTGCCGGTTACAAATTCAAATTTTAAATTGGAAGAATTTTGGATAGAGTTAAAAAGATCGGCTGCATATCCAATATATTCTGTTTCATTATTTATTGTCTTTTGTTTTGAAATAAATCCATCATGATCATAGACACCAACACGATAAACATCTCTTAAGGTTGTTGAGTCATCAATATCTTTTGTTTTATAACTTTGGTCGTTTCCTAAAAAAGTACCTAGCGAACTAGCTACGATAGTAATAGCGGCAAATAAACCATTAATAAAAGCACTTATCATAATAATGCAACAATATTATAACAATATTTTATAGAATATTGTAAAAAAATAGAGCATTATATCTTTATGAAAAATTTTAGAAAAGAAATCTTTACTGGAACCTGTGTAGATTTAAGTAGTGAAGGTAAGGGTGTTGTAAAATATGACGATACCATCGTGTTTGTTGATGGCTTGTTTATTGGTGAAAAAGCTGATATTGAAATAATGTATTACCGTGCTGGAGTTGCTTTTGGTCGTGTTAAGAAGCTTTATAGTTTATCAAAAGAAAGAATTCAACCAAAGTGTAAAGTTTGTACAGCGTGTGGTGGATGTCAATTTCAACAGTTATCTTATAAAGCTCAATTAGAATACAAAAAGAAGAAAGTTTATAACGATTTAACTCGTATCGGACACCTTAAAGATTTTGAAATATTTGATACGATTGGTATGGATAATCCATATAATTATCGAAACAAAATTCAAGTTCCGTTAGGTTATAATTTTAAGCATCAAATTATAAGTGGATTCTATCGTGAAATGAGTCACGAAATAATACCTATTGATGAATGTTTTATTGAAGATACAAGAGCTCCTAAAATTTTAAAGACAATTAAAGACTTAATGTATGGCTTTAAAATCTCTCCATATAACGAAGATAATGGAGTAGGTCTTTTAAGACATGTTTTAATTAGAACAAGTCATTATAAACCTGAGATTATGGTTGTTTTAGTAACTAGTAAACCAACATTTCCAGGAAGAAATAATTTTGTAAAAGAGCTTATTGCTCGCTGTCCTGAAATCACAACAGTTGTTAATAATGTAAATCCTCGTCATACTAATGTAATTCTTGGAGAACACGAAGAAGTTCTTTATGGAAAAGGATTTATTGAAGACACTTTATGTGGTCTTTCTTTTAGAATTTCTAGTAAATCTTTTTATCAAATAAATCCTATTCAATGTGAAAAACTATATAGTAAAGCCCTTGAATTTGCACAGTTGAACAAAGACGAAACTGTTTTAGATGCTTATAGTGGCATAGGAACGATTGGTTTAATTGCAGCAAAAGACGCTAAAGAAGTTATAAGTGTTGAGATTGTTAAAGAAGCAACTTTAGATGGAATTCGCAATGCAAAAGCAAACAATATTACGAATGTAAAATTTATAAATGATGATGCAACAAAATATATTCTAAAGGCAAAACTCGATAAGATTAAAATTGATTGTGTTTTACTTGATCCTCCACGCAATGGATCAACTCCAGAATTCTTAAATAGCGTTCTTGATCTTGAACCTAAGAAAGTGGTTTATGTATCTTGTGAACCATCAACTCTTGCAAGAGATTTAGAAATTTTAAGCAAAAAATATAAGGTTGAAAAAGTTCAACCTGTTGATATGTTTCCAATGACTTTTCATGTGGAGACAGTAGTGTTGTTTTGCCTAAAATTGACTAAATAGTGGATTTTTAAAATTAATAAATTATATAAATTAAAAAATAAAGGTTTTTTGTTGTGTAAGTTTATGGCTTTAAACAATTAATAGGAATAACATATATTCCATCATTACGTCGATACATTGGTCCGAAAGCGGTTAAAATTATCATAAAAGAAGGTGCTTTTTCATCACTTTTTTCTGTTATTTTATTGTTCAGGAGTTTGAGCGATTTTGCCCCTTCATTGATTAAATCTTCACCTCCCAGTTTAATTTCAATAGCTGCCCATTTTCCATTTGGTAAATGAATTACGGCATCACATTCCAAACCAGCGTTGTCACGATAATGACGAATTTCTCCGCCCAAAACACAATGGTATATTTGAGTTTTGTCTGCGGGAGTAGAACTTCCAGTAAGGATAAACTGTCCGAATGAATAATTTTCATCAAGAGAATTTTTGACTTGATTCCAAATATCTGGAACTGTTTGCTATTCGTCTATCAAACGAGGATTTTTTCCAACTAAAACAGTTTTTGGGTTCATCTTCGCGATATCAATAATCTGTTTTGTGTTGAGTTTTATAAAACTTTTTTGATAAAGCATACAAGTGGTTGTTTTGCCACAGAATTTTGGTCCCGCCACCAAAACGGCGCCTGATGATTTTACTTTTGTTCAATTTGTTTTTCAATCAAGTGAAAAAAATTCTTTTCTATAATAGAATCTCCTATTTTAAAGTATCAAAGCATATTTACAGAAATAAATACAAAGAATTTCAATAGATATATACAAAGAATTTTAAATTTATACACAATTTGATAAAAAATTATATCCAATTACCGTATTAGAAATAAGAAATTAAAATTTAGTTTGATTACAAAAAGAGAAAAGATAACGAACGAATTTAGCATTCTAAAAATGTAAATATGATAACTTTAAAAAAATTAATTCTGGTTAGCAAGATTTTCGTAATAGAAG
>DAIODM010000003.1:0-65122 GCA_036746835.1 Candidatus Onthovivens sp. | reverse complement strand
GAATTAATAGTTATAGTAATTGAGGCCACTACCTATATGATTTTTAATAAAAAAGACTATAAACTCATACCATTAACTGTAGCAAGCAATTGCTTAAGTTTTTTAATTGGTTATCTTTTATATTTATTAATATATAGAGGTTATATTTATTAATTTTATTAAAAACATTTATAATATCAATGAGGAATTAATTATGAATATTTTTGATGTAATAGCTCCACCAGTTCAAGATTTACCAAATATGCTGATGATTTATGCTATTTGTATCGCATCTGGACTTCTTGTTGCTGGAATTATTATTGCGATCTTTTTGCTAGTAAAAAACTCAAAGAAAAAGAAAGAAAACAACAAAAAATAAGTATTATGCAAAACGAATATCAAGTTTTAGCCTATAAATCTAAATCATATATAGGAATGTATATTTTCACGATGGTTTTACTTCTAGCTGTCGCTATTTTAGTAGCTATTCCTAACTTTACAATTGGAGTTAGTCCTTTATATTTATTAACCACTATTATTTTTATTATTTTATTTTTAGATTCGCTTTATTGGTTTATAAATTACTTATTAACTCCAAAAAAGATTCTTGAAATTAATGATGAATCATTAAAGATTAATCGAAAATTTAATAAGGTTATAGTTATTAAATTTGATGATTTAGATCATAGCGAAATTGCTGCAGGCATCTTAAGCGTATTCATGAATAATACAGGAAATTTAACAATAGTCTTAAAGAATAAAACAAAAATAAGAGTAGGTTATATTCCAGATTTCACAAAGATAAATGGACAACTAAACAGTATTAAATATATAAAAGCACTTGGAGGAATAATTGATGAAACTAATTCAAAAAATTAATGTAAGAATATTTAATTACACAATGGCCTTTGCTGAGTACTTTTTAATATGGAAAGAACCTACTGTTTTAAAATCATATGATGAGATGATTAGTGATTTCAAAACCAAAAAAGTAACTAATGTTTTAATCGTTAGTGATCAGAACGTTTATAAGTTTGGTTTAACCAAAATTGTCGAAGAAGAACTAAAAAAAGCTAATATAAATTATGTTTTATATTTAGATGTTACTCCTAATCCAACTTTTAAAAATATATATGATGGATTAGATGTTTATAAAAAGAATAATTGTAACGCTATTATTGCTCTTGGTGGCGGAAGCGTTATGGATTGCTCCAAAACTATTGGTATTTTAGCCACTAATGGTAAAACCATTGAGAAATATAAGGGTTTATTTAAACCAAAACACAATATGCCAACGATGGTTGCTTTCCCTACTACATGTGGAACTGGAAGCGAAACGACGGTTGCCGCTGTTGTTCGTAATGAAAAGACTGGAGAAAAATTTCCAATCGAATCAATGCGTTGTGTCCCTAAATATGCTTTCTTAGAACCACGCTTGCTTTTAAATCTTCCTCCTCAAGTTTACGCAACCACTGGTATGGATGCTTTAACCCACGCAATCGAAGCTTATTTAAATCTTGATTCAACAAGAAAGACAAGAAAATATTCTCTAGAAGCTATTAAATTAATTCATGATAACATTTTAAAAGGTTATAACAAAAAAGATGATTTAGAAGCCAAAAGTTATATGCTTTATGCTTCATTTTTAGCAGGTAAAGCTTTTACTAGAAGTATGGTTGGAAATGTTCACGCTATTGCTCACGCAATTGGTGGAAAATACAATTTGCCTCATGGATATTTAAACGCAATTATCCTTCCTCATATTCTTGAAATTTATAAAAATAAATCAAAAAAGAAATTAAGTAAAATTGCAATCTATATTGGTGTAGGAAAACTCGAAAATGATTCAATAACAAATGCCACTCTTTTAATTAATTATATTAAAGATTTAAATAAAACTTTTGCTCTACCTGAAAAAATTAAAGAAATCAAAAAAGAAGATATCGAAACATTAAGTAAAGCCTCATACAAGGAAGCAGTTCCTTTATATCCTTGCCCAGTTTTGTTTAATGAATCAGATTTTATTAATATTTATAGTTCGTTAATGGGGGAATAAATATGGATAAAGAATTAACACAAGGAAAACTTTTAGATAACTTTGGTAATCTAAAAGAATGCGGTTTTAGTTACTCACTTGTTCGTGATTATGATCGAAAAGATATTAAAGGAAACAAATTACGAATAAAAGAATGGGATTACTACTACTTTATTGAAGGAGATTATGGAATTGCTCTTACAGTTGATGATAATTCTTATATGTCTTTAGTAAGTGTTTCTTTTTTAGATTTTAAACTTAAAAGATATATTACTAAATCAAAGATTAAACCACTCTCTTTAGGGAAGGTTAAACTTCCAGCAAGCAGTGTTAAAGGCGACATCATTTATACTGGAAAAGATTTCTCTTTTAAATTTTTAAATGATGGAACAGAACGACATTTAATTTGTAGCTTTAAAGGATTTACTAAATATAGTGACTTTAATTGTGATTTAGTTGTTACACAAACTAACCCAAATACTATGGTAATTGCTACACCATTTAAGAAAAATCGTCACTTCTACTATAATCAAAAAATAAATTGTTTAGTGGCAAGAGGCTATTTCTCAATTGGTGAAGAAAAATATCTATTTAACAATGCAGTTGGTGGACTTGATTGGGGAAGAGGCGTTTGGACTTATAAAAACACTTGGTATTGGTCAAGCTTATCAATCAAAGATAAAGATGGATATAAAGGATTCAATTTAGGTTATGGATTTGGTGATACAAATGCTGCAAGTGAAAATATGGCTTTTTTAAATAAAGAGGCTTATAAACTTAATGATGTTCAGTTTTTAATTCCTAAAGATGAAAAAGGAAATTATAAGTATCTCGAACCATGGAAAATGGTCAGTGAATCAAACGATATTAACCTTACTTTTACCCCTATTTTAGATCGAAAAGATAATACAAATCTTCTTATATTAGCTTCATTACAAAACCAAGTATTCGGTTATTTTGATGGAGAAATAAAATATAAACGAAAGACTTTAAAATTTGATCACGCCTTAGGTTTTGCTGAAAGAGTTACTAATAAATGGTAAAGAAATACCGCGCAGTAAGCGCGGTATTTTTATTTAATTTTGCTAAATAAACTCTTTACTAAATCAGCATTCTTTTTAGTTGCTTTTCCATTTATAAAATCGTAGAAACCTTTAATTTCTTCTCTAGAAATATTATCGGCACCCATCATCATTAATTGTCTAAATGGTAATTGCATTAATTGAGATAAATATTCAGGATTATTTTTAATTGTTTCATTTTTAAGCATAGCTTTTCTTAAAGCATGACCAATAATTGTATGGCGAATTGTATTTAAACAATTATCTTCATTAAATGGTGGGAACCATTTTGAATTTGCTCTAGGAATTTTTTTACCAATTAATTTTGCAAATTCTCTTTTTGAAATATTTTTAATTGAACCATCATAATAACTCTTTAAGTCTTTTGAATTATATGGATTAACCTCTTCTTCTTTTGATTCTATATTAATTAATCCCTTCAATTCTTCATTATGACTATCCCCTCCAACGTAGACATAATAGTTGCCAGAGTTTAGTACCCATTTTTTCTCAGCTACATTAAAGTACTTTAATTTATCAAGAGGAATCTCAATATGAAGTTCTTTTGTTTCACGAACTTTAAGTTCAGTTTTAGCAAAATCTTTTAATTCTTTTTTGGCCTTAAAAACACCATTCGCTGGAGAACCTATGTATATTTCACTGACTTCTTTAGCAACATAAGGACCTAAATTCTTTACTTTAAAAGAAATGATTAAACCTTTTTCATTTAAACATAATTTTAAATCTGAATAGGTAAATTTAGAATAACTTAAACCATAACCAAATGGATAATTCACTTGTTTGCCAAATGTTTCATAATATCGATACCCTACAAAAATAGAATCACGATATTCGCTTGTCATATTTCCTCCAGGGAAATATTTACTACTTGGAACATCTTCATATTTAATTGGGAAAGTTTCTGCTAAACGTCCACTTGGAACAACTTTTGCGTACAAAATGTCTTTTATCGCTTCACTATAAGCTTCGCCACCTAAATAGGCTTCTAAAATACCTTTTACTTCATTTTTAAATGGAAGCTCATAAGGTGCACCATTAAGCAAAACAACGACAATATTCTTATTAACCTTACTTAATTCAATAACTAATTTTATTTGTGATTTTGGAAGTGATAGATTGCTTCTATCATATCCTTCGCTTTCCACTTTATCATCTGGTCCAACAAAAACGACCACTTTGTCACTTGTTTTTGCTTTATTAATTGCTTCACTTAATAGCTCATTATTTAATTTTAAACTATCATCTAAATCATATCCTTTAACAAATGAAGCATTTTTATCTTCTAATGTTTTCTTAAGGTTTCTTAAATCTTTAGGGGTAGCATGACTTGAACCACCACCTTCAAATTTATCTTTCGTTAATAAGTCTCCGACATAAAGTATTTTTTCTTCTGCTTTTAAAGGTAAAACATCATCAGCATTTTTAAGTAAAATAATTCCATCAGCAGCGATTTCTCGAGCAATTTCATGATTGCGCTTATAATCCGCTTTAAACTTCTCATCCTTATTCTTCAAACATTCTTCAATAAATTTTGCGAGTTCATAGCCTCGTTCATTTACATATTTTTCATCAATATTATGCGACTTAACTGCTTCTAATAAATCTTCTGCATTTCGCTTTCCACTAGTTGGCATTTCAAGATTTAAACCAGCTTTGGTAGCATCAACAATATGACCTAATCCACGCCAATCACTAATGAAAACCCCATCATATCCCCACTCTTTTCTACAAACATCATCTAAAAGCCATTTATTATCGCTACTAAAATAACCATTAATTTTATTATAACTAGTCATAATAGTTTTTGGTTTTGCTTCTTTAACTGCAATCTCAAAAGGCTTTAAATAGACTTCTCTTAAAGCTCTTTCATCAATTATTTCATTAATTAAATTACGATAATTTTCTTGGTTATTTGCTGCAAAATGTTTTAACGAACAAGCAATACCATTGCTTTGTAAACCTTTAATATAATTTGCACTTATATAACCTGCTAAATATGGATCTTCACTTAAATATTCAAAATTTCTACCACATAAAGGATTTCTTTTAATATTGATTCCTGGACCTAATAAAATAGAAACACCTTTATCTTTAGTTTCTTCGCCTAATGCTTTCCCATACTTATATGCAATATCTTTATTCCAAGTTGATGCGAGGAGAACATTACATGGAAAAACAGTGGCTGGATCAGTACTCATTTCGATAACCATACTATCTAAATTACACTTACGAACCCCATTTGGTCCATCAGTCATCATGATAGGTTTAAGATTTAATTCTTTAATCTCTCTAGTGTGCCAATTATCAGCTCCACTAAGGAATAAACAACGATCTTCTAACTTAATTTTTTCGAACTTTTTCTTATCCATATTTCTACCTCACGACTATATTCTATACATATTTTTAGAGGTAACAAACAAAAAAGAGAATGAGTAGGACATTCTCTTTTCCTCTATATATTTAATTTAATAGAAGCTTTTTAAAATAAACTAGAATCTTCCGCCACCAGGTTGACCTTGACCACCAGGTTGACCTTCACCCATTCCATTTTGTGTTGAAACGTTAGAGAAGACCAAAGAATCTTGAGTCCAAGTCGTAGTTAAAGTTCCATTTAAATATAATTTATAAGTTCCATTTAACTTTAATAGATTACTAGAAAGCATTACACAACCACCATTTTTAGTTGCAGTATATGAAGTGATTTCATTTCCATCATTATCAGTGAATTTAACCACTGTTCCTTTAGTAATACTTGCACTTAAGGTTGCGCTATATTGTGTTCCATTACTCTTTGGATTTTCAACCATACCTACAGCACTTGCTGCAATAATAGTTCCACCATTAATAACGTAGCCACCATTTGTATCAATAGCACTATTACCTCCATTTGTTGGCCCTTCAACAGTTACAACGCCAGCATTAAATTGTGCGGTACCATTGCTATCAATTCCATCACCTTCAGCACTAACATAAATTGTTGATCCATTAAAGTACATTTGGCAGGTACTATCATATTGTCCATCGGCAACTGATGTATGTTTATCGCTTGCGTTTATTCCATCATCTGTTGCATAAACCGTAGCAGTACCACCAACAAAATTCATATTACTTGCTTCAAGTCCTTCATAAGATAAAGATATATTAATAGTGCCATCATTAAAGGTAAAGACATTATCAGCATGCATTCCATCATCTCCAGCTTGAATATTAAAGGTTCCACCATCAATAATTAAGGCATTATTAGCATTGAAAGCATCGTCTACAGCATCAATTACGAATGTTCCGCTCTTTACATAAATACTAGAATATCCATCAACCATCGAGCTTGTCCAATCGTAACTTGTTTTAATACTTTTTGCACTTACAAGTTGAGCTTCACCATCTTCATAGACAACATTTCCATTATCATCATATTCATAATCTTTTTCATAGGTTGATCTATTCTTTAAACCGCCATAAGTTGTAATGTTATAAACTCCACCATCAAATAAGATGCTGTTTTCAACTTGAATTCCATCATATTTCGCATCAATTGTTAAATTTACTGCACCAAATTTGGCGTTATATAAAGATGCATCATAAGCATCGCCTTCATCTGGTTCCTCAGTTTTAACTCCATCACCTGCACTACTTGTAATATCAACCGTACCACCTAAGAAATAAATATTATCGTCTCCTTTAAAACCATGATCATAAGAATCAACAACAATATTTCCATCTAATACAGTTGCATCTCCTTTAATATGAACACCTTCATGATAATAAGATTTAATATTTAAAGTTCCTGTTCCATTAATAGAAACGCTACGTTTAGCATAGAAAGTTGCGTTATTTGCATATGTTCCATCATCATCTAAATCGCCACTTGTGTAAGTTGCTAAATTAGCATCAACTAAAGTATTTGTTGATCCTTCAACTAGAGTTATAACGCTTGGATAATCATGAGTTGTATCCTTTTTAAAAATAAGAGGAGAACCTGTTAAAGAAGTAATTGAAACGCCATTTAAATATAAATGAGCAAAGACGTTTTTCTTAACGACAATAAATCCATTGGATAATGTGCCTGTTAATGCATAACTTCCATCGCTAATAATAGTAATTACATTTCCATCAACTTCATAGCCAGTTCCTGCAATTGTTCCATCATCTACAAGTTTAATTTCAGTTGCTGTTGTAGGAATTGTACTAATTTTTTCTTCATCTGATTCAGTTGTGCTTGTTTCATCAGTGATAGCAGTTCCTTCACCAGTCGTATCTTTTTCATCAGGAATATCTTGGCTATCGCTATCATCAGTATTTACATTTGTTGCGCTGCTTCCACTAGTAGAAGAATTAGCTCCACAAGCTGTTAATAAAGCAACGAGAGAAAGCCCTAAAAACATTAATCCCTTCTTTTTATTTTTAGTAAATTTCTTCATAAAAGATTTCTCCTTATGCCTAAACTATATTCTCGAAACCTTAAAGAACCCTTGAAAAATATCGAAATTTCTCAAATTCTATTTTTCTTAATCTATAATATAGTCATGAAATTATTAATGATTGAAGACAAGGTATCCTTAACTGATGCGGTTGCTGAATACTTTAAAAGAGAACAAGTTCCTATCACTATCGCTAACGATGGCGAAAAAGGTTATCTTGAAGCTTTAAGTGGCACTTATGATGTTATTATTTTAGATATAATGCTTCCTAAAAAAGATGGATGGAGTATTTTAAACGATTTAAGAAAAGAACATATTGATACTCCAGTCCTTGTTTTAAGTGCGCTAGGAGAAATTGATGATAAAGTTAAAGGTTTAAATTTAGGAGCTGATGATTATCTTGCAAAACCATTTGCTATAAGAGAATTAGATGCTCGTGTTAAAGCTTTATCACGTAGAAAAGAAGAAATTAAACTTAATGTAAAGACAGTTTTTGATATTACTTTGAATCGTGATAATCATGAATTAACTTGCAAAGATAATCGAATTATTCTTGGACAAAAAGAATTTGAAATACTTGATATGCTAATGGATAAATTTCCAAACCAAGTAAATAAAGAGTTTTTAACTGTTAAAATTTGGGGTTATGATAGCGATACTTTATATAATAGTGTTGAAGTTTATATTTCATTTTTAAGACGAAAATTAAAAGCTATGCATAGTAAAGTAATTATCACTTCAATTAGAAGTTTAGGATATAAGTTAGAATATGAAAACGATAAGTAAAGATCAAAAATTAATTAGAAAAACTCGTAGAAAAATTATTTCGATGACAACTGGCATTGTTGCTGTTCTTTTTATTGGTCTTGAAATAGGATATTCTTCTTATTTAATTATTAATGAAAATAATCAAATAAATAATCAACTAAACCAGATGATTTTAAAGAGTAATGAAGATGATTCTAGTGTTGGAGAAAACACTGGATTTGGTAAAGGCGATTTTGATCACCAAAGAGGTTTCGTCATTAAAGTAGACTCAAGCAAAACTGTTACCTATAAATTAGGAACCGAAGTATATAGTGATTTTGTCACCACTAATTTAGACTATCTTTACTCAAATACAAGTGGAAACGTAGGTTATATTTATTTTAAAAGTGCCGATTACTCATCATATAAATTAATTGCTGGATGCGATCGTTCAATCGAGCAAACTTCAATTCGTAACACGATTTTAACCTCAAGTTTCGCTTTGCTTGGAGGTACACTTCTTGTCTTTTTAATCTCTTTTTGGCTCAGTAGAATGATTCTTAAACCAATTCAAGAAGCGCAAAAATCACAAAAAGAATTTATTAGTAATGCAAGCCACGAATTAAAAACCCCTTTAACTATTATTGATGCTAATGCTTCTATTTTAAAAAACGGAAGTGAAGACAATAAATGGGTTAATAATATTTTAAATGAAACAAAAAATATGAATGGTCTTATTCTTGATATGATAAGTCTTGCTAGTGTTGAAGAAAAAGAATCTATTATTGATAACTTCGATCTCACTGATGCAATTAATAATGTTGCTCTCGCTTTTGATGCGGTTTGTTTTGAAGACAATATCGAATATGTGACCAATATTCAAGATGAAATTACTATTAAAGGCAACAAAAAAGATGTAGAAAAAATCACTAAAATTTTAATCGATAATGCTGTTAAATATGTTACTGCTAAAGGAATAATAAATGTAACTTTACTTAAAGATAAAACAGGAACCTATTTATCTGTATATAATTCAGGATGTACCCTTAAAGATGGAGAAAGAGACAAGATATTTAATAGATTCTATCGTGATGAAATATCTCGTGATGGAGAAGCAAAACAAGGGTCTGGTTTAGGTCTTGCTATTCTTAAAGAAATTTGTAATAAATACAATTATTCAATCACCGTTGATAGTAAAGAAAATACCTTTTTCAAAATAACTATTAAATTCTAAAGTCCATTAAAAAAATGGACTTTTATTTTGAAAAAGTCCATATATAACCACTTATTTTCTTAAAAAGACTAATGTCTCTTCTTTAAACTATCGAAGATAAATAAGGCAATTGCAATAAGAATAGCAATTATAGAAGAAATACAAATAATGATCCAAAAAGCATTTGAATCTTGTGCAAGAGGCATACTATTTATATTTACGTTCATTCCATAAAATGAAGCAACTAAAGTTGGGAAACTAATGGCAATTGTCATAATTGCTAAAGTCTTCATAACAATATTTAAGTTATTAGAAATAATAGAAGCAAAAGCATCCATCATACCAGCTAAAATATCTCGATAAATAGAACACATTTCATTTGCTTGGTTCATTTCAACTTGAACATCTTCAATTAAATCAAAATCATCTTCATATTTATTATATTCTTTGCTTCGTTTAAGTTTTTCAATTACGTTTTTGTTTGCATTTAAAGCAGTTGAAAAATAAACGAGCATTTTATTTAATGCCATTAATTCAAATAACTCTTTATTCTTTTGTGAAGAATGAAGTTTCGTTTCAATCTCTCGTGATTCTTTATCAATATTTTTTAAATCAGTAATAAATTGTTGAGCAAGAGTCATGAAAAAATGAAGAGACATTCTTACGTGCTTATTAGTTTCGACAATTTTAGTTTTACTGGCCATTAACTCTGCTAAATGAATATCTTCTCTATGAAGAGTAATAAAAACATTTGAGTTATAAACAATAATGAAAGGTGAAGTTTCATATACTAAATGATTCTTATCTTCCATATTAATTTCAACTGGGACATCTAAAACAATAAGGGTGTTATTTCCTTCAGTGTCAACACGACCACTTTCTTCAGGATCTAACGAAGTAGCTAAAAAGTCATATGGAATCTTCGTTCTTTTAGATATCGTTAAAAGTAATTCAGGAGTTGGTGAAGAGATATCTATCCAAATACCACTCTTAAATAACGGTAAAACATCACCTTTTTTAATCGTCACTAATTTGTTTTTTTCAGTTTTATAAAGAGTAATCATAAGATACCTCCTGACGATTATTATAAACTATCGTATATCAACAAAAAACAAAATTACTTTGTTTTTTCACTCGAATTAATAAGTTCTTTTAATTGTCTTTGGAAAGACTCACTAGATTTATCTTTAAAGAAAGCTTCAACTGGAATTGCAGATGAGAAAATAAAACCTTGAATATAATCAGCATTCGTTCGAATTGCTATCTTAAACTGTTCTTCACTTTCAATACCTTCAATAATAGTCGATATCTTTAAAGAGTGTGCTAAATCAACTATTCCTTTAATTATTTTTTCACAACGAGCAAAATCATTTTGTTGATTTGATAAGAAAGAACGGTCAATTTTGATAACATCAATATCCATATCTTTTATTACTTGAAGCGAAGTAAATCCAGTACCAAAATCATCAATTAAAATATTCATTCCTAAAGAGTGAAATAAATCAATTGCTTTACTAATGTGTCTTAAGCCAGTGAACATTGCTTTTTCAGTTAATTCAATTGCAACACTTCCTCTAACAATATGATATTTATTATAAATTTCTTTTATGCGATCACCATAATTTGGATCGACCATTGTTTTAATTGATTGATTAACCGCAATTTTAATATCGCTATCTTTTTTAATATACTTTTGGCTAATTCCTAAAACTTCATTAAACATATAAAAATCAAATTCACTTACTAAACCAGTTCGTTCAAAATAAGGTACGAATCCATTTGGATAAATAATTCCATTTTCTTTAGAAATCCAACGAACAAGACATTCTCCTTTTAAGGATTTTCCAGATGGAGAAACTTCTGGTTGAATATAAACTTGGAATTCATGATTTATTAAAGCTTTACGTAATAAGGATTCGACTTCGCCAAGAGAAAGCCCGCTAAAGATATCTTTTTCAACCTTAATACCTTTTTTGGTTAACTCATTTTTGTTGCCCATATTGAGTTCATTATTGATTTTATCTTCGTCATAAATTGTAAAAGCAGTTCCAGGAATGCTTTTACTTCTATATAAGGAATCATCCGCATATTTAAGCAATGCTTCATAATTATTACTATGCATTGGGAAGAAAGAAACACCCATTGAAACATAAATTTGCTTTAAACCAATATCAGGTATAGAAATTGTTTTAATTGCATATACGAGTCCCTTTAAATACTCATAAACGTCGCTATAATCAACTACATCATAAAAATAAAGAAGGAATTCATCGCCACCACTTCGTGCAATATAGGCTTTCTTATCTTTGCAAAAATTCTTTAAACAGTTGCCTAATTTCATTAAGACAATATCACCACTTGAATGACCATATTTATCATTAATTCCTTTAAAATTATCGACATCCATAAAAATAAGAGCACCTTTTTCACTAGTGTTTTCGAGTTTATCTTTGACATTTTTAACAAAGTAACTTCTTCGATAAGTTTCAGTTAATGTATCAAGGTGAGCAGCTTTAAGCAAACTTTGTTCCTCAATATATTCAAGCGTAAAATCATTTACATAACCAACGACATATTTTTTACCTTTATACTTATTAGCAAAGAAACTAAACGCTACATATTTACCATTTTTTGCGTGAACTTTAATATAACTTGACCCATTAAGAACTAAATCATCATAACGAATAACTACATTATCAGCATCCGTAAATAATTTACGCATCTCATCAACCGTTAATACTTCACTAGGAGCATTAATAAATTTTGCTAAATGTTTATTAAGATGAACTTTCTTTTCGTTAAGATCGTAAGAAAAAAGAAAGGTACTAACAAGTTCAGAAATTGGTCGATATAAAGCAAGATATTTTTCATTTAATTTATTTAAACTTAAAATAACTGAGAAGATACCCATAACCATTGCAAATAAACTAGAGCAAATGACAATTATATAAAGTAAATTAGTATCAAACTCTACTTTAAAAAGATAAAGATATAATGAAAAACCAGCAATAAAAAGCAATGGTATTATTGAAAATGCCAAAGCTATTCTTCGTAAAATTACTTTTGTTCGGTATTTCATTTATTTCTTCTTTTCTTCTAAATCTTTATCCTCAATTGTTTTATAAGCTTTATTAAATTTTCTAATCTTATCATAGAAAATAATTATGAATAATGGAATAACTAAGAAAACAATTTTACCAATAACTGCATCATTTAAGGTAACCCATGCTCCAACTACACGGTTAACATAAACAAGTCTTCCTTTAATTTGTGTACGAGTTAAGGTAGTTGCAAGGGTACCAGCATCTTCTTGATTTGGATAATAAGTAACATCAACATGATATCCATCACTATCGATTAATTTAACTTTAACAATAACAGCACTACTTGTATCGCTATTAATGTAGTAAATAACGTTACCAACATTAATATTAATATCTTGATTAGAAGTATTTTCAAAAACAGCTAAATCGTTCTTTTCAATAAATTGAGGATAAGAAAGCGTTGAATCAACTTCGCTATCACCTTGCCTCATTGTTTCACTACCAAAAATAATTGGAACGTAATTATTATATAAAGATTGCGATTCAAGGTTATTTGTCGCCATATAAATTAAGAAAAGATTTGTTGCAAAAGAGATTGCAACAAACGCAATAAATATAGTCATAATCGTGCCATTAAAGATTTTTTCCTTTTTAGCACTATTATCTTTTTTAACTGCTTTAACGACATTTTTACTATAATCAATTACAACAATTCCAGGGATTGTTTCCTTAATAGTTGAATAATATTTAATTAAATTAAATGAACGAACTAAAGAAATCACAAAGCAAACAACAATTAAACCTAAACATATAAATAAGAAATATCCAGTCGCTCCACCGAACATAACTCCTAAATTAGAGACATTAATTGATGCTTGAATGACGTTTGTAAAATTCGTTAAAACTCCAAGAGCAATGATTAAAAGAGCAACACCAATAAAGGCTAATATTGCATACTTCTCGTTATAAAAGAATAAAGATAAAGTAAGAATAATCATCGTAATTAAAACAATAATTATGACTCCTGCCAAGAATTGTCCAGGCATTGCTAAAATATTAATTGAATAATTAAAAAGAAGACAAGTAAATACAGAAATAATAAAGGAAATTGCATATAAGAATAATGGTAAAGAAAGGGCACTATAAATACGTAGCAAAATGACTTGTTTCATCTTGGCGCCCATCTTAATTAGCATATACATTCTATTAGTGTGCAATTCAGCAAAGGTAAAGTTTTGATAATTACCGAAATAGTAACCAATCGTAAATAACATAATGATTGGAGCTAAAAAAGTTAAAAGAGCAAAACTACTCTTAGCGTTTGCACCAGTAAAAGTAGGTAAAGCCTCAGAAACGATAGTAGAATCAAGTGAATTTAAAAGAAGAGTTAAAACAACCGAGACCAAAACACAAAGAATACAATAAACATATATTCTCCATTTATTTCCATCGCCACTTAAAGTGGATTTAGACATTTCTTGATCAGTATAATCTTTAGTATATATCATTGAATGTCTCCTTTATTTCGTTAAAAGCATTTTCTGCTCGACCACTATTAAAGCGAATAAATTTTAAATTTATTTTATTTTCGGTGCTTAAATCATATAAATCATTATAAGAAACAATTGAGTCTCCATAATTTTTTAGATAAATTACTCCATCAAGAATTCCAGTAGATGTGCCTTTAAATTTAGCTTTAATTAAATCGCATAATCTATTTGGATCATCACAACTTATACTACAAATAACTTTATCCCATTTTTCATAGAGTTCAGTAATTGAACAATCAACTTTAACAGTACCATGAACAAGATAAATTACGTGACTTGAGCACATACCAATTAATTTAGATTGTAAGGTTCCAAGTACGATAGTTTTCTTCCCTTTAAAATAATCAAAAATATGGTTAATTCTATCGCAATCTGTTTGAGTAAAAGTGTAATTGGAGGCATTTATGATGACTTTTTCACTATTAGACATACATGCAACCATAATTGCAATAACCATCTTTGTTGAGACACTTAAAGCCTTAATTTTTACATTAACAAGGTCTTCTAAGTGGCAAGCCATAATGTCATCTAAAACACCTTTTTCAAGGTTAGCATAATTAGCTTTTTTATCTTTATTACTCATAATAGTAATAAGCATTAATTGTTCAATTAAAGTCATATCATCATAAACCATCTTATGACTATCAATATAGAAAATATAATCAAGAATTGCTCGTTTAAAACTACTTGTACCAAGATTTGTTAGTTTCACAAATCCTTTATAATATGGACGCATATTACCTAAGATTTCGATTAAAACACTTAATTCATCTTTATTTTCAGCACTAATTCCACAAACTTCACCTTTTTCAATAACAAGCGAGATATTACTTAAAAATGGAGTTAAAATTTCTTTCCCATCAACCATTTTCTTAGAATGTTCACAACTTATTAAATTATGAACAACAATAGAAGCATTATCTAAATTAATTTTCTTAGTGTCATCAAAAAATTTGCTACCACGAGTAGCAACTTCTTCTACTTCTTTTGTTTCTTCCTTAATAGGAGCTTTTGTTTTGTATGGCATATTTAAAAAAGTCTCCTAACAAAAGTCGCTATAATATCTTCATATAATATTTGATATTGATCAGGAGCATTATTGTTATCACCTTTAGTGGTATACCAAATTGTTCCATCATCCGCTATTGTTTCAGCATATAATCTATGAGTAACTCTTACACGATTGCTTGGAGCTTCAGTACTTCGATCATATCCTTCATAAAAAGTAATAATATCACCAACATTTACAACTGTATTATTATCTTTTTGTTTTGCTAAAATTACGCATCCAGTAGGTAAAGTAGGTTCCATAGAACCTGTTTCGACATATTCTAAACTATATCCTGCAATAAATGGAATTTGACCATTTTGTTTTGTTAAATTTACCATAACAATTGCGTAACATAAAACACCCATAATGATAGTAAAAACAATATCACCAAAAACCTTCCAAAAATGATTGGAATTTCTTTTCTTAATTGCAGCTGGAGAATTATATTCATCGCATTCTTTATAAAGAAGGCCAATATCGCCACTAGGATAAGCAGTACTACTCTCTGGAGTAGCATCACCTTCTGTGGTTACAGCAACTTCTTTTGCTGCATCATTATCACTCATTTTGTTTTTATTATCTTTACTCATATCGTTTAAAAAATGGGAATGGGTAAAACCCCATTCCCATTATATAACATTTTTGTTTTTTCTAAAAAGAAATAACAACTAGGCTTGTGTACCAACTAAGGTAACTTTGTAATTAGCAGTATAACCTTTGTTAGCTAAAGCAGTTTCAGCACTATTTCCATTAGCATCACCATTCCAGGTAGCAACAAGAGTTAAAGTCTTATCTTGTTTAGTACCAGCAGTGAATGTAACGACATCTGAACCAGTAGCAAGAACATTAGCACCATCCTTAACTTGGAAGACTAATGAATCACCACTAATCTTTTTAATTTCATCAAATAATGTTCCACTGATTGTATAAGTTAAATTAACTTTAATAGCAACTTCAGAAGTAACATTTGCATCATAGTTACTAACTTTAATAGTACCAACAGTTTTACTCTCGGTTGGAGCTAATTTGAAATCAGCTGTTGTATCATATGTAGCAGCAGCAGTAAATGCGAATTGCTTTGAGCTGATTTGACCAGCAGCAGCATCAACACTTGTTTGGTAACGTGCAAAAACACCAGCAGCTAAACCTGATAATAATAAGACACTAGCACCGGCAATTAATAATCCTTTTTTCATAAATATTTCCCCTTTGGCTGGAACAAAAAAGCCAGCCCATTATTTTTTAATGCAGCTGGCTATCTTAGTAATTTTAAGACCCTTTAGTTTTGCGTCATATCCTCGCGGATACTTTGCTCACTTACAATATATTACTCTCTGTAAATGTTGTCAAGTAAAATCGCAAAACCAGTAATCTCATCAAATTATAAGCCTACAGTCTGCACTTTTTGCATTACTTTTTTTGATAAAAATTTAATTTTTGTCAAACGATAATGCCATCTTACTAACTTCGCAACTCAAGTTAACACTTGAATTGTTCAATAATCATACTAAATCTATAAAAGTTGTCAAGTAATTCGAAAAAAAACACAAAAAAATCAGAGATTTAACTCTGATTATTTCGATTGTGTTCCAATGAATGTTAAGTAATATTGACCAAGATTTTGTCCAGCTAACGCCGCTTGTTCACTTGATCCATCTATTGAACTATCTTTCCAAGTTATATATAAGGATACTTCTAAGGTTCGATCACTTGAAGTATGGCCTAAAGTAAATGATTTATTAAGCAAATTGCCTGAATGATCATAAAAAGCATATGTCAATGAATCACCAGTTGGTAATTCTTTAACTAAAGAGAAATTCACATTAGTAGTAACATCAACATCTACATTATTAGCAACGCTTTCGCTTAAATTGCTTAATTTAAATCCAGCAACCTCTTGAGTTTCACCTGGAGCAATCTTAACTGCACCATTAACTGAGTAAGTTTCATCAGCCGTGAAAACGAAATTATTTCCACTCGCGTTTGCATTTGTATCAACGTCAGTTGAATATTTAGCAAAAACCGAGGTAACAGATAAAGCGACTAAAACAGCAGCAATACCACAAACTATAGCGATTTTCTTCATAATTTTAGTCTCCTTTCCGTTTTTTAAGGTAATTTAAAAAAATTATCTTCTTGCCTTGAATATTACTTTTTTTATAAGAAATGTCAAGAATAGTAAATTCTCGCATTCTATTTATCTACTTAATTAAAAGCAAAATTTCTTCTAATCGATCAATATAGTGATCAGCAATAACATCTTCTGCCGTTCTTCTTACGGAAACACTATTAAAACCACCATTATTAGCAGCAATAATGCCACTATCTGCATCTTCAATAACAAGTGTATCAACTGGTTCAACCTTTAAAAGTTTACTACAAATAATAAAACACTCTGTATCTGGTTTAGCATTTTTAATCATATTTCCATCAACAATAACATCAAAATACTTTCTAATTTCAAGTTTATCAATAACGAAAGAAGCATGTTTTGATCCACTTCCAATCGCCATTTTAATTCCTTTTGCTTTAATGGTTTTTAAAACATTTAAAGCTCCTGGCATTAAGTCGTTTGTAGAAATATTAGCAATTAATAAATTGTAATTGTTTGATTCTTCTTCACAAATTTTCTTAAAATCTACATCATTTAACTTAATCTTGTTGTAACGCAAAATAATGTTTAAACATTCTTCTCTAGAAACACCACGTAAGCTATTATTTAAGTCTTTATCAAATTGAAAATGATGATTTTCACAGATTTTCTTCCATGAAAAATAGTGAAGACTATCCGTCTTTGCTAATACGCCATCAAGATCAAAAATAATTGCTTTTACCATAATAAAATCTAAAAATTTCTTTTTAGGACGCTATTATAGCAAATATTAACATAAAACAATATAGAAATGAAATTACACTATTTTTAATCTTAAGAGTGACATTTTAGGCTTTTTTACCTAAAAAGGTAATTTTTTAATTTATTTTGAAATAAAAGTATCAATATTTGATTACATACTTATTTATCATACAAACTAGAGTTTAAGATTTATTAAATTCAATACGATATAAATAGTATGAAAGTATCTAAAACACAATGTTTACTTTATATGTATGAACTCCTCGTTGAAAACGAAGAATTTTCTCGTGATGAAGTTATCTCTAAATTAGAAATTCCACCACTAACTTTTCATCGTTATGTACAAGAACTCAAAGCATATTTAAGTAATTTCGGTAGCAATAAAGAGTTAGTTTATTCGCGAAACGAAAAGAAATACCGATTAATGGAACGATAGATAAGGTTATGCCTTATCTTTTTTTATATTAATATCTATAATTAGTTCATGAATAAAAAGACAAGAACGACTAATATCGTTGAATATGCCAAAACACATTTAAATACAGTAAATATTGAAGAATATAATGAGGTTGATTTTGCTATCCTTTCAAAATTAGTCTATTTTAATTTTGAAGTTTTTCTTGGTTATGATTTTAATAAAGAAATGAAACTCAGTGATTTATATGATTTTTCTAAATTTGATGAATTCTTAAAACGACCAAGTTTAAAGAAAGAAGATCCTCAATTAATTAGCGCTCTTTGTGGAAATCCACGATTTAAAAACATAATAATAAAACACTATGAATATAAAGTAGATAAGAATAACCTTGAACAATTTAGTGCTATTACTTTTATATTAGATAATAAGGATATGATTATTGCTTATAGAGGAACAGATGCCACCATAACCGGATGGAATGAAGATTTTAATATGGCAATTAAAACACCAGTTCCTGCTCAAAATGATGCTTTGGTTTATATTAATAAAGTTGCAAAAGAAGCTGAGAGAAATATTTATCTTATTGGTCACTCAAAAGGCGGAAACTTAGCTTTATATAGTTTATTGACTTGTGATGAGAGTTTTTTAAGTAGAATTAAAAAATGTTATTCATTTGATGGACCAGGATTAGAACCTAATTTTTTCGCGACATTTGATAAAAAAAGATTACAAAATATCTATTTAAAAGTAGTTCCTAATGAATCCATTATTGGAATGATTTTCGATAATGATGAACCTTTAAGAATTATAAAAAGTGATCGAAGTTTATTGTTGCAACATAACTTATACACTTGGCGTGTAAATGGAAATGAATTTGTTGATGCTAAAAAACTTAGCGATTCAATAAAGAGTTTTGATGTTGCCTTTAATGAATGGGTAAAAAATTGTAATGAAGATGAGCGCTCTTTAATCATTAATATGATATTTACTATTATTAAAAATGGTAAAGTAAACAAGGCAATTGATGTGATTAATAATAAAGCTAATCACTTTAAAATTAATAAGATGATAAATGAATACCGCTCAATGGATAAAACAAAAAGAGAGCAATTTGGCGAACTTGCTCTCCGTTTATTTAAAACACTTTTTAATAATGATAATGAAGACTAGACGTTATAATATTTTGCTTAGGCATTCCACATTGCAGTGCGCTTACTTGCCTTATCATGGAAACTTTATAAAACGAAGTAATTGCACCTACTAGACTAACTATATTGTATCTAAAGAAGGTTTGTAACTTATTAAACATTCTTTACATTTACTTTTTAGATTCTTTTTCTTTTTGTAAAACTAAACGATGATTAAGTAAGGCAAGACTAGATCCTAAGTAAACGTTTTCTACTATAACGTTACGAGGAACACTTAAAGGAATTGGAACAAAATTCCAGATGGCTCTTATGCCAAGAGCAACGAGGTCATCCGCACTTTTTTGTCCAACAATAGTAGGAACAGTTAAAATCGCAATCTCAGCATTTAAGTCTTTAAACATTGTTTTTAAATCATCATAAGCACAAACTTTTAAATTGTTAAAAGTTTGACCAATTACATTTTTATTTGAATCAAAACAAGCGACAATATTAAATCCCAATTCTTTAAAAGGTTCGTAATTTATTAAAGATTGTCCCATCTTACCTACACCAATTAAAATTACATTCTTTTTAACATCATAATTTAAAATGTTACTTATTCTTTTAATTGTTTCACTAATATCGATTGTTAAAAGCGTTGCTTGTTCTTCACTATAAATTAATTCAAAATCCGCATTAACATCACTTTGAGCTAAATCAAAAGTAGCTGCAATATTTACAATTGTTGTTCTTGCTTCTCCTGCATTTTGTAAAGCTTTTAAATATCGAATATAAAGTGGAAATCGACGAGCTTGTTTACTTGTAAAAAGGTTTTCATTATTCATAAATTACTCCTAATCAAGGTAATTAGAACCTAAATTTTTCTTATAAACTTCATAATCATTTTCACTAAAAACATCAAATATCACGCATAAGTCCTCTGGATTGCTTTCTAAAAACTCTTTTACAGTTTTAATTGCAATAATAGAAGCTTCTTCAATAGGAAAACTAAAGACCCCAGTTGAAATGCTACAAAACACCAAAGACTTTAGGTGCATCGTTTTTGCTTCTTTTAAACAATTAAGATAACAATTCTTTAAATCTTCTTCATCGTCAAAAGATGGATGGCCATCAATTGAAGGACCAACTGTATGGAAAACATATCTTGCTGGTAAATTATAACCGCTAGTCACTTTACATAAACCAACTGGTTCATCGTGTCCTTGCTTTTCCATTATTTCCATTAGATCTCTACGCATTTCTAGTCCAGCAAAAGTGTGAATTGCGTTATCGATACAATAATGTAATGGAATAAAACAACCGAGTAACTTAGAGTTACAAGCATTTACAATTGCATCACACTTAATAAGAGTAATATCACCCTTATAAATGGCAATCTTATGATTATTTAATATTTCTACGTCACTAATAACTTTCTTTTTAGCTAATAAATCTTTTAAATATTCTGCTTCTTTATCATAAAACCCATTAGACAAATCTCTAGGCATAGTAATATTCATATATGCCCTTATTTTTGTGTTTATATCATGATTAAAAGTGGTCATATTTTCTAGTGCATAACCATTATATTCTTGAAGGTATTTTAAAAGGTATGCTTCATGCATACCTTTATTTTACAATAAAATTAGTCTATTTAAAAACATCAATTGCACTGGTTATGGTTTTTTCAAGGGCTTCTTTACCATATTTATCAACTTCACTCTTATCACGCATTTCGTGAGTTAAGCAGCATGGACCACCAATACAACCATTAACACAAGCCATACCTTCTAAGAAATTAAAATCACAATTTCCACTATTTGCTTTATCAAGCATTTGTTTACAAGCTTCAAGTCCATCAGCATGCGCACCTTTAACTTCAAAACTAATATTTTGTTCCTTTAGTGCCTCAACAACAGCATCACTTAAACCTCCACATCTTGCAAAAATTCGACCAAAATAAGAGGCATTATTTAATTTAGACTCACTTAAAGAAGCTAAATCAATATCACGACTATCAATCAAAGCTTGGAGCTCTTCAAAAGTTAAAACAAGATCAACATATGGCTTAACCGCTTCTTGTTTAATTTCTTCTTTTTTAGAAATGCATGGTCCAATAAAAACAACTTTTGAATTTGGATCAGCATATTTAATCTTTTTAGAAATTTGAGCCATTGGCGACAAATTACTAGATATATATTGCACTAAATTTGGATAATTGCTTCTAACGTAACTTACAAAACTTGGGCAGCAAGAAGATAATAAGAATTTCTTTTCACTTAATTCTTTGGCTTCATTATAAGCAGTTAAATCAGCTCCTAAAGCAGCTTCAACAACGGTATGGAATCCTAAGTTTTTAATTCCAGTAATGACTTGACCTAAACTTACGGATTTAAATTGACTACTAATAGATGGAGCAACAACAGCATAAACATTATATTTTTTACTAAAATCACTATCTTTTAAGGTTTTAATAACATCAACAATTGAGGAAGAATCCATAATTGCTCCCCATGGACATTGATAAACACAAGCACCACATTGAACACATTTTTCATGGTTAATTTTAGCAGCAAAATCTTCACCCATTGAAATAGCCTTAACTTTACAAGCTGTTTCACATGGTCGTTTATAGTTTAAAATCGCTCCATATTGACAAGCTCTGGCACACATACCACAATTGATACATTTTTCTTTATCAATAATGGCTTGGTGAGTCTTTGTATCAAAAGTAATCGCCTTTTTTAAACAGGCTTTTTCACATCTATGAGCAATACAACCACGACAGTTTTCGGTAACTTTATATCCACCAATTGGACACTCATCACAAGCAATTTGAAGGACTTGAACGATGTTTTGTTTATCTTTACTTCTTCCAGAAGCTAACTTCATTCTTTCTAAAACGATTGCTCTTTCTTTATAAATACAACATCGCATTGTAGGTTTTGGTCCTGGAACAACAGTTTTAGGAATATCATAAAAATCATCTAACAAGGTATCATTAAAAGCAGAGCGAGCAATCTCTTTTAAAACTTTATATTTAAGCTCTTGGACATTTGTATCAAATTTTGGCATATATTCTCTCCTTTAAAAATAACTTACTTTAATCTTTTTCCCCATAGACCTTAATACTTTACTCAATTCATCAATAAGTTGCATCTTAATTTTGTAATTTATGCTTAATCCTTCCGCTTGATGAGCAGGATTGATTGCACAACCTACATAGAAATTAATATCAGTTGCTTCTTCAAATAATAATCGAGCAATTTGACTAGCACCATCTTGTTTAAAGCACCAAAGAAAGTAGTCTTCATTTCGGCCCATTTCATCTTTTGCATAATCTAACACTTTATTAATTGTAATTATTCCTTCAGTAACTAAGTCAACTCCTTCGATCGAACTTGTTGGAGGAACTTCTTTATCTTCATAATCACTAGATATAGTTAAAGGTTTATTTAGAAATTTTGCAACAATATTACTTGTGGTTCCTCCACAAACAATATGTTTTCCACCTTTAGAGAAAAATAAACTAAGCATCTCTTTATCGTCTTTTGGATTACTAGCAGGTCCTATTAATAAATTGACCATACTCTTTTTTCTAATTCGAGCCACTAGACAAGTCGTATCATCTCCTGGTTTTCTTCCATATAAAAGATCACAATGCTCTATTAATTCAGTTGCTAAGGCTTTACTACTATATTCTTTATTATATAAAGCCTCTAAATATTCTACTATCTGAGGTCTTTCCCAGCCAAAATTCATTGATTGACCAATACCTGCATGAATTGTTCCATCACTTAATAAAATAAAAGTATCATAAGGATTACAATAAAATTTAGAATGAGTTATTTTTTTACCAGCAATCTCCATGATAGTTTGGTTCGTCTCAAACTCTTTTCCATCACGCAAGACAATTGGTTCAGGATTATCATAATTATAAATTTCAGCGAGGTTATTATCAGTTATTTTTAAAATTGTAAAAGTAGAATAAGCAATTTGTCTTTCTTTGCAAATTGGCAAAGTTTCCACGATAGTTTCCACGCATTCTTCTATCGCTATATTATTAGCCATCATAGTAGAAATTAATTTGCTTGTTAAGGTTGATAAAATATTAGCTTTTACGCCACTTCCTAAACCATCTGCTAGGACAGCAATATAAGTTTTCTCGTCAGGCGTTGAAACAACATCAAAATGATCACCACAAAGTTCTTCGCCTACATGGTTAATACTTAATCCACCAAATTCCGTAACAAGATTACTTATCATTTTTAAAAGTATCCTTTAAACCAGTTAAAGCAACTTTTGTTTCTGCCGCTGTTTCTCCAAGTAAAGAAGCAATTTCTTGTACACTTCTCATGTTCTTTTCAATAACTTTATCAGTTATCTCAATTGATTTACGAACAAGTTCATCTTTCTTTTGTTCTTCGATTTCTTTATCGGTAATATCACGCATAATTGAAATAAGGATATGGAATTTACTATCGTAAACAATCGTTTCTTCAACATACTTATTGTATTCAGTTAAATATTCTTTATATCCACGAATCGTAGCTAAATTACAAAGTGTTTTACTATATAAATCAGGTTCTAAAATAGTCGTAACGTTCTTATTAATTACATAAGAACTATCTTTAACACCTATTATTTTACAAAATGCTTCGTTCATTAATTGAATATCTAAATTCTCATTTAAAACCATAATTCCATTAGGAGTATTAGTAATAATGTTGTCACTAAAAGATAAGGCCTTTTCCATTAAATATGGTAAACACATCTCTTTAACAGCTTTTCCTTCAATAATTGCAATCGCTTTAGCTCGACAAGTTTCGTAACCACAACAACCACAATTAAGTTCTTTATTTTTATCAGTTTTACCCATCTCTTTAAGACATTCTAAAATATCTTCTTCGCTAGGTTTCGCTTTAGAAATATCTAAAGATTCATAATCCTTTTGGATATCTTTATATTTATAATTAGTAACATCAAAATCTTCTTTTCCCGCAGCTTTATGGATGTTTAAATAACCACTAACAATTGCACGACTATCTTTATCTAAAACAGGTCCATTAATACAGCTTCCACTACAGGCTGACATCTCAATAAAACATTTATGAATTTTACCCTCTTCAATATTTTTTAAGGCAGGTAAAACGTTTTCCATTCCATCGATAGCAAGATATTCATAATCTAAGTTACTCCTCTCCATCGTGGATAAAATTCCACCTGTCGTAGGAAATAATCTTGCCTTAGATTTTGCTATTTTAATAGGTTCTTCACTCCTTTTAAGATCTATCTTCATTTCTTTAAGCCAACGAGTGAGTTCATTGAAGGTTAAAGCAACATCAATATATTGGCTATTTTTATCAGCTTCGTCTTTTTTAGCAATACATGGACCAACAAAAACTACTGCTGCATCTTTGTATCTTTCTTTAATGTCTTTTCCATGTGCAACCATTGGCGACATTACATCAGCTAAATAAGGTAATAAATCTGGATAGTGTTTTTCGATCAATAAATTAATTGAATGACAACAAGAAGAAATAATAATATCTCTTGATGAATCATTTAACATTTCATCATAAGCTTTTTTAACAATAGTCGCTCCAATTGCGGTTTCTTCTACATCATAAAAACCTAATTTTTTTAATGCAGTTCTCATCGTATCGATCGAAGCATTTTTATAATTTAAAATAAAAGAAGGAGCAAGAGAAACAATTACTTTCTTCTTGCTAGCAATTAAAGCCTTAACTCTCTCTAAATCATCACGAATTACTTTAATTCCTTGAGGACATGCCAAATAACATCTTCCACAAAGAATACATTCATCATGAATAATTGAGGCTTGATTGTTATTAAATGAAATGGATTTTGTTGGACAATTTCTTATACATTTATAACAACTTTTACAGTTATTTTTTTCACTAATCAAACAATAATCCATAGGTTCTTCTTTCTATTTAACGCGACTTAATACGTATTTATTAAAAACTTCGTTAAAATTACTTTGAGTTATTCCAGTTACAATTTCGTCATCAATCTTAGCATTAACACCATTTCTACCACATTTTCCTAAGCAGAAAGTGGCTTTTAAAACAACTTTATCAGAGAGACCATTATCGCTAATGGCCTTTCTGAATAATTCAATTACATCATGACTACCACTTAAGTGGCAGGAACTTCCTACGCAAATAAGAATAGTCATATTATTTAGTTCCTTCGTAAGCTTTCTTTAAGATTTCTTCCATATCGGTAACAATAGGAACACGTGGGTTAGCTGGTGAACATTGATCTTCATAAGCTAAAATTGCAACTTCATGAATCTTACTTTCCCAATCCTCTTTTTTGATTCCCATTTCTTTAAAACTAGTACCTAAACCAATTTCTTTAGCTAAATTTGTACACGCATCTGCAAGAGAAGCAACACCTTCTTCAGGTGTATTAGCCTTTAAGCCTAAGAGTTTAGCAATTTCTTGATATTTTCTATCAGCACAATATTCATTATATTTTGGCCAAACACTTAATTTAGTTGGAACTTCGCCATTATAACGAATAACGTATGGTAATAAAACACTACAAGTATAACCGTGAACTGTATGGAATTCAGCACCTACTTTATGAGCAAGTGAGTGAGTCATTCCAAGGAAAGCATTTGCGAAAGCCATACCAGCAATAGTTGCCGCATTATGCATCTTTTCACGAGCTTCTAAATCATGAGGTCCATCTTTAACAGCACGTGGAAGATAAGCAAAAACCATCTTAATTGCTTGTAAAGCTAAACCATCAGTAAAATCACTAGCTAAACAAGAAACATAAGCTTCAATGGCGTGAGTTAAAACATCCATACCAGTCATTGCAGTTGATTTTGCAGGAATATTTGTTGTAAATTCTGGATCAATAATTGCAATTGATGGAGTGAGACTATAATCAGCTAATGGATACTTTTTATTGTTAGCCTTATCACTAATAACTGCAAATGGACTAACTTCACTACCAGTTCCACTGGTTGTTGGAATACAAATTAATTTAGATTTACGACCAAGTTCAGGATACTTGAATGCACGTTTACGAATATCCATAAATTTTTGTTTAATATCATCAAAATTAACTTCTGGATGTTCATAGAATAACCACATACCTTTAGCAGCATCCATACAACTTCCACCACCAAGAGCAATAATTGTATCTGGCTGGAAGGTATTCATTAATTCAATACCTTTTCTAACGGTTGTAATATCTGGATCTGGTTCGACTTCAGCAAAAAGTTGAATTTTAACAGGTTCTCTTCTTAAATTTAATTGTTCAGTAATCTTATTTAAGAAACCGAACTCAACCATACTTCTATCGGTAACAATAAAGACTTTTCCAACACTCTTACAACTTTGTAAATACTCGATTGAATTACGTTCAAAATAAATCTTTTGAGGGACTTTAAACCATTGCATATTATTTCTCCTTTTACCAACTTTCTTAATATTTAATAAGTTAATTGCACTAACGTTACCACCAATTGAGTTCTTTCCATAAGAACCACAACCTAAAGTAAGCGATGGTAAGAATGAATTATAAACGTTTCCAATACCACCGAAAGTAGAAGGACTATTCCAAACAATACGTAAAGCTTTGCAGTTTTCACCAAAAGCATCTGCCATTGCTTGTTCTTTACAATGAATAGCTGCAGTATGACCTAAACCATAGAATTCAAGCATCTCTTCACACTTCTTGAATCCTTCTTTATCATCTTCAACTTTAAAGTAACCTAAAACTGGAGAAAGTTTTTCTCTCGACATAATTTCATCTTCACCAACTGTTTTACATTTAACTGCAATAATAACTGTATCGCTAGGGACTTCAAATCCACTATTTTTAGCAATGTTTACAGCTGACATTCCAGCAACAATTGGATTTAACTTTGCTTTAGCGTGATCTTTATCGCTACTAGTATAACCAAACATAAACTTTTCAAGTTTGGCTTTTTCTTCATCATTAGCAAAATAAACTTTAAATCTCTTAAATAACTTTGTGGCTTCATCATAGACTTCTTTATCAATAAAGACGGCAGATTCAGAAGCACAAATCATACCATTATCAAATGATTTAGAGATCACAACATCATTAACAGCTTGTTCAACATTAGCACTCTTATTAATGTAGCAAGGAACGTTACCAGCACCAACACCCATTGCAGGTTTCCCACAACTATAAGCGGCTTTAACCATTGCATTTCCGCCAGTTGCTAAAATAGTAGCAACTCCAGGATGATTCATTAATAAGTTAGTTGCATCAAGACTTGGGTGTTCAATCCATTGAATACAATTCTTTGGAGCACCAGCAGCAACTGCCGCATCACGCATAACAATCGCAGCAGCTTTGCTACATTCTTGCGCATTTGGGTGGAAAGCAAAAATGATAGGATTACGAGTCTTTAAACAAATTAAAGATTTAAAAATTACAGTAGCTGTTGGATTTGTAACAGGTGTAATTCCACAAATAACACCAACTGGATCAGCAATTTCTGTAATGCCAGTTACTGGATCACTACTAATAACACCAACTGTTTTTAAGTGACGCATATTATTTACAACATATTCGCAAGCAAATAAGTTTTTGGTTGCTTTATCTTCAAAAATACCACGTTTAGTTTCTTTGATTGCAAGTTCAGCTAACTTACCATGATTATCAAGACCAGCAACACTACATTTAGCAACAATATAATCAATTTGTTCTTGATTAAGATTTAAAAATTCATTTAAAGCGACTGTTGCTTTACTAACAAGATCATTAACTTCATCAGCAGCACTAATTGATGCGTTCTTTTCTTCCATAAAATTTCTCCTTATTTATTTCCTTGTTCGGAATCCTTCAATTTATGAGACAAGACAGCAAGACTTGAGGCGAGATTTACGTTTTCAACCACGATACTATCTGGAACTTCAAGGTGAGTTGGCACAAAATTCCAAATTGCTTTAATTCCTATTTTTATAAGAACATTGACGATTGCTTGAGCTTCCGTAACTGGAACAGTAAGAATTGCAATTTGAACATTGAGTCTTGGGATTAAATTTTCCATTTTATCAATTGAATAAATCATCTTCCCATTTATTTGTTTTCCAATGAGATTAGGATTGTTATCAAATCCAACTAAGATATTGAGACCTAAATCATTAAATCCACGATAATTTAATAAAGCATTTCCTAAGTGACCAGTTCCAATAATAACCGCGTCATTTACATCGTTATAACCTAAGAAAGTTTCTATATCGTTTATTAAGTCTTCAATAACTCGTCCAGATTTTGGTTTTCCATCACTACTTGAAACGACTTGTAAGTCTTTTCGTACCTGTTCTTCATTTAAACCTAAATTCTTTGCAATTAAAGGAGCACTTGTTTGAGTTTCTCCTAAATCTCGAATTGATTTTAAGTATCTGAGATAGACCGGGAATCGACTTAATTGTTTGACCGTAACTGTCTTAATTTTGTCCATAAAATCCTCCAATCAGTATTTTTTTACTCTTTTATTATAACATTCAAGATATCTTATTCAATATTTTTTTACTGATATCTATAAATAATGATTAAACCTTATGCTTTTATTCAATTTCACATAGCAAAACGCTATATGATTAAAAATAAAAATATGTAATAATATTTACAGGTATGAAAACATATTTGAAGCACCAACCAAAGGCTTTCAAATTGAGAAAACCTTCAATCGCTAATATATATAGTGGATTTAAGTACAGTATTGATTCCTATCATCTTTTAAAAGGCACCAAACTTATGGTTTCAGTTAGAGATAATAATGTCGATGATGATGAGGATGCAGAGCATACAATTATAGTTTCAAAAGGCGAAGTTGAAATTCAATTTAATACTAAAAAATACGATTTAAAAGAAAACGAATCTTTTTCAATTTTTGATCCTGAAAACTACCACATTGTTGGAGTAAAATCTTCCATAATTTATTTAGTAACTAATACTTCACTTGAAAACGATATTGATTACGACAAGCTTAAAGAATTATCAACTTTAGTTCGTCAAAAAGATCACTATCTTCTTGAACATGATGATTGTGTTTCTGATTTAAGTGTTTTACTCGCTGGAAAACTTATTCCTAATTATGATGTTTCAAAAATTGCTCATGCGGCAACTTTTCATGATATTGGTAAATGCAAGATTCCATCTAAAATTTTAAATAAACCTGGAAAATTAACACCTGAAGAATTTGATATAATTAAAAAACATCCAGTCTATAGTTATGATTATCTTAAAGGATTTTATGGAGAAGAAGTTGCTTCAATTGCTCTTCATCACCATGAATTACTTGATGGATCTGGTTATCCTAGCAAACTTAAAGGAGACGAAGTTACAATGCAAGAAAGAATTCTTGCTGTAAGTGATGTCTTCGATGCTTTAACAAGTGATAGAGCATATCGAAAAGGCTTCTCAAAAGAAGAAGCGTTTAAAATGATGCGCGAACAATTTAAAGATAAATTAGATCAAAATGTTGTTAATACACTTGAAGAACTTCTAAAAGAAAAAGCGACATAAACTTAATTATGTCGCTTTTATTTTTGTCTTAAAAATTGAAACTATAATTTGCACTAAAACTATTAGTTGCGGAAGCAAGATCAATTGTAAAGTGTCCAGTATTTATTTTTAAAGTTGTTGCTTTAATTTTTATTTCACTACTGCTTAAATAACTTAAATCAAGAGTAACTAAAGTAATAGGAAACGCACTATCTTTAGATGTAGCAACAATGTTAGTTGAAGTAATTGCACTTTCAACCCAATTAGCTCCATTGTATAAACCTAAAGTTGTATCTAACGTATAGAGATCATTATTGGTGGTTTCACGAGATGAAGTCTTATAAATTACATTATCGGTAACTAAAAATACTGATAAATAATTTTTAGCACCATTTACAATGGCTTTTGAACTTAAAATAATTCCATCAACTGTTGTATCAGTAATTGTTCCACTAAATTCAATCTTAAAATTAGTATCACTAAGTCTATTGATAGATTTTACCGTTAACGCCTTTGCTCCAACATATGTTTGTATATATTCAGCTTTTAATTCACTAACAAGAGTTCCACCATTACTATTTAAGGCAAACTCCAATGAACCTTTACCAACATTTGCCCATTTACCTTGGGCTTCTAAGTATCCTTGTTCACCACTCCAATCACTACTTCCATTATCACAACTTGCTAAATTAAAAATAAAAAGGCCTGCAATTAATAAATATCCAATCTTTTTCATAATATACCTCTTGCGGACATTATAGGTTGAAGGCTATAAATTTAAAAGAATAATAAATAAAAAGGCCATTTTTGTTGATAAACAAAAATGGCTGTTTTTTAAAGTTAATAAGTTTTCAAGACCATATTTATCAAAAATAACTTATTCTGGTGGAGATGCGGGGAGTTGAACCCCGGTCCATATGTCGCCACACATAAACTCTACAAGTTTAGTGTACGTTTTTATTTTTGCGTGCTAGCAAACGACACAAATTTTCACACGCTAGATTATAATTTTTTCGTTAATGACACATAATCATAGTCATTACTTATCTTCTTGTTATGACGGATTTTTACTCGTAAGAAGCGAAGTAAGTAAGATCCGCGCACTCTCTATTTATTTAAGAGCGAAACTAAGTCGGCTGCAACTAGGCAGCAAATGCGAATTGTCGATTATTGGCAATTATATTTTTTTGGAATATAACGTTTCCAAGCGACTTGCACTCTATGCCCTGCGAACATATGTCGAAACCAAGACATCCCCAGTACAATAATAATACGCTAAAAAATAGTGATTACAACAAATTTAGTCGCGATTACAATTTATTTTGCGTTAGTATCTTTAATAGTTTATACTATTAAAGCAAATAAACGTGAAGGAATTAATATGAGTCAAAATTTCAAAGTCGAAAAACAAAAGAACAAATTTGATTGGAGTAAAATCTACCAATACATCCGTTGCCTTTGGAGCAATGAAGCTGTCTTAAATACAGGTTTAAAAACAAAATGGTATATCGCTGTTATCATTGGATTACTTAGTATAATCTTCAGTGTTATTCCTCTAACTGTTCATAGTGCAACAAGTTCCGGAAGCAAATTCGTCGATACTACCTATATTTACAATTATGATGAAGGATTTTATAGTTTCCTTGAAGATGCAAATAGTAAAGGTTATACAATTAATTTTGATAAAGCTAATGCTTCTTCAAAATTAACTGGAACCACTACAAGTTCTACTAATAATTATCTTCTTTACGAACATAGTGATACTGCTCTTGATAAGCACACTACAAGTAAGGTTGATTTCCAAGTTTATTATTTCCCAGAAGGTGTTGATTTCTCTACTACTCAAGCAACAATTAACGCTTTAGGTGCTAATTCAACTAGTGGTCGTGATGTAAGTTATATTATCTTTGGTACTAAATATTTCGCTAGTGCCTTATACAAACCAGGATCATATACTTCCGTTGGTGGAGTTAATGGTGATTATGCTAATTTAACTAGTGAATTCACAAGTTTAAATAGTTTCTTAGTTACAAATAAAACAACAAGAAATGATAATGCCACTGCTTCTTTAGCTCTTTTAAAAACATTCATGAATGAAGTTTACCTTAATAATCGTGTACTTTATACTTGGATGCAAGTTGGTGTAATTCTTGCTGTCAATTCTAGTATTACCTTATTAATGGGTCTTGTCTTATTCTTAATGACTCGTGGTAAAAACAATCCTAATAACTATATTAAGTTCCAACAATGCTTCAATATGGGTTATCTTGCCGCAATGGCTCCAGCTTTATTAGGTCTTATTCTTGGCTTTATCTTTAGCGGATATGAAATTATGCTTTATGTCATAATTTATGGCTTCAGAATTATGTGGCTTTCAATGAAAGCTTTAAGTCCTGCTGCTGGTCCAAGTAAATAAAAAAAATAACCTTCCGTCAAACGGAAGGTTTTTTAATAGATACTAATCACCATAATCGCTACCGCGACTAATATAACCACAATCTATATTTAAAGGATTTAATATATCGTCAACTTCTTGATAAATGTATCCATCAAGTGAGACGACTGGATTTTCAAAATCCGCTGTAAAAATAACATATTTATTTTTCTTTACTAATTTAAGCATTGATTTAATAATCTCAGGAAACTTATCTTTATATCTTTCTTCAAGATAAAATAATTGTGATTCGAAATTAGGTTCCATATAAAAAATATGGTCTTTATCAATTACAAACTTTTCCGATCCAATAAAACGTGGATCTAAACTCTTTTTAAATCTAGAAAATTCCTTAAATTCCATATATATCCCCTTATATTAATGATGATATGATTCGTGATTGTTAATTTTAAATACTCGATAAATTTGTTCAAGCACAATAATTCTAGTTAATTGATGAGGAAATGTCATTTTTGATAATGAGATTTTTGCTTTCGCTCTTTTACGAAGTTCATCACTAAGTCCAAGCGTCCCGCCAATTACAAGAGCAAAACTAGAAACACCTTGAGAAGCAAGTTTATCAAGCGAAAATGCTAAATCTTCACTTGTATATTCTTTTCCATGTAAATCTAGAAGAACAATATACTCATCGCTTTTAATGTGAGCTAATAAATTATTACCCTCTTCATCTAAGGTTTTCTTTATGAGATTTTCATTATCAAAACTATTTATTTTTGCTTCATTAACTTCAATAACATTTACTTTTGCATATCTAGAAAGACGCTTTAAATATTCGTTTTCCGCATCTCTTAAATAAGTTTCTTTAAGTGTTCCAACGCAATATATATTAATTTTTATCATAAACTAAATCTGTACTTTCATATTGCTTAGCACAACATATTTTAATCTTTTTTAAAGAGAGTCCATCACTAGCAAAAATTTCTTTATATGTTTCAATCGCTTTTTCAGGCGTATTGCACTCTTCACTCAGGTGAGCAAGCATGATACCTTTCGTATTTTCGCCTATTAAAAGCTCCATATAATGCGCGCTTTGTACATTTGATAAATGACCTAAGTCACTTAAGATACGTTTTTTAAGAGTCTCAGGACGCGAAGAATCAAGGAGCATTTTAACATCATGATTTGACTCAAAATAATAGTAATTTAAGTCTCTTAAATAAGGTAAAGTCACATCAGGAAGATAACCGGTATCAGTGATATATCCAATCGAATTATCTTTATCTTTAAAAAGATATCCGCAAGGTGAAGTTGCATCATGACTTGTTAAAAGTGGCGTAACTTTAATTGAACCAAAGTCGTATTCTTTAAATAATTCAAGTTCGTGTCCTTTTGGAACTTTAAGTGTTCCAGCTCGACAATAAAATTCTTCACGATTCAGAAATAAAATACCCTTAACATGATCAATATGTTCGTGCGTAAAAAAGATATATTTAATATCTTTTATCTTTTTATTTATTTCTTTAAGTCCTTCATTTAAACGAAGTTTTGAAATTCCCATATCAACAAGAATTACTGTATCATCATTATAAATAACGCTAGCGTTTCCTTTAGAACCACTAGCGATACAATGCATTTTCATAATTATCCTTCATCATTCGATACATATTTTTTGAATTGAGCTTTTGCCTCTTCACTTGGTGTATCAAATCTTTGGTAAGCTTTAAAGAAAAGTAATAAAGCATTACCTAATCGTCCATTACGGTTTTTCTTAACCATAACTTGAATAAGTTCTCCAGCATCTGGATTATTATCATTTAAAGGAGGTTTAGAAACCGCTTCATTAGATGGAATATCATCATCCATATCTTGCGAAGATTTATCAGGATACTTACTCTTATTTTGTTTCTTATAATTAGATATAGCTTGATTTGGATTATAAATAAACATAACTTGATCTGCGTCTTGTTCAATAGAACCGCTATCTTTTAAGTTACTGAGTTCAGGAATTGCACTATCTCGATCTTCTACATGACGGTTGACTTGAGCTAACGCTAAAATAGGAATATCAAGTGAACGCGCAAGTTGTTTTAAAGTCGAAGTTACACGGCTAATTTGAAGAACCATACTATCGGTTTTTAATTTAACATTAACAATACCAATATAATCGACGACAATCATTGCAAGGTCGCCTAAATCATTCTTAAGTTTTTTAGCTTTACTAACTAAATCATCAAGATTAATTCCACCTGTATCATCTATATATAAAGGAACCTTAGCGATTTCACTTTCCGCTTCTTTAAGTTTTAAACGATCATCTTTTGATAAAAAACCTTTATTTATACGGTCTAATTGAACGGTTCCACGGTTAGCAAAAAGACGTTTCATAATTTCGTTATTAGACATTTCAAGAGAGAAAATAGCTACTGGTCTATTTGTTTTTTGCGCAGCATTATAGGCAATATTTAAACCTAAAGCAGTTTTACCAACACTTGGACGAGCCGCTAAAACAATAAGATTTCCTTTTTGAAGTCCGTTTAAAATATTATCAAGATCTTTATATCCAGTAGGAATACCACCAAAAGTAGCATTTCCACTATTCATTGAATCAATTTCTTTTCCTAATTCTTTAGCAATTTCATTACTGCTTTCAAAACCAGAAATACGACGTTCCGCCGTAATACGTGTAATTAAAGATTCAGCTTGACCAACGAATGCGCTAAAATCTTCAACTTTTTGTTTATTAGCATCATCACGAATAGTATCCACAGTCGTAATTAATCTACGCATTAAATTATAATCTTTAAGTAAAGCGGTATAGTAACTTAAATTCTTAAAACCAGTGACTCGATCAGTTAAACTAACAAGATAATCAACGCCACCAATAGACTCTAAAATCTTGGCTTTATTTAAATAATCGCCAACGGTATGAATATCAACAGGGATATTTTGTAACATTAAATCTTTCATTGCTCTAAAGACTGCACGATGATTTACATTTTCAATATAAAAATCATCATCCGTTAATTCAGTAACGGCATCGATACAGCCTTTAGTATCCATAAGCATGATACCTAAAACTGTTTCTTCGCAATCGTCATTATGTGGAAGATTTTTATTATCCATTAATTTTCCTCAACAACGTGAATCTTAATTTTAGCAACAACACCTTTATAAAGTTCGTTTTCTAAAACAGTTACACCAAAAGCATTGATTTTAATCTTATCAACAAACTTTCGTTTATCGATATTAATCTTATATTGTTCACTTAAAACCTTAACTACTTCTTTAGTAGAAATTTCACCAATCATAATATGGTTTTTAGCGCCTTTAGCTTTGAATTCAAGAGTAATCTTTTCAAGTTTTTCTTTGTTTTCTAAAGCTAAAGCTTTTAATTCTGCTTGATGAGCATCTTCTTTTGCTTGCTCTCTTTTTAAAGTATTTAAAGCTTCATTTGTTTTTCTAACTGCATAATTTTTAGCAATTAAAAAATTAATTGCATAACCATCAGCTACAGTTTTTGTTTCGCCTTTTTTACCAACGCCTTTAACATCCTCTAATAAAATAACTTCCATAATTAATTTCCTTTCGTATCATCTTTTTTACTACGGGCTTCTCCAAGATAGTTTTGTAAAACTTCAAGAAGAGAATCTTCAGTTTTCTTAACCGTAGAATCTTTAATAGCGACAGCCGCCATACTATAGTGACCACCACCACCCATTTTTTCCATTAAAATTTGAACATTAACTGTTCCATCACTACGAGCACTAATACGCACTGTATCTTCAGCGGTCTTACCAATTACAAAGCAAGCATTAATACCTTTAAATTGGATACATTGGTTAGCGACTTTAGCAAGAGTTGCTTGTTCAATAATTTCATCTTCTTCGCAAGTACAATAACAAACGCCATAATATGGGGTTTTAATTGTACCAACAATTTTATTAATAAGAGCATATTCTTCATATTCATCTTTAAGTAAATCATCAGCAAGAGCATTATCTGCACCATATTCTTTTAAAATCATTGAGGCTTCAAATGTTCTTAAACCGGTAGTTTTCGATTTAAAGAATCCAGTATCAAGGAAGATACCACTTAACATAATTGTTGCAAAAGTAGGATCAAGAGAAATCTTTTCAACTCTACTATTGTACTTAATAACTTCAGCCACAAGTTCACAAGAAGAACTACTACCTGGTTCAATATTAAATAAAACAGGGTTTTCAATAAATTCAGTAGCTCGACGATGGTGATCAATAATAACAATCTTATCGGTTTGCTCAAGAATCTTTGGGCACATTGTTAAAGTTGGACGAGAAATATCACAAACAATAACAAGAGATTCTTGTTTAACAAGTTCAATTGCTTCTTTTGGAGAAACAGCAATTTTTACTACTTGATCACGAGTAAATAAACTTGTAAAAGCCGTACGGGTTTTAAGTTCAGTAAGTTTTGGATCAAAAACAATAAAAGCTTCTTTTCCAAGCGAATCACAAATTGCTTTAACGCCTAAACAAGCACCTAAAGCATCCATATCCATATCTTTGTGTCCCATAATAACAACATTACTTGCTCTACCTATTAAACTAAAAAGTGAATCACTAAAGACACGAATCTTAACTTTGTTACCAACTTCAACAGCTTCACTCTTGCCACCGAAGAATTCTAGTTCACTGCCATATTTTGAGACAACAACTTGGTCGCCACCTCTACTCATAGCAATATCAATGGCATTACTAGCCATTTCATTTAATTTATTAACATCTGGGAAATCATGAGCAAAACCAATTGATAAAGTTGGTTGAATAGTCTCTTTAACTTTAAGATGACGAACATCATCGATTAAAGAGAATCCATCTTTTTTCATATTGCTTAATGATTGATAATTACAAATTACAAAGTAAGCATCATTACGATATGGTCTAAGAAGACAATTATTCTTTTTAGCATAACTATTAATGATATCTCGGACATTACTAATAACATCATTAACAACATCGGTGTTGCCAACAATATCAGCATAGTTATCAATCATAATAATACCAACACAGGTTGCTTGTTCTCTTGTGTAACGATATAAATATTCATAATCGCTAATATCACGGAAAATAAATAATCCTGCAGCTTTAAGGTATTTAACTTGATAATCTAAGTTGTTTTGTTGAATGTTAATAGTATCTCCAACATCTTGCTCCAAAAAATCTTTTAATTTAGGGCACCACTCAAAAATATTACGTGAAATAATATTAAATTGTCTTTCTTGAAGAAGATCATTAGTCCATAAAACAATTCCATCTTCGTTAACAACTACAAGACCAATCTTACCAAACATATAGGCTTCTTTAATATCAGCTCCAACAACATCACTCATTTTAATATCGGTTTTATCTCGAATCTTATTAACAACAAGAGCTAAGATTAAACATAAAACAGTATCAAGGAAAGTAACGCCTAAAGTTATATAACCCAAAGTCTCAGGTAAGAGAATTGTTTGTAAGTCAAAAGTATTAAAAACATAAAGCAAAACAAATACAGCAACTGTTAATTCAATAAGCGCTGCAATAATTAATATAACAAGATTAGTTCTAAATTTTTTCTTTTGCATAATAAAATACCTTTTCTATTATACAATAGAAAAGCCAATTAAACTAATATTTCTTTATTAAGAAATATCCCTAAATCGGTGCATTAAAAAAGCCCTCACTAAGAGGGCTTTAAATTTGCTTAATTATTCTCCGAGATATGGAAGTAAGGCCATATATCGAGCGTTCTTAACAGCACGAGCTAATTCACGTTGTGGTTTAGCACTAGTGCCAGTTAATCTACGTGGAGAAATTCTACCACTAGGACTAACGAACTTCTTTAATAATTCAACATCCTTGTAATCGATGTATGTAATTTTATTTTTGGTAAAATAGCAAACTTTCTTCTTCATTCTTTTCTTCATGAATGCCATAATTTTTTCCTCTTTCTACCTAGAATGGTAAGTCATCATCAGTTAAATCACCTGAAGTAACATCGGTCTTCTCTTCCGATGTGTCTGGTTCATCGACTGGAGCACTTGTTGGTTCAACTGTTTGAGTTGTACCACCAGCACTTTGAGTTCTAGAACCTTTTGATTCAAGTAAAGTAACACGATTAACAACAACCTCTAAGGTGTTTGCTTTAGTGCCATCTCTACGAGTGAAACTACGTTGTTGAAGATAACCTTCAATACCAATTAAGCTTCCCTTATGAGTGTATTGACCTAAATAATCAGCACTTTGGCGCCAAGCACTACAGTTAATAAAACTTGTGGTTTTATTACCTTCGGCGTCTTTTGTTCGATCATCAACGGCAAGACTAAAACTAGTAACACTTAAATTGTTTTGAGTTTTTCTAATTTCAATATCTTTAGTTAAACGACCTACTAAAACTACGCTATTAATCATATTGCGTCCTCCTATTGTTTATCAACAGTAAATAAATAACGGATAATATTACTATTGATTTTGGTAAGACGATCAAATTCAGTAATTGCCTTCATATCATTGAGTTCAAGTTTTAAGTCGACGTAATATCCTTTTTTCTCACCTTTAATTGGATATGCGAGGTCTCTTAAACCAAGAATTGCTTCATCAGATTTAGTGATTTTAGCACCTAAATCAGTAAGAAGTTTGTTAGTTTTTTCGACTTCAGCTTTCTTAGCTGTTTCGTCTAAACTACCCTTGATAATGTACAATAATTCGTACTTTTTCATTTTTTAACCCTCCCTTTGGACTATCTGGCTGGCATCGAATGTGTCAGCAGAGAAGAAACGTTACTAACGTAACGTAGAAATATTTTACATAAAATCAGCTTGAATGTAAAGAATTAATGACTTTAATCGCCCTTCAATAAATATATCGTATAGAAACACTAAAAATTTAAACAATTTATAAAGAAACTTCTACTTTAGCATTTTCTTGTTTTTTTAAGATTCGTGGAGTGATGATTAAAAAGACAATTGAACTTACAATTCCAGAAGCAATATCAGCGATTGGTTCCGCATAAAAAGCTGAGGTAGCATCGTGAGTTATCATTGGCAAAAATATAACGATTGGTAAGAGTAAAATAACTTTTCGATTTAATGATAACCATATAGAATATTTTGCTTGTCCCATTCCAGTTAAACCATCAACAAAAACGTATTGAAAAGAAAGAGGAATAATCCCATACATGTAATAACGAATATATTTAACAGATGCATTAATAACATCTTCAGTTCCATCCATGTTGGCAAGTCCAATAAAAATAGTTGCAAAAGGTCTACTTAATAAGAAAGAGAAAGCAAAACAAAGTGATGTAAAAATAACAGCGCAAATAGTTATTTGCTTTTCAGCTTTCTTAATTAATTCAGTGTCTTTTGCTCCAAAAAGAAATCCAAGTAAAGGTTGGGTACCGGAAGAAATTCCTAGTAATGGTCCAGTAACTAAGGCTTCAAACGCTTGAACGATAGTTGCTACTTCAATTAGAAAGTCACTATTATCCCCACCAAAATCCTTTAATACAGTATTTAAAGCAATAATAATTATTGAATCCGTACATAAAATAATAAATGGAGAGAAACCTAATACAATAATTCTCCACATAGTTTTCAAGCTATAATTACCAAAAGATAAACGCACTTTTGTCTTAAAAAATAAAAGGAATAATAGATATAAACAAGAGGCAAATTGACAAATAACCGTAGCAATTGCCGCGCCTTTCACTCCTAAATTAAAAACATACATAAATAAAGGATCTAAAAGCATATTTAATACACAACCAATTAAAGTTGTTAACATTGCTTCAAGTGATAATCCTTGTGCACTTAAAAATTGATTTAATCCTAAGGTAACAATTGAAAAAAGTGTTCCAATAAGATAAATCACAATATATTCTTTTGCATAAATAAACGAATCTTTGCTAGCTCCAAAAGTATATAAAATATTATCGATAAATGGATAAATAAAAAGCATCAATAATAGACTTAAAACAATGAGCATAAGAAAGGCGTTACTCATTATTTTCTTTGCTTTTTCTTCATTCTTTTCTCCTAAAGATATAGAAAAAAGAGGAGCAGCTCCAAGTCCAACTAAGAAAGCAAAACTAGTTATAAAAGTGGTAATTGGTGAACAAACACCAACCCCCACTAATGCAATTTGACCAACATCTTTCATGTTACCAACATATATACGATCTACAATGTTATATAAAACATTTACAAGTTGAGCAATCATTGCTGGAATGATGAGTTTTAAAATAGTATTTAAAGTGTTCTTATTTGAAAAATCTATCTTCTTCATAACTCTCTCCTTCAAGTTGCATATATACCATAGCATGAATATTTCTTAATTCAATAAGAAAAGGGCCAATAATCAATATTTTTAAGTATTTTGTGTTTTGTCATAAAATTAAAAAAATACCCAACTCTCTTAATAAGAGAATCGGGTATATTTTAATTAATTATTGCTCGTCTTTCATTGTTGGGAAAAGAATAACTTCACGAATATTTTCTTGATTAGTTAAAAGCATAACCAATCTATCAATTCCCATACCAATTCCACCAGTTGGTGGCATACCATAATCAAGAGCATCTAAGAAATCTAAATCCATTTCATTAGCCTCTTCATCACCTCTTGCTTTAGCAGCAAGTTGAGCTTCGAATCTTTCTTTTTGATCAATTGGATCATTAAGTTCGGTATAAGCATTAGCAAGTTCGAAACCATTTGCATAAAGTTCGAATCTTTCAGTAAATCTTGGATCCTTACTCTTCTTTGTTAATGGACTAATTTCGATAGGATGACCATAAACGAAGGTTGGTTGAATAAGTTCAGCTTCGCAATACTCATCAAATAAAGCATTTAAGAAGTAACCAGTTGAATTCCAGTGTTTCTCCATTGGAATATTCTTTTCTTTAAAATATTTAACAAGATCTTCAACTTTTAAATCTTGGTTAAAATCAAGACCAGTTTTTTCTTTAACAAGATCAACCATACTAACCCATCTAAATTCGGGTCCAAAATCAATTTGTTTATCGCCATATGTAACACAAGTTGTGCCACAAATTTCTTTAGCTGTATTACGAATTAATCCTTCCCAAAGTTCACGCATTGATTGAAGGTTACCATAAGCTTCATAAAGTTCAATTGTAGTAAATTCTGGATTATGTTTAGCATCCATTCCTTCATTACGGAAAATACGACCGATTTCATAGACTTTTTCAAGTCCACCAACGATTAATTTCTTTAAGTTAAGTTCGGTTGCAATACGTAAATAGAAATCCTTATCAAGCGCATTATGGTGAGTAATAAATGGTTTAGCATTTGCTCCGCCAAGAATAGGACTTAAAACACTTGTTTCAACTTCAATATATCCTTCATTATCAAGATAATGTTGGATTGAACGGATAATTTTGGTTCTCTTAATTGCAACATCACGACTTTCTTCGTTCATAATTAAATCAAGATATCGATGTCTACTTCTCTCTTCAATATCAACAAGTCCATGATATTTTTCAGGTAGAACTTTAAGTGATTTAGTTAAGAATGTATATTTATCAACACGAATGGTTGGTTCACCTGTTTTAGTTAACATTAAACGTCCACTAACACCGATAATATCGCCAATATCGTTGGTTTTAAAAATCTCATAAGATTCTGCACCAACTGTATCGACTGAAATATAGCATTGAATTCTGCCAAATTTATCTAAGATGTTTAAGAAACTTGCTTTACCCATTTTACGAAGTTGCATAATTCTTCCTGCAACTGTAACGTAAACTTGATTAGTTTCAAGTTCTTCATTAGTTTTTCCCGCAATTTTATCCTTACAAGTTTGGGTTGAATCGGTTCGAATAAATCTTTGTCCCCAAGGATCAACACCAAGTTCTTTTAATTTATCAAGTTTTTGTCTACGGATGACTTCTTGATCGTTTAATTTTTCTTCCATAATAAATCCTCGCCTAATTATTATAGATAATATCTTACTAAATTTCTTGTCTTTTTAAAGTAAAAATGACTAATTATCCTTATTTCTATGGAAAAGTTTAAATTGTGGAGAGTTAGCACTATATGGACTATCGTGTTTAGGAATTTGTGTCTCATCAGTGTAATGATAGTTATAAACAATATCTTCCGCTTCAACATCTTTTTTATTTTTAGTTTTCTTAAATTCTTCTACATCATAAGATTTTGATAATGTTAACGCGAGTTTAGCACAAGCTGGACCAACAAGTTCATAAAGTAAACTGCTACTTAAAATAATTGTAGTTAACATATTTCCAAGTTCAGTAGGAAGAAGTCTCGCGCCCATTGCTGCAAGTCCAATTGAAACACCTGCTTGAGGAATTAAGGCTAAACCTAAATATTTAGTAATTGATTTATCAGATTTAGTTATCGCTGCACCTAAAGAAGCTCCAGCATATTTTCCAATTACACGAATAAAGAAATAAACAATACCTGGGATTCCTAAAGTCGCTAAGCTTGCAAGAGATAATTTAGTTCCACTATAAACGAAGAAAATAACCATTATTGGATCACTAAAGTCACTAATTTCATCAAAGATTGTTTCATCATCTGAGAAATTAATATAAGCCATTCCTAAAAGCATACAAGATAATAATGGAGAAACGCTTACGATTGAGCAAATGAATCCATTAATTAAAATGAAAGATAATAAAACAATTAATCTTTCAGATTTATTTTTTAAGAATTTGAAAATAAAGTGTAAAACATAACCTAAAACGAAACCCAAAACTATACATGAGAAGTTATAAATTAAAGGCCATAAAATACTCATAACATCAACTGCTCCACTGCTTGATGCGTTGCTTACGGCAATAGCCACACTATAAGCAAGTAAGGCTACAACATCATCAAGAGCAACAACTTGAAGAAGAGTATCAACGAAAATACCTTTAGATTTAGTTTGTTTAATAGTCATAATTGTACTTGCAGGTGCTGTTGAAGAAGCAATTGCACCTAAAATTAAACTGAATGATAAGGAGAAATTAAAGCAGAAATACATAACAACCGTTACTAAAATTGCAGCAATTAAAGCTTCAAAAATTGTTGTAACAATAACCTTTTTACCATTTTGCTTTAAACTAGATAGTTTAAAATATCTTCCAACGCTAAAAGCAATAAAAGATAATGCAACATCTGTGATAAAATCCATTCCGGAAAGTAATTCACTTGGGAATAAATTAAAAACACTTGGTCCAATTAAAACTCCAACGACAATATAAGCCGTAACATTAGGTAATCTAAAAATTCTTGTGATTCTTGTTCCTAGGAATCCAAGTAATAACATAGAACCTAATATAAGTAAAATTAAGCCTACAGTCGAAAATTTTTCCATCGTAAAAAGATTTGCAAACATATGTAATTCTCCTTCAGTTTCGTAAATTATGGATTAAGTGTTTGATAAAGTAAAATTATTATTTATAATATAACTATAAGGAAAATTTATAGTTATGATTGAATCGAAAGTTTTAACGTTTATAACGCTTGCAAAAGAATTAAATTTTACTAGAACAGCTGAAATTTTAAATATGACACAGCCCGCTGTAAGTCAACATATTCAAGCAATTGAAAGTGAGTTTAATGTAAAATTATTTAATAAGAATGGAAGAATCCTTACCCTTACTGAAGAAGGAAAGCTCATTTTGAAATACTGCACTCGTCTTGAATCGCTTAATGATGCGTTACATATTGCAGTCGAAGATTATAAAAAGAATTTAGTTCACCTTGATATTGGATTGACTCCTTCAACAAGTGAATATCTTGTTCCAGAAATCTTAAAAACAATAAACGAAGATCAAAAAACTTCAATTAGTATTCATATTCACCCTATAAAAGAATTATATGAACGTCTTGATACTTTTGAATTTGATTTTTTAATCGGTGATGAAATTCTTGAAGATGATAAGGACCATCAATATATTAAAATCTTAAATGATAATCTTGTTTTTATTGCAAGTCCAAATAACCCTTTATGCAATGAAACTAATATTGATATTGAAGAATTAAGATCAATTCCACTTATTTTAAGACACGCTAAATCTTCGACAAGAAACCTTTTTACCAGTTACTTAACTTTAAATGAAGATAACATTAGCAATTATAATGTTGTTCTTGAAATTGAAAGTATTCCTATTATTAAAGATCTTGTTTCAATTGATTATGGAATTAGTGTTTTACCTCTTTCTGTTTGTGAAAACGAAATAAAAGAAGGCAAAATAAAAGTTCTTGATGTCAAGAGCTTTAATGTTAAACGTTCTACCTACATTATTTATCGTAAAGAAGCCGAACTAAAATCGATTATTATTGATTTTGCTAATAAAGTTAAACGACTTTAGTTTTATTATATTCATCAATATATTTATTAATAATTTTAACTATATCATCTTTTGAATTTGTAAGAGTACAGAGTTCGTTTTTCATTGGTTTAGTTCCACTAATTCCATCAAAAAAGTGTGGTAATATGCCTCTTAACATCCTAACTGCAACAATTTCTTCAAATTCATCCATCATATAATTAACATAAGTTAAAGCGTAGTTTGCTTGGCGTAAAAAATCTTTATTTTCATCATACTTTTCGCCATTAAAAGCTTTATTTAAATTAGATATTAATTCTGGATTTCCTTCCGCCCCTCTTGCAACCATAACTGCATCAGCCTTGGTGATTTCAAGAGCTTTCAAAGCATCTTCAACTGTATAAATATTGCCACTAATTGCAAATGGAATATGAATTAAATTATGAATATCTTTAAGCATATCGTAGTGAGGTTCACCCATATAAAGTTCTTTTTTGGTACGGGCATGAATCGCAATAAATTTAACACCTGCTTTTTCTAAAGTGACAACTGTTTCGTTAACATTAACAGTGTTAAAACCTAAACGAATTTTGCAACTTACTGGCTTAGTGGATGCTTTTACAACAGCACTAACCATATCAAAAAGTTTTGTTTGGTCAATTAACCAACTACTTCCCCCATTACTTCTTGTTACTTTAGGAACAGGGCAACCTAAATTAAGGTCAAGTATGTCATATTTACAACCTGACTTATTTAATAGATCTAATCCTTTTAATAAAGTTTCTTTAGATCCACCAAAAAGTTGGACCGCTAATGGTCGATCGCAACCATCGCTATCGAGTAATTTATAAGTTTCGTGATTTCCATAAATTAATGCACAATCACTTATCATTTCGGTGTAACTAAGGGCTACACCAAAAGGCATCATAAATTTTCTATAACTAAAAGAAGTTATTCCCGCCATTGGGGCGAGAATAACTTTTCCTTTAATTTCAACATCACCAATCTTAAAAGACATAAAGCTTAATTAGTCTTCCTTTTTAGTTTCGTCTACTTTTGTATCGCTAGTCTTTTTATTAGTTTCAGCTTCAGCAGCTTCTTTTTTAGCTTGTTCGTCGATAATACTATTGTGAGCAGCTTCTTTTTGCTTAACTGTTTCATCAGGCATCTTACGATTCTTGAGTAAATAGTCGATTTCTTCTTCGTTAATGGTTTCATTTTCGAGAAGAGTTTCAGCAATTAAAACCACATCATCCTTACGTTCAGTAATAATTTCAGTGGCTTTTTTATGAGCTTCTTCAATAATTTCACGAATAGCTTTATCAACCTCTTCAGCAACAGCGTTACTAAAGTTACGTTGAGAATTAGTATAATCACGACCTAAGAAAACACTACCACTATTCTTTTCATATTGGATAGGACCTAAATCAGACATACCATATTCAACAACCATTGATCGAGCAATTTCAGTTGCTCTTTCAATATCGTTACTAGCACCAGTAGTAACATCTTTAAAGAAAACTTCTTCGCTAGTTCTTCCACCAAGTAAGCCAGTAATTTCAGCGATAAGTTCATTACGGCTAAGTAAGAATCTATCATCTTCTGGACCCATTAAGACATGTCCACCAGTGTTACCACGTGGAATAATTGTAATTTTACGAACCTTATCACTATGAGGTAAAGTAAGACCAATAATTGCGTGTCCTGCTTCGTGATAAGCAACTTCTTTACGTTCAAATTCATTAAGACCTTTAGTTGATTTAGCAGGACCAGCAATACGTCGATCAATTGCTTCATCAATATCAGCCATAGTGACTTCTTCACGTTTTCCTCTAACAGCTAAGATTGCAGCTTCATTTAAAATGTTTGCAATATCAGCACCACTAAATCCGACAGTTCGTTTAGCTAAAGCATTAAAGTCGATGCTTGGATCAATCTTCTTATTTGCAGCATGGACTTTGAAAATAGCTTCACGTCCTTCACGGTTTGGTAAATTAACAGTAAATTTACGATCAAATCTACCAGCACGAAGTAAAGCTGGATCAAGAACATCGTCACGGTTAGTAGCAGCAATAACAATAATGCCGCTATTCTCTTCGAAACCATCAAGTTCAACAAGTAATTGGTTAAGGGTTTGTTCACGTTCATCGTTACCACCACCTAAACCAGCACCTCTTTGACGACCAACAGCATCAATTTCATCAATGAAAATTAAGCATGGAGCATTTTGTTTTGCGGTTTTAAATAAATCACGAACACGTCCTGCACCAACACCAACGAACATTTCGACGAAATCACTACCACTAATTGAATAGAATGGAACACCAGCTTCTCCAGCAACAGCTTTAGCAAGTAAAGTCTTACCAGTTCCTGGTGGGCCAACAAGTAAAACACCTTTTGGTAATTTAGCACCACATTTGGTGTATTTCTTTGGATCTTTTAAGTAATCAACAATTTCAATCATTTCAGCTTTTTCTTCATCACAACCAGCTACATCTTTAAATCTAACCTTACTATTATCAACACGGCGTGCTCTGGATTTATTGAAATCGAGGGCTTGTTTATTTCCACCAGCTGACTCCATAAGGAATCTAAAGAAGAAGATTGCAATACCAACAGTAATTAAAGTAGAAATAATTGTTGGAAGCCAAGTTAAGAAAACATTTTCAGTATAAATATAACTGTTCCAATGTCCACTATATGAAGCATTGTTAGTTTTAACTTGATTAAATAAGGCATCATAAACTGAAACACCTTTAGTATTTAATCCATCAAAACTATGAACATCATAAACAAGAGAAGCATCACAAGTGACTGTGTAGTAATTTGTACTACCGGATTCACTATTTTTAACTCCTAAGTTTACAGTTGTACTATCACCATTTTTAATGATTTCTGCATCAGTAACGGTTAATTTATCTGTATCATCATAAGCGAGTTGAACAAGACTACCACTATTGATACTTGAATATTTATTAGTGAAGTTTGTAACAATACTATATATGATAATCGCACTAAATATGCCGATTGCAAGATACATTAAGAATGTAATCCAACCAGATCTTTTCTTATCCATCTTTAATCTCCTTTACAAGTAAATACATTTTATAATAGTTAATTCTTTTTATAAAGAAAAATACATATTATTTTAAAAAGTCTTTTAAATTAAATATTAGAAGTGAGTCTTTTGTCAAATTTATTACTTTTTGATAATGTGGTATATATAAAATATTGCCATCGTTATCGTATATTGCAGGCCAAAGTAGTCGATAAACATAAGGAACCTTCCAATCAATAAAGCATCTTCCAACCTTCTTGGAAATGTTATTAAAATGATAAATTTCATTACTTTTTAAACCATTTTTAATAATAATTTCTTTATCTTTAACTAAATTATAGAGCTTTGATTTCTTATTAATCTTAATTAATTTAGACGAAGATTTAAAAGAATAACTCATATATTTTAAGCGGTATAACTTTAAAACACCATAGTCGAAGGACAAAATAGTCTCCTCATCAAATTTTTTGTGCCAAGTAGTTTTCGTTTTAATAATTTTACAGATTTCATTACTGAATTTTCTTGATAAAGGATAAAAATATCTTAGTGAATCAAAATATAAAATAAGTAAGAAATAAAAATCATCTTCATTTAAACTTTTAGCATCATCTATTAAAATCTCACCATTAATAATAAAAGGTGTTAATTTAATTGTTCTTTCTTTTTGAGCTTCGTTTTTTTCGTTAATTTCTTTTAACATAGCATCTCGCTCATTTCGAGGCATATCTTTAACGATTTCTTTGCGAATTTTATTACGTGCGTAATGCGTATCAAAATTAGATAAATCAAGTCCATAAGGAACTTTGTTTTGGTCACAATAGTTTCTTAATTCAGCTTTTGGAATCTTCAAAAAAGGACGAATAATTTTTGCATTTTGATAGAAATAAGATTCCTTTAATCCATAAAAAGATACTATATTTCCCCTTCTTTTTTGTAAAAGATAGGTTTCTAGAAGATCGTCTTCATTATGAGCAACTAAAACATTTTGAATTTTATATTTTTTGGCGACATCACTAAAATACTTATACCTAACATCCCTAGCCCACCCTTCTTCATTCACGCCTTTTGGCATCCTGACATTAAGTATATCGATAGGAATTTTGTTTTCTTTGCAAAGTTTTTTTAAAATTTTTACTTCGCCTGGTTCTTCTTTGCGCAAATGATAATTAACATGAGCCACCATAAAATCATAGTGACCCTTAATTAATAGATCAAAAAGACACATGGAATCAGGTCCAAATGAACAAGTTAAAATATATTTATTATTCTTCGATAGATTTAATTTCATCATTAGGAATAATTTCATCTTTCAAAATTTTATAAAGTTCTGTTGCGTCACTTTTCTTCACGTAATCAACACAATTTAAAACCTCAACTGTTAATTTGTGTTTTCCAAGTGGCAATATAATTATGTCACCTGACTTAATCTCGGTACTTGGTTTAGCAACTTTTCCATTCACTAAAAAGATTCCTCTTTCTAAGAGTTCTTTTGCTATTGTTCTTCTTTTAATTAATCTTGTTAATTTTAAATATTTATCAATTCTCATTTATTTTTTGCGCCTTTAAAGTTTCTATATATAGATTATCTACTATTTCACCGACTTTAAGTAATAAATCAACCCAATTTTCTTCTTTTCTAATATTAACATTCACTTCTTTATTCATAAATGACATCTTTATCTTCTTTAAATAAGGAATTAAAGCAGTAAATAAAGAAGTACCTATTCCTTCTAAATCACTAAACTTGGTAGATAAAATTAAAACAACATGATCTTCATATTCAACTAAATCTTTAAAATCCTCTTTTTCTAAGTATAAATCCATTCTTCTTTTTTTAAAGAGTAAATCCATATTAGGTGGAATTGGACCATAAATATCACGAATTGAAGCCATTGCACTATCAACTTCTTCAAAAGATTTAGTCGCTAAAATCTTTTGATAAACCTCAACTTTTTCTTCGTTAGGAATATATAAACTTGGAATATATGCATCGATTCCAAGTTCTTTATGTATCTTAATTGATTGAGCTTTTTGAATTCCAGTTTTCTTTTCTTCAATAGTTTCATTAAGCAATTTAATATACATATCAATACCAACTGCATCGATAAATCCCGCTTGTTCAGGACCTAATATGTCCCCAGCACCCCTAATTAAAAGGTCACGTTGAGCAATTTTATATCCACTACCAAGAGCAGTTAAATCTTGAATTGCCTCTAATCGCTTTTGACCTGCTTCATCAATTTCTTTATTTTTATTAATCATTAAATATGCAAAAGCCATTCTATCTCCTCTACCAACTCTTCCTTTAATTTGATAAAGTTGTGCAAGACCAAAAGCATTCGCATTTTCAATTAACATTAAATTAGCGTTTTCAACATCGATTCCATTTTCAATAATAGAAGTAGCTAACAATAAATCAATTTTCCCATCATAAAAGTCCTGCATAACTGCATTTGTTTCTTCTTTATCCATTCTTCCATGAACAATACCAATTTTACATTCTGGAACTAAAGCCTGTAATTTATCGTAAACTGAATAAATCGTTGCAATCTCATTATGAACATAGAAAATTTGTCCATGTCGCGAAAGTTCACGTTTAATAAGTTCACGAACAACATTTTGATCATATGGAATAACGTAAGTTTGAATCGCAACTCTTTCCTTTGGTGCAGTTTCGATTGTGGAAACTTGTTTTAAACCAACAAGAGACGATTGAAGTGTTCTTGGAATAGGCGTTGCACTAAGGGTTAAAACATCAATTCCCTTGCTTCTTTCTTTAATTCTTTCTTTTTGTTCAACGCCAAAACGTTGCTCTTCATCAACTATTAATAAACCTAGATTGCTAGTATCTAATTTCTTACTAAGAGCTTTGTGCGTGCCAATTAAAAGATGAATTTTTCCCGCTTTTACCTGTTCCTCAATTGCTTTTGCTTCTTGAGGGGATTGCATCCTTGAATAAAGAGCAATTCGCACATCGAATTTATTAAAACGCTTTAAAGCAACTTCGTAATGTTGACGAGCAAGTAAGGTTGTTGGACATAATAAAATTACCATCTTTTCGTTTAAAATCGCTCTAAATGCTGCCCTAAAAGCAACTTCCGTTTTACCAAATCCAACATCACCACAAAGTAATCGATCCATTGGATGAGTCGATTCCATATCCTTATATATATCATTTAAACTAGATTGTTGATCTTTCGTTAATTCATAATCAAATTCACGAGCAAAAGCATCTTCAAGCTCTTTTTCAGGCTTGAATTCGTATCCTTTTATTTGCGCTCTTTCACTATAAAGAGTCATCAATCTTTCTGCTAAATCATTGATTCTTTCTTTAATCTTTTTCTTAGTATTTTCCCATTTAGTAGTATAAAGTCGATTAAGTTTAGGGGCATAACCATCTTTGCCAACATACTTTCTAACCATGTTAAATTGATAAAGTGGAACATATAAAACATCTCCACCATCATATTGAATTTGAAGATAATCTTCATGCTTTCCATCAATTTCTAAAGTTGAAATTTTAACAAATTTACCAATACCACTTTTTTCATGAACAACATAATCACCAGGTTCAAGATCTTGGTAACTTTCAAGAATAATTCCTTCACGGAATTTTGAACTATATGTTGAGGCATTTCGTCTAAAACCAAATAGTTCTTTGCTTGTTAAAACAACATATTTTTCATTTTTATATTCAAATCCATGTGGAAATGAATTAATTGATAAACTTATATCTCGCTTTTCATCAAGCATAAATCCATCACTAAGAGAATACGTTAAATTTAGTAACTTAATGGTATTTTCGATTTTTTCAATTTGTTCTTTATTTTCAACTAACGCTAATATTTTATATCCACTATTTTTATAGACTTCAATTAGTCGAGTTAAGTCAATATCCCTCGTACTATATAGGGAGTTTGTCGTTAAACTAACATTTATACTTCCATCGTGAAGATAAAAATTATTTAAGAAATATTCAAAAGTACTGTCATTAAAAACATTAATATTATTATTAAAATAAGAAAGTCCACTAATACTTTTTCCATTCTTATTTAAGTCAAAAAGAAAACTATTAGCTTCTTCAAAAAGGAAATCACGAGCCTTAAAGAATTCATCTTCATTATTAACAATAATTTTATAATCTTTTATAAATTCAAGGATACTTGTGTGTTCTTTTTGTAAAAATCCAACATATTTATAAAATTTACTAGATAAATTATTATTTAAAAGATCATCAATATCTTGGTTCGTTTGATTTACTAATTCGTTATAAGCAACTGAAGTTAAAAACGCCTTATCTTCTTCTAAACGTTTAAGCATTTTTTCTTTTGCTTTTGATTTCTCTTCTTCAGTTAATAAATTTAAACTTGCTGGAAGGATATCTATTTTATTTAATTCTTTAAAAGATGTTTGAGTTGCGATATTGAATTCACGAATCGATTCCACTTCATCATCAAAAAATTCAATACGAATTGGATTTTCATAATTAAGACTAAAAACATCAATAATATCGCCTCTAATGGCGTATTCTAAGGATTGATCAATTTTAGAAACCTTCGTATAACAAGCTTCTGCTAACTTTCTTTTTATATCATCAAATTTATATTCTTTTCCAACTTCTAAAGTTAATGAACTACCTAAAAAAGTTTCTTTGCTAGGATAATATTTATATAAAGAGGCAGGAGACAAAATAATTACTTTATGTTTAGCATTTAAAATACTATATAAACCATAAATTTGCTGTGCTAATAAATCTTTTGATTCACTTAAATATTCGACTCGAAGAAGCTCTTCGCTAGGCAAAGTAATAAGGTTATCTTTTGGAATAAAAGTAGATAAACTATTATATGTCTCATTAACTTCAAAGTTTGATGAACAATAAATTAAAATGTTTTCACCAGATTCTTCATATAATTTAAGAGTTAAAAAGGTTGTGCCAATAAATGGATCAACGACAAAATACCCTACTTTATTTTTAGTAGGGGGTGTAACAAATTCATTGACAGCAAGACTCTTTAAATCAATCAAATATAATCACTTCCTCATTTATTATAAAGCGACATCGCTTTACCAATCGTTTCTTTTAATGAGCACTTAATCGCTTCAACTGCACGATCTTGAGCTTCATTAATTAATGCTCGATCTTCTTTTGATGGTTTACCAAGCACATAATCTACGGCATTAAAGGTAGGTTTTCCAGTACCGATTCGAACATGAATAAATTTATCAGTTCCTAAATTTTGAATAATAGATTTAATTCCATTATGACCAGCACTACTTCCATCAAGTTTAATTTTCATAACGCCTGGATCAAAATCCATTTCATCATAAATTACATAAATATCTTTTGGTTCAATTTTAAAGTATTTAGCAACAGCAATAACACTTTCTCCACTTAAATTCATAAAAGTTAAAGGTTTAAGTAAAATTAAATCATTATCTAAATATTTAGTTCTTATATATAATCCTTTAAAATCTTCTTTATCAATACTAATGCCTAAAGAATCTGCGAATTTATCAACAGTCTCAAAACCCATATTGTGACGGGTTTTTTCATATTCTTTTCCAGGATTACCTAAACCAACAATTAATTTCATGGAGATATTTTACAATTAAACCAAAGATAAATAAAGAATCTTAACTATTTATTGTCTTTAATCCCTAATCTTTCTTTAATAATATTTTGGCATTCTGGGCTTAAGAAAACTTCTACAATCTTTGGATCAAAATGAGTTCCACTTTCTTCTTTAATAATTGAAATAGATTTTTCATAACTAAAAGGCTCTTTATAACTACGTTTAGAAATTAAAGCGTCAAATACATCCGCTATAGCCATTATACGAGCACATAATGGAATTTCTTCACCCTTTAATCCCCTCATATAACCATTTCCGTTATACCATTCATGGTGGAAAGCGGCTAAATCACGAGCAATATCAAGATAACTATGTTCGTTAACTCCTTTAAGAGCCATATCAATAATAGCAGCGCCTTCAACCGTATGTTTCTTCATCTTTTCAAATTCATCTTTATCTAATTTTCCTGGTTTATTTAAGACTAAATCTGAAATTACAATCTTACCAATATCATGTAATGGAGCTGCACTAACAAGTTTTTCAACATAGTCTTTTGTTAATATATCTTTATATTTTCCTTCACGAAGAAGTTCTTCAGCAATAACTTTAACATATAAAGAAGTACGAGCAATATGGTCACCAGTATTTGCATCACGAGCTTCAACTACGTTAGCAAGAGCTAAAACAACATTCTTTTCCATTACAATTAAAGCCGCTGTCTTTTCTTCTATTTGATTGAAATCTCGAGAAATTTCTTCCTCTGATTTATCAATATAATCATAAAGATCAGCCATTTCATCATGAGTATTTACGATAGTTCTTTCTTTATATTCTTCGCTTTCAAGCCAATCTTTTTCACCAACTTTATCATAAGCTTTCGCTTGATTAATAATTGTTGCAGATGGAATAAGAACACGAGTTTCAATAAAGTAATAAGAAATCGCTAACGCAAAGAAAGCAACTGAAAGAATAATAGAAATAGCTTTAGCACCATATTGATTTATTTGAGTATGAATTAAGGAAACATCAATATCGACACAACCATAGCATTGAGTAATTCCACTAGAATCAACACATGGAGTATAGAAAGTAATTAAATAACCATAAGTATCATCAGTAATAAATGTTTTTTCGATATCTTTTCCTGCTCTTAAATCAGGTAAATACGCACTAAATGATTTATCAAAAGGAATCTTATCACCAAGTTTACCAGCTTCAGTATCATCGGTATCAATATCAAAAATAACCGTAATATCATCATTATTTATCTTATATACATAAGCAAATCTTATATAAGATGAATCATCGTAAATCTCTTTAATCTTTGCTTTTGTTTCTTTGTATCCTGGATAAGTGTCTCCATATGCTAAATATTCTGGAACATCATCTGCATTAACAACATTAGCAACATAACGAGATTCAGTTTTAACAAGTTCACTATAATAATTAATAATATTTTGTTCGTAAATTGGAATAGTTAAAACCATTAAAGCAATTCCAGCAACACTATTAACAACTGTAAATATAATTGCAGTCTTAACTTTTAACGAAAGAATATGTTTTTTGGTTTCGTCTTTTTCTTTTTTAACTTCTACATAATCTTTGCAATAAAAATGGCCATAAGGTAAGAATTTTTTAATTTTATCAGGAATAAAAGCAATTCCTAAAAATAAACCAAAAATAACAATAAGTTTATCGACCATATCTAAGAAAACGTCCGCCATAAGTTGGCTAAAGAAACCATTCATTCCATATTTATAGAAGAATAATGCCATACTTCCACTTAATCCAGATCCAACACTTTCTCCATAAAGACCCCAAGTTAAAAGTGACCCTAAAAAGCCTCCACAGAAGACGAGCATTAAGTATTCAATAAGATAACCACTTAATTTTCTAAATAATCCTTTGCTAGAAATAACCCCAGTAAAGAAAGCAATCATAATACTGATAGAAGCATAGAAAACGCTCATTGGACTTGTGATTGAATTTAATAAATTAGTAAAGAAACCAACTGCGATAGCAGGTAATCCACCCACTAATGCACCAGCGATTGTATTTCCAATATTATCTATATATAGTGGTAACTTTAAAAGGATTGCTAACTGTGAAAAGCCAAAGTTAACTATGAGGCAAACTAGACAAAATACCTATATTTTCCAAGAAAGTAGATATTTATTTTTTACCATACTATATAATTTTACCATTTTTGTTAAAAAGTGGTATTTATATTCAATATTTTTTTCATTGACAATGTTGCCAATTAAAAATATAATCACTCCAGGAGTTAAAAATTATGCCAAAAACTACTACTCAATGTTTAGAAATAAAAGAAGAAAGAGAAAAAGAAATTTTAAACACTGCCCTCAAACTATTTTGTGAACATGGATTTGCCACAGTTAGTGTTGATGACATATGTAAAAAACTTAAAATCTCTCATGGCCTTTTCTATCACTATTTCAAAGGAAAAAATGATATTCAAGCCACAATAATTGCCAATGCTGAAGAAAGAAATGCGGGAGTTAAGTATTTTGTAGAGAACACAAATCTTATTGGAATTGACTATATAAGAAAGGTAACATCTCTAGTTCTTGATGTGCTAAGAAAGGATGATATGGCTTGTTATTATGCTTATTACATGATAATGGATGCTTCATTAGATAAAGAAAAACTCAAAAATAAACCACCAAAAGCATTTAAAAGAATGATAAAAGAAATTAAAAAAGGACAGGATGACCATGATGTTATTCCTGGTGACCCATTTGAAATTTTCTTTGCTAATTCGACAATGCTTCTTGGAATTGCTTCATTAAATATGAAGCATCAAGAAAATGGAAAACCTTTAGTTCCTAATGATGAAATCGTTATGAACTTATTCTACAGAAAGAAGGATATAAAATGAAAAGAGTAATTAAAATATTAAGTGAAAGATGGTATTTAGTCCTTTTAGTTGCTATTTGTATTTTTGCGCAATGTTATCTTCAATTAATGCTTCCAGAGTACATGGGCAATATTCAAAATGCGATGCCTCAAGCTGGTTTTACTGATGCTCAAAAACAAGACGCCATAACAAACATCCTTATTCAAGGCGGTTATATGGTACTTATTTCCTTTGCTGTTGTTGTTCTTGCTGTTATTCAAGGATACTTTAATAGTTTCCTTGGTGCTTACGTTGGAAAAAGAATGAGATATGAGATGTTTCATAAAATTAATCGATTATCATTAACTAACTACAATAAATTTGGAACAGCTACTTTAATAACAAGAACCACTAACGATATCGAACAAGTTAAAAACCTTGTCTTTATGACTGTTAGAACTTTAATTATGTCACCTACTTATATGGTAATTGCTTTAATTAAGATTCTTCAAGGAGAATCACGACTTGCGATTGTTTTAGCAATTTGTATTCCTTTAATTATAGGAATCATGGCTATATTAATGATTATTGCAACTCCTATCTTTAAGCAAATTCAAGAAAAGACCGATAATGTAACAGTTGTTTTAAGAGAAAACTTAACTGGTATTAGAGTTATTCGTGCCTATAATCAACAAGAAACTGAATATAAGAAATTTGATAAAGCCAACACCGACATGACCAAGATCATTGTAAAAGTTGGTCGAACTATGTCTGTTGCAAACCCAGTAATTTTAATTATTTTTAACCTTTGTTATGTAGGAATTTATGCCCTTGGTTTCTATTTACTTGAAGGCGTAAATGTTCTTACAAGTCAAAACGCAATTACTGCAACAATTACAAATACTGCGGTTGCTGCCCAATATTCGATGCAAATTATGATGAGTTTTATGATGTTTGCTATGTTATTCATTATGATTCCTCAAGGTACTGCAAGCTCGAAACGTATTGATGAGGTTTTAAATACCGAAAACAAGATTCAAGATGTTGATGAGACTCCTGAACTTCTTAAAAAGATCAACGATTCTAAAGAAAGAGGAGTTATTGAATTTAAAGATGTTAGTTTCACTTATCCAGATGCAAAAGTTCCTTGTGTTGAACACATTTCTTTTAAAACAAAACCAGGTACTACTACCGCTATTATTGGTAGCACTGGAAGTGGTAAATCTTCAATAATTAATCTAATTCCTCGTTTCTATGATGCAACAAGCGGAAGCGTTTTAGTTGATGGAATTGATATTAAAGAAATGCCTCTTAGAATTTTAAGAGATAAAGTTGGTTTTGTTCCTCAAACTGCTGTTTTATTTAAGGGAACTATTAAAGATAATATCCTTTTTGGAAACGAAAAAGCTAACGATGACGATATAAACGAAGCTTTATCAGTTGCTCAAACTGAACACTTTATTTCAAAACTTCCTGACGGATTAAATAGTTATGTTGCTCAAGGCGGTAAAAACTTCTCAGGTGGGCAAAAGCAAAGACTTTGTATTGCTCGAGCCTTAGTAAGAAAACCAGAAATTTATGTTTTTGATGATAGTTTTAGTGCTCTCGATTTCAAAACAGATGCTAAATTAAGAGCTGCTTTAAAACCATATACGAAGAATTCATCAATTATTGTTGTTGCTCAACGTGTTTCTTCAATTTTAGATGCTGATAATATTGTTGTTTTAAATGATGGCAAATGTGTTGGTCAAGGAAGACATGAAGAACTTTTAAAAACATGCAAGATTTATCAAGATATTGTTAAATCTCAACTTGATCCAGATGAAGTTGAAAAGACCATTAATATGGCAAAAACTGCCGTATTAGAAGGAGGTAAATAACTATGCCAGGACCAAGACAAAGAACCTTAGAAAAACCAAGAAATTTTAAAGGTACTTCTAAAAGAATGATTAAAGAATTTAAAAAAGAAATTCCTTTAATTATTGTTGTTATTCTCTTATCTATTGCAAGTGCTGTTTTATCTATTTACTCTCCAGTTTTATTTAAAGATATTTTATCTACCGATAGCATGAATTCGATGTTTAATCTCGATAATGAGATGAATATCCATATTGTTTGGGATGTCTTCTTAACAAAGTTTGGAATTTTAATCGCAGTTTATGTTGTTAGTGCTTTACTTAGTTGGCTTAGTGAATATATTAGTGTGTCAATTGGCGCAAGATATGCTTACCAAATGAGAGATAAAGTTCAAAGTAAACTCGATAAACTTCCTTTATCCTATTTTGATAAAGTAGCTTATGGAGATACCTTATCAATCGGTACAAATGATGTTGATAATATTTCACGTAATTTAAATACAATCATCACCCAAACTTTCTCAGGAATTACTTTATTCCTTGGAACTTTAGTTGCAATGATGGTTATTGATTATCGACTTGCTCTTGTTGCCCTTGCTTCTTTACCACTTACTTTAGCTGTCGTTTTCTTTGTTTCAAAATTCAGTGGTAAACAATTCGCTAATTACCGTAAAGAACTTGGTGTTTTAAATGGTAAGGTTGAAGAAGACTACGCTGGTTACATGATTATTAAGTTATTTAATAAACAAGAAGATGTCGAAAAAGACTTCGATTCTAGTAATGAAAAGATGGCAATTGCTGATCAAAAATCTCAATTCTTAAGTGGTATTATTTGGCCAGCAACTATCTTTATTGATAACTTAGCTTATGTAGGAATTGCAGTTGTTGCTGGTATTATTAGCGATGCTGCAACTATGATTACTTTCTTCTTATTTTTAAGATTATTTAATCGACCATTCCTGCAATTAGGTCAAATTGCTAACGTTATTCAAAGTGTTGTTGCAAGTGCTGAAAGAATCTTTAATTTATTAGATCAAAAAGAAGAAGTTAAAGATAAAGTTGATGCAATAAATAACGAAAATAATGTTAAAGGTGATTTTGAATTTGATAATGTTTTCTTTGAATATAGCACCGATAAACCACTTATTGAAAACTTCACTTTAAAAGTAAAAGCAGGCGATACAGTAGCAATTGTTGGTCCAACCGGAGCTGGAAAAACTACTATTGTTAATTTGATTATGAGATTCTATGAAATCGATAGTGTCACCGCTAAAGATGAGATTATAAATGCTGAACTTGGGATTAAAAATGAACTCGAAGAAATCCTTCATTTAGCTAAATCCACGCGAGATACTATTGATTATAATGATAAATTAAGTATTCACGAAGCAACTTTAAAAGCCTTAACTGATTTACAAAATTACTACACTTTAATTACTAGTAAGGCTGATAAAGATTTAGTTAATAATAAAGAAATTCAAGAAAAATTAAATTTAATTTCGAACACAATTGTTAATAGATTAAACAATGGTTCAATTAAACTTGATGGAGTTTCCACTAAAGATTACACTCGTGCCGCTTTAAGAGGATCAGTTGGTATGGTTCTTCAAGATACTTGGTTATTTAAAGGAACCATTAAAGAAAATTTACTTTATGGTGATCCAAAAGCAACCGATGAAGAAATTAAGAAAGCTTGTGAAGAAGCGCATATCTCTCACTTTATTGAGACGTTACCTGGCGGGTATAACTATATGTTAAACGAAGATGGTAACAATGTTTCTCAAGGTCAAAGACAATTACTTACTATAGCTCGAGCAATTTTAAGTAAACCAAAAATTATGATTCTTGATGAAGCAACCTCAAGCGTTGATACACGTACTGAACAACAAATTCAAGATGCTCTTGATAAGATTATGAAGAATAGAACATCATTTGTTATCGCTCACCGTTTATCTACAATTAAAAATGCTAAACTCATCATTGTTATGAAAAAAGGTCATATTGTTGAAACTGGAAATCATAAAGAATTACTTGCTCAAAATGGTTTCTATGCTGAACTTTATAACTCACAATTTACTGGCAATAACCCAATGGCGAAAAAGGGTGAAGCTGAAGAAAGCTAAAATAAAAACCTTAGGACTTCTCCTAAGGTTTTTTAATTTTCTTCTTCCATCGCTTCAAGTTGAAGTTCGTGTAATTCTTTATATATCTTCTTTAAATTTGGATAAATATGTTTATAAACTTTCTTATATAATCGCTTATATTCTGCTGAATTTTTCTCATCTGGATAGAATGTTTTAACATAACGAACCATTTTATCTTTTGCTTCAGCAGCATCTTTATAAATACCAAGTGAGATAAATTGTGACATAGCACATCCTAGTGAACACGACTCATAAGTCTCACCTTTAACAACTTTAAGACCAAAAATATCAGATGTTATTTGACAAATTGCGTCACTACGACTTCCTCCACCACTAACCGTAATATAGTTAATTGGCGTATGAGTCTTTTTAACAATTCCATCAAGGCCTTCTTTTAAAGCAAAGGCAATACCTTCAATAATTGCACGATATACGTGATACTTAGTATGAACATCGTAGAAACCAATAATTGCACCTTTAGCTAAAGGACGACTTAAACCTGGTCCCCAATATGGTTGAAGAATTAATCCATCACAACCTGGTTTAATATCAAGAAGTTTCTTATTTAAAACTTCTTCTACCGCCATGTTTTCAATTTGCGCTTCTAAAGTTTGTTTTTCAGCAAACTCAGTTGTAAACCAATGAAGCATCCAATATCCACGATAAATTTGAACCTCTCCACTATAGTATCCTGGATAACAAGTTTTATATGCTGGTAAAAATGGTTCTGGTTCAAAGTAATGTTTACTAACAACAGCAATTGAACTACTAGTTCCATAACTTATATGAGCATAATCTTTTATAATAGCTCCGCAACCAAGCGCTTCACAACTCTTATCATAACCAGAAGTAATATATTGTAAACCAACAGGAAGTCCTGTTAATTTACTAGCTTCTTCCGTAACTTCACCAATCTTTTCGCCAACTTCACAAGAAGTAGGAACCATAATTGGATCTACGCCATATATGCAGCCTTTAGGAGCTTTTTCACTATAATTTTTCCCAGTTTTAAAATTGACTGGAAAATGTCCAACCATGTTACTGGCTGAATCTTTTAAAACACCAATTAAACGATAATTAAGATATAAGTTCATTGGAACATAATAACGAACTTTATTCCAGACATCTGGTTGATTTTCTTGAACCCATAAAGCTGGAGTTCTTTTTCTATTTAAAATAATAGTTTCACGCATTCCTATTAAAAAGAAAGCTAAACTATAGACTTTAGGAATCTTTCTTTCAAGTTTTGCTTGTCGTTGATCAAGCCAAATAATAGCTGGACGAACTGACTTATAATTTTCATCTAAGAAAACTGCCGAATCTCTAAAACAAGTTGAAGAAATACTTATACATTTTTTAAGTAAATCTTGATGTTTTTCAGCAATACGATTAGCTGCTTTTGCCATGCACTCAAAATAGTAATCTGGATCTTGTTCAGCATACCCAGGTTTTGGTGATTTATAAGCTGGAGCATAACGCTCTTGCTCAAAAGCTAAAAAATTTCCTAATTTATCAATAATCGAAACACGAACTGATTGAGTTCCATAGTCTATAGAGACTACATATTCTTTATTATTTGCCATAATTAAATTATAAGCATTGATAAGAGTTTTATAAATAAAAAAAGAGAAATTCCTACTAAATTTCTCTTTTTTTAACTAACCTTGAATTAATCGGTATGTGCCTTCAATCTTATCGAAATTTACACTATAACCAGTATAGTATTCGAGAATGAAGTCTTTAACAACTTTCACATAACGTAAAGTTGTTCTCCTACTAATGTTGTATTTCCTAGAAATGGAATCAACACTAAATGGTTCGCGCTTGATTAATAAATTGTAAATATCAAGTATCACAAAGCTTTTATTCACAGTTAAAACCTCCCCTTGGTCTGCTTTTAGAATAACGCATTTAACAACATCATTTTAAAAATATTATAAACTCTCTCTCAACAAAAATGCGAAAAATTGTCACTTAAATAGAAATGTGGTACATTTTTGGTACATTTCATGCGTTTTTTCGTACTTTTTTTCATCTTTAATGTCTTTGTGAAGATAAAAAATAATTTATATACTTGTGGTCGTTATATAAAAAGAGACGAGGAATTTTAGGAATATCGTAAGCTGATTAGGGTCTGCACTACATTGTTCTTAGTGAAGGAATTAAAGAATTAAATGGCAATAACTTTGCTAATTTAACTAGTAATACTTTAATTTTCACTACTTCGCTTAAAACTGTTTCTGGAAACATTGAGAATCATGAATTTAAATCTATTTCTTCTTTATCATTAGATTATTTTGCTCTTTTATTTGGAGCGAAACTTTAATCTTAAATTTTAAAAATACTTCGTTAATTGAATTAGGGGAAACTCAAGACATTTATCTCGAAAACACCCTATATCTCCCATCGGATTATGAAAAAGACAGTCCTTTAATCGATGATTCTAATATTAAATTTATAAATTTAGATACCCTAAATTTAGAAGTTTATTTTCATAATACTGGTGAAATTCCTTTTTATTTAAAACCATCCAAGTTGGCTAAACGCTACCTAAAAAATCAATTGTAATTTTAATTAAAATTATTAATTATTTTTGTATCTTTTTAATACTGAGAAATATATAATATTTTTAATTAAAAAAGGAACGGATAATATGAGAGAAATTCAAACTGAAAAAGTTGAAAAATTATTAGCAACTAAAGATTATCGTGGAATTAAAGAACTCTTTGATCTTTATCCGGAAATTGATATTGCAGAAGCTTGCAACGAAATTCCTGTTGAAAACACTAGGGAAATTATTCCTATTTTTAGAGTCGTAAAAAGTGAATTTACTAGTGTATTTTTTAATTACTTAGATGATGAACATAAGGAAGCTGTTATAAAAGCAATGACTGATAAAGAAATTGTTAGTCTTCTTGATTCATCAAGTAATGATGATATCGCAGATTTTATTGAAGATATGCCTGCTAATCTTGTTAAAAAGATTTTAAATAATACTAATAAAGAAGATCGAGCAATCATTAATAAACTTTTAAATTATAAAGATGATTCAGCTGGTTCAATTATGACTACTGAATATCTTGAATTTTTAAACACCACTACTGTTAAGGATGCAATCGATAAAATTCGTGAACTTGGTAAAGATGCTGAAACTATTTACACTATTTTTGTAAAGGATGCAAAACGTAATTTTTTAGGTACTGTAGATCTTGATGATTTAATCTTTGCAAAATATGATGAAACTCTTGAAGATATTATGAATAGAGATTTTGTAACAGTTGATGTTAATACCGATCAAGAGCAAGTCGCTGAATTAGTCCGTCGTTATGACTTAAACGCTATCGCTGTTTTAAACGATGATAAGCGTTTAATTGGTATTATTACTGTCGATGATATCGTCGATGTTATTCAAGAAGAAGCAAATGAAGATATTGCGATTACCGCAGGTGTTGCTCCTCTTGAAGATAGTTATCGTGATACTGGAGTTTTTAAATTAGCTTTTAAATGTATTCCTTGGCTTATTTTCTTACTTATTCTTGATGTCTTTTCAAGTGTTGTTTTAAGTAATTTTCAAAGCGCATTAGCACAAGTTGCTGTTTTAAGTGCCTTTATTCCTACTATTATGGATACAGGTGGAAACGCTGGAAGTCAAACTTCTACATTAATGGTTCGTAGTCTTGCCTTAAACGAATATAAACCAAAAGAATATGGAAAAATTCTTTGGAAGGAATTTAGAATTTCTTTAATCGTTGGTGGCATCACTTCTTTTGCAAGTTTTGTTTGGTTTTTAATTGAAATGTACCTTAATATGGTCACTTATCCAACCACTACTGGTTTAGATTCCTTACAGATTTTTGAAGCAAGATGTGGTATTTCTTTACTTGTTGCTGCGACTCTTTTCTTTACAATAATTTTAAGCAAGGTTATGGGTTGCATCTTGCCTTTAATCGCTAAAGCCTTCCATAAAGATCCAGCTTTAATGAGCGGACCACTTATTACAAGTGTTGTAGATGTCTCAAGTTTACTCATTTATTTCTCAATTTTTGAGTTAATTAGCAATATATTCCACGTCGCTTTTTAAAAAATTATTTAATTTTTCTACACTTCGCCTTAAAAAGGTGAAGTGTTTTTAATATTACATATTAAAATTAAAAAACTTTTGCTATAATATTTTTGCGTTGAAAAACAACTGCCATAAGGAGGAAATATTAATGGCAAAAGAAAAACAATATGTATTTTCTTTCGAAGAAGCTAACAAAGCTGGTTTAAAGAAAGAGCTTCTCGGTGGAAAAGGTTATGGTCTTGCTGAAATGACTCACGCTGGTGTCCCAATCCCACCAGGATTTACTGTCACCACAGAAGCATGCACCCTTTATTATGATAACAATAAAGAGATGCCAAAATGGTTATTTGATCAAGTTGATAAAGGTGTTGCAGAAATCGAAAAGAAGACTGGTAAAACATTCGGTGGACGTAATGGAAATCCATTACTTGTCTCAGTCCGTAGTGGTGCTAGAGTCTCAATGCCAGGTATGATGGATACCATTTTAAACTTAGGTTTAAATGATACAACTGTCGCTCAACTTGCTAAAGTTTCTAACAACGAAAGATTCGCTTACGATTCATTCCGTAGATTTATCTTAATGTTCACAAATATCGCTAAAGGATATCCAAGAACAGATATGGATAAGATGCTTGATGAAATCAAAGAGAAGAAAGGTTATAAACTTGATACTCAAGTTACAACCGATGAATTAAAAGAACTCGTTAAGAAATATAAAGCTTATTATAAAGAGAAGTTTGGTGAAGATTTCCCAACTGATCCAATGGTTCAATTACACGAAGCTGTTACCGCAGTCTTTAGAAGCTGGGATA
>DAIODM010000002.1:0-105262 GCA_036746835.1 Candidatus Onthovivens sp. | reverse complement strand
ATTCTGCGAGGGGGCACCAATCGAATATAGAGCACCGAAAATATCGGTGCTTTTTTATTAATAAGGCATTCAATTATTAAAAGTTTACTTTTTTTAATAAATGACATAAAATAAAAAAATGAGAGTGATAAATAACTTTTCTAACTATGGTGAGTTATTAAAGGAAAGACGTGAAGAATTAAACTTGTCGCAAAGCGACATTGGGGAAGTTTTGTTTTGTAGTTATCAAGCGGTATCTCGATATGAAAATGGTAATGTCCAAATTAATATTGCTTACTTAGGCTCGTTATGTAAAATACTAGAAATTGATTTGTCTAGTTTCATGAATTTAGAAAATAGGAAAATTAATGATTTATGTGATCATAATTCTTTTGATAATAAAATATTTGTTTCTGGTTTAAAAATTTTAAGAGAAGGTAAATTATTAACAAAAGGTGATTTAGCTAAAAAATTAGGAACATCTAAAGACAAAATAACAAGATGGGAAGAAGGAGAATCATTACCTAGTATTTTAGAATTTAAAAAGATTGTTGAATTTTACAAAGTCGATTATGAAGATTTATATTTTGGTAAACTGGAAAAAGTTTGTGAATTAGGAAAATTACATGCTAAAAGAAAGCATATTTATGCTGTAGTACTTTCAGTATCAACGGTTCTTATTGCGTGCACAATAGTATTTGGTGTTTTAGGGTTGCATGATAATAGTAATTCTAATTGGAAAATGGAAGATATTGATTACACAATAAATAACGATAATAAATCGATAAAAATTAATAAAATTAAAGTAAATTCAAAGAAAGTATTTATCAATAAAAAGATAAATAATTATGTTGTAACTACTCTTGGTGAAAATCTATTTAGTGATCCTAGTTCATTAGAAGAAGTAGAAATTGACGCTAATTTAATTAAAATTGAATCAAGAGCGTTTGCAAATTGTCCAAAGTTAGAAAAGGTTTACTTAAATAATGTTAATGAATCAACTGTTAGCGATAATAGATTATTTGAAAACGATTACAAATTAAATTACTTAAAAACTGGTAATTTGTCTTCGGTAATATATATGGGTGGTTTTACTTATAATCAATATGGTATTCCTTACACCAATTCGATTACTTTAGAGTTTAATGAGGAAACAACAAAAATAAACGAAAACTTTGTTAGTGTATCCGATTCAACAATTAATAAACTAATTTTGCCTAGTTCTCTTACCTATGTTTTTAAGAATATGTTTAATTTAGCTGAAAATCTAAAATATGTTGATTTAGGAAATGGAATTAAAGAACTAGAGGCAGAATCTTTTAGTCATTTAGATATGGATGAACTTGTATTTCCTGCTTCTTTAAAAGAAGTGAGAGGCGATTTTGGTAAGCATGTTTTTACCCTAATAAGAAGCAGTTCTAAAAACTTTTTTGTTTCAGCTTTTAATGCTTATTGTAAAACAATTGATTTATCTAGTAGTGATTGTATTCAAATCAAAAATTATCAAGAAATTCACGTTAGCGAAGAAGCAATTTTAGGTCCAACTTTTAAGCATATCGATGTTATTGAAAGTACTGATAAATATGGTTTTCTTTATTGTGACAATAATATTAATTTGTATTTTAAAAGAACAAAAGAAGTACCAGAATATCTAAAGAATTTGGGTGAAGATAAGTGGCTTAATTCAGGTACAAATAATGCGGAAATTTTGTTTAATTAATTTGATTTTCTACTAAAAAATAATTTTTTCTAATTTCATATTTTTCTTTTATGCAAAGTTTATGTCCTTTTTGATAGTGGAAAAAAGACTCCTAAATGCTAATTTATATGTCTTTATCTTATCTTTTTACATTATTTTATAATTAATGCTTAATGTCAGATATTTTTAATAATATTAATAAAAATAATTTTAGAACATATATGGGAAAACTAATGGAAGATATAAATCAAATAAAAGAACAATTTGAGCAATATAAATATAAGCGAACGATAATCCAAATCCATAACCTATTGCAAATGATCCATCAATAATTGGATTTCGTTTGCCCATATGTGGATGATAGAAAAGAATAAGTGGAATTAAATAAGCAATATTATAACCTTTATTCATATCTAAAGTTTTTGCTAAAGAATTGTCTTTCATTAAAAATCCAACAAGAGCTAAAGCTAAAATAATGGTGCAGGCACAAATATTTTTGATTAAAAAATATTTATTTCCATGTACATATTTTTTGGCATTTAAAATACCAAACTTTTTACGGACAATCTTACGATAAAGCCAAATTGTAAATGGATATAAAATAGCAAAAGACATTGTTAAAAATTGTTTTCGATATAATAAAGCTTCTAAGTAGGTTGGAAGTTTTTCCCATCCCCAAAGGCTAGTACCAACAGAATAGAGATAAGAACCAACAAGATATGAAATAGGTAAAATTACTAAGCATCTCCAAATAACGCCACCCTTTTTATATTTAAGATTCTTAGGTGTTGTTAATAAAAATAAAACAATTAAAGAGAAACAAGCAATACCCCATGGTAAATTTCCTGGAAGAACTGTTTGGAAAATAATAAATAAAACTTGTCGATAAGTATCTCCAAGTCCACCAAATAAGAATCCACCCATATTTTCAAAAATGTAATAGAGTACGCCAAAAAAGAAGAACATTACAATTTGTCTAATTAAATATTTAGTGTGGTGAAGCATTTCTAGACGAATGAAAAACCACAATAAAGTAGCAAGAGGAACGTATGGCACAGTTTTAATATATTCTGCAAGACCAATAAGACTTAATATAGTTTGTGAAATTGTTGTCGATAAAGATACTTTTAAAGCGACTTGAAATAAAAGAGTCGAAGAATAGATAACAAGTCCAACAACAACGAGTCTAATTAATGTTTCAGGAATGAAAAGAATGTTTGGCATATTCTTTTTTAAAGGTTTTTTGTGCGATTTCATCTCTAAATCCATTGCTGATGGATTTTCTTCAAGCGGAACATCTTCAAATTTATATTTCTTCTTAACATAGTATCTAGAAATTGGTAATAAAATTGAGAAAAAGGCAAATATTGCAGCACTAAAAGTAGCATACGTTATAAGTTGTGTGCCTAAAGATTTATAACCATGAATTATCTTGCTTCCTTTTAATTGAAGATTTAAAAAATCTATGAAAGATCCATCATATGTGGCCTCAATTGAAGAAAGAGTGCTTTTAAATAATGAATTTATAGTTGGAGTAGCAGCTGAAATTTTAGCATTTAAATTTGTTAGTTCCGTTCCATGAATTGCGTTTACGCTATTACGATAAAGATGCTGTAATTCAAACTTTTCGTTATAGTATCCGCCAACCCCAATTGTAAGTGAATCAAGACCAAGTGTATCAAGTGAAAACTCTTCGAGATTAATGTTTGTATAGTAAAAAGTAGGTTCAGCATTTTTACTCTCTAAGAAAGTTAAATCAATTGTTGAATCACCATCAATCAAACTTACTTTGTAAGTCGTATTGTTGCAATTATTTTTATCACTACTGGTAGTGATCTCAAAATTGTTCCCAGCTTCATCTTTATATGTATAAGAATAAGCGTCTAGTAACTCAACATATTCGCCATTCCCTTTTAATGAATCTAAAACATTAAGGAAAGTTGAATCATAATATTGATAGACATTAGTATTAGATTTTTTATATAAGGTTTGACCATAAACCATCGTTCCTAAAGAAACAAAAAATAAAGAAACGTTAATGATAATCGATGGTAAACTTAAAATCTTCTTTTTAGCTTTTGCTTTAAACTTTCCATCACTAGGTTCTTTGTAAAGAGGAGTAGGATAACCTAAATCATCATTAAAAACTGTAGGATCGACATTAAAAAAAGCACTAAACTTCATTAAATGTTTTTTTAAGATGTGAATATATCCGTTTTCATAAAGATAAATGAAAATATAAGGTATCCTAACCTTTTTTGCTAAGGCAAAACGACTTAAGCCTAGAGAATTCCTTAAATTATATAGAGTAATATTTTGACTCATATTTTTCTTTATTTTTTATCGTAAAGTTCAGGTTGTGCCATATATAATAAAGTATACATTCTTAAATCTCGACGATTATCAAGCGAATCAACGAATAAAGTTTGAACGGCTTCCCAAACAAAGACCCAAGCCATGATATCAAATACTTCTCCATAAATAGAAGTGGAATTTAAAGAAACGTAAATTGAGTGAATAGTTAAAATTAATACACCAATAAATATAAAGAGAATTGATAAAATTAATTGTTTATCCATCTTTTTACGTAATTCTTTATATTTAAGTGCATAGTGCACTCTAAATAGTTCTTTAATTCTTTCTTTTTCATCATCTTTCATCTTACTAGGAAATTTAAATTTAACTTCAAGTCCATTTTTACGATTAAAAAGAACATAAGTATCTTCAACATAATCGTATATTGAGTTGTTTAAAAGATTATGACTAGAATATTCTTTATAGATTTCGTTATCATTTAGATCGATTTCGATTGTACTAATATCATTTTTGGTTGCGAAAGCTTTATAAGTATTATTTTTACGATAAGAGTCAATTAAAGAATCTACTTTAGATAATTCTCTATCAGTATCTTTTTCTCTTTCTTTTTCTCTTTGTTTAATTTCTTTATTCATAAAATCTCCTACTTATTTAAATCATTATCAAGAATTTCGTAGAAATATGCACGAATGACTAATATGCATAAAGTTCCATAAACAATACCAATTATATATGAACCAATTCCTAATAAAGCAATTAAGGCTTGGTTACTTGCAAATACATAAATACAATAAATAAGACTTAAAAATGAAAATCCAACAAAAATATAAAAGAAAATGAGGGTATATTTCATTGAATTTGTTAAATATATTTCTAGTAAAGAGATTAAAAAAGAAATAGTAGCAACTAAAAATATAAGATCTGAAATAATTGAGATTGTGTGGGTAAATCCAAGGAAAAATTGAACCTCATAATAGAAAGATAATTCAGAAATAATTTGATAATCTCCAAGTATTGAAAAGCAAGAAATACCAACTATTCCTGTAATTAAAGCAGCAAGGATTACATTTTTTTTAAAGTCAAACCAATACATAAAGTAAGGTAAGATAAAGTTTGATAAATAATTTTTATCCAATCTTCGACGTTTATCTCACTTTCATAAACATAAGCAACATAAAGTTGAAAGCCAATATAAGCAATGGAGCAGATTAAGGTAATATATGAAAGAATCATAGCTAATCTCTCGATTTTCTTTTTATTTGCCATAATTTTCTCCTAACCTTTTATATTATACGATTAATGGGAAAATTAAGAAACAAGGCGAAATTAAAATATTTTAAATAATTAGTGCTTTATGTTTTTGATTATGCTATTATTAGACGCCCTGAAATTTAGGCAAAGGAAAAATATGGAATTAGAAAAAATTATTGAAAGCATTCAATCAACCATAAATTCAAATGATTTAACTGAATTTAGTAATGATTATGCAGCCGTCGTGAAGGAGTTAAGTGCTGCTGGTGAGCAATTCACTAGTGAGACAATTAGTGCAGCCATCCTTAAGATGTATGTCGATTTTAAGAACAAAGAAGCCGAAAAGAAAGCCAAACAAGATGCTAAAGCCGCTGCAGAAGTCGCTAAAGCTGAAAAAGAAAGCAATATCCAACGTTTCTTTATTAATGTTGGCATGATGGATAATCTTGATAAGGATAGTTTAAAGAAACTTATTATGGATAATGTTCCAGAGATTAAGGATACTGATTTTAATGATGTTTATTTAAAAGATACCTTCTCATTCTTTGAATTACCAAAGAATTTTAGTGATGATGTTTTAGCTAAAGTCGCTGGAAATAAGATTGGTGATCGTGAAATCAATGTTGAACTCAGCGAAAAGAGAGAAAGAAGTTCATCAAGAGGCGGTCGTTCATTTGGCCGTGGTGGTCGTGGCGGAGATCGTGGTGGTAGAAGTCATGATTATAGAAGAAGTGAACATCGTGATTACGATGGTGGACATGAGGAAAATCATGGATTCGCTGGTCGTGGTGGCGAAAGAAGTTATAGAAGTGATGATGATAATGGCAGAAGTCGCTCGTATAGCCATCATGATGATAATCGCGGTTATCGTAGTCATGATGATAGCCATAGTTATCATTCAAGAAGTAATGATAGTTATCAAGGCGCTGATTACAGCCATGAAAACCCAGGTTCTTACACAGAAAGTAAGAAGGGTAGATATGGTGATCGTAAACCACGAAGTGATAGAAGTTACTCTAGAAAAAAGTATTAAAAATAAAATCTCGGAATTAAGTTTCCGAGATTTTTTTATAGATATTTCTTATTTTTATTAGTTAAATTTTCTCTTACATAATCATTATCCATTAGTTGAAAAGTCGTGGTATTTATATAAGGGAAAACTTTATCAAATTTATTTTTTGAATCTATTGTCCATACGTTTATAAAATGATTTTTTGAATATTTAATAACTTTAGGATTGTTCATTAATTCACTATCCATATCAAGCGATTCAAAGAAATAGCGTAATTTAAAAGTCCAAAATATTTCGTTATTTTTATTTGTTGTGACTAATAATTGACGAATATAGCGGTGACCCATAAAAAGTAAAGCACGTGGATCAAAACTAATTACAATAATATTTCTTTTATCTTTGATTAATTTTAATTCTTTGAGAGTTTCTTTTGCTAAAGCTTTATAGTTTTTCTCATATACTTTAAGTTCAACAACAATAGGAACTTTTTCATTGTCTAAAGCAAAAACTTCTTTTAAGGTTGGCACATCTTCTCCATCAAGTAATCTATAGTTATCTTTTATTTCTTTAAAAGATAAATGTTCGATGATTCCTTCTTTTCCTGTCGTTCGTTTAAGTTCTGAATCATGACAAACAATGAGCACATTATCAGTTGTTAAATGGACATCAAGTTCAAAAGCAAAATTATTATCAATTGCTTTTTTAAAAGCTTTTAAACCATTTTCAGTTAATTTATCATCATGTAATCCACGATGAGCAATTCCTTTTAAAAATAGAGGATTAATATGTTTAATAACTCTTTTTTTATTCATAATTATTCGGCTTTAATTGCTTTATCTTTTTGATCTAATCCTTTTTTAACGTTTTTAACAAAGAAGAAAATTGCTAGAGAAATTAATAAACAAATAGTTGCATATAATGGGAGTAAATCAAATCCAAAGTTAGGTGAAAGTAAGAGTAAACCTAATAAACATGGAGTTAATGTTTGAGCAGCCATTGAAGAAGCATAATAATAACCGGTAAATCTACCAACTGTTTTAGATGATGATAATTCAACAACCATTGGGAATGAATTAATGTGAACAAGTGACATACCAAATCCTTTTAATCCCCAAATAATATATAGATAAATAGGGAAGGCATTATAAGCACCTTCTGCAGGAGTCTTAACTGGAATAATTAAACCTAATGTTAACCAAACAGCAACACTAGTAAAGGCAATTAATAAACCAGTAAGAATAGTCCATTTTCTTCCAATCTTTCCAGCAATTGTTCCACCAACTGCAAAGCCAATAACACTTCCTAAACCACCAACAATAGTGTTAATCATATTAGAACTAGTCTTACATTTTAAGTAGTAAAGAGTGTAGTTGCCCATAAATGTACCGATTCCATTATCAGCCATAAACCAGAAGAATTCGGCACCAAGGATTAAGAAAAGCATAATTTTATTTGCTTTAGTTAATGGTTTGTCTTCTTTAACTTCATCAACAACAGCCGCAACTTTTTCTCCTCTTTCCATCTCAGGTTTCATTTCTTCTTCGAGTTTGTTTTCATTTATTGAGAAGAATAAAACAAGAGCACTTATAACCATAAGAACAGAAGCAACTAAGAATGGAACTTCAATAATCCAAATATTAGCAGTGTGGTTAATCCAATTTGTAGCACCAGCGCCACCTAAATAATTAGATAATACGAAGACAATACCAACAACAGTAGCAAAAGCGCCACCGATATAACCCATAATATTAATGATACCGTTAGCTTTTGATCTTAATGGTTTTGGAGTAATATCAGGCATCAAAGCAACAGCAGGATTACGATACATCATTGCAAAGAAAACAACTATTGCCATCATTGCAATCGTTCCACCCATATTATGGTAGTGGAATAAGATAGGAATAAATGGGAAAGCAACTGCACAAATAAATGTACCAACTAAAATATAAGGCATTCGTTTTCCTATTTTTGTGTGTGTTTTATCACTTAAGTGACCAAATATTGGAAGCATAATTAAGGCTGCAACATTATCTAACGCCATCATGATACCAACAAGATATTGGACTTCTTCATTTTTACTTGTACCTAAAGCTTCCTTAAAAAGTTCAGTTAAAAATGTAGGACACCATGAATCATAGACTTGCCATAAAAGTAAAATACCAAAGAACGCAAAACCAATTATAAAGGTTCTTTTGTAGTTTAATTTAAAAGGCTTCTCACCAGAAACGCTACTAGAATTTTTTTCGTTTTTCATATTAAAAACCCACTTTCACTTATTTTACAATAATGAGAGTGGGTTTTAAATTAGAAACTGTCATATTCTGAAAATATTTTATCAACAAGAGCAGGAAGTTCTTTAAAAGAATTTATATAATTCTTATCATCTTTAATAACTCCAAATCCATAAGCAGCATGTATAAATTTTACGTTCGCTTTTGTTGATTCAATTAAATCTTTTTCTGTATCTCCAACATAAATAACTTCATTTATTTTTTCTTTTTCTTTTAAATAGATTATATTCTTATATTTTGGAAATCCAGTATCTCCAGCACACAATAACCCATCATATATAGCGTTAAATTGATATCCATTGACATAGTTGTCAATGTAACCGACATCTGCATTTGAGACAATATATAGTGAATATTTTTTAGAAAGTTCTTTCAAAATAATTTCTTCATCAGGATAAAGTTTACCTAAATGAGTTTTTAAATATTTTATTTCGTTATTAAAGCAAGCTTTAAAAAGCTTAAGACCTTTATCAATAGAAACGCCTGGAAATGCTAGTGGAACAGTTTCAAGTGGAGTAAGACCCATAAATGATTTCATTTTTTCATATGTAAATGAATAAGGTTCATGAAGTTCCTTCATTGCCTCATTCCAACTATCTTTTATTTCATTAATTGCATCCCACAATGTTCCATCGAGATCAAAAAATATAGCTTTTTTCATAATTAAAATAATACTATTTTAGATTTATATTTTGTATATTTTTTTAATCACTTATTATAAGTTGAACTTTAAAACTATAATCTATGATCTTAATAAATAGGATAAAAGTAATATTAGACTATTTTGTTGTTTTTGCTTCATTATTCTTTTTACCAAAGAAATGATGGTGGTTTGTTAAAGGAAGCGTCAAAGTTAAGATAAAATAAACGACATAAAGAATTAAAATCGCTACCATTCCAGGCGTCATATATGAATAATAATATTTACTTTCATATAAAATTGGACTTACTGAACAGCAATAAAAGTAAATTGATATAGCAAATGATGTTGCAATACTTGATAGAACAATTCGTGCGATATAATAAGCTTTTTTACTTTGAGAGATCCATAATCCAATATTTACTAAAAAAGAAGCGTTCATAGAAACAGTGAAAATCCAAAATAAAACTGTAAGAATTCCATCTGTATTAAAAAGGAGTTTATAACCTGTAAAAACTGCTTGAACATATCCATATCCAGTTAAAAAAATAGGAACGGAATAAACATTTAATATATAAAGTAGTGCAAATAGAACCATAAAACACATTGAAAAAATAAAGGAAAACAAATCTTTTGTTAATTCTGATTTTGGTTTCTTTGTAGTAGTAGTAGGTGTGTTTAAGTTGTCTTTATTATTTAGATTAGTAGGGGTAACGTTTTTAGCTCCATTAATAATCTCTTCAATAGAAACATTATAAAATTTAGATATCTTTTCTAACATATCGATATCTGGAATGCTGTTACCACTTTCCCATTTAGAAATAGCTTGTGGCGAAACACTAAATATTTCCGATAAATCATTTTGAGTTAGGTTCTTTTCTTTCCTTAATTCAATAAGAAATTGACCCATTTTTTCTTTATTCATTTTAATACCTCGGTTCTCTTAAATAATAAATATAGTGCGATATATATTCAATAATCGCTTAGTTTATTATACTCAACTGATAGTTGATTTTAAAAAAGGAACCTTTTTGTTCCCTTTAATTATCTACGATATGCAAATCAATTACTATAATTTTTTTAATAACCATTTGTTGGTATTTATAGCAACCTTCATTATTATTGAAAGTATAATTAGCAAATCCTATTTTATCATAATCATCTTCTAAAAATAATTTACAAAGTTTGCAAGACCTCTACAATCTACCCTATTAGATTTTAAAACAGTTTATGCATCACGATTGAAGCGCCAAACATTTGTATCTGAATTTTATAAAGTAAATCTCTTTCAAAATTAATCATTTGCCTAAAATACATATAATTAAAGAAATTTTCTACTTCAAAAATAATTAAAAAAATAATTAGTGTTTTAACCTTACTTTTATGACAATTCTTGTCACTAATTAAATCAGTTTGGAATTGTATAGTTTAATTGTTAATATATAATAATAAGAGACTACATTATTATTAAGAGGCAATATGGATAAAGTTCAAAACAAGAGATTAGTCCTTATTTGCGGTAAACTTAAAGAAGTAGAGGAATTTGAAAAAAGTTTCTCTAAATTTTTTGATGTTATTCATTTTTTAAATGCTAAAGAAGCACTTAAATTTTTGAAGAAAGACAAGAAAGTTTCTTGTGTGTTCATTGATTTAAGATACGCCACTAAAGATGACTATAATTTAATTAAGTTCATGAAGAAAGATAATGAACTTTATTTTGTCCCTTCAGTTGCTGTTGTTATGACTAATGATTTAGAAGCAGAAAGCAAAGCTTTTAATTGTGGAGCGTTTGATGTTTTCTTCCATCCTTTAAGTTTAAATAATCTTGCAACACATATGTATAATGTTGTTAATAGGGGTGAAGAAACTCGTAGTCTTGATGAAGAATTAATTAAAAATAAAACTATCGGACTTCTTTATCGTGATCCACTTACTGGTATTTTAAATATAACTGGTTTTTGTGCAATCACTTCTGAAGTTTTAAAAACTTATCCTAAAAAAACATTTTATCTTGTTCGATGGGATATAAGTCGTTTCAAAGTTTATAACGATTTATTTGGAATGAGCAAAGGTGATGAACTTTTAAAAGCAATCGCTAATAGTTTGTCTAAAGGAATGACTAGACGAAAAGGTCTTTATGCTTGTGGACATATTAGTGGAGATCACTTTGTTTTTCTTGTTGATAAAGACAAATTTAATGCAGACGCTCTTTATGAAAAGATCAATAAAGAAGTGAATGGATTAAGTCCAGAATTTGCTTTAACTATAAAAATGGGAATTTATGTCATTAATAATTCAACTGATGATGTCTTAGTAATGACTGATCGTGCTCTTTTAGCGCTTAAATCAATTAAGCAAGATTACAATGTTAATTATGCTTTCTTTGATTCAAGTATGCGTAATAATCTTCTTAAAGAAGAGAGATATCTTCACGACATGAAGAGCGCAATTCAAGAGAATCAATTCGTTGTCTATTATCAACCTCAAGTTCGTTATGATCTTAATGAACTTTATGGAGCAGAAGCTCTTGTAAGATGGAAACATCCTGAACTTGGTTTTATTTCTCCTGGTGAATTTATTCCTCTTTTTGAACGAAGCGGATTTATTAGTGAACTTGATGAATATGTTTGGGATAAAGTAGCAGGTCAAATTGAAGATTGGCTTGAAAAAGGATACAAAGTCCCTTCAATTTCATTTAATGTCTCGCGAATTGATTTAAAGAATCCAAATTTAGTTAAGATTATTAATGATATTTTGGCTAAACACCATGTCTCTCAAAAATGCGTTCGTTTAGAAGTAACTGAAAGTTCTTATCGTGAAGACGCACAGAACTTAATTCAAATGGTTAATAAACTTAGAGATGCTGGATATACAGTTGAAATGGATGATTTTGGTAGTGGCTATAGTTCATTAAATTCATTAAAAGATGTTGATGTTAATGCAATTAAACTTGATTTAAAATTTTTAAAGAGTGCAAAGCAAAATAAAAAAACAGGTAACATTATTAGTTCAGTTGTTAGACTTGCTCATACAATTGATCTTCCAGTTATTGCTGAAGGCGTTGAAACTGTTGAGCAAGCTGAATATTTAAAGAGTGTTGATTGTCTTATTATGCAAGGATTCTTATTTGCAAAAGCTCTTCCATCAAATGAATTTGAAGATTATCTTAAGGGTTCAAAGGTTTTAATTAATGATGAAAATCATTGGGAAGCTTATTCAGAAGGTGTTGACGATCTTTTAAACGCTGATACTCAATCTACTTTAATTTTTAACTCTTACGTTGGTGGAGCAGGAATTATCGAATTAGCACATGATCAAGTGGTTGCTTTGCGACTTAACGATCGTTTTTTTGAAGTGTTAGGTGTAAAAAGAACCGATTATCGTTCAAGACAAAACCATATTTTAGATGGTTTTAGAAAAGATACTCGTGAAGATTATCTTGATATGCTAAATGAAGCAATTAAAACCAAAAAAGAAGCCTCTAGCGTTACTTGTAGTGTTGGTTTAATTGATGGAAAAGAAGTTTGGATTCAAAATACTGTTCGTTGTCTTGGCAAAAAAGTTAACGATTATATTTTCTATTTATCAGTTGAAAATATTACGGAACTTCGTGATACTAAAAAATTATATGATTCGATTATTGGAAATATTCCTGGAGGTTTAGCGGTTTTTGAAGTTGGTTCAAAATCTTTTAAACGTATTTATACAAGCGATGGTGCAAAGCATATTTTAGGATATGGTAAAGATGAACCTATTCCTCAAGAAATTGGTGGACTTATTTCACGTGTTTTAGAGCAAGATAGACCTAAACTTCTTCATGATATTGATGAAACCATTAAAAAACATGGTGTTTTTAATTGTGATATGCGTGTTTTTGGAGCTGATAAAAATGTTCATTGGGTTAATTTAATTGCTAATCCTATAAAAATTAATGATAGCTATGTTTATTATGGAATTTATAGTGATGTTACTAATCGAAAAAATGAAGAAAATGAAAAGAATAAAGCCAACGTTGAACTCAACGATATTTTAGATAATAGTCCAGTTGGCTTAGCAACTTCAATTATTACTGATTATGTTAAATTAGATTATACGTCTCAATCTTTCCTTAGTTTAATTGGTTATACACGTGAAGAAATTAAAACTTTATTTAATGATGATTTTGGTAAATTAATCGATAAAGAAAAGACTCCTGAATATGATAATTATGTTGCTGAAACTAAGGGGATATTTGATTTTGTTGCTCGTAAATTGACTTTAAAACGAAAAGATGGAACTGATCTTGAAGTTTTAAGTATAAGCAAAGTTAAACATTTAGATAAAAAGACTACTTTTGGATATAGTATTTTATTAGATATAAGTGATAAATCGATACTTAATTTATTAAAATAGGGGTTTTATGGATTTAAGTTTAATTTATTATGTATTTAATGCGTATTGCTCTATAGCTCTTTTATGCATTTTAGTTTCTGTTAGTCACGAAATGAAAAATCGTATGAATATTTTTATTATGGCATTATGCATTTCTGTTATTATTGTTTTGATTTCAGATTGTTTTACATATGCTTTAGATGGAGCTAAAGATCCTGCTATTTTTATACTTTGTAAAGTTGCTAATACTACCTATTTCTTGGCGAGTCACTTTTCATTATTAGTTGGTCTTCTTTATATTGTTTACCGAATGGATTTTAAAATTAAGAAATCTTATTATTATATTTTTCTTGTTCCAACATTTTTAATGTTTATTTTAGATCTTGTTAATTTATCGACTGGTTGGTTATTCTATTTTAATGAGACCAATAATTATGTTAGAGGAAATTTATATTTCATCCATTTGATCTTTACTGGATTATATGCTGGATCCTCTTTTATCGCGATGTTTATTAAATTATTTACTTGTCACGATAAATCAACAAGAAGAATGCTTTATCTAATTATTCTTTTCTTTTTACTTCCAGTAGTTGGAATTGTTCTTCAAAATATCTTTGTTTGGATTCCATTTACTTGGCCATTTACTTCTCTTGCAATCGTTATTATGTATATTGTGTTTCATAATCAAACGGAAATACTTGATTATCTTACTAAAGTATTTTCAAAAGGTGTTTTTGATAAATATGCTTTAAAACTTGATTACACTAAAAATGATATTTGTTTAATTATTTTAGATATTGATAATTTCAAAAGAATAAACGATACATATGGCCATAAAGAAGGTGATATGTTACTTCGTTATACGGCCGAAAATTTAAAAAAATACTTTAAAACAAATGCAATTGTTGGTCGTATTGGTGGAGATGAATTTGCTGTTTTATTAACTAAAATAAAATCAAAAGAGCAAGCAATTGCAGATTTAGATGCTTTCTTGAATAATGAACATAACGCGATGGTTGATGTTGTTTCAATTAAATTTACTTGTAGTGCAGGTGTTTGTTTTGCTGATGAGACAGTTTTATCTTATGATGAATTATTTGAAAAAGCTGATATGGCTCTTTATAAAAGAAAAGAGATGGGAAGAGATGGATATACGATTTATTCAGCTAGCGAAGCTTCCTTTAAATCAATTAAACCTTTCCTTTTACTTGTTGATACTAGTGAATTAAAACGAACAATCTTTGCAAGTTATTTATCTTCTAAATACACAATGATTGAAGCGGAAAATTTAGATGATGCTAAACACTATTTACGTGTCTATAAAAATAGAATTAGTGGAATAGTTTTAGATATTAATTCAGCTATTGATGGAGATAATTTATATAAAAGTGTTAGCGAAGCGCATGTAAAATATAACATTCCTTTATTAACAATTAGCGATGAAGATTTACGTAAGGTTTTATCTAAATTTGATATAAATTTATATCTTAACAAACCTTATAATCTTGAAGATGTAATTAACGCATTAAATAATAAAATTGTTGTAAGCATTAAAAATGACAACAAATAATCTTCCTTTATAATAATTAAATCGGAGGATTAAAAAATGAAAAATATTGGTATTGTTGTTGGAAGTTTGAAGAAAGCTTCTTTTAGTCGTATGGTTGCAAATTATTTAGCAAATGAATTGAAGAAGAGTAATAAGGTTACATTTATAGAGATTGGTGATTTACCTTTATATAATGAAGATATTGATACAGTTAATAATGAACCAGCATCTTATAAATCTTTTAGAAAAGTATTAAATGAGATGGATTCATTTATTATTGTTAGTCCAGAATACAATAGAGGTATTCCAGGTGGTTTAAAGAATGCTCTTGATGTTGGATCTCGTCCTTATGGTCATAGTGCTTGGAATGGAAAGAAATGTGCTATTGTCACTCAATCTCCAGGATTAATTGGTGGATTTGGTGCTGCAAATCAACTTAGACAAGTTTTAGCTATTTTAAATATGCCGACTCTTTTAGTTCCTGAAGTTTATTTATCAAGCGTTTATTTAGATTTTGATAAAGATGGAAATCTTGTTGATGAAAAAGTTAAAAAGATTTTAAACGATTTTGTTTCATCTTATAACGACTTTATTAAGTAATATATAGTTTTTTTAGCCTTAAAATGTAAACACTTTCATTTTAAAAATAGGCTTTTCTAAAGTGTTGATTTAGTCGTATGAAAATTATTGTAAGCGTTTACTGAAAGCGCTTATAGTTTCGCTCTAATCGGATATTTTTAGTTGTCAATTTTCAAGTTTCCTCTATTATTTAAGCTGTAAGGAGGAACGAAAAATGACTTACGAAAAAAATGATTACCCTTTTTATGAATACGAAAGTGAACTTAACAAAGAGAATAGTGCTGTTATGTGTGTTTCGAATTTTGAGAATGTCATGAGCGGCGCAATAACCCCAGTTACTCCATTTATTGTAATCATAAATGATCCTCAAAATAATCAAAGGGCTGATTAATTGAAAATTAAAGTCATCTTGGAAAAGATGACTTTTTTCTTAATATTTACCTCTATTTATATTAATAATTTGTTAATCATTCTATTTTTAAATAGTTAAAATAAGGTAGAGGTAGAAATATGAATCAAGGAATTTTAGAGTCTTATAATTTTTTAAAGGAATGTGGAACTTATTATATTGCAACCATTAAAGATGGCGCACCAACAATCCGTCCTTTTGGAACTGTTAATATTTTTGAAGATAAACTTTATATTCAAACTGGAAAGGTAAAAGATTGCTATAAAGAGATGCTTTTAAATCCACATATTGCAATATGTGCCTTTTTAAAGGGTAAGTGGATTCGAATTGAAGCAGAAGTTGTAAGTGATGATCGTTTAATTGCTAAACAAGATATGCTTAATAAATATCCAGGTTTACACAATATGTATAAAGCAGATGATAATAATACAATTGTTTTATATTTAAAAAATGCAACAAGCCGAATTTGTTCATTTACTGCAAGTCCAATAATCTATAAATTCTAATTAATTAAACATTGAAAATTTATCTATTTTTATATTGTTATTTTCTACAATAATTTTTGTTACGTTCATATTTTTAAGTTTTGTTAAAATATTATAATTTGTGCTATCAAGGTACATTAAAAAACATTTTATAGAATGGCTATGAGAACCAATTAATATTGTTTTATCGCTATATAACGCGCTCATTTCTTTAATTCCATCATAAAAACGTTTGCCAACATCTTCATCTTTTTCGTAATCTTTTATCTTAAGTGTCTCATCTTTATTTGAGACAATTTTTCTTACAAGTTCAACATCTTTTCCTTCAAGTGAAGCGAAATTTCTTTCTATAAATCTTTTATCTAAAAAGATTGCTTTTTCATCACCTAATTCTCTTTCAATATTAATAACAGTTTCATAAGCTCTTTTTAAAGGGCTACTATAGTAATAATCGATTTTAATATTGTTTTCTTTAAGTTTTTTACCTAAAAGAGTTGCTGATTTTAAACCAGTTTCATTTAATGGAATGTCGATTTGTCCTTGGCATAAACCTTTTTTGTTATAATCAGTTTCACCATGACGAACTAAATAAATAGTTAGCATATTATTTTTGTCTAGAGTTGATTATATCTTTTAAAGTCACTTCAGGATGATGGTATTGGAAACGATCACCCATTCCTGGAATATTAAGACGAGTAGCGTGTTTTGGGCACCAATGAATACAAGCGTAGCAAGCAGCGCATTTATTAAAATGAATGGCTTTTCCATTTATTATTCTTATATTTTCATTTGGGCAAACTAATACACAAGTTCCACATCCTACACATGCTTTAGTAACTTCTAAATTTAAAAGCATATCATCAATTTTATTAGCACCTTTTTTGATTAAGTGAGTGCTTGAAACAAAATCTTCAGGAGTTTTTTCGTTTTTGGAAGTAAAATTAACTTTTTTAGCTTTGATATCTTCAACAATATTAGCAATTAATTCAGGAGTTTTTTTAATACGATTACTATTTGTAAGTTTGCTAGAAATAATGCAATTTCCTGGCATTTGAAGATTAAATTCTGCATTTAATTTTGCACCAGAATTATTTAAAGTTTTATCAAGGCTAATAGCTGATCCTTTATTTCCAGCACCATTTGAAGTCATTACTAAAAAATAGTAACTATCCTTATTAAATGTCATATTTAAAAGACACTCTTTAACAATCCAGGGAATATCTCCCATATAAGTAGGGAAGACAAATCCATTGATTTTGTCTTTAACTTCGCCTTTTGTATTTTGATATTTTAAAATACTTGTTACTTCTTGACCTAAGGCTTTAGCGATAGTGCGTGCAGTATATAATGAGTTTCCGCTTCCTGTAAAATAGTAAATCATAAAAAATTCTCCTTATTTCTAAGGAGAATTATACACTATTTTCGACTACCTTTCTTTAAGAAAGCCTGGGTTCTTGCTTCTTTTGGATGATCAAATAATTCTTTACTTGGTCCGCTTTCAACAATATATCCGCCTTCCATAAAGATAGCTTTATTACTTACGTTTCGGGCAAATTGCATTTCGTGAGTGACAATAATCATAGTCATTCCTTCTTTTGCAAGTTTTTGAATGACATCAAGAACTTCATTTACCATTTCTGGATCAAGAGCACTTGTTGGTTCATCAAATAGAATAATATCAGGATCCATACAAAGAGTTCTAGCGATTGCAACACGTTGCTTTTGACCACCAGATAATTCTTTGATTTTAGCGTGTAATCTATCCGCCATTCCTACTTTAGTAAGATTAGAGATAGCGATTTTTTGAGCATCATCTTCAGTTCGCTTTAAAACTTTTCTTTGAGCAATGGTGCAGTTTTTTAAAACATCCATATTATTAAATAAATTGAACGATTGGAAAACCATGCCAACTTTTGCACGAACTAAGTTAATATTTACGTCTTTTGTATCGTTTTTAATTTCATCTTTTAATTTGTTATGAAGATTTTCTTGTTCAACAGCTTCATGATCATTTTGACACTTTTTTAAAGCAGCTTTATATCTTAATCTTTCACGGTGTAATAATTTAGAAGTCGTGTTATCAATACGTTTTCCACGATAATAAACAGATCCGTCACTAGGGTGAGTCATTCTATTTATACAACGAATAAATGTACTTTTGCCACATCCTGAAGGACCAATAATTGTAATAACATCGCCTTTATAAACATCGAGTGAAATGTCTTTTAAAACTTGATGATCACCAAAATTTTTAGCAATATGTTTAGCTTCCAAAATAGGAGTATTATTTTTAGTTTCCATAGTTTAATATTTTGACCTTTCATGATTTGTGAATAAACTTGCAGTACGTTTGAATAAATTAAATTTATGTTTCTTTCCATCAAGTTTCATAGTAATTTCGTTAAAGATAAGAGTAGCAATTAAAGTTAAAATAAGATAAATTGCTGCAATAATAACGTAACCTTGAACCATGAAGTAGTTCATACTTGTAGCGATTGAAACACTTAAGAAAAGTTCTGTAACACTAATAACGTTTAAGACTGAGCTATCCTTAATATTAATAATGTATTCATTTGCAAGTGTTGGTAAAGTATTACGAATACATTGAGGTAAAACAACAAGAGTAAAGGCCTTAAATTTAGACATACCAAGAGAAAGTGCAGCTTCTTGTTGTCCTGAATCAAGACCATTAAGACCTGCACGAATATCTTCACCCATATAAGCAGCGGTATTTAAAGTGATGACGATTAAACCTGCAACTAACCATCCATCAAAGATTGGCACACCAGTTAAAATAGTTCCAAAATTAATGCCAATTGCTTGAGCACCAAATTTAAAAATTAAGGCTTGAACCATCATTGGGGTTCCTCTTAACACAACTGAATAAATGGTGCATAAACCAATACATAATCCCTTTAATATACGTTTAAAAACATTATCATCTTTACTAATTTTTAAATTCTTTCCTAAAGCAAGGAAGATACCTAAAATAAGTCCAACAACACTACCAATAATTGCAAGAAGTAATGTTGATACTAATCCATAAAAGAAAGTTTGGAAGTAGTGGGATAGTAAGTAATTTATCTTTTCAATATCACTCAATTGATGCTCAGTTGAGGCTTGTTGAACGGCATCAGTCATCATATTATTTCTTTCATCTTGACTAATTTTTGAAAGAGCAGCATTTATACTTGTTTTTAATACAGTATCACCTTTTTTAATTCCAATTGAGACACCTAACTCACTAGCAGTATCACCTAAAATTGATTGATCTATATGGACAATACTTAAGTTTGTGTAAGAAGCACAAAGAGATTTAGCAACAGGCAATTCAGCAGTCATTGCAAATACTATTCCGCTACTAACATCATTAGCAGCACTTGGGAAACTATCGACAGCTTTACTGTGGACTGCTCCATAATCAGCGGTAAAAATATCAATGACACTATCTGTAACAGTTGAAACTTGTGATTCAACAGCCTTGCCATTTAAATAAGTTTTAAGGTCTGTTGCATCTAAAACATCATCTGTTCCATTTTTAGAATCAACAATTAATACAAGTTCAGAACGATAATATTCATTTGTAAAGTCAATTGATTGTTCACGCTCTGCGGTATCAGTCATACCTGCAATAATGGCGTTAATTTCTCCGCCTTCAAGTGATGGAATCAATGAATCCCAATCAAGTTTTTTAATGACAAGATCATAATCCATGTACTCACAAATTTTCTTAGAAATTTGAATATCGTATCCATCAGCAAATTGATTAGATTTCCCATCTATCGGGACATTTGTGTCAGAAGCACTCGTTTCTGTCCAGTTAAATGGAGCGTAGTTACACTCAAGTCCAACTATAAGTTGACCTTTAGAAGTGCTGCTTGTTCCTTGGCAACCTGCAAGAAGCATGGCTCCAATCGCAATTGCACCAAAACTAAATATTTTTCGAAAAAACTTCATTTTTTCGCTCCTTAAACAAAAGAGATTGCCTATTAATGCAATCCCTAATTAAAAATAATTTAGAAAAGTACATTAATAGCGCCTCTACAATAAGCTATCGCTTAAAGTAGGAGTCTATAGGAGTATTCCTCCATAGCCCAATCTACAAAAATACCTTTTTGTAGTTTCGGCCACCTCGCCTTTCCTTAGCTTCTTTAGATGTCTCTTCGGCTAAGTAATAATCTTGGCAGCGCCTCTATCTCTATGCCTTTATTTTAAGTATATGATGGAAAATTACAACAATTATTTTTTGACTCTCTTTAAAATAGAGTAGGTAAAAAAACAATTAGATAGATTATTGCCGTTTTATTTATTAATATAATAGTCATGAAAATAAATTTATTAATGTGCGGAAATGATAAAGTTTTTGATGGCATACTCATCGAACTTTTAAGTTTAGTAAAGCACAACAAACATGAGATTACTCTTTATTTAATGACAATGGACTTAACTGATATAAGTCCTAGATTTGTTGCGGTTAGTGAAAAAGATAGAAAATATCTTGAAGATGTTTTAAAGCAAGGAAACAAAAATAGCAAAATTATTTTGTTAGATATGCGTGAACCATTTTTAAAAGAAATGAAAGATTCACCAAATATGATGAATTTTTATACACCTTACACAATGTTAAGATTATTTGCTGATTTTCTTCCTAAAGAAGTAGACAAGATTCTTTATCTTGATTGCGATCTTGGTATTTTAGGTGATATTGCTCCTTTATATAATATAGATTTAAGTGGTTATGAATTTGGAGCTGCTTATGATGTATTAGGTCGTTATTTTATTGGAAACTATTATCAAAATGCTGGAGTAATTTTATTTAATATTGATAAGTGTAGAGAAACAAAATTCTTCGAAAATTGTAGATACAAATGTTTGCATGATAAGATGGCTTTCTTGGATCAAGATGCAATTAATAGAACAGTAAAAGAAAGATATTTCATTCCATATATTTATAACGTTCAACGAAATATGAAAAAAGGAACAGTTATAAAACACTTCTGCAAAACTATTCGTTGGTTACCTTTTTATCACACCAGCAATATTAAACCATGGAATGTAGAAGGCGTTCATAAAACCTTAAAATTACACTGTTTCGATGATGTATTACTTGATTATCAAAATAGAATTAAAGAGTACCGCAAAAAGTAAAAATAAAAGAGTTAAGATTTACTTCTTAACTCTTTTTAATTGACTCCATAAAATTGTAATAATTGTAGCAGGTATGCCTAAGAAATAGATTACCCAAAGATTATAACTATGGATGTAACATTCAACATAAATCGCAGTTAATAAAGTCCAAATAAAAATGGTAATTAATGCAAAATTGTATTTTCTTTTTCCCCAAATACTATTAAATACAATTAAATCTACGAATGAGAGTGGAATAGCCCAAACAAAAACATTCCAACTATAAACATTAAACAAAATAATTCCACCAACATAACTAATAGTGGCTAAAGTCCAAACTGTAAAGAAAGATAAAGATGTAATAATTATTTTGTTTGATTTATTTTGTTTATCTTCATCAATGACTTTAATTTTATCAATACCTTCATGGGTTAATTGATCAAGTGTAATGTTATAGAACTTACAAATAACAATTAAATTTTCAATTGAAGGCATGGCATCACCATGTTCCCATTTAGAAATTGCTTTATCTGAGTAGTTTAATTGAGCAGCCAATTCAGCTTGAGTTAAACCACGTTTTTTTCTTAATTCGGAAAGATTTTTTCCTATTGTGATTCTTAATTCTTCCATACAAACATTTTAAATGTTTCACTTTATAATGTAAATTAAAAAGTAGAATGGACTTATTTTATATGCTTTTTTTGTGCTTAAATCCAAATATTAAACATTCGATAATATCGAAATAATTTTAGAAAAACATTTAAAAAAAGAGCATATAAGTCGTTATTCTCTTAAAAAGAGAGTTGTAGTCTCATAAGGTTATATATCGTTCTATAAAGTTTTAATTTATTTACTTTTACATTTCTATAAAATTATGATTGTAGGAAAACCTAGTATGCAAAACGATGTCATTTATTTCAAAGACGAACTCAACGATGAGTTCAGTGGTATCAAAAGACCTAAAGCGAATTTAGACGAAAACTTTGTTTATATTCACAAAAATGTTTTTTGGAATATTTTACGATTCTTTGTTTATCGTGTTTTCTTAACTCCATTTGCTTATTTCTATTTAAAATTTAAATTTCATATTAAATACGTTAATAAGAATGTCTTAAAGGGTTATAAGCATAAAGGATATTTCATGTATGGAAATCATACAAATGTTCCTGCTGATGCTTTTATTCCAAATATGTTAAGTTTTCCTCAAAATTGTTATGTTGTTGTTAATAGCGAAAATGTAGCTGTTAAAGGAACTCAAAATATCATGATGATGCTTGGGGCAATACCAATTCCAGATAGTTTTAATGGAATGAAAAACTTTATTGGTGCTATTGAAAAAAGAAGCATTCAAAAAAGTATGATTATGATTTATCCAGAAGCTCATATTTGGCCATATTACACAAAAATAAGACCATTTAAATCAACTTCGTTTAGATATCCTGTTCAATTTAGCGATCCTGTCTTTTGCTTTACTACAACTTATCAAAAAAGAAAGCATAGCAAAAAACCAAGAATGGTTATTTATGTAGATGGACCATTCTATAGCGATAATAATATCGATGAATTTAAGAGAAAAGATGATTTAAGAAACAAAGTTTATGAGACGATGGTTGAACGCAGTAAGAATAGTGATTGTGAATATATTAAATATGTTTGTAAGGAGGATTAATTATGAGTTATGAATTGTTATTGAAGATTTTAGAATATAGTTTATTTATCTTTTTAGGAATTATTGGATTATGTTTAATTCTTTATTTACCAAGATTAATTGGATGGTTTGCTCCATATAAAAAGCAAGAACATCTTCATAATGATAAGAATTTTAAGTTAGCAATTTTAGTCCCAGCTCGAAATGAATCTAGTGTTATTCGTGGTTTATTAGATGATTTAAAAAATCAAACTTATGGAAAAGAAAACTTTGATGTTCATATTATTGTTAAAGATCCACATGATAAGACATTAGAAATTGCAAAAGAATATGGTTCGATTACACATGTTGTTGCAGATCAAAAATGCAAAAGTGATGCTTTAAACAATTGTTTCCAAGAAATATTTAGAACTTATGGAAAGAATTATTACGATGCATACCTTATTATGGATGCTGATTGTTGGATGAAAGATAATTGTCTTGAAGAAATTAATAATGCTTTCGCCAGTGGTCGCCAAGTTGTTCAATGCAAGAAATTAGTCAAAAACTATTATATGCCTGGAAAAGAGATTCCTCTTGAAGCAGCATGTAATGGTATTATTTGGACTTTAATTGATGAAATGGGAAACCGATTTAAGAGTGACCATAACATTACTAATATGACTATTGGAACTGGTATTTGTTTCAGAAAAGATGTCATTAATAAGATTGGTGGATGGCCATATAATAAGACTTTAACTGAAGATATTGAGTTTATGTATGATGCTTGCTTAAGAAATTTCACTTGTTATTATGCAAGTTATGCAGAAATTTATATGGAAGAGGCTGATACGCTTGAAATGACTAATAAACGTAGACAAAGATGGATGACTGGTGTTTGTGATAGTAAGAAATATTACAATACTCGTCTTGCTGATGAATGCTTAACTTTTAAAGAAAAGGTTAATAGATATTATTGTAAGGCTCTTTGGATTGTTTATTGGATGATTGGTTTATCTGCTGTTTATATGTTCGTTAACTTTATTTTAGGAACATATTTCTTAATTGTTTTGAGTAATCTTGCTTATTTTGCTTATTTCAATTCACTTATTGGTTTTGCAGTTATTTACTTTAGTTTCTTCTTTATGACTTTAAATGCAATGATTATTGATCGTAAGAATATTAAGTTAAGTTTTAAAAATAAGATTATTTTACTTTTAACTCATCCATTCTTCTATATGGGATATATTAAAATTGTTTTTAGAGCTTTATTCGTTAAAAATAGTGCAGCTTGGGATCAAATTGCACGTGTCGAAGATACTAGCGGGAAGAAATAACTATGGGAAATAGGAAAGAAGTAGTCGATAAAATTATCGCCAATGAAAAACGTGGTGTTTTTGATGAACATGTCGATCCAATTCCATATGATATTTGTATTCCTGTAACTGAAAAATATCCATATATCAAAAAACCATTAAAATTAAAAATTAAATATTGGTGGTTAGAGCATTTTATGGTTCGACCTTATAGTTTTTATCAAAATCATAAAGTGATGAAAACTAAAGTTTATGGAAGAGAAAATTTAAAAGGTATTAAAACGGCAATTTGTACCTGTAACCATGTTTATATGTTTGATTGTTTATGTGTAAAACATGCTCTTCATGGACATAAATTATTTATTACCGCCGCTTGGTTTAATAATATGAATAGTCGTTTAGGTGAACTTATGCGTGCCGATGGGATGATGCCAATTCCTGATGATATTAATGTAATGCGTAAATTTAATGAGGCAATGAAGTTCCATATGGAACGCAATCACTATGTCTTATTTTATCCAGAACAAGCTGAATGGTGGATGTATGAAAAACCACGTCCATATAAAAATGGTGCTTTCCATTATGCCAGCCAATATAACGTTCCAATCATTCCGATGGAAATTTGTTTTAAAGATACTGGAAAGAAAGATGAAGAAGGTTTTCCAATTAAACAATTTAATATTTATATTTTAAAGCCTATCTATCCAAAGAAAGAACTTTCTACCAAAGAGAATATGGAATATATGCGAGATACTGCTCATCATGAAGCAGTTGATCAATACGAAAAGTATTATGGTAAAAAGTTGGAGTTTGATACTAATAAGTAATAAAATACTGAAAGCACTTTCATAGGTGCTTTTTCTTTTATAAAAAGTATTGATGTAATCAAATGTAATTAAAATGTAATTTTCATGTAAGCGCTTTAAATGACAGATGGCATCGATGTTTCAGTGTTGTAGATTTTTACATATCATTCATAATATAAATGCTTAAGAGAGTTAGTATTTAACTCTTAAGCAGAAACTTATTAAATTAAGGAGAAAGCTATGAAAAAGTATGTATTAACAGATTTAAAGAAAGAACAAAAGATTGTTGCTCGACAAAAAGAAAATGAAGAAAAGGATAATAATTGTTATAACAGTTATTATTACAACACAGATTTTAGAAATTTCTTAAGTCGTAAGTAACTAATTTATTTCTTTAAAGAGAGCCAACTATAAAAGTTGGCTTTTTTTATGTCTTCCTATTTACAAATAGTTCTATCTTATTTATAATAATTATCAATAAGGAATTATTATCAATGGAAAGAGAAACGATACAACGAAAGGTGATACTTGACGCAATTCATATGCTAGGGCATGTTAAAACTAGCGAATTAATTGATGTCTTAAAAAAGTCATTTCCTACGATGTCTATCGCAACAATTTACAGAAATCTTAATACCTTAAGTAGTGAAGGTATCATTAGAAAAGTTTCAACTAATTTAGATGAAAATATTTACGAAGATACCTCAAAAGATTGTCATGATCATTTTATCTGTGAAGAGTGTGGTATAATTATAGATATAGAAAATAAAAAAGATACTGACTCATATTACGATAAAGATGGCAATTTAATTGAAAGAAAATCGATTTCTTATTATGGTGTTTGTAAGGATTGTTTAAATAGGAAGAAAAGTTAATATTAATTTATTAATTTTTTATATAAAATACTTTTATCGGAGGATATATATGAAAAAGTATCGATGCTTACTTTGTGGATTTGAATTTGAAAGTGATGATCCAAATCCAGTTTGTCCAGTCTGTGGTGCTAGTGGTGATGATATCCAAGAAATTAAGGAGGATAAATAGTTATGGCTAACAAATATTCAGGAACACAAACCGAAAAGAATCTTTTAACAGCTTTTGCAGGTGAATCTCAAGCAAGAAATAAGTACACTTATTTCTCAAAAGTAGCTAAAAAAGAAGGCTATGAGCAAATTAAAGCAATTTTTGAAGAGACTGCTGGAAATGAACAAGAACATGCTGAGATGTGGGCAAAAGAACTTGACCTCATTGGTGATACAAAAACTAACTTAAAACATGCTGCTGAAGGCGAAAATTATGAATGGACTACCATGTATAAAGATTTCGCTGAAACTGCTGAAAAAGAAGGATTTAAAGATCTTGCTTTCAAGTTTAGAAAAGTAGCTGAAGTCGAAAAGACTCACCAAGAACGTTATGAAAAACTTCTTGAAAATGTTGAAACCTTAAAGGTTTTCACAAAAGATGCTGATGTTACTATTTGGAAATGCCGTAATTGTGGTTACATTTTTATTGGTAAGAATGCTCCAAAAATGTGCCCATGCTGCAGTCATCCACAAAGCTATTTTGAAGTTTTAGCTAAGAATTATTAAGTTTAAACTCAAAGAGCGATGAGAATCGCTCTTTTTTTATGCTTTTTAAATAAAAATATATTTCTTTAAGATTTTTGATTTATATTTTATAATAAATGTTAGGATTTAATTATGGGGATTAAATTAACTAAAAGATATTTAAAAAGTCCAGGAAACAAAATTCATGGCGATGTTTTATATAGTGATAAATATGCTATAACAAGTTATTCCATTCCAAAAAATGGAATTTTAACTGTTGTTCCTAATTTTGATGATAACTTAAAACGTCATACAAGTTATGTTGTTATTCAAGGATTAATTCATATTGAAACACCTAAAGAAGTTCTTGATGCTACTAAAGGTGACGCAATAGAAATTGATAATGATACTCCTTACTTTTTAGTTGAAGCTGATGAAGATTCAGTTCTTTTAAGTGTTGAAAACGGAACCTCAACTTATGTTCAAGATATTACCAAACAATTAAGAGATAAAATTGAAGAAATGGATCATAAAGAAGCAGCTAGTAGTGTTGAAGTTATGGAAGTTGCTAACCATATTGCAAAATATGTTCCATGGACAATTGATATTGAAAAATTATCGCGTGCATCTTTAATTTATGATATTGGTAAAATTGAAATTGATAAAAAGATTTTAAATAAACCAGGTAAATTAACTGAAGAAGAATTTGAAATTATTAAGCAACACCCTGAAAAATCTTTAAAATATTTAGCAGGTACTTTTGATGATCCAATTATTCGTGATGCAGTTATTGAGCACCATGAACGTCTTGATGGTAGTGGTTATCCTCGTGGATTAAAAGATAACGATATTTCAAAAGAAGCAAAAATTTTGATGGTAGCCGATATGTATTGTGCTTTAACAAGTAACCGTACTTATCGTAAAAATAGTTTCTCACCTGAAGAAGCTTATGAAATTATTCGTAATGATTGTAATAAAAATAAACTCGATAAAGATGTTGTTTTAGCCTTAAGAAAAGCACTCAATGAAGAGCGCTTTAATGAATTAGAAAATAAATAAATTATAAAAACTATAGAAGTTTTATGCCTTGCGTTTCGCAAGACTTTTTTATTTCTGGGGTCCAAATTGAAGATTGAACTTCGCCAATATGAACTTTATTTAAGAATAATAAACATAATCGAGATTGACCAATTCCTCCGCCAATTGAAAGAGGTAATTCATTATTAAGAAGAGCCATATGAAATGGAAGAGAAACTCTTTCCATTTTTCCTGAAGCTTTTAATTGTTTTAAAAGTGAATCGTGATCAACTCTAATACCCATTGAAGAAATTTCTACGGCACAATTCATTGGTTTATAGAAAACTAAAAGATCTCCATTAAGTTTCCAATCATCATAATCAGGAGCTCTTAAATCATGTGGTTTACCATTTTTTAATTTTCCGCCAATACCAATAATAAAGACAGTGCCATACTTTTCAGCAATTTTATTTTCACGTTCTTTACTATCAAGAGTAGGATACAATTTAAGTAAATCACTTGCCTTAATAAAGGTAACTTCTTTATCAAAAACTGGTTCGAGGTTTGGATAAGTCTTTAAAACTATATCTTGGGTTTTTAAGATAGCTTTATAAATTTTTCTTACTGTCTTTTTAAGATAAGAAATTTTTCTTTCGTTAAGAACAATGTGTTTTTCCCAATCCCATTGATCAACATAAACAGAATGAAGTTTATCAAGAACTTCATCTTTTCTAATCGCATTCATATCTGTATAAATTCCTTCATCAATAGGAATGTTATAAGTTTTTAAAGCCATTCGTTTCCATTTTGCAAGAGAGTGAACAATTTCTAAAGTATCATCGACGCCACTAATTTTAAATGAGACAGGAGTTTCAACGCCATTTAGATTATCGTTTAATCCTGATTTATTGGTTACAAATAGTGGGGCGCTAACACGAAGTAGATTGAGTTCTTTTGCAAGATTTTTCTCGAAATTATCTTTAACTAATTTGATACCTTTTTCGGTATCGACTAAATTTAATTTTGATTGATACATGTAAAAAAGTATAAGTCTAAAATAATTTTTGAAAAGGTGGAAAGTTGAAAAAATTGCAAAAAATTCATAATTCGCTTAGAATTATAAAAGAAAGAAGGATAATTTTATGTGTTTTTGGCGTCATAAGAAGAAGGCTGTTGTAGAAGAAGCTCCTGCTGCAGAATCTAAAAAAGACGAAGCAAAAGAAGAAAAAGTCGAAGAGAAAAAGGATGAGAAGCCTGTTGAAGAAAAGAAAGAAACTGTGAAGCCTAAAAAGACTAAAGTTATCAAACCTGAAGAGGAAACTAAAGTGAAAAAAGGAACAAAGACTAAAAAAGTGACTCCAGCCGAGAAGAAGACTACTGGAGGTAAACAATACATTGTTCAAAAATCACCAGCCAATAAAAAGAAATGGGAAGTTGTAATTAAGGGTGGTACAAAAGCTCTTAAATTATTTGATACTGAAGCAGAAGCAAGTGAATATGCTAAAGTTACTGCTAAGAATCAAGGCGCTTCAACATTAAAGAGAGCCTCTAAAGGTGATAAAAAAGGAAAATTTATTTCTAAATAAATAAAAATAAGTTAAGGAATTAAATCCTTAACTTTTTTTGATGTATAATATAAAAATAAAAAGAGGAAGAAATTATGTTAATCGATACTTTAAAGAAAGAAAACATGTTAGCTCTTAAAAATAAAGATACTAATAAAAGAGCAGTTTTATCTGTTGTTATTAATAAATATATGGTTGCTGGGTACGAAGCAAAAGCACAAGGTAAAGAAATTGGTGATGTTGAACTTGTTGGTTTAATTAATAAAACACTTAAAGAACTTGAAGAAGAAAAAGAAGGATATGTTGCTGCCAATCGTCCAGATGATATTAAAAATCTTGATGATCAAATTAAACTTTTAAAAGTTTATCTTCCACAAATGATGGGTGAAGATGAAATTAAAAAGATTATTATGGGCTTAGATGATAAGAGTGTTCCAAGTGTAATGAAATACTTTAAAACTAATTATGCTGGAAAAGTTGATATGGGCACTGTTAGTAAAGTTTTACGTGGTTTAAATAGTTAGGTTTTGTGTTGTTTATAATTTAATTTTTAGTTATAATTAATCTCGCTAAATAATTTTAGCGGGTGTGGGGGTATAGTCCAATGGTAGGGCAATGGTCTCCAAAACCACTGATGAGGGTTCGATTCCTTCTTCCCCCGCCAAAATTAATAAATGTCGATAAAATCGACATTTTTTTATGCTCTTTTTCTTTCTTAATATGTTAATTTTATTCATCTATTTATAAATAATCAAAATATTTTATTCATTTGATTAATTTTAAAATCAGTTTCAACTTGTTCTTTTTCTCTTTAAAGTTCATTATAAATATTATATTCTTAAAGACTATATTAATTAGGCGGGTGGCTATATGGTGGTTTTTAGAAAAGTATTTAAAGATTCAACATTAAGAAATTTAATTTCTGAGTACGATTCTCTTCGTGCAAATTTTAACAACAGCAATAAAGATTATGTTAGTTTCGATAAGAGTGCAAAAGAATTAAAAAATAAGTTCATTTCAGTGCACGATAATTATCGAGATTCCTATCGTCATTTAATTGATGGATATATTTTTAATATTACGGATTTTATTATTCGTAACCAAAGAATGATCGATAGGCAAAATGATCAAAATGAAAAAAATAATAAAGGAAATAAGAAGGATATTGAGCTTAAAAGCAACCCAACAATTGTCTTTGCAAATGGACCATTACCTAATGTAAAAAAGAACGACGAGGAATAAATTCTCGTCTTTTCTTAACTTTAAAATCGTTTAAAAAAATGATAGAATAATATCATAAATCGAATATTTTTCATATACTGCGAATTTATTTATGTTAAATTGCCCTTGAAAAATAATCTTTTTGATAAGGAGAGTAAATGTTTAACACGAATGAGTATGTCATGCACAAAATTTATGGAGTTTTGCAAATAATTGGGACTGAAGATATGGTTTTTGATGGGATTACTAGTACCTATTATGTTTGTAAAGCTGTTTTTGGTCATGAAAAAGGGATTACTATAAAAATTCCTGTAAATCGTGCAGAACTTTTAAATCCTTTAATTTCAAAAGATGAAGCGAAATCTATTATAGATAATATTGAAAGCTATGATATGCCATGGATTCCTGAATCCAAAAGAAGAATTAATAAGTACGAAGAACTTCTTTTAGGTGGAGAAATTAAGCAATTATGTGCTGCATTAAAAGAATTATATGGTCATAAAGATTTAATTAAATTTACAAATAAAGATAAAGAGTTTGTCGAAAAAGCTGAAAAAATAGTCTTTGGTGAATTCGCGATTGCTCTTGATATTCCATACGATAATGTTAAAGATTATATAGGTAAAAGACAGAATTAATTATGAAAGCAAAGATTAAAGCGATATCTATCTATATATTAGTTTATTTACTTGGATATGTGGTGGGATTGATGTCTTTTTATTTACTACCAATTAGTGTCCCTTTAATTCTTAGAATACTTATAGCTGATGTTATTTCAACTATTTTTGTTTGGGGACAATCAATTCTTTTTGGTACCACGAGTATTTATGATCCATATTGGAGTATTGCTCCTTTTTTAATTTATTTAAGTTTAATGGTTTTTTATAAGGTTTATACGATTAACGCTTTTTTAATGCTTGGATTCTTAGGTTTTTGGAGTATTAGATTAACTTTAAATTTCTTTATTGGTCTTAAAGATATTTCATATTGCGATTATCGTTATACAAAATATAGATCAATTACAGGTAGACTTTATGACTTATTTAGTTTAGGAGCGTTTTGTTTATTTCCTACCTTACTTGTTTATTTAGGATCAATTCCAATGTTTTTATTAATTGAAGAAGGTGCTCAATTTTCTTATTTTTCATTTATTGGCTACTTTATAATGTTTTTAGGAACAATTTTAGAAATTATATCCGATATAGAGTTAGCAAATTTTATTAAAGTAAGAAAGAGTCATGATGAAGTGCTTAATAAAGGTTTATTTAAATATTCTCGTCACCCAAATTATTTAGGAGAAATTATGATTTGGTTTGGTATTTATTTTGCTTATTTACCAACTAATTTAAATAATTTTTATTATGTAATTGGCGCTGTTTTGATTTTGTTTTTATTTGTCTTTATTTCAATTCCACTTTGCGAAAAGCATTATGTGACATATAAACCAACTTATAAAGACTATCAAAAAGTAACATCAATGTTACTAATATTACCAAATAGAAGGAAATAATATATGACACCATTATTAATTGTTTTAATCGTTATTTTGAGCGTACTCGTTTTATTAATTATTGTTTATTTAATCATTGGTATTTTCATGTTTAAAATGTCTTTTGGTCGTAAAGATCCTGCTAAAGAAGAAAATAAGCGAACTGTTAATGATCCTACAATGTCTTTAATAGAAGATCCAGAATTTGTTAATTCCCATACATATGAAGAAGTCTTTATCACAAGTAATGATGGACTTAAATTAGCTGCAAAAAGATTAATGAATCCAATTAAAAGTAATAAGTACGTTATATTTTTCCATGGATATCGTGGAAGTGTAATGAATGAATGGGCTCCTTCAGCCCATGTCTTTTTTGATAAAGGTTATAATCTTTATTTTGTTGAAGAAAGAGGAAATTGGAATAGCGAAGGTAAATATTTTACGATGGGACCTAAAGAAAGTGAAGATGCCTTACTTTGGATTAATTATTTAGTTGCTCAAGATAAAGATTCTAAAATACTTGTTTTTGGTCACTTAATGGGTGCTCATGTTGTTTTATTAACCCTTAAATATGATTTACCTCAAAATGTTAAATGCATCATTGCTGATTGTGGATATGATTCGCTAGATACTCAATTACGTCATGTTGCAAAAGATATGATGAAATTACCTTGTGCTAATTTACTAGTTTCAATCGGTGAAACTTATGCTTCAATTTTCCATAAAATGAGTTTTAACGAAACCGTAACTAAAGCAGTCGCTAAAAATATGCTTCCAGTCTGTTTAATTCATGGTACAAATGATCAATTCGTTCCATTTTTTAACGAAGAAAAAATTGCTAATGCTTTTAGTAGCGATTGCTACGTTGAACATTATGCTTTTGAAGGAGCTGCACATTGTTGTAGTGAAGCAAAAGATACTAAGAGATTTCATAAAATAATTGTTGATTTTGCTGACAAATTTATAAAATAACTATAAACTCGTAATTTTTTATATTTTTAAAAATTATTGTATAATAGTTGTTATGAATAAGAAACTTGTTATTTCTTTATGTGCGTTACTAGTGCTTACTGCTAACATTACAGCAGGAGTTTTTTCGAAGTATTCTAGTACCCTTGATACGACTGGAAAAGTCGCAGCAAAGACTTTTATTATTAATACTTTAAATCATGAAAATATTGGAACAACTAATTATAATGATGAACTCGTTGAAACCGATTTAAAACTTGCTCCAGGAGAATATATTGATCGTTACTTTACTATTCAAAATTGGGGTGGTGAAGTTGTTAGCGATGTCAGTATGGATGTTGTTATTTCTTTAACTTGGGCAACTAATATTAAACCTCTTTATTGTGGATTTTATGAAGTTAGTGATTCAAGTGAATATTTAGCTGATGAATTTAATGAAGGTTACAATTTTAGTGAAATCGATACTGAAAGTGGTTTACCTTCAAATACACTTGTTAAAACCTATACTTTTCATAGTTATAATGGTGCCCAAACAATGAAGTTTAAAGTTAGAATGGGTTGGACCGATGGCTCATCTTATACCGATACTGATTATATTAATAACAACACCTATTTTGCTAAATATAGAATTGGAGTTGTTGGTACTCAACTTAGTGTCGATTTACCAAATCCAGATGATTTAGCAATGAATGGATTTATGCAAATGTTACAAAACATGAATTCAACCGCTTATTTATATAATTGGACTAAAACTTTCAATTATCCAGGAACTACAACCAAAGCGAATGGAAAGCTTAATGATTTTACTAGCAAAAAGAATTTTAATGTAACTCTTGATAGTAATGGTCAAAACTTTGGCAAAACTCACGTTAATCCTGAACTTGCAAGTATTTATGGTCAAAGTACTTCCGCAAACTATTCAAGTAGTACTTTAGTTACTCAAACGGGTCTATTTAACACTGATTTCTCATATAGTATTATTCGTTATTCTTATAACGATATTTATAGTACTAAAATTTATAAGAATGCTCTCTGGCGTTATGACGTTATTTTCTCTTATCTTGATATTGATAAGCATCATAATGAAGCAGTCGAAGCTTATCGTATTAATGGAAGAACTGGTTATCTTGAAAAAGGAACTTGTGATGTTACTGTTAATCCAAATGTCTCTTATAGTTCATCAACTCTTGATAGTAAGAAACAATATGTTCTAAATAGAAATAACTTTACTGTCATTAATTCTTCAGTTAAAAAATTATTTGATGAGAACACAACTTTTAATGTTACTTATCCAGTTTAAACGTTTAATATTATTTTAAGATTATTTTATTAACTTAAAACTTGAATACCTATATATTTTGGTTAAAAAATATATAGGTTTTATTTTTTAAGGAGTCTTTATGAAAAATTCAAATTTTGTTATTAAAAACGTTAACTTAGTCGATGTTGAAAATGAAAAAGTAATTAAAAACATCGATCTATTAATTGAAGATGGAAAAATTAGTGAGATATCTAAAAACATCAAACAAAAAGCGTACCGTGAATTTGATTATAAAGACAAATATTTATGTCCTGGTCTTATTAATTTACATGCTCACCTCTTTGGAAGTGGTAAACCTAGCAAAACTTTAACTGGTGGCAAGAAACAAGATTTTATTTTAAAAATTGTTAAAACTAAATTGGGTGATGTTATTTTAGCTAAGCTTGCTAAAAAAAGTTTATTAAGTGAATTATATAGTGGAACGACAACTGTCCGTTCAGTTGGTGATTTTTATTATGCAGATGTTAAACAAAGAAACTTAATTAATAGTGGAAAATATCTTGGACCAACTTTATATTGTAGTGGCTTTGCAATTACTGCTCCTACAGGTCACGGAGATAAAACTTTTGCAAGATCTGGCGTTACAAATGAGGATTATAAAAAGTTAATCGACGACAACATTAAAGAAGGGGTTGATTGGATTAAAATTTGTACTACAGGTGGCGTAATGGATGCTAAAAAAGTTGGAGATTGTGGCTCTCAAAAAATGAGTTATGAAGCAGCAAAATTCTGTATAGAGTATGCTCACGAAAAAGGATATCGAGTTCCTTCTCATACTGAAGGTAGTGAAGGAATGGTCGAAGGAATTGCTCTTGGTCTTGATACTATTGAGCATGGTGCACCTATTAAAGACGATGATTTTACTAGAAAATATTTAAAAAATAATGATGGAAATTGGGGACATACTGTTTTAATTACAACAATTTCTCCAGCGATTCCATTTGCAAAATTAGATCCAAAAATTACTCTTTGTGATGATGTACAAAAAGCTAATGCTGATATTGTTGCTAATGGAATTATAGAAGAATCAAAATATGCTTTAGCTCATAATATTACGGTTGGTTTAGGAACTGATGCAAGTTGTCCATATGCTTTCCAATACGGTATGTGGCGTGAACTTTGTTACTTCAAAAAATATGTTGGTGTTACAAGTGGTTTTGCTTTAAAAACTGCAACTTATATTAACGCAACTATTCTTAAAAAAGAAAATGAAATTGGTTCCTTAAAAGAAGGAAAATACTTTGATGCAATCGTACTTTTAAAGAATCCTCTTGATGATTTAACTACCTTAAGAAATCCATACTTAGTTTATAAGCGTGGCGTTAGAATTACAAAGAAAAATAAAAAACTAGAAAAATACGAAGAAATTCTTGATACATTAATTTAAAATTTATCTATAATAACTTAGTAGGAGATAATTTATGAAATATTGTATTTATTGCGGACAAGAATTAAATGATGATGCTACATTTTGTACAAGATGTGGAAAAAATGTTAGTGCTCAAAAAGTAAATAAGACTAATAAATCTAGTAATGATGGTTTTGGTTTTGGTCTTGCTTCTTTATTACTTTGTTGGTTTCCAATTTTATCTTTAGTTTTTGGTATTTTAGGTATTGTTTATGGTACTAAATCTAAAAAATCATCAGGCATTATTTTAAGTATTATTGGTTTATGCTTAATGGTAGCAATTTATGTGGCTGCGTTTGTTATTTTCTGGATTTATTTTTATCCATATCTATTAAGTGAAATTCAAAAAGCAGCAGATCATGCTTCTCAAACTCAATTAGCATTTAATTTATTCTTAAATTTATAAAATAAAAATCCACTTCGGTGGATTTTTTAATCTTTAATAATGTCGTTATAAGTGTATTTTAAGACTTTTGGCAAATCGCTATTTTTAACTTCAACTGAATAACCTACTTTACCAGCACTAAATACGATAGTATCGAAGTTTTTTGCTGAATCATTAATTACAACTTGATAAGGTTTTTTAAGTCCAATTGGTGAACACCCGCCATGAATGTAGCCAGTAACACCAAGTAAATCTTTAAAAGGAATCATCTCTAAATTCTTTTCGTTAACGACTTTAGCTGCTTTTTTAAGATCTAATTCGTGATTTGAAGGAACCACAAAAACATAAAAATCTTTGCTTTTTCCTACTGTGACTAATGTTTTAAATTCTTGTTCTGGTTCAAGTCCTAAAAGAACTGCAATATTATCAGCAGTGGTGAACTCTTTATCGTGATAATCATATACTCGATAAGCTACTTTAGCTTTATCAAGGATACGCATAACATTTGTTTTATTTTCCATATAGATATTATAAATAAATTTATTAAAGATAGTGAGATATATACTTATTTTTTTAAAAAACAAAATAAAAAGCCTTCCGTTTGGAAGGCTTTTAATTAGTTAGCTTTGGTTGATTTATTGAGGGAGCGATAGGCTCTAGCACTCATTCTAACTGTATAGGTTTTACCGTTAATCTCGATTTTATATGGTTGTAAGTTTACATTCCATCTTCTACGAGTTGCAATTAAGCTGTGTGATCTTGCATTGCCGGTCATTGGACCTTTACCAGTAATAGGACATACTCTTGACATTTCGTTTTTCCTCCTTAAATCAGCGTGTCTTATGATAACACTAAAAAACAATCATTTCAAGTATCAACATTTTCTTTTTTATAAAAAATTGTGCAATTTCTAAAATTAAAGAAAAAATCTCATTTTATATACATAAAAATATATGAAAAAATGCCCAAAAAAAGTCCGATTTTTTCTTTTTTATTATATCATGATATGATATAATTTTTTTATATTTCAGGAACGTAAAATTAAATGAATCTATTCGATATTGTACCAACAAATTATTTCTCGATTTTTCAAGGGAAGAATAGACAAATATATGCCGAAAGTTTACTCATTCTTTATGAACTTCTTCAAAATGATGAAGCTTTAATCAATAAAGATGATTTTTTGAAAGCCTTAAAAGATAAGGGTGCAGCCTTAATTAATAAATTCGATTACAAAGAAGAAGATCTTAACGAACTTAATGATGATGATGCCCAATTTATGGCTGAAACTCTTAATAGTAAAGCTGCTTTTATTATTCGTCGTCTTCAAGAAACAGGTTGGATTGATATTTCAATGGATCCAGATACCTTTGAAGAAACAGTAGTTTTACCTCAATTTTCAATTGTTTATTTAAGAGCAATTAATGAGATTATCGGTGATGAAACTGCGCCATATCTTTCACTTGTTCACTCAACTTATAGCGAACTTAAACTTGAAGATGATAGTCCAGATGAACTTCTTTATTCGACTTTACTTCGTAGTTATGAAAATACTAAAAAACTTAAAGTTGAATTAATTACGCTTGTTCACTCAATTCGTATTTTCCAAAATAAGCTTGGCAAAACATTTGATACTAATAATGTTTTGCATTCTTATTTTGATGTTTATAAATCAAAAATCAGCGATAGATACTATCACCCATTAAAAACATTTGATAGTGTTGCTAAATTTAAACGACCAATTATTCGTATTTTAGAGAAGTGGTTACAAAACAAAGAATTACGTGAAAAACTTATTATGCAAGGTGCGATTATGTCTGGCACAAATAATAAGCGTGAAATTGAAAAAGATGTTATTACAAAAATAAATTACATCACGGATACTTATGAGACAATTAATGAACTTATTTCATCAATTGATAAAGAAAATAGTGTTTATACTAAGAGTAGTGCCAACAAGATTTTATATTTAAATAATAGTGATCGTACAATTAAAGGTCATCTTGAAAATATCTTTAAGTATTATGGTAAAAATATTAATGATGGAAAGAATCTATCTAAACTTTTAAGTAGCATGCAAGATGCTTCTTATTTTGACGATCAAGGTTATATTTCAAGTGATAGTGTATCTCTTCCATTATTAAGAAGAATTCGTTTTGAAGGTCAACCTCTTGAAATCGTTGATTTTGATGTTGCTAACGATGTCATTATGGAAAACTTCTTAAAAGAAACGAGCGATATCTATACTGATGAAAGAATATATGAATTCATGAGTAAAGCGTTTGGTGGAGATAATGATTTAAATATTAAAGATATTCCTCTTCCAACCTTTGATGCCTTTGTCTGTTTAATTCTTGCAACAATTAAAAAGGATGATGAAAGCTGCTTCTATACAGTTGAAATTGTTGATGATTTAAAGATTAGAAATGGGGATTACATCGTACCTAACTTAATCTTCCATAGAAAGGAAAATGCTTAATATGTTTGAAGAAGAATTTATTAAAATACCTACTGGTGATCAACGTGAATTCTCACGTGTAGTTAACGTTTTACTTTTAAAGAGTTTTATTGTTCGTGATGTTTTTGATCCAAAAGAAAAAATCATGAGAATTAATAGTGATTATCGTTTCATTGAACGATATTTTCCTTTATTTGAAAATTATCTTAAATATAGTGGATGGCATATTGAGCGTGATGACCTTAGTGGAGTCGTTAGTTTAAGTAACGAATATCAAGAAAATCAAACTAGATTAGATCGTGAAACAAGTTTATTACTTTTTGCTTTAAGATTAATTTATGAAGATGAGAAAAAAGAAGGCAGCCAAACCAATGCGGCTGTTTATATTACAACTCCAGGATTACTCAAAGCTCTTTTGGAGCATGGAATTCAAATTCCTGGTAAAAAATTAACTGGTCGACAAATTGCAAAATCTTTAAGATTCTTTGCAAGTCACAATATTATTTCAAAAGTTAGTGGCACTTATGATGAAGGAAACGTAAGTTTTTATATTCTTCCATCAATTGCTTATGCTCTTGATAATGAGAAGATTGTCGCAATGTCTCAAGCTCTTGATGAGTTAAATAATCCAAATAACAGTTTAACTAATACTGAACTTGGTCATGTTAGCGAAACAAATAACACTGAAGGAGATACTTATGAAAACGTTGACGAAAATAAGGATAATTAATTGGCACTATTTTTGGAACGAAACCATCGAAGTTAAACCAATTGTTTTCTTAACTGGTGTTAATGGTAGTGGTAAATCAACTTTAATTGATGCTCTTGAAGTTGTTCTTTTAGGTGATACAACTGGTCGTTCTTTTAATAAAGCTGCTATGGATAAATCAAGCCGTACTTTAAGAGGTTATCTTAAAGGTGAAATTGGTGATGATCAAGATAATGGCTTTAAATATTTAAGAAATGGTCGTTTTACCAGTTATATTGTTCTTGAATTTTATGATGATATGAATAAAGAAAATTTCTCAATGGGAATTGTTTTTGATTCATTTGAAGATGGCAGTGAAGAACATCATTTCTTCGTTTTAAATGATAAGATTCCTGAAAATGGTTTTGTTGAAAATAAAGTTCCACTCGATTATAAGCAATTAAATGATTTCTTTAATGCAAACTATAGTGGTAACTTTGAATTCTTTGATAGCAATAGACAATATCAAGAATATTTAAAACGTAAATTTGGTGGACTTAAGGATAAATTCTTTAGTCTTTTAAAGAAAGCAACAAGTTTCTCGCCAATTACCGATATTACTTCTTTTATTACAGAATATGTTTGTGATCCTCAACAAAATATTGAGTTAAGTCACCTTCAAGAAAATATTCTTCAATATAAGAAACTTGAAAATGAAGCAGAAAATATTAAAAAGCGTGTTGAACGTCTTGAAGAAATCAAGAACCGTTATGAGATTTATCATGCTCACCAAGAAAACTATAAGATTTCTCAATATATCATTGAAAAATGTGAAATTGAAGAAAGTAAAATTCGTTTAGGCGCTTTTAAAGATCAAGTCGTTAAATGTAATGATCGTGTAAACGAAATTAATGAATCTTTAAATGAATTTAATGGTAATTTAGCTCAACTTGAAGAAAGACGAACTCATATTATTCAAGATAAAGCTAATAATAATACAATTCGTTTAACTGATGAGATGATGAAAGATAAAAAAGATACTCAAGCAAAGATTGATGCCATTAATCAAGAAGCTTTAAGTGTTAAAAATAATCTTACTAAATATTGTGATGAATACATTAATGCAACTAACTCTTTAGAGACCGAATTAAAGAACATTAATAAAGATATTCTTGATGATGAACGTGTTAAAGAGCTTTTAGATCTTGAAGAAGAAGCTAAAAAAGTTAACGATTTATGTGTTTCTTTTAAGAAAAATGAACTTAATGATATTAAAACTTTAACCAAAGATAAGATGGAAGATTTTAGAAATTCTTTATCTTCTTTTAAATCAAAGATTTCTTCATTAAGTGTTAGTTTAAGCCGTACAATCTTTAATATTGAAAAGAAGATTTCAACTTTAAGAGATGAAGAAGTAAATATTAAAAAAGGTAGCAAATCTTATGATTCGCGACTTGTTAGTATTAAAGATGCTTTAAGTCTAAGATTGTATGAAAAATATCACAAAAATATTGAAGTCGATATTTTTGCTGATTTAATTGATATCAAAGATTTAAGTTGGTCAAATGCAATTGAAGGTTTCTTATATAACCAAAAATTCAATTTATTTGTTGAACCTAAATATTTCCTTGATGCCTATAATATTTTGAAAAATTTATTACTTGAAAATAGGTTCTATGGAACTTCTCTTGTTGATCAAGAGCGTATTATTGAAAAAAATTATGTTGCTGAAAATGGTAGTTTAGCAGATGAAATTATTACCGATCACGAAGGTGCTCGTGCTTATACCAACTTCTTAATTGGCCGTCTTTATAAAGCAAATAGTGCAGAAGATGCCCGTAATAGTGGAAATGGTATTACTAAGGAATGCGACTTATATCGTAATTATGCGATGAGTCAAATTAATCCTCGTTTATATCAAGAATCCTATATTGGTCGTACTCTTGATGAGCGTTTCCTTGAAGAAAAAGGTAACGAACTTAAGAGCAATATTTCTAACTTAGATGTTTATCGTAAACTTAATAGCGTTATTAGTAAGGCGAACGAACTCGAAGTTATTAATACTAACGAAATTAATAATAGTTTCACTTTAATTGAACATACTTCTCAAATTGCTGGATACCTTAAAAATATTGATTACATCGAGAACGAACTCAAGCAACATGATACAACCTTACTCGCTTCTCTTGATAAGCGTTTAAATGATGTTGAGCAAGATATTCGTGAATTAAACGCTAATAAAGAAGCTTCTTTAATTGAAAAAGGTAATTTAATTAAAGAAATTGAAAACCTTAATAGCGATAAGATAATTGGTGAAGAAAACATCATTAAAGAAAAGGAAAGTAATTTAAAACGTAATTACGATCCATTCCTTGTTGACGAAAAAGCTGAGCCTTTATATAAAGAAAAAGTTGAAAGCGGCAAGAAGAATCTTGAAATTTTACAAGAAACAAATGTTGATCTTGCTCGTTTACAATATCTTGTTAGCAACTTAAATAACCAAGTTATCCGTTTAAGAAGAGATTATGTTAATGATTATCATTTAACTTATGATCCAAATGCTGTTGATAACAAGGTCTTTGATGATGAACTTGTTGAATTTAGGGATGTTAAACTTCCTGAATATGAAGACAAGATTAAAGATAGTTATAACAAAGCAACTCAACAATTTAAGGATGATTTCATCTTTAAATTAAGAGGAGCAATCGAAGATGCAGAAGATCAAATTGAGAACTTAAATGTTGCTTTAAAAGAATCACAATTTGGTCGAGATTTATATAGATTTACCGTAAAACCAAGTCAAGTTTATAAGCGATATTACGATATGCTTAAAGACGATTTAATTCTTGAAACTGGTGAAGATGAATCCAAGTTTATTGAGAAATATAAAGATGTAATGGAAGATCTCTTTAAACAAATTGTTGATGTTAATGGTCAAGGTGACAAAACTAGTGAATTGATGTCAAATATTGAAAAATTTACTGATTATCGTAGTTATTTGGACTTTGATTTGATAGTATATAATATAGATACAGGTGAAGAGCAAAGACTTTCAAAGATGATTAAAAAGAAGTCAGGAGGCGAAACACAAACACCTTTCTACATTAGTGTTCTTGCATCTTTTGCTCAACTCTATCACGTTCACGATGAAGGTGAACTTAGCAATACCACACGTCTTATTATTTTTGATGAAGCATTTAGTAAAATGGATCGTAGCCGTATTAAAGAAGCGGTTAAATTACTCAGAAAATTCAATTTACAGGTCATATTAAGTGCCCCAAGTGATAAAGTCGCTGATATTAGCGAACTTGTCGATGAAACTCTCGTTACGCTTCACGATAAGAACAGTAGTTGCATTAGGCTTTATGAAAAAGCCGATCAAAAATAGACATAATTATAATTAAGGAGGAGTGGTTATGGCGAAAAAAGTTGTAGCGATGATTCTAGCAGGAGGTAAAGGTACTCGTCTTCAAGCGTTGACGAAGAAAATTGCTAAACCTGCAGTATACTTTGGGGGAAAGTATCGTATTATCGATTTTAGCTTATCGAACGTAGCTAATACTGGTATTTCTTCTTGCGGAGTTTTGACTCAATATGAATCGGTTACTTTAAACAATTATATTGGGGATGGCGAAAAGTGGGGATTCAATGGCGTTCAATCTATTGCAGTTGCTCTTCCTCCTCGTCAAACTGAAGAAGGATTATCTTGGTATGAAGGTACTGCTGATGCCATTTACCAAAATATTGATTTCTTAGATAGCCAAGATCCAGAATATGTCCTTATTCTTTCTGGTGACCATATTTATAAAACAACCTATAATGAAATGCTTGAAGTCCATGAAAAAACTGGGGCTGCTTGTACCATTAGTGTTATCGAAGTTGATTGGAAAGAAGCCAGTCGTTTTGGCATTCTTGAAGTTGATGAACATGATAAGATTACTAAGTTCGTTGAAAAACCAAAAGAACCAAAATCAAATCTTGCTTCAATGGGTGTCTATGTTTTCACTTATAAGGATTTAAGAAAAGCTTTAATTGCTGATCATAAAGATCCAAATAGTGAACATGATTTTGGCAAAAATATTATTCCATCTTTCTTGGAACAACAAAAACCATTATATGCTTATAGATTCCATGGTTATTGGAGAGATGTTGGTACTCTTGATAGTCTCCATCTTGCAAATATGGAACTTTTACCATCAAAACGTAATAATGAAACAATCGATTTTGATGCTGCACCAACTATTTTCAGTGAAGATACTCATAGTTTGCCACAATTTGTTAGTTCAACTGGCAGTATTAAAGATAGTTTAGTTAACCAAGGCGCAATTATTGAAGGTGATGTTTATCAATGCGTTATTAGTAACGAAGTTGTTATTGAAAAAGGTGCCATTGTTAAAAATAGTGTCATTATGCCTGATGTAATCATTCATAAAGGTGCTTATGTTAATAATGCAATTATTTCTCCAGGGTCTGAAGTTAAAGAAAATGAAATTATAAATAAAGATAGCGATAAGATTGTTTTAATTGATACTGAAAGGAGCTTACAATAATGAATAACGTAATTGCTCTTATTGATTTACACAATACGACAGATTTAGGTCTATTAAGTAAAAATAGACCAATTGCTTCAACTACTTTTTTAGGCCGTTATGCTTTTATTGATTTTACTCTCTCAAATTTAAGCAATAGTGGAATTGATTCAATTGGAATTTTAGTTCAAGATCATTCTCGTTCAATTATTAAACACTTTGGTGGTGGTAAGAATACTTATTTACGAAATCCAAAGACTGGTTGGCAAAACATTTTCATTAACGAAAAAGGTTTACTTAATGAAGCATTTAATACCGATATTAATAATATTTTAGAGAACGATTGGTTCTTATATGATAATAAGGTTAAATATATTGTTGTTTGTCCTGTCCATTATTTAATGCATATTGATTATAATGAAATTTTAGACGAACACATCGCAAGTAAACGTCAAGTTTCAGTTGTTGTTAGTGATATTACTAATGCTGATGATCCAAGCCTTATTAGATGCGATAAAGTTACGGTTGATCCTCTTGGTGATGTTCAAAAATTTGATATTAACGATGGTAAAGAAAAGAAAGCTTGTGTTTCTTTACAAACTTATATCTTTAATTGTGATTTCTTAAGAGAAGTTTTAGCAAAAGCTAATTCAATTTCTTCAATGTTTAACATTAATGATTTAGTTAAATATTTAAGCAGTTATCTTGAGAAAGTTCATGCTATTAAATTTAATGGATATTTTAGAAGACTTGATAGTTTAGAAAGTTACTATAATGCTTCGATGGAAGTTATGGATGGTGGTCGTAATGGATTGGTTGATGAGTTGTTCCCAGAAAATTGGCCAATTTACACCTTAACTCATAACTCACGTCCTGTTTTATATGGTGAAAAATGTGATGTTAGAAATAGTCTTGTCGCAAACGGATGCACAATTAATGGTACTGTTCATCATTCAATTCTTTCTCGTAATGTTGTTATTGATGAAGGTGCAGTAGTAGAAGATTCAATTATTTTCACTAATACCCATATTAAAAAAGGTGTTCATTTAAAGAATGTTGTTGTTGATAAACACTGTGTATTTGAAATTAATAAGGATGTTCATGGTGAAAATGGTAAGCCACTTTATGTACCACAAGGAGCGCATATCTAGATGAATATTTTAATGGTAGCAAGTGAGGCCAACCCATTTTATAAGACGGGCGGATTAGCCGATGTTATTTATGCTTTAAGCAAGCAATTTGCTGAAACAGGGCATAATGTGAGTGTTTGTGTGCCTTACTATACCAAAATTGGTAAACAAAAATTAATAAAAGCTGATCCTCTTTTTACTTTTAGTGTAAAGATGAATTGGCGTAATGTTCCTTGTGAAGTTTACACACAAGATTATGAAGGAATTCATTATTTCTTCATAAAACAAGATACATATTTTGGTCGTACTTCATTCTATAGTTATTTCGATGATGGTGAGCGTTTTGCATTCTTTAGTAATGCGGTTATTGAACTTATGAAGAAACTTCCATTTAAGGTTGATATTCTTCATGTTCATGATTGGCAACCTGGAATGCTTCCTGCTCTTGTTAAAGTTAAAGAAAAAGATAACCAATCTTTTAAGGCAATTAAGTGTGTTTTAACCATACATAATCCTTTATTTAAAGGTTATTTTAATCCTTCTTCGCTTTTTGATCTTTATGGTTTACCATATGAAATTTATGAAAAAGGTCATGTCCAATTTGAGAATCAAGTTTCAACTTTAAAAGCAGCAATTTATTATTGCGATAAAATTACAACAGTTTCGCCAACTCATGCTTATGAACTTACAACTCCAGAAGGAAGTAAAGGCTTATGGTATGAGATGACTTTACGTCGTGATGATTTTGTTGGAATCTTAAATGGAATGGATTATGGCGAATTTAATCCTCGAAAAGATGCTTTAATTTATAAAGAATATAGTGAAAAGACAGCTATTGAAGGAAAGCTTGCAAATAAAGAAGCTTTTTGTAAAGAGCATGGTCTTGATCCAAAACTTCCTTTCTTTGCGGTTGTTTCTCGTTTAAGTGATCAAAAAGGCTTAGATTTAATGTTTGCAATGGCTGATTTTATCACTAATAATGGTGGAACCTTTGCTGTTTTAGGAAGTGGTGAAAAATATGCGGAAGATTACTTTAATAATTTAATTAAGAGAAATCCAAAGCATACTTATGTTTATATTGGTTATAACGATGATATTGCTCATAAATTATATGCAGCAAGTGATTTCTTTATTATGCCAAGTGCTTTCGAACCATGTGGTTTAGGTCAAATGATTGCTCAACGTTATGGAAGTCTTCCAGTTGTTCGTAGAACTGGTGGATTAAAAGATTCTGTTGAACCATATAACATTGATTCTCATAATGATAAAGAGGCTGATGGATTTGGTTTTGATAATTATAATGTTATTGATGCAATCGGTTGTTGTTCTAAGGCGATAATGCTTTATAATGATAAGTTTTCTTTAAAAAATATGATTCTCAATGCAATGAAACGAGACAATACTTGGGAAAAGAGCGCTGAGAAATATATTGAACTTTATAAGGCAGCGATGGCTAAAAAGTAAATTAAGGCGACTTCGGTCGCCTTTTATTTTTCAAAAGTCTTGACTTAGAGTAAACTTTAAGTTGTATAAATATGAAGGAGGTAAATATGAAGAAAATTTTAATCGCTTATTATTCTCGTGCTGGAGAGAATTATATGGCAGAAGGTATTAGAAGTATTAAAGTTGGAAACACTAAAATAGTGGCTAACTTTATTAAAGAGATTACAGAAGGTGATCTTTTTGAAATTGAATCCGATCGTGTTTATAGTGAAAAATACAATGTGTGCATTAAAGAAGCACAAGATGATTTAATTTCTTTAAGAAAAATGAATATTTTAAATGTTCCTAAAGATATTAATGATTACGAAGTGATTTATTTAGGCTTCCCAAATTATTGGGGCAACATGCCAATGCAAGTTTATTGGTTTTTAAAATCAATTAATACAAATGGAAAGATTATCTATCCATTTTGTACAAGTGAAGGTAGTGGATTTGCAAATAGTTTAAGTGAAATCGCTTCTTTATGTCCAAAAGCAATTATTAAGGCTGGACTTGCGCTTCGTGGAAGCGATGCAAGTATTTCTAAAGATAAAGTTCAAAACTGGATTGAAGAGAATAAATAATTATGACTAAAACAAGAATAGCAATTACAAAGATTACCATTTTTGCAATGTTTTTAGCTTTGGGTTGGCTTTTACCATTGCTTACGGGGCAAATTCCTGAGATTGGATCAATGCTTCTTCCAATGCATATTCCAGTCATTATTGGTGGGTTCGTTTTAGGTCCTTATTATGGTCTTATTTTAGGTATTGTAACGCCTTTAACAAGAACTTTAATTTTTGGTATGCCACCAATTTACACAATTTCTTTATCGATGTCGGCTGAACTTGGAATTTATGGATTAACTAGTGGCCTATTTTTCAATTTACTTTATAGAAAAGCAAAATTAAATTTATTGCTTTCAATTTATATAACTTTAATTAGTGCGATGATTTTAGGTAGAGCAGCTTGGGGAATTACTCGTTACTTTATGGGTCTTTCTTCTCCTAGTGGATTTACTTTTTCAATGTTTTTAGCAGGAGCTTTTTTAACTGCGTATCCAGGAATTATTTTGCAATTAATCTTAATTCCAGCAATAATCTTCTTGTTAGAAAAATTGAATATACTCGATAAATATATGATTTATCATGAGGACAAAAAAGATGATAGTAACAACTAATATTAATGTAATAGCTGAGCATATAAATGAATTGATTCACCAAAATAAGCAAATTATTATTGCTATTGATGGAATGAGCGGAAGTGGTAAAACTTTACTTGGAGAAACTTTAGCAAAAGAGTTTGTTTGTAACTTGATTCATACAGATGATTTTTATCTTCCAAGTGCTTTAAGATGTAAAAAAAGATCAAAAGAAATTGGTGGAAATATCGATTATGTTCGTCTAAAGAATGAAGTAATCGATAAATTAAGTGAGCCAACACTTAACTTTTCACGATATGATTGTCGTAATAATACTTTTGTGTCTTTACCTCAAATAAATAAAAATCAAATAACTATTATTGAAGGAAGTTACGCATTGCATCCTTATTTTGGTAAATACTATGATTTAGCAATCTTTGTTAGTGTCAGTAAAGTAGTTCAATATAACCGTTTATTTATTCGTGAAGGCGAAGACAAGATTGAAAATTTTACGAAGAAATGGATTCCTTTTGAAAATAAATATTTTGAAGAATTTAAAATTCAAGATAAAAGCGATATTGTTTATTCAACAACTATTTTGTATTAGAGTTGACTTAGAGTAAACTCTAAGGTTTATTATATCTTTGGAGGTAAATTATGACCATTTCAGAAGTCAGTAAAAAATATGATATTACAACTGATACCCTTCGTTGGTACGAACGTATCGGATTAATTAATGGTGTTCCAAGAAAAAGCAGTGGTCTTCGTGATTATGATGAAGAAAATTGTAAAACTATTGAGTTTATTAAATGCATGAGAAATGCTGGATTATCAATAGATTTCTTACAAAAATATATGGAACTTTTTAAAAAAGGTGATTCTACTCTCCTTGAGCGTAGACAACTTTTGATGGATGAAAGGGAAATTTTGCGCAAACAAATCAAAGAGATGAAAGCAACTTTAGAACGATTAGATTTCAAAATTGAAAATTATGATAAGTTGTGTTGTGCAATAGAAAATTCAAAAAATGGAAAAAATAGTTAATAAGACTTATTCAGAAGAAAGAGCATTATATAATTTAAAAGATACAGAAGTTGAAAGTTGTGTTTTTGCAGGAGCTTTGGATGGTGAATCTGTTTTAAAAGAAACGAGAAATGTAGTGGTTAAAAACTCTACATTTTCATTAAGATATCCAGTTTGGCATGCACACAATTTTAAAATAATAGATTCTAGTTTTGATGAAAAAACGAGAGCTCCTTTTTGGTATGATTTTGATGGAGAAATTATAAACTCCACGATTAAGGGGACAAAATTTCTTCGTGAATGCAAAAATGTTTCGATAAAAAATTGCAAAATTGAATCAGCTGAAGTTGGCTGGATGACTGATGGAATTCAAGTAAGCGATAGCACAATTGTTAGTGAATATATCTTTCTAAAATCAAAAAATATTAACATTCAAAAACTTACATTTAATGGCAAATATAGTTTTCAATATGTTGAGAATATGACGATTGATGATTCAACTTTAGATACTAAGGATACTTTCTGGCATTCCAAAAATGTTACTGTCAAAAATTCAATTATTAAAGGCGAGTATCTTGCGTGGTTTAGTGATGGTTTGACATTAATTAATTGTAAGATTATTAGTCATCAACCACTTTGCTATTGTAAGAATTTAAAGCTTATAAATTGCACAATGGAAGATTGTGATTTAGCCTTTGAATATAGCGATGTTGATGCAAATATTATTGGGAAAGTCGATTCGATTAAGAACCCATTAAGTGGAAAAATTATTTGTGATAGTGTAGGAGAAATTATTAAAGAAGATCCTGTCTATCCTTGTAGTGGTGTTATAGAAATTAGAAAATAATAGGTATCACAGTTCTTCAACTGTTTAAAAAGAACGCATATACTACTAATTATTTTTAAATTATGTTATTATTATTAAATCTAAAAGATGGATTAATTTGTTAGATATTTTATAGAGAATTAGTGGTTGGTGTAAACTAATAATATTTAATAAAATCTCACCATTTGTTGTTTAGATACAATGAGTGTGCTTATTAAATTAATAAGCAAATTAAGGTGGTACCACGTTAATCACGTCCTTAAATTATTTAAGGACGTTTTTTTATAGGAGAAAGAAATATGAGTTACGATTTTGAAAATGTTGAAAAAAAATGGAGTAAATATTGGGTTGATAATAAGTCTTATGCCTGCGACACAAGTGATTTTAGTAAACCAAAATACTATGCTCTAGATATGTTCCCATATCCATCAGGCCAAGGTTTACACGTTGGACATCCTGAAGGATATACAGCAACAGATATAATGGCAAGAATGAAAAGAATGCAAGGGTTCAATGTTTTACACCCAATTGGTTGGGATGCTTTTGGTTTACCAGCTGAACAATATTCGATTAAAATGAATGAACATCCTTGGAATTTTACTAAGGCTAATATTGATAATTTTAGAAGACAAATTCAAATGCTTGGCTTTTCTTATGATTATGATCGAGAAGTCACTACATGTGATCCAAGTTACTATAAATGGACACAATGGATCTTCCTTAAAATGTTTGATAAAGGCTTAGCTTATGTTGATTTTAAACCTGTTAATTTTTGTCCTGAACTTGGAACTGTTTTGGCGAATGAAGAAGTTATTGATGGCAAGAGTGAACGTGGTGGATATCCAGTTATTCGTATGCCAATGCGTCAATGGGTTTTAAAAATTACAGCTTATGCTGATAAATTAGCTGAAGATTTATCTTTAGTTGATTGGCCAGCCTCTACCGTTGATATGCAACGTAATTGGATTGGAAAATCACAAGGAACAGTCATTACCTTTAAGATTAAAGATAGTGATGACACTTTTGATGTTTTTACTACTCGTGCTGATACTTTATTTGGTTGCTCATATTGTTGTTTAGCACCTGAACATCCTCTTGTTAAGAAGATCACTACTAAAGAACATAAAGCAGAAGTTGAGAAGTATGTTGAAGTATCAAGCCACAAGAGTGATATGGATCGTACTGAATTAAATAAAGATAAGACAGGTGTTTTTACAGGAAGTTATGCAATTAATCCTATCAACAAAGCGATTGTTCCTATTTGGGTTGCAGATTATGTTTTAGCATCTTATGGAAGTGGAGCTGTTATGGCAGTTCCTGCTCATGATGATAGAGATTATGCGTTTGCTAAAAAATATGGTCTAAAAATTCAAAAGGTTATTGAAAGTGATGTTTCTAGTGAAGCATATACTCAAGATGGCAAACACATTAATAGTGATTTTGTTAATGGGATGAATATTAAAGATGCAAAGATTGCTATTACTAAGAAATTGCTAGAAGAGAAAAAAGGTGACTTTACTGTCAATTATAAATTACGTGATTGGTTATTCTCACGTCAAAGATATTGGGGTGAACCAATTCCAATTTATCAATTTGAAGATGGAACTTTAGGTAGAGTAAAAGATAGTGAATTACCTCTTGTTTTACCTGAAATGGATGAATATAAACCATCAGGAAATGGAGAATCTCCACTTTCAAAACTTGATACTTGGGTAAATATTACGGTTGATGGAAAGAAAGCAAAACGTGAAACTAACACAATGCCTCAATGGGCTGGAAGCTGTTGGTATTATATGCGTTATATTGACCCACATAATGATAAGGAAATCGCTGATAAGAAATTATTAGATCACTGGTTACCAGTTGATCTTTATGTTGGTGGTCAAGAGCATGCTGTTTTGCACTTATTATATGCACGTTTCTGGCATAAATTCCTTTATGATGAAGGAGTAGTTAGTTGCAAAGAACCATTCAAAAAATTATTCCACCAAGGAATGATTTTAGGTGAAAATGGTGAAAAAATGTCTAAATCAAGAGGAAACGTTATTAATCCTGATTTAATCGTTAAAAAATATGGTGCAGATGCTTTAAGATTATACGAAATGTTTATGGGTCCTTTAGAGGCTTCTTTACCATGGAGTACAACTGGTCTTGAAGGTAGTAAACGATTTATTGATCGTATTTATCGTTTATTTGAAGATGAAGCTTTCACTTCTAAATTTAAAGATACAAATGATGGTGAATTAGATTATGTTTATAACTATACTGTTAAAAAAGTAACTAATGATTTTGAGACATTACAATTTAATACTGCAATTTCACAAATGATGATTTTTATTAATGAAGTTTATAAAGCTAATGAAATTTATAAAGTTTATTTAGAGAATTTCATTAAAATGTTCGATTGTATTTGCCCATTTGTTGGTGAAGAAATTTGGTCAATGCTTGGTCATAAAGAGCTTATTACCTATGAAAAATGGCCAACATATGATGAAGCTAAACTTGTTTTAACGAAGGTTAAGATGGCGGTTCAAGTTAATGGTAAACTTCGTGAAACTATTGAAGTTGATAAAGACTTGGATGATGAAAGTGTTAAAGCAATTGCTTTATCACAAGAAAATGTTAAACGCTTTACGGAAGGAAAAGATATTAAAAAGATTATTGTTGTTAAGAACAGAATCGTTAATATCGTAGCAATTTAATATGGATATTAATCAAAGAATAAGTGATGAATTAAATCTTAAACTCACTAGTGTTAATAGTGCAGTTAAACTTTTAGATGAAGGAAATACCGTTCCTTTTATTGCTCGTTATAGAAAAGAAGCAACTGGTAATTTAACCGATGTTGATTTACGTAATTTAGAAGAACGTTTGATTTATTTAAGAAATTTGAGCGAAAGAATTGATACAGTAATTAAATCAATTTCCGAGCAAGGAAAGTTAACTGATGAACTTAAAGAAAAGATTTTAAATGTTAATACTTTAAGCGAACTTGAAGATCTTTATCGACCATATAAACCAAAGAAGAAAACTCGTGGTTCAATGGCTAAAGAAAAAGGATTAGCGCCACTTGCGAAAACTATTTTTGAACAACTTCCAGTTGCAAATTTCGATACATATGTGGCTTCTTTTATTAATCCTGAGAAAAAAGTAACTACTAAAGAAGAAGCAATTCAAGGTGCTTTAGATATTATTAGTGAAGACATTAGTGATGTTGCTGATTATCGAACTTATATTAAATTGTTTATCTATAACAATGGATTAATTACAACTAAAGAAATTGCTAAAGATGAAAAAGATACTTATCAAATGTATGTAGATTATAAGGAAGCTGTTAAAACTATTCCTGCTCATAGAATATTAGCTATTAACCGTGGCGAACAAGAAAAGTGTCTTCGTGTTAAATTTGATTACCATGATAATGTGATTAATGACCATATTTCTAATGATGTAATTAAAAAGGATTTATATAAAGATCTTCTTCATAAAGCGATTGATGATAGTTTATCTAGATTAATTTTACCTTCAGTTGAAAATGAAATTCGTGCTGATTTATTTAGCAAAGCTGAAGATAAATCTATTGAAGTTTTTAAGAAAAATCTTTATCAATTATTGATGTATCCACCAGTAAAAGGAAAAACAATCTTAGGATTTGATCCTGGTTTTAGAACTGGTTGCAAATATGCTCTTGTTGATAAAAATGGTACACCATTATTGATTGGTCACTCATTTATAACAGCCAATAGTGAAGCGGAAGTTACGCGTTCAATTGAGGAACTTAAATCAGTTTTAACTAAAAATAAAATTGATTATATTGCCTTAGGAAATGGAACTGCTTCAAGAGAATCAGAAGTCGTTTTAAACAAACTTATCACTGATAATAAATTTGCGACAAAGATTTTTATTGTTAATGAAAGCGGTGCTTCTGTTTATAGTGCTTCAAAATTAGGCGAAGAAGAATTTCCAAAGCTAAATGTTGAAGAACGTAGTGCAATTTCACTTGCTAGACGTGTTCAAGACCCACTTGCTGAACTTGTTAAAATTGATCCAAAAGCAATTGGAGTTGGTCAATATCAACATGATATGGATACTAAAAAACTTGATTTTAGTTTAACTACAGTTGTTGAAGATGCTGTTAATAGTGTTGGTATAAATTTAAATAGTGCAAGTGTCAGTTTATTAAATTATGTTTCTGGTATTAGTAAAACTTTAGCCAAGAATATATATAGTTATCGTATTAAAAAGGCTTTTACAAGTCGTGAAGAATTGATGGAAGTCAAGGGAATGGGTGCCAAAGCTTTTGAACAATGTGCAGGTTTCTTACGTATTATTGATGGTAAGAATCCACTAGATAACACAAGTGTTCACCCTGAAAGTTATGAGATTGCTACCAAAGTTTTAAAACTTTGTAACATTGATCTAAAGAGTGATTCAAATGATGTTCGTTTAGAGAAATTAAGCAATTTTAACGAAAATGATTTCTTAAAGAACAATACAGTTGGAAAAGAAACTCTTGATGATATTATTGAAGAACTTAAAAAACCTGGTAGAGATATTCGTGATGAAGTTAAACTTGTTGAACTTAATAACGATGTTAAAGATATTAAAGATCTTAAAGTAGGAATGATTTTAAATGGTACTGTTCGTAATATTATGGATTTTGGTATTTTTGTTGATATCAATGTTCACCAAGATGGACTCGTTCATATTAGTGAACTTGCCAACCATTTTGTAAAAGATCCTGCAGAATTATTTAATGTTAACGATATAGTTAAAGTTAAAGTAATTGGTGTAGATGTTGCAAAAAAGCGAATCAGTTTATCAATTAAGCAAGTTGATAATAAGTAGTTTCTAGTTTATATTATTGGTGTTCACGATACCCATTTGGGATTGTAGAAAGGATTAGTTATGGTATTAACTATTGATTGTGGAAATACTTTAATTAAGATTGGTGTTTTTGAAGGCGACTCACTTAAAAGCGTCTACAAAATTAAAACAAATCTTAATAAAAGCAGTGATGAGTATGCCACAGAAATTAAAGAACTCATTAAAATTAATAAGTGTGATGGGGCAATTATTTCAAGTGTTGTTCCGCTTCTTACGCGAGAATTAGTTGAAGCATTAAAAATTGTTTATGGGGTTGATGCTTTAGTTGTTAATAAAAATTTAAAGACAAAATTATGTTTAAAAATCGATAATCCAGGAGAACTTGGAGCCGATTTACTTTGTGGTGCAGTTGGTGCTCTTCATAAATACAAATATCCATTAGTTGTCGCTGATTTAGGGACAGCTACTAAAATGTATGTCATTGATAAAAATGGTAATTATATTGGTGGAATGATTTCAAGCGGGATGCGAATTAATATGGAAGCACTTGTCAGTCGAACAGCTCAACTTATGACAACTCCAATTGAAGCTCCTCAAAAAGTAATTTCTAAAAATACCAAAGAATGTATTCAATCTGGAATTGTCTATGGCCAAGCTTTTATGATTAGTGAATTTGCAAGAAGAATGGAACGAGAACTCGGTTATGAACTTGATCGTGTATTAACCGGTGGCTTTAGTAGTGTCATTAAGGATCAAGTAGTCTGCTATCATTATGAGCCAAATATTGTTCTTGAAGGCTTATATGAGATTTATAAGTTAAACAAATAATATGAAAAATCAAAAAATAATTAGGCAAATAACCTTAAATGCTATCTTAATCGCTTTAATTGCTTTATTTTCTTTTGTTCCTAATATTGGTTACATTACGCTTGGTCCAATTTCATTTACAGATGTTCATGTTTTTGTTTTGCTTGGTGCTTTAATAGGTGGATGGCAAACAGGTGCAGTTACTGGTTTCGCTTTTGGTTTATTAAGTTTCTTTAAAGCGATGAGTTTTCCATCAACCATTGATTATCTTTTTGTAAATCCATTTGTAAGCATTTTACCTCGTTTTCTTTTTGGACTTATAAGCGGTTTACTATATGATTTTTTAAAAAAGAAATTAAAACATAAGGTCTTTGTAGGGGTTATTTATCCTTTAACAGGTGCTTTAACCTTTATGCATACAATTTTAACTTTACTTTGTTTGTATGTTTTTGGAATTTTAGATATCTTTAAAATTTCATCTTCTTTACTTGGACTAGATGAGATTATCAAAAATTTAAACGCAAGTTATCCAAATATATGGATTTTCCTAGGTAGTTTTGTTGCTTTAGGGAGTGTTGGTGAAATAGTTTTAAGTATTATTCTTGTACCAACTATTTACTTAATAATCTATAATATTCGTAAAGGTAAAGAACCAATAATTGAAGAAGATACAACTCAAAAATAGGTTAAAAATTCAAACTATATACAAAACAGGAGGTATACTATATGGATTTTAAAAAAGAATGTGAAAAATATCACGAAGAGGCACTTTCAACTCTTCAAAAAATTATTCAAATTAACAGTGTTTACGATGAGAAAACAATTACTAAAATGACCCCTTATGGAAGAGGTGTTCGTTTAGCTTTCAAGTTTATGGAAGAACTTGCAACTAAAGATGGATTTGATGTTGATATGTGTGATGGTCATTGTATTGAAATTAGTACTGGAACTGAAGGAAAAACAATTGGTATTTTTGCTCACTTAGATGTTGTTCCAATTAGTGGCGATTGGACTTATCCTCCATTCGGTGCTGAAATTCATGATGGCAAAGTTTATGGTCGTGGAACTAGTGATGATAAAGGTCCAGCAATTGCTGCATATTACGCATTAAAACTTTTAAAAGATAAAGGTTTAATTAAAGGATATAAAGTTAAACTTGTTCTTGGTGGTGATGAAGAAAGAGGTAGTAGCTGTTTAAAATATTACTTCAATAACTTAAAGAAACCACAACCAGAATTTGGATTTACTCCTGATGGAGATTTCCCTTTAATTTATGGTGAAAAAGGTATTAGAGATTTTGATTTAGTTGGAATGCTTGATCTTTCTCCAGTTATTTCAATTGATGCTGGTGTTGCTCCAAATGCTGTTATTGATTCTGCAACTGTAATTTTAAGCAATGCTAATGGTTTATTAGATTACTTAAAAGCACATAAAGAAGTGGCTTATAAAGTTTTAAAAGAAGATGGAGATTTCTTAACAATTAAATTTATTGGTAAATCCGCTCACGGATCAATGCCTGAAAAAGGTATTAATGCAGGTATGAATTTACTTGTTGCTTTAGCTGAAGTTTATAAGAATCCTGATTTAATTAAATTTGTTGCACAATTCAAAGATTATAATGGTCGAGGAATTGGTGAATGTCACGAAACTAAATATTTAGGAATTACTACCTTTAATTTAGGTATTCTTAAATATAGCGAAGGTTTATTTAGAGCAACTATTAACTTTAGATATCCAGAAGGAATCGATAGCACTGAACTTTTAAATCGTATTCAATCAAAGACTACTTTAAAGTTAGAAGCTGGTGAAGATGAAAGAGTTTTATATTTTGATCCAAATAAGACAGAATTTATTAAGGTTTTAGCTGATGTTTATGTTCGTGAAACTGGTGATACTAAGAATAAACCTATGACTATTGGCGGTGGAACTTACGCAAAAGAATGCTTAAATGTTGTTGCTTTCGGTAGTCATTTCCCAGGCAAAGAAGATTATATTCATTCACCTGATGAGAAGATTGATTTAGAAGATTTTTATACAAGTATGCCTCTTTATGCTGATGCAATTGCTTCATTAGGTAAAATTAGATAATGCGTGTCAAGTTTAAAAGATGGGCTGTTGATTATTTACTAACAAGTAAAGAAAATCAATTTGATTTATTTGTAGAAGACAAACAAAAATTGTCTTCTTTTCTTAGTGAAAAGCCTACATTTATTGAAATAGGTCCTGGAAAAGGTGATTTTATTATTTCAATGGCAGCAAAAAATCCAAATTATAATTTTATTGTAATTGAACTCAATAAAACTGTTGCGGGAATTTGTTTAAAACGAATTGATGAATCAAAATTAACAAACGTTAAATTAGTTGCAGGAGATTTTTATCGTTTTGTTGATCAAATAGGTCCAAAATCAATCGAAGGAATTTTCCTTAATTTCAGTGATCCTTGGCCAAAACATAAGCATGAAAATCGTCGATTAACCAGTTCAAGATTCTTGATTTCTTACGCTTTTATTTTAAAAGACGAAGGTAAGATTTATCAAAAAACTGACAATATTGATTTATTCAACTTTTCTTTAGAGAATTATGCTTTATATAAATGGAAGATTTTATCGAGTGATAAAGAGTATAATGGATTAAGTGAATTTGATGCTGAAACCGAATTCGAACACAAATTTAGAGAAGCTGGATTGAAGATTAATCGTTGTGTTGTAGAAAAAACTAAGGAAACATTACTTGAGGAAATTAAAGACCATGAAGTACGCAATATATTATAACTATAAAACGATTGGAGATGTGTTGCTCATTATTTTTGATAGCAATGCAAAACCAGATAAAATAATTAAAAAAGATGATGTTGTTTCTTTATATAAAAATGACACTTTAATTGGTATAAATATTTTTAATATTAGTGAAATTATGAAGATTAAAGCAGATGGATTAATTCCTGTTTTAAATGAAAAGATGTTTAGCGTAATTAATAATATTTTAAAAAATCATGATGTTCCTGAACTTGAATACCAAAAAGAAAGTGGTTTTAAAGTTGCTAAAATTTTAACTTGTGAAGAACACCCAGATAGTGAACATCTTCACATTTTAACAGTTGATGTTGGAGAAGAAAAACCTCTTGATATAGTTTGCGGCGCAGTAAATGCACGAGCTGGTTTAATTTGTGTTTGCGCAACTCCATTTACCTTTATGCCTAATGGTCAACAAATTATTCCATCTAAATTGTTGGATGTTCAATCAAATGGAATGATGTGTAGTGGAAGAGAGCTTAATTTACCAGGTTACGAAAACGTTCACGGACTACTTGAATTAGATGAAAATTATAAGATTGGTAGCGATTTTTTTAAATTAATGTAAAAAATTCGTAAAATGTGAAAAATTTTCATAAGATTTACATTTATTTTCAAAATATAGTATAATATCTATGGTTAGGAGGAGATGACTAACTATGGATAACTTAAAAGAAAGAGTAACGATTTATGAAGTAGCAAAAGCAAGTGGTGTTTCGCTTGCTACTGTTTCGCGTGTCATTAATAATAGTGATACCGTTAAAGAAGATACTAAAAAGAAAGTAATGGCCGTTATTAAAAAACTTGGTTATAAGCCTAGTGGACTTGCTCAAGCTTTAGCAACTAATAAGACTACAAATATTGGTGTAATTATTCCAAGTGCAAATTATGTTTATATTTCAAACCTTTTAAATGGTGTTTGTGAAGTTTGCCGTGATAAAGGATTTGGAGTTTCTCTTTATACCACCAGTCATTCAAGAGAAGATGCTTTAGCTTGTCTTGAAAAAGTTATTAAATCTCATGTTGATGGCGTTATTGTTTTTGATGATGAACTTGGTCCAGATGATCTTGAAGTTTTTAACTCTTATAGTGTTCCAGTAATTGCAATTAATAATAATTTTACTGCTAGTAAGATTGGTTCTATAAGTTTTGGTTATGAACATTTAATTAAATCCATTATTAAAGACTACTTTAATCGTGGAGATAAGAAGATGACTTTCCTTCATGTTCATAATGCTGGTCGTTTACTTGCTCGTGTTGAAAATGCTTTTATTCAAACTCATATTGAGGCTGATCGTGAGTATGACATTATGAATTGTGATGATAGTTATACAAGAACCTATCGTGATTTTATGGAAAGATTTAAAACTACTCATAAAGAATACATTATTGCTTATCGTGATTCGATTGCAGCTGCTGTTTTAAATGCTGCTACCGATAGTGGACTTCGTGTTCCTGAAGATATTGAAGTTTTATCAATTATTGGTACTAAATATAGTAATATTATTCGTCCTCAAATTTCGAATATGTTTATTGATAATCAAGAAGTTGGTCGACGTGCGATGTATATGTTAATTGATCTTATCGATGGAAACTTAAATGAAAAGAATTATAAATTTGAGTCAGTTTACATTAAAAAAGATTCAACTAAATTCTAATATTCAATGGGATAACTTCGGTTATCCTTTTTTATATGTTTATAATGATTTCTTTGCTCTTTTTAATCTAAAAGTAATACCACTTCATTTTTTATCTAGTATAATAATAGTTGTGTTTCATGGAGGATACATAATATATGGATTTATATGATAGTTTAATTAGAACGATTGTTGATTTCCCTATTAAAGGAATTAAGTTTAGAGATATTACTCCTTTATTAGCTGATGGTGATGCTTTTCACCAAGCAATTATGGATTTAAACAAAGAGCTTCCAAGTTATGATAAGTATGATAAGATTATTGCCGCTGAATCACGTGGTTTTATCTTTGGTGCTCCATTAGCAAGTATTAATAATAAAGGCTTAGTTGTTGCTCGTAAGGCTGGAAAATTACCACTTGTTGGTCATCGTGAATCATATGCTCTTGAATATGGTACAAATACAATTGAAATTTCTGAAGGAAATATTCAACCTGGTGATCGTGTAATTATTATGGATGATTTACTTGCAACTGGCGGTAGTGCTCGTGCAATGGTTGATCTCGTTCGTGAAGCAGGTGGTATTCCAGTTATGGCCTTATTCTTAATTGAACTTAGAAGTTTACAAGGCTATAAGAAAATTGGTATTCCTGCAAAAGCAATTGTTAGTTATGGTCTTCATACTGGAGATTTATTACAAATCGAAAAGAAGAGTAGTGATGATGCTATCGTTACTTTTACAAATAAGAAGAGTGAAGATGAACTTAATTGTGTTACCAAAGATGGTAAACCAATTGTTATTACTAAAAAACAAATTGTCAGTATCGTTCAAAAAGATGCTGATGATCGTATGACTTTTGTTAGATATAGAGATTAGTTTGAGGGATTTATGGAAAATATTATTGATGATTTAAACTGGCGTGGCCTTATTAAAGATTATAGTGATGAAGGAAAGATGAGAGAACTTCTTTCTACTCCACAAACAATTTATTGTGGTTTTGATCCAAGTGCAAATAGTTTACATATTGGTAACTTTGTCATGATTTCGATTTTAATGCGTTTACAACGTAGTGGTCATAGAATTATCGCTGTAGTTGGCGGTGCAACTGGTATGATTGGTGACCCAAGTGGTAAGAGTAAAGAAAGAAATTTGCTTGATAAAGAAGCAACTAAAAACAATACTGAAGCCATTCGTGCTCAACTTTCACGTTTCTTAGATTTAAGCGATCCAAAGAAAGGTATTTTAGTTAATAACTATGATTGGTTATCTAAACTTACTCTTCTTGATTATCTTCGTGATTATGCCAAGTACTTTAACGTTAACTATATGATTAATAAAGATATCGTTAAGAGTAGATTAGAAGCAGGAATTAGTCTTGCTGAATTTTCTTATATGACTCTTCAATCAATTGATTTTTTAACTTTGCATCAAAATGAAAAGTGTAATATTCAAATTGGTGGAAGTGATCAATGGGGAAATTTAACCGCTGGTCTCGAACTTATTCGTAAACTTGAACCAGATGCTAAATGTGAAGTTATGACTGCGAATTTAATTACTCGTAGTGATGGTAAGAAATTTGGAAAGAGTGAAGATGGTGCTTTGTTCTTAGATCCAAAAAAGACTTCAGCTTATAAGTTATATCAATTCTTTATCAATCAAAGTGATGAAGATAGTGTTAGATATTTAAAGGTCTTTACCTTTTTAAGTCATGATGAAATTAATGCAATTGAAAAGGAACACTTAGCTAATCTTGGTCAACGTGTTGCTCAAAAACGTTTAGCTTTTGAAGTCACTAAAGAAATTCATGGTGAAGAAGCTGCTAATGAAGCTATTAGAATGAGTGAATGCTTATTTAAAAATGATTTTAGTGGATTAAAAGAAGATCAAATTGAAGATTTATTCCCATCCAATATGATTTTTAGCGAAACAAGCGAATTACCTCTTATTGATTTAGTAATTTCTTGTGGTGCAGCAAGTAGTAAACGTGAAGCTCGTGAATTTATTAATAATGGTGCTATTTTAATTAATGGAACTCAAATTAAAGATGAAAATAAAGTTCTTGGAGCGAAGGATGGATTGTTCAATAAATATCTTATTTTAAGAAGAGGTAAAAAGAACTATTATCTCCTTAAATATTAAATCCAAGCGGTTATATAGGGGTTTATTGGTTAAAAAATTAACAGTTGAACGTTTGTTCAACTGTTTTTTATTGCAAAAAAGCAATAAAAAAGGAGATGCAATGCATCTCCTAATTTTGCTATTAGTAAACTAGAGTAAACGGTTGTAGTATTCAACGATTTGAGACTCTTGAACATCTTGTGGAAGTTCAGTTCTCTCTGGAAGTCTAACATATTTGCTAGACATATTAACTTTATCAGTTTCGATATAGCCGACAGTGGTTGGATGAGCTTCAAGTGAAGCTTTAACAACTGCTAAATTCTTACTATTTTCTTTTAAGCTGATAACATCGTTAACGGAACAAAGGTAGCTAGGAATATCAGTCTTCTTACCATTGACACAAATATGTCCATGATTGACGAGTTGACGAGCAGCTTTTCTAGTGGCTGCAAATCCAGCACGATATACTAAGTTATCAAGTCTACTTTCAAGAATTCTCATGAAGGCGAGACCAGTAACTTCTTTACTCTTAGTAGCAATTTCGAATAATCTACGGAATTGTCTTTCGTTAACTCCATACATTGCTCTTAACTTTTGTTTTTCAGTTAATTGCTTACCATATTCGGAGACTTTCTTTTTATCTTGTCCATGTTGACCTGGAGCATATGCTCTCTTCTTGAGTTCAACTCCAGTTTCAAGAACACTAAAATTAAGTCTACGACTTTGTTTCCAAGTAGGTTTAGTATTTCTCATATATATTCTCCTTTCTTTATATTTGCATATAAAGATTGGTTTAAATTCCTTTCTTCGACTGAAGTAATTAGAGATTTCAGCGTATAGCTTGGCTTACTTTCATACCATATTGGTTACTTCATCAGACAAGAAGTACTTAAATGCTTCTTTTACATGCTCAAATATTTTAACTATTTTAAGGTATTAATGCAAGTAATATCTTTTTTAATTGAGTTATAGGAATTTTAATAAAAAATATTAGTTAAAAGTTAGGTTAAAAAATATTAAAAATATAGAGTTATAGAATAGTAAATAAATAACTTTTAGTATAAAATACTAAATATAAGCAAAGAAGGTCACGATATGAATACAGGATTAATCATTCTAATTGTTGTTTTATCTATCGTAGGTGTGATTATTTTAGTAACAGCCTACGTTTTACTCGATAAATATTTCTTTAGCAAGAAAAGATGCAAACGAAATCTTAAAGCTTTAGAGAGAAAATACGAGTATTTACATGCTTTGCTTACTGGACAAGATTTCCAATATGTCCAACGTATCGAGATTATTAGTCGCACGAACCTTCTTTATAGTGATATTTATAGTGTTTACTTTAAACGATACAAAGACATTCGTGATATCCAAGAAGTTGCTTATACTGAAGTGTTAAATAAACTTGTTCAACTTTTAGATAAGAGTTTAGTTAAAGATTTTAAGAAACTTTATAAAGATTCTCAAAGTGTTTTAAGTGCTTATGAAGAAGCAGTTAATAATTTTAATAACGATTTGATGGGTGTTATTAAGCCAGAAGAAGATGCTCGTCAAAATAGTTTAGCTCTTAAAGATGAATTTAGAGATGTTAAATCAAAATACAATTCACATGAAGAAGACTTGGAATTTGTTAACGATACTTTTGTTAAAGTTTTTGATGAAATTGATCAAAGATTTACAAAATTTGAAGGATTTATCGAAACTGCAAATTATGATGAAGCTAATGATTTATTACCAGAAATTAAAGATGTTTTAAAAGCTTGTAATGAATTAATTGATAAACTTCCTGAACTTATTAAACGTTGTAACGAAACAATTCCTGATGCTTTAAAGGCAAGTAGTGATCATTACGATGCTTTAATTAAAGAAGAATATCCATTAAAACATATTCGTTATGAATCCATTAAAAATAATATTGAATTATCACTTGATGAAATTAGTGAAGATATTGAAGGACTCAAGATTACTAATGTTGCAGAACGTTTAAATGATCTTGAAAATCAAATAACTGAAGTTGAAGGCGCATTCAAAAAAGAAGAGGATGCTTGCCATGAATTCCGTGATAATAGTGAAAGAATCTATGGAAATTTCAATAATTTAGAAAAAGAATTTATTAAAGTTAGAAACAACTTAGAGAAATATTCTAAATATTATATCGTTGATGAAGAGCATCTTACTGAACTTAAAAATATTCAAAAAGAACTTGATGATGTTAGTAAGGATAAACGTCGACTTGATATGTATATCCATTCTCTTGAAAAGACACCATATACAATTTTAATTGTTAAGATGCGTGACTTAGATAAAGGAACAAACGATATTTTTGATCGATTTAATAAGTTTAAAGATTATTTAGGTTCTTTAAAAACTGATACTGAAAATGCTTTCAGAACAATTAATGATTTATACTTTAAACTTAAAGAGAGCGAAGAAACGTTAAGAGGTTTCTATAACAATGATTTTAGTGATAAGTTTGTTGATGATTTAGATAAATCATATAAATTGATTGATGAAATCTTCATTTTATTAAAGACCGTTCCAATTAATGTTAATGCTGTTAATGCAAGTCTTGCTGAACTTAATGACAAGACTGGTTTAATTTTCTCACGTATTAATGATGCTAAAAAATATCGTGATTTAGATGAAGAAGAAATCATGTTTATGAATCGTGAAAGAGTTAAATTTAGCGATGTTAATGTTCAACTTTCACAAGCTGAGAACCTTTATATTAATGGCGAATATGCTCAATGCTATCAAATGACTGAAACTGTATTAAATAAGATTGAAAATAAGGATTCTCTCCCTGAATAAAGGGACAATATTATGATTTATTTTGATAATGCTTCAACAACAAAACCAGATAAAGAAGTGCTAGAAGCTTTTACAAAAGCAAGTGAAGAAAACTTCGCAAATCCCCATTCAATTCATAAATTAGCGATGGAAAATGCGGCTAATATTGAAAGAAAAAAGAACGATATTTTAAAAACAATTAATTTATCTAATCGTGATTATGAAGTTATTTTTACTAGTGGAGCTACTGAATCAAATAACATTGTTATTCAAGGTTTTGCTCATAGAAATCAAAAAAGATTTAATCATTTTTTAACATCAAATGTCGAACATAGTAGCGTCGAAAATGTTTTTAAAGAACTCGAAAAAGAAGGATTCAAAGTTGATTATATTAAAGTTACCAAAGATGGTGTTTTAGATTTAGATGATTTAAAAGCTCATCTTGATGGAAAACCTGTTTTTGCTTCTTTTATGGCGGTTAATAATGAGATAGGGACTACTAATGATTTAAAGAAAATCAGAGAAATTATCGGTCCAGATAGTATTCTTCATAGTGATCTTGTTCAAGCTTTAGGAAAAGCAAAAATTGATTTTTCTTCGCTTGATATGATGACTTTTACTTCTCATAAAATATATGGACTTAAAGGTTGTGGTTGCTTTATTAAAAAACGAAAAATAAATTTAAATCCTATAGTTTATGGTGGAAATCAAGAAGAAGGATTAAGAAGTGGAACAATGGATTATCCTTCAATTTGTGCTTTTACTTTAGCAATTCAAAAAGTTATTAAAGAATATGATAAAGACTACTCTCAGGTTAAAGAAATTAGAGATTATATTGCTAATGAACTAAAGAATATCGATGGTGTTGTTGTTCATGATTATAAAACTTGTTCTCCATATATTTTGAGTATTAGTCTAACAAAAAAGAAAGCTTCGGTGGTTGTTGAAGCTTTATCTAATAGAAAAATTTATGTTAATAGTGTAAGTGCTTGTTATTCAAAAACTGAGGCTGCAAGTTATGTTTTAGAGGCTATTGGTCGAAGTGAAGAAGAAGCAAAAAATCCAATTAGATTATCATTTGGAAAATATAATACGCTTGGTGAAGCAAAAGAATTTGTTGTTGCGTTTAAAGAAGTTTTAGAAAGTATTAAGGGATAATATGAATTATAATTCAATAATTGTTAGATTTGGTGAAATGTCTACTAAAGGAAAAAATAAGAAAGATTTTATTTTTTCTCTTGCTCGTTCGATTAAAGAAAACTTAAAACCATACAAAGATAAATATACGATGGTTACTCGTCATGATCATATTTATCTTTATTTAAAAGAAGATAATTTAAATGTTATTAAAGAGCTTAAAGAAATTCCTGGAATGTATAGTTTTTCTTTATGTTTAAAAGTAAGCGATAATACTGAACTTGATCATATTAAAGAAGTTGTCTTAAGTGAAATTAAAAATGAACCAGGCAAGACTTTTAAGATGGATACCCGTCGTATCGATAAATCTTATCCATATACCAGTGATGATATAAATCGAGAGATTGCTGGATATATTCTTCAAAATACCAAATTAAAAGTTGATGTCCATAAGCCAGATATTTTATTTTCAATCGAAGTTCATAGTGATGGATTTTATTTATTCACCGAGACTATTAAAGGAATGGGCGGATATCCAAAAGGTTCGATTGGAAGAGGATTAATGATGATTAGCGGTGGAATTGATTCTCCTGTTGCTAGTTTTATGCTTATGAAACGTGGCGTTGAATTATCGTTTATTCATTTTGCAGCACCTCCATATACAAATAGTGGAGTTATTCAAAAGCTTATTGATCTTTTAACAGTCTTAAATGAATATCAAACCAAAATAAAATTATATATTGTTCCATTTACTAAACTTCAAGAAGAAATTTATAAATATAGTGATGTGGGTTATCCAATTACTATTATGAGACGTATGATGTATCGAATTGCAGTTGAAGTTGCTAAAGAAAAACATATTCCAGTAATTTGTAGTGGTGAGTCTATTGGTCAAGTTGCTTCGCAAACTCTTGAGAGTATGAATGTAATTAATTCAGTTACAAATATGCCAGTTATTAGACCACTTGCGACTTTTGATAAGGTTGATATTATTAAAATTTCAAAAGAGATTGGAACTTATGATATTTCAATTCGTCCTTTCGAAGATTGCTGTACAATCTTTGCTCCAGTTAAACCAAAGACTGCTCCTCATGAAGATGTTTGTCTTGAGATTGAAAAGAAATTTGATTATCAATCTTTAGTTGATGAATGCGTAAAAAATATTGAATTTAAAGAAATTAAACGCGAATTCTAAACATTAAAAAAAGCATCTAATCATTCGATTAGATGCTTATTTTTTGTTTTAAAACTACTTAGCAGCTTTTTTAGCGATAGCGACTAAATCTTTGAATCCTTCTGGATCATTGATAGCGATTTCGCTTAACATCTTACGGTTAATTTCAACTTTGTTAACCTTTAAACCATTCATGAACTTGCTGTATGAAATATCATTCATTCTACAAGCAGCATTGATACGTTTAATCCAAAGCTTTCTAAATTGATTCTTTCTATCTCTTCTTGAAATGTAAGCATATTTATTACTATGCATGACTTGCTCTTTAGCAGTCTTGAATAATAAGTGTTTACTTCCGAAGTAACCTTTAGCTTGCTTTAAAACCTTTTTTCTTCTTAAATGTGTTTTTGGACCACCTTTTACACGCATAAATAGTTCCTCCTCCTACTTTTGAATGAGATATTTAATTCTCTTAACATCAGTCTTATCAACAACTGTAGTTTTCATTAAATGTCTCTTTTGTTTTGTTGACTTGTGTCTCATAATGTGTGAAACATAAGCATGGTGACGCATAATTTTGCCGCTCTTTGTAACTTTAATACGTTTTAAAAGGGCACGTTTTGATTTCATCTTTGGCATAATAATATCCTCCCTAACTTTTCTTAATCTTACTTGCCACGACACAACCAAGATTCTTACCATCAAGTACTGGTTTATCTTCAGCACTTCCGTAATCTTTGACGTAGTCTAAGAATTTATTTAACACTGCTTCTCCGACTTCAATGTGAGTCATTTGTCTGCCTCTAAAGCGGACACCGACCTTAAGTTTATTTCCTTCTTGTAAGAATTTAGTTGCTGCTTTGACTTTGGTTAATAAATCATGTTCTCCGATTTGAGGAGTAAGTTGAATTTCTTTAACCTCAATTTCATTTTTCTTTGAATTCTTTTTATTTTCTCGATCTTGTTTTTGTTTTTCAAATCGATATTTACCATAATTGAGAAGTTTGCAAACAGGTGGTTGAGCATTTGGAGCAACGCATAAAAGGTCAAGTTCATATTCTTCAGCCTTTTTCATTGCATCATAACGACTTAAAACACCTAATTGTTCTCCATTAGGTCCAATTAAACGAACTTCTGGAAAATGAATTCTTTCATTAACAATGTCGCCATTATACTTATCGTATCTTGGCTTACGATCCATACTAACATTATTGTTGTTATTGTTTGATGGATTTTGATTGAATGTAGCTATAAATTATTACCTCCAAGTAAATAAAAACGCACTGACTAGAAGTAGTGCGCTCAAAATTCATATTAATAAATCTTATTTGTAGCCTTAGTACCAATTCGCATTTGCAAATCTGGTGAGAAGCGAGCGCAACTCTTTCTACGTACGTGTATTATCTTATATGTTTATCTTTTAAAAATCAAGTATTATTGAATTATCGTTTCCTTTAAAGGCTCTTCATCAAGTGGAATAAACTTTTTGTAGGTTAAATCTGTTAAAAAAGCTCCTAGTGGTGCAGTAAATAAAATAGCAACAACTGAGACACTTAAAACAATAATTCCTGCATTTATTATAGTAGTATTATTTAAAGAATTACCTAAATCAAGTAATCCACCTCCAATCGCTGCTTGAACAGTAGCTTTTGGGATATAAGCAATAGCCATAAATATTCTTTCTTTAAAAGTAATATTCGTTTTAGTAAGTGAAAGAAAAACAGCACATAATCTAACGAATAATCCGCAAGCTATAATACCTAAAGCTGGTAATAAGTAGGTTGAAAAATAGTTAATTTTAATTGAAGCTCCAACTAATGTGAATAAAACAATTTCAGCAACAACCCATAATTTAGAACATTTTACACTTAATCTTTTTGCGACTTCTTCCTTTTTAGTAAGAATAATAATTCCAATTGTAATAGCACTTAATAAACTTGAATAACCAAAGTAATTTGATAAATAACTTTCAAGATAAACGAGTCCAAAAGCAATTCCAAAAATGAAGGCAATTTTAATACTATCTCTTACGTGAATCTTCTTAAAAATGAAAACCAGTGCGAAACCTATTAATATTCCAACTAAAATTCCACTTAAAATCGAAATTGGAATATTTAAAAAAGTCATAATTCCAACATTATTTCCTTGCTCTAAAGTTAAAAAAGCAGAATAGAAAACAATCATTACAATATCATCCATGCTAGATCCAGCTAATATAATTTGAGGGATTCCTTTTTTGTTTCCTCTTCCTTCTTCAATCATTTTTACCATACGTGGAACAACAACGGCTGGAGAAACAGCCCCAATACAAGCACCCATTATAAATGACTCAATATAAGTTAAGTTAAAAAATAAAGGACCTAATAATCCAAAAGTTATCATTTCAAAAGTTGCTGGAACAAATGACATAAAAATAGCAGGTCTTCCAATCTTTTTAAGATCATTTATATTAAGAGTAAGTCCAGCTTTAATTAAAATAATAATAAGAGCAATTTTTCTTAATTCACTAGAAATATTTAAAATTGATTGATCGATTAATCCAAAATATCCAAGTAGAATCCCAATTAATAAATATCCAATTAAACTTGGAAGTTTAATTTTATTTAATAGATAACCAGCAACAACTCCTAAAATTAAGATAAGCGATAAAGATAAAAAGAACATATTTTTTCTCCTTTAAAATAAAAAGCTGATGACTCCTATGCTAAAAGCATAGATGTCATCAGCTATATTTAGCGGTTTTGCAAATTGCAAGGGAGTACATCATTCCCGCTTATTATTATATTTTTTATCTCAAGCATTGTAAATGAAAAGATTTACATGTGTGTTAAAATATCTTAGAGGTAAAAATATGTTTAAAGAAATTGATATAAATTCTATTAATAAAAATTGGATTAATAGCATTAATAAAGAATGGACTTTGATTAGTGCTAAAAAAACTACTGGTGAGCTAAATACAATGACTGCTTCTTGGGGTGCGGTTGGCGAACTTTGGATGAAACCTGTTTATATTTGTTTTGTTCGTCCTGAAAGATATACTCATGAATTTATTGAAAATAGTGACTATTATTCAATTTGCTTTTTCGACACAAAATACAAGAAAAATCTTGTCTATTTAGGAACTAAAAGTGGAAGAGATGAAGATAAAATCGCTAAAACTAAATTAACTGTTCTTGATGATGATTTAGCCCCTTACTTTAAAGAAGCGAAATTAGTTTTATTTTGTAGAAAAATATATCGTGATGATTTTAAGAAAGAAAATTTCATTGATAAAGATATAATAGGTAATATTTACGTTGAAAAAGGTGCCAAATTACATACAATATATATCGGAGAAATTGAAAAGGTAATTGAGCAAGATGAATAGTGAAAAAGTAGTGTGTTTTGATTTTGATGGAACTTTAGCTGATAGTTTTAAGTTTGTTTTTAAATCTTTTGATTATATTTTTTATAAATATCTTAAAGTTCATATGACTCAAGAACTTTTTGATAAACTTAGTGGACCAGATGAAAAAGGCTTCCTATTAATAATGTTTAAAGATCAATATAAAGAAGAATATTGGCAAGAATATCTAGACTATTATAAAGAAAATTCTAGTAAATATATTCATTTATTCCCTGGTAATTATGAGATGTTGCATAACTTAAAAAATAAAGGATATCATTTAGTTTTCTTGACAGGAAGAAGTAAAGAAACTGCTACCATTTCTTTAAAAGAGCTTGGTATATATGATTTATTTGAAAAATTTTATGCCGGAAGTCGTGAAGCTTGCGTTAAAGATAAATTATTAAAAGAAGTTGCTAAAGAATATAATATCCCAACTAAAAATGTGCTTTATATAGGTGATAGTTTACAAGATATTAAAGATGCAAAAGCAGCGGGATGTGATTTAATTAGTGTCTTATTTTCTAATCCTCAATGGTGGAATGATGTTAAAAAGAATAATCCAAATTATGTAAGTAATACAGTTGATCTAGAACATAAAATTGATGAATGGTACCAAAAATAAAACCCAGCGGAGGACTTGCTGGGTTTTATTTAAATCTACTTATCATCTTTTTTATTAATGAGGAAGGGAATCCCATTCTCTTTAATACACGCTTTAAGAAAAATATTGACTGCAGTGGACATATTAAGTCCTAAATCATTAAAAATCTTATTCGCCTCATCTTTTGTCTTTTTATCAACGTTAACTGTAATAACTGAATTTGCCATATGTAATTATAATATATAGACAATATATTATTTTGTCAATGTTTTATGTTCTATTACATTATATCACACATACATTATATGTATAGTATATTATTTATTTTTATTTTATTATGATAATGATAAAATATTAATGAAAGGAACTTTAATATGGCAAAATGGTTCAATAATTTACCAAGACTTCTTCAAATGCTTCTTTTACTTATTCCTGGCGTTAACTGGGTTATCGAAATTTTAGTTCGTTGGGATAATGCAATTGCGAAGAAGAGTGCACTTAGAGTTATTATGGCTTTAATTGTCACTATTTTTGGTCTCGTTGTTGGTTGGTTAGATTTCTTCTGGTGCCTATTCTTCCATCATTTAATTCTTGCTGGAAAATAAGCTATAACAAAAAAAGACACGAATCAAACGATTCGTGTCTTTTATTTTTAATTAAAATAATAAAGTTCCAAATTCCCAAATATAAGATGCAAGTGGTAAACCAATAAACATAATTAAGGTACAAATAATAAGAATTACACAAAGGATTCTTAATTTGATTCCACGGTACGCAATTGCTACTTGATCTTTTAAAATGTTAGCACGTTTTGCAGCTATACTTTCCCAAGTCATTATCATAATTACTGCCAAAGTGAATATATTAACCATCGTGATAAGGGAGAACATATTAGCATCACTTATCATTGAAATACCAACAAGAATTGAAGAGATAGCACCGAATAAACCAGTTCCTAACATGCCGATTGCATCTTCTGAGTTATAAGCTTGATTATAGAATGCAATTGTAATCCAAATTACAACACTGAATAAATTAATGAAGGCTTGAAGGAATAAACTCATACCTTGTCGATTTGCTCTAACAAGAATTTCATATTCGGTTCTACTTAATAATTGATCATCATTATCTTTAATATAATATAAACGATGAACAATTGACTTATAGTCTTTTGATTTAATAAGACTATATCCGCCACTTATTCCAAAGTAAGAAGAAGTGCCTGTTTCATAAAGATTTTGATCAATTGAACAAGTTGAATTGTTGTTTGCAAAAGTTTGTTCACGAGTTAAATCAATTAAATCAGTTGGAACATATCTAATTTCAGCAGTGGTTGAATGCATTGGTTGAATATAAATATGGAATTGCGCGCTATCAAGAGGATAACGTGGATTATCAAAACTTTTACCAACTAATGCAACTATATATGATTTTTGGAAGTATCGATACGAAACTTCTTTAGATGTTTTATTAGTTAGTTTATAAGGAACATTTAATTCTTGAATATGCGTATCAATTGAAATTGATCCATTACCAACAATCCACATTGTTTCATTATTAGGATAAACGTTACTACTAGTAGTTCCTGGATACATTGACGTCTCTTCAAGAAGCAAAGGATTACGGACAGCATCTTCAATATTTGTTACCGTAACATCTTTCATTTCGATAATATCAGGAATATTATCTGGCTGTTTGGTAAAGTTGCCATTTGTGAAGTGATAAGTCCAATTATCTTGTGACCATAAAGCCTTATCTTTTTCACTGAATTCACTTGTAGAAATATCTTGATTATAAGTTCTTTGGTAGAACATTTGGTGATAATCTAATTGATCAAAATCAAACCATAATCTCATTTTACAATTAAAACTTCCGCCAGACGTATCAATTCCATTAATAACATTAAGTTGTGAACCAATTTTTACATCAACATGCTTTTCGTTTTCAGGCATGTTTTTTAAATCTTCATCAGGAAATTCTTCTCCATCATCATCCTTATATTTGCTCATAGTGCTAATACGATCTGATACAATAGCATTAGCGGAATAAACAGTGTAGGCAATTAAAGGAAGGGTTGTTAACAAGAGTGAAAAAAGAAGTTTTACTCTTTTAGCATGACCTAAAAGTGAAAAAGACCTTGATATATAGTGTTTATTCTTATTTTTAGCAATTACGTTTGCAATATCATTTCTTTGAATTGAAACCAAATCTTCATCAACAACAAGTTCATCTTTATTTGGTAATTCAACATTATCATCAAGAAGATATTTGTCATCTAAGAAAAAATAATGAGCAATTTTTTGTAAGTGTTTTTTATTGGGGATTGAATATCCGCTAATTAATCTAGCAGCTTTTTGATCACTAATAGACATTGCTCTAGCAAAAGTTAAATCCTCTTTCTCTTTTAAGAAATTTGATAGGATTCTGATCTTTTTTGTTTTCTGTTGAATCTTAAGTTCATTTTCTTTTGGTAAATCTTTAACGGTAACATTGTCATTAATTAGATCATCTAAAGAAACATTATAAAAATATTTTGCTAGTTTCTTTAAAAAGGCTCGATCGCGAATCTCATTTTCTTTATAAAAATTATTAATATTTTTACGAGGTTCATGAAGTACAACTGCGATATCTAAATCTTGAGTTTTTAAGAAATCATCAAGGTATTGAACTTTTTTTATAAGTTCAAGATTTTTATCGCCTACAGAATTTGTAGTATTTTTGGTATTCATAAAATGTACCTTTCTAGTCACAATTTTACCACTTTTTTAAAGACTTGTTTCTTTCTAATTGTTATAATGATATCCGAAGGTAAATTTTATGAAGAAAAAAGTGGTTTTATTAAGTATTGTTGCATCATCATTAATGCTTTTTAACCTTGCATCTTGTAAGGCTAGTGGTTCATCTGTTTATGCAAATGATTTTGTTAACAGTTTAGTTAGTTTAAAAAAATTAACTCCTAGTGATGGAAAATATGTTTTTGAAGAAAGCTTTGTTGAGAAAGCAACTGAATACACATACACTTTAACTTGCACTGAAGATGCATCATATGATTATATTTTTAATTCAAAACTTTCTAAGAAGATTAAAAGCGGAAGTATTGAAGGATATATTTATAGTGATATAGATTTTATTTGGGGTCGTTTTGCAACTAGTCTATTTACTGGTAGTGCTGATTTAATTAGCGGAAGTGTAGAAACAGTCCCAGTTTATTTATTTTATGGCTTAGTTTATAACAATGATGGAACTCTTGTTAATAGCAGTTATTTTCAAACTTATAAAGGATTAGATAGCAATTTTAGTTCAATCCCAGTTGTTGATACAGCTTGGAGTATGACAATGATTCAAACTGCTCATCTTAATGCTTTAACACAAGAAGTTGCTGGTGTTTACGTCTGGTAGGGGGAAATATGGAAAACGAAAAAACGATAGCTTTATTAATTGATGGCGACAATATTAGTTATAAATATTTGCCAACTATTCTTAGCGAACTTAACAAACAAGGCAGGATTGTTATAAAACGTGTCTATGGAGATTTTAGTAGTAAAATCCTTTCTCCTTGGAAAGATGCTGCTCTTAAATATAGTTTAACTTGTGTTCATAATTATGCTTTTACAGTTAATAAATCATCAACTGATAGCAGTTTAATTATTGATTGTATGGATATTCTTTATCGAAATGAAATTGATATTTATTGTATTTGTTCAAGCGATAGCGATTTTATAAGATTGATTCAACGTTTAAAAGAGAATGGAAAGCAAGTTTTAGGAATGGGCGAAGCAAAAACTGTTGAAGCTTTTAAATCAGCAGTTGATCGTTTTTATCCTTTAGGTGCTATTAAATCTTATCCTATTAATAGTGCAGTTAAGGTTTCAAAAGTTGTTGACGATGTCTTAAAGAATCAAGATGAAATAGATGGTATTAATCTTGATGGTAGTAAACTTGAAGATCTTTATAAAGTGCTTGTTCTTTATGTTTACGAATTAACTGAAAAAGAAGATATGGTACATTTATCTAATTTATCGACTTATTTATATAAGCAACATCCTGAATTTGATGTTCGTAGCTATAAATTTAGTAAACCTTTAGATATTATTAGAAAATATAAAGATACATTTGAGATTGTCCAAGTTCCAAGTGAGACTGATCCAAGCAAAGTCAGTATTTATATTAAATTAAAGACTTCAAAATAGGTATATAAATGGAATTTTTAAGCTTAATATTTCAAGGATCAATCGAAAGAATTAATCCAGGATTCTTCCCAGATTATGGTGAAAAATGGCATGCCTGGGATTGGCATGTTCAAGTTTTAGCAATTCCTGGATTTTTACTTTGTGTTTTTTTCTTCATTATTGGTATTAAGTTTAGAAACAATAAAAAAGCTGCAAATTTGATCTTATTTTTCATGGGTTTATTTTTAGCACTTTTCGAGACATATAAGCAGATTTGTTATAACTACATGCGTGGCTTTAATGTAATTAATGGTTATGCTTGGGATGTTTTTCCATGGCAAATTTGCTCAATTCCAATGTATATTGCTTTAATTATGCCTTTCATCAAAAACGATAAAAGAAGGGATGTTTTAATAGCTTTTATGGCAGTTTTTGGTATGATTGGTGGCTTTGCCGCATTATTCTTTAATCAAGAAAACTTATTTTCTTGGGGTGATGTTGGAATTTACGTTCATACAATTGTTTGGCATTTAGTCCTCATGATGTTAGGCTTCTTTTCTATAGGATATCTTTCTATTGGAAAAGGAAGTTATTTAAGGAACATTAATATTTGGTCTTATACTTATCTTTTACTTATTATTTTTAGTGTGGTAGCGGAAGGAATTAATTTCATTATTCCTTTAATTTATGGAGAAAAAAGTGCTGCTGCTATGAACACAAATATGTGGTATTTTTCAATGTGGTATCCTTCTCCAGTCTTTGTTTTAAGCAATTTATGGAATCTATCTCCAGGCATTAATGGTTGGGGTTGGATTGTGGCATATTTTGTTTATTTATTCGCTTTAGGACTCGCAGATTTTATCATTATTAATATTTATTATTTCACGTATAAATTCTTTAGTTATTTAAAATTTAAACGTAAGATTAGAAGACTTGAAATCGGTCAAAACCTATAGGAGAAATTTATGGAATATATTGTTCAAGGTGTTAATGTTATTGCTTATGAAAAAGGCGGACATAAGTATGCGATGACTTGTGCTTGGTCTACTCACGTTGATTATGAAGAAATTATGATGCTTATTGGTTCACAAAGTGTAACTGGTCAAATGCTTGATATTGGCGATACAGTTGGCTTAAGTGCTTTAGCAAAAGGACAAGATAAAGAAGCAGTTCATTTTGGTGAAGAACATTCTAATGTATTTGATAAATTTAAAGACTTTAAATTCGAACAACACGATAGTGCAATTTTAATTCCAGGAGCCAAATCTAAGCTTATTTGCAAAGTTGAAGATATAACTCACGTTAAAGGAATTGAAGGAGATCGTTTGGTTCTTTTAAAGGTCTTAAAGCACGATGTAGACGATAAAAAATCATTTTTAGTTTTTCAAGATTTAAACTACTAGTAGTTTTCTAGTATATCTTTTTAAAATATATAATCTTGCAAATCTCAATTATTTTAGCACTCTATATTGACAAGTGCTAAAATATGACTATTATTTTAGATATGGAGGATTAAAGATATGAATGAACAAGGATATGAAGATTATTCAAAAGATGATGATGTTTTAAAAAAGTTTGGTAGAAATATTACTGAAGAAGTAAAGAGCAATAAAGTTGATCCTGTAATTGGTCGTGATGATGAAATTCGTAAAATTATAACTATTTTAGCGAGAAAGACTAAAAATAACGTAATTTTACTTGGTGAACCAGGTGTTGGTAAGACTGCAATTATTGAAGGATTAGCTCAACGTATTGTAAATAATGATGTTCCTCTTACTCTTAAGGATAAGGAGATTTTTGAGCTTGATATGGGTGCTTTGATTGCTGGTGCAAAATATCAAGGAGAATTTGAAGATCGTTTAAAGGCAGTTTTAAATAAAATTAAAAGTAGTGATGGAAACATTATTCTTTTTATTGATGAAATCCACTTAATTGTTGGTGCTGGTCGTACTCAAGGAGCAATGGATGCTAGTAATATGCTTAAACCTATGCTTGCAAGAGGTGAGATTGATTGTATTGGTGCAACAACCTTAAGTGAATATCAACAATACATTGAAAAAGATCGAGCACTTGAGCGTCGTTTCCAAACCGTAATGGTTCAAGAGCCTTCTAAAGAAGATACTTTAAGTATTTTAAGAGGTCTTAAAGATAGATTTGAGACTCACCATGGTGTAAAAATTACCGATAACGCGCTTGTTGCTGCGGTTAACTATAGTGTTCGTTATGTAACTAATCGTTTCTTGCCTGATAAAGCTATTGATTTAATCGATGAAGCTTGTGCAGAAACTCGTGTTGAAATTGAATCGATGCCAAGCGAACTTGATGAGGTGCGACGTAAGATTAGACAACTTGAAATTGAAAAGTTTTCGTTAAGTAATGAAGTTGATGAACAATCAAAGATTTGTCTTAATGCAATTGATAATGAACTTGATAAAGTCCACGCTGAAGATGATAAATTAACAAAAAAATGGGAAGAAGAGAAGCGTGATATTTTAGCAAGCAAAGAATTAAAGAAGAAAATTGAAGATGCTAAATTTGAATTAACCCAAGTTTATAATGCAGGTGATTATAAAAAGAGCAGTGAAATTCAATATAAAACTATTCCAAATCTTGAAAAAGAGCTTGCTGATTTAGATGCAAAGGCACAAAAGAATGGAAGTACTATGCTTAGCGATGTTGTAACCGAAGAAAATATTGCTTCTATTGTAAGTAAAATGACTAACATTCCAGTTTCACGAATTATTAAAGGGGATAAAGAAAAAGTATTATCTCTTGCTGAGACTCTAAAGAAGAGAGTTATTGGTCAAGACGAGGCTATTAATCTTGTAAGTGATGCAATTTTAAGACAAAGAGCTGGAATTAAAGATCAAAATAGACCTATTGGTAGTTTCTTGTTTTTAGGTCCAACTGGTGTTGGTAAAACTGAAGTTGCTAAAGCACTTGCAGCTGCTTTATTTGATGATGAAAAGAAGATTATTCGTTTAGATATGTCTGAATATATGGAGAAATATAGTGTTTCTAGATTAATTGGTGCAGCTCCAGGCTATATTGGCTATGAAGAAGGTGGACAATTAACTGAACCTGTTAGACATAATCCATATAGTATTGTACTTTTTGATGAAATTGAAAAAGCTGATCCTGAAGTCTTTAATATTTTGCTTCAAATTATGGATGATGGACGTTTAACTGATTCTCAAGGAAGGGTAGTTGATTTTAAAAATACTATTATCATTATGACAAGTAACCTTGGTTCGCAAGAAATTCTTGATGGTCATAAAGAGATGGTTGAAGGAATTTTACATAAAACCTTTAAACCTGAATTCCTCAATAGAATCGATGAAATTGTGACTTTCAATAGTCTATCAAAAGATGTTCAACGCAAGATTGTTGATAAACTTCTTAATGACTTAAAGCTAAGACTTGCTGAAGAATATTATAGTGTTAAATTTAGCGATTCACTTAAAGACTATGTTCTTGAAAGCAGTTATAGTCCAGAATATGGAGCTCGTCCAATTAAACGATTTATTCAACATGATGTTGAAACAATAATTGCGAAGATGATTATTGAAGAAACTATGAAACCAAATGTGCCTTATATAATAGATTATAAAGATAATAAGGTTCTCGTTAATAAAGCATAGTTAAAAAAGACTGATTTAATCAGTCTTTTTTATTTTTGAACAAAAAAATAATTTGTGTTTTATTTTTCTTGATAGATAATATATAAGAAGGATGAAAATATGAATGACGAAAACTTAATCGGTCTTTTAGGTGAAACTTTTTTTAAAGAGACAAACACTCTTATTTTCTTTAAAGACCTTGATTTTAAATATCAAGTTGTAAGTGATTCGTATTTAAGAAATTTTGGATTTAAAGATGAGAGCAGTGTTATAGGTAAAGTTGATAGTGAATTATATCCTAAAGAAATGGCAACTTTGCTTCGTAAAAATGATAAAGGCTTTTTAGATGCAAAGGTAAATGTTAAGGAATACCTTGAAAAGATTCCATATCATAATGATGTTTTATTTTATAGAACTTATCGATATTTAGTTAAAGATCATGGTAAAGTGATTGGCATTTTATCTTTTGTTCAAGATTTAACTGAACTTTTTAAATATAAAGAGATTAATAAAAATTTAGCAGAACAACAAGAGAAGTATGATACAGTTTTAAACAAAACATCTATTAATATTTTTGAATATTATATTAATGAGCATCAACTTGTTCAAAGTGAAAGTGCCTCATTAAGAAATAAACTTCCAACTTTAATTAAGAATGTTCCTCAAAGTTTGTTTGACAGTGGAATAGTTCCTAATGAATACGCCGCGATTACTCGAGATGTTTTTAAAAGTATTGACGAAGGAAAGAAATTTGTTGAAGGTGTTATTTTAATTAATACCCCAGGTCGTCAAGATCAGTGGTATATGCATGCTCAATTTAAAACTCAATTTGATAAAGATGGGAAACCTTATAAAGCTATTTGTTTAACTGAAGATGTAAGCGATCAATATAATTTAAAGATGGCGTTCCAAGATAATTTAAATTTAAGATTTAATATGTCACCAGAAACTTTAGGTACAATTGTTGCTGATGCTAATAACTGGTCAATTATTAAACAACTTTATCGTGATAAAGAAACTGAAGAAAATTTTTATGCTGCAAAAGCTGATGATTACATCAAAAAAGCCCTTTCTAGCATGGTTGATAGTGATGATACTATTAAATTTTTATCCAGTTTACATTTAGAAGAAATTTTGAAGATTATTCATAGTGGAAAACGTCATTATTCATTAGATTATAAAAAGAGATTAAACAATGGAAAGATAGTTGATATTCATGATGATATTATTTTCCAAATCGATCCTGTTACGGGACATGCGATTGTATTATTTGTTATTAAAGATAAAAATGTTGATGTTAAAAATATCAAATATCAAGAATTAATGCAAAAGGCTACTTTAGATCAAATGACTGGTCTTTATAACCACACAAATACCTTTGATAAGATTGAAAAATACACGAAAAATGAAGGTTATGGTTTAACTCATGCTCTCTTCATGATTGATATTGATAATTTTAAGATGGTTAATGATCGCTTAGGTCATGCTTATGGCGATAAAACTATTATTGAAGTTGGAAATACAATTAAAAATTCATTTAGAAAGAATGATATCGTTGGTAGAATTGGCGGCGATGAATTTATGATTTTAATGAAAGACATCAATTTTGAAAAAGCCAATGCAAAAGCTCAAGAACTTGTGGATTTACTTCAAGTTATTGCTCATAACGAAGCTGATACAGTAAATACAAGTTGCAGTGTGGGTGTTTTTGTTTTTAAAGCAAATGGTTCATCTATTGAACAACTTTATTTAAAAACCGATGCTCTTTTATATAAATCTAAACAAAGTGGACGAAATACATTTACGATTGATACCGATAAAGATGAAAATTTTCTATCAATAGAAGAAAATAAAACTAATGTTGATGAGACTAAAGGTAGTGTTTTAAAAATGAAAACACTCTTTGATAATCTTCAGGCCGGTGTCTTTATGGTTGATGTTTTTAAAAATAAAAAGGTAGTTGTTTTTGCAAATAATGGTTGTGATGCTTATTTTGCAGGTAATCCAAATTACTTAGGACATACAAGTGATGGATTCTTTAGCGTTGTTTATAAAGATGATATCGCTGCTTTAAATCATTTTTTAGAGAATGATTCTAAAAAAGAAGGTAGAAGAACTTTAACTTTAAGAGCTTGGAAAACTAAAGATGAATTAACTTGGCTTAATCTTTCAACCAAGTGTTTAGAAAATAATAATGAGAGAGCAAGACTTCTTTGCATTGTTTTTGATGTCACACATTTAAAGATGGCTGAAGAAAAAGTGGCAGATGAAAATAGAGCAATGGATTTTGCTTTAAATAATGTAAATGCTTGTATTTGGGAATATAACATTAAAGAAAATAAAACTCATTATCGAGGAAATGTTCAATTTAAATATGGTTTATTCAATGAATTAAATGATCCAATTGAAACTTTAATTAAGCGTGGAACAATTGCTATTCGCTCAGTTGATGATTATCGATTGATGTATGATTCAATTGAGTCTGGGCAAGATTCGTTAACTAAGGATATTTATTTTGTTAGTGTTGATGGAGAAACCATTAAACTAACAATTACTTTAAATGCTGTAAAAGATCCATCTGGCAAACTAGTTTCCATTGTTGGTTATGGTTTTAGACCAAAATAAGGCATATATAATGGCTTATTTTTGAAAATATTTTGTTATGAAAAAACGAAATTATAAATACTAGAAAACTACTAGTGTTTTATGCGAAATTAAAATTAAAAAATTTTGCTATACAATTGTCTTTAAAAGATTATAATAATCAAGTAATTTAAGGAAATTAAAGATGAAAACTATTAACAAAGATGAGCAGTCTAGAACTCCTTACATAGAAGCTTTTAAGAAGTATTTAGCCGAAAAGAATGTTCCTTTTGATCTTCCAGGTCATGAAGGAAATATTCACACTGAATTAGACGATATTGTTGGTCATAAGATTTATACTACCGATTTAAATAGTCCTCGTGGAATGGATAATATTTTACAACCTACTGGTCCAATCAAGGAAGCTGAGGATCTTTTTGCTAAAGCTTGCAACGCTGATATGTGCAAATTCTTAGTAAATGGTAGTACTAGTGGTAACATTATTATGCTTATGAGTGCTTTACAAGCTAATGATAAAATCATTTTACCTCGTAACGTTCATAAATCTGTTATTAATGGATTAATTTTAAGTGGTGCTGTTCCTGTTTTCGTTATGCCTGAAATTGATAAAAATACCGAAATCGCTATGCAACCAAGTCTTGAAACTTGGAAAAAAGCAATTGATACAAATCCCGACGCCAAGGCAGTTTTTATCATTAATCCAACATATTTTGGAGCTTGTTCTGATATAAAAAGAGTGACGGCTTATGCACATAAGAAGGGTATGATAGTACTCGCAGATGAGGCACATGGCAGTCATTTTTATTTTAGTAAAAAATTACCTATGAGTGCGATGGATGCTGGTGCTGATATGGCTACTCTTTCTATTCATAAAGGTGGTGGAAGTTTAACTCAAACTTCAGTTTTACTTTATAAATCAAAACTTGTTAATAAATATAACTTATTAAAGTCATATAACATGCTTACAACAACATCTCCTTCAACTTTCTTAATTGCATCATTAGATGCTGCTAGAAAATATCTTGTTTTCCATGGCAGTGAGCATTTATATCATGCAAAAATGTATGCAAAAGAATGCGTTGATAGAATTAATAAAATCCCAGGATTTAAAGCTCATGGTGCTGATTATTTTAAGGGATTAGGTGTTTATAATTTTGATGATACTAAATTAATTGTTGAAGTTGATAAACTTAAGATTAATGGTTTTGAAACTTTCAACATTTTAAAAGATGAATATCATATTCAACCTGAACTTGCTGAAACATATACGATTTTATTTTTATTTGCTTTAGGAACTCGTCATGATTGTGTTGATATTTTAATTAATGCTTTAACTGATATTTCAAAACGTTTCTATGATCCATCTATTACTTATGAAGATCACCATTATGCTAAGTCATTCCCTGTTCTTGAAATGAGACCAAGAAGTGCTTTCCACGCTCCATTAAAGAAAATTTCTTTAAAGGAAGCAAAAGGTGAAGTTAGTAAGGAAGCAATTATGATTTATCCTCCAGGAATTCCAATTATTATTCCAGGAGAAAAATTCGATGATGAAGTCTTAACTTTACTTGATTACTACAAGAAAACTGGTGTTGAAATTGTTAGTGAAAACCCAGGTTGTGATGAAGTAAATGTTGTTGATAAAGATGAAATCAATATTCCTGAATTTGAAAAAACAATTGAATAAAAAAATGGCAATCTTTGAAAGAAGATTGCTTTTTTAATGATTTATTTCCTAGTTTTTACAATTTTTTTTGTAGCAAATGTTATGTATCTATAACTAAAAGAGTGTAATTTATTCTTAGAGGAATTATATATGGATGAAGATAATTTACTTTCGCTTGTAAAGAAAATGATTAGTATTCCAAGTCCCTATTATCAAGAAAATGATATTGTTGAGTTTTGTGGTCTTTGGCTCGATAACAAAAATCTTGACCCTAAAATAATCGGTTATAACGAGACTAAAGTTATCGGTTATAGTGGTAAAAATATCGTTTGTTTAATTGATAGTGGCAAACCTGGTATTACGGTAATGCTAAATGGTCATTTAGATACCGTTCCAATTTGTAATGGATGGACAACTAATCCATTTATTCCAACCGAAATTGATGATCGTTTATATGGCTTAGGCGCAGTTGATATGAAAAGTGGAAGTGCCATTTTAATGAATGTCACAAATTATCTTAATTTAAACAAAGATAAGTGGTGTGGAAAACTTATTTTAACTCTTGTTACCGATGAAGAAGGTCCTTATGGATTAGGAGCTGATGCCTTAATTAATAAGAATATCCTTCCTCCAATCGATGTTGTTGTAAGTTGTGAACCTAGTGCTGCTTTTAGTAGTAAAGAGTTTCCAGTTTTATGTTTAGGCGCTCGTGGATGTTTTGTTTATAACGTCAACTTCCATGGAACTAGTGCTCACGCATCAACTCCTGAAAAAGGCGTTAATGCAATGGTTGAAGCTGCAAAGTTTATTCTTGAAACTCGAAACGTTAAATTAAAAGAAGACCCAATTTTAGGGAAAGGTTCATTTTGTGTTTTAAAAGCTAATAGTGATGGTGGTGCTTGTAGTGTTCCAGATGAAGCTCAAGTTACTATTCATCGTCACATCGTTAGTTTTGAAGATGAGGCCTATGTTATTAAAGAAGCAAAAGATTTAATTAAAGCTGCCGATGTTAAGATTCCATACGATATTTCAGTAAGACCAGAACCTAGCAAAGGTGCTAGATACTATAAGCCTTACTATATTGATCGAAAGAATAAATATGTTCAACCTTTCATCGATTCAATTAAAGAAGTAAATGATGGAAAAATTAATATTGATTATTTTGCTTCAATTGGTGATTTTAACTATTTTGGTACGAGACTTTTTGATAAAAATGGAAATAATCCTGCGACCTTTATTTTTGGTCCTAATGGTGCAAATTTCCACGCTGCAAACGAGTATGTTGATATTCCATCAATTATAAAAACTCGTGAAACTATTATTAAGTATTTACTTAATATTATGAAATAGAAAGAGAGAAAAATATGGGAAATATTTGGAAAGATGTTGATCCTAGTCGTGTTACTCCTAAGAAGTTTTTAAGTGTTATTGAGATTAGTAAAGGCAGTAAAATGAAATACGAACTTGATAAGCCAACTGGTGCTTTAATTCTTGATCGTGTTCTTTATACATCAACTCACTATCCACATAATTATGGATTTATTCCATTAACTTATGCTGGTGATAATGACCCACTTGATGTTCTTGTTATGTGCCAAGAACCAATTGTTCCTTTAACTTTAGTTCGTTGTTTTCCAATTGGTGTTGTAGAAATGGTTGATCAAGGATTGCCAGATGAAAAGATTATTAGTGTTTGCTATGATGATCCTGATTTAAATTGTTATACTGATGTTAGTGATCTTCCTGTTCATATGTTAAATGAAATTTGTCACTTCTTTAAAGTCTATAAACAACTTGAAGGAAAAACGACAACTATTACTAACATTTTAGGAAGAAAAGATGCTGAACGTATTATTCAAGAAGCTTTAGATCGTTATCAAGAAAAGTTTGGAACTGGAAAAGAAGAAAATTCAAAGAAGTAGTGTGATATGGGTGCATTAATCAATTTTGGACTTATTATTGTCGGTGGATTAATTGGTACTTTATTAAAAAGAAAAGTTAAAGAAGATTTAACTGATACTCTTTTACTTGTAATGGCAATTTGTCTAGTATTTGTATCAATTATTGGCATTATTCCAACAATGATTAAAGTTGACCCAGATACAGGTGCTTTTAAATCAAGTGGTACCTTATGTCTTATTATTTCTATGTTTTTAGGTACTATTATTGGATATCTTTTAAAAATTAATGCTCATATAGAACAATTTGGTGGATGGATTGAGCGTAAATTAAATTTACATGGATTTACTCAAGGTTTTGTTCCTGCTACTTTATTCTTTTGTATAGGAGCAATGGCAATTGTTGGTTGCATTCAAGAAGGAGTTTATGGTAAGTTTGATATATTGATTGCTAAATCTATTATCGACTTTGTTACAGCTTTAGCTCTAAGTGCTTCTTTAGGATATGGTGTTATTTTTTCAAGTATACCTATCTTAATTTATGAAGGTTTATTAACGCTTTGTGCTCATGGTCTTGAAGGTGCTTTAGCTTCAACATTAGGAACACAAATGCTTAATGGAGTTTGTATGGTTGGTTACGCAATTATTTTAGGAATTGCGTTAAATATGTTAGGTATTAAAAAGATTAAAAGTGGTGATTTAGTTCCTGCAATGCTTATTCCAATGCTTTATTATTGGATTTTAAGTTTACTTAATATTGCAGACGTTTAGTTGACTTCATCTTTACCCAACGGTGAAGTAAAATATAAAAACGAGTGGTTGCTTTGCCACTCGTTTTTTTATTTGTTTAACTTTTTATTCACAATTTCGGTGATGATATCTTCAATTTTATCGAAGGTTTTACCTCCGCCTTGTGCAATGAAATCATTTCCGCCACCTCTATAACCATAAGTAGTAGTGATTTCTTTAAAGACTTCGCGTGCACTAAAATTATTAACTTCTTTATTTTTGGCGATCATCAAATTACTAGTTCCATCATTCTTTTTTAAAATACCAATGATAATTAGATTTTTAACATTAGAATATTTTGAAACGAGAAATTGCAAATCCTTCATCTCTAAATCATTGTGAGATTCAAGCACAATATTTATTTTATTTAAGTCGAAAGTTTTAAGTTTATTATCACTATATAAATCTAAATATTTAGCTTTATAATTTGATAATTTTGAATTAAGTTCTTTCATGTTTTCTATTAAAAGATTAACACTATTTGGCACATTTTCGATTTTACTAGTTAGTTTTACGCCGATATCATCAAGTTCAGAATAATATTTTTTAGCGTTTTCAACGAGCAAATCTCCACACATCATTTCAATCTTTAGATAATCTTTAATTTTATGAACAGCAGTGATCATTATTCCTTTTAAATACATGGCGCTTGGAACATGCATACAACCACATAAATTATTATCAAGATTTGGTATTGTAACTAAACGAAATTCTTTTAAATCTTCATAATCACTAAAATCATCAGTATATTTTTTAGCTTCTTCTTTAGTAACATAAGAAATTTTAAAAGGAATATTTTCAGTTATTAATTCGTTTGCTCTATCTTCAGCTTCTTTTATTTGCTCATTTGATAAAGCATCTCCAACAATATCAATATCAACGGTTCCTCCAGTAATGTAGTGTGCACTAATCGTTGGCATATTAAATTTTTCTACAAAAACAGCAGACATAAGATGCTGAGTGCTATGACATTGCATACGTCTTAATCTATATTCTTTATCAACTTTTAAAGATACTTTCCCTTCTAATTTAACATTTAAAAGATGAAGAATTGTTCCATCTTCAAGTTTCTTTATATCAAGAACTTCATTTCCATTTATTGTTCCTGTATCGCGAGGCATACCTCCGCTTTCAGCATAAAAAATAGTTTCATCAAGTTCAATCCAATATTTATCTTTATCAGGCGTAACATTAATAACATTACTTTCGAGTTCAGTAATAAGTGGAGTATCATAATAAGTTTTTGTTTTCATATATTAACCTCAGACTTATTTATTATAACTTATTTAATTAATAAAGAACTTTAAATAAATAAAAATGGCACATACTTTAATGTGCCATTTAATTGTTTATTTTATTAATAATTTGCTTAATCCTGTTGCTCCAAGTAGGGCAATAGCATAATAAATTAAAATCCATTTATCTACTTTAATTTTACGTTGAATAATAAAGAAAAGAACGAAATAACAAATAGTAGAATATGAAACAATAAAGACTAAGTTAAGAATTTCATTTTCATTAAAATATTGTGGAATGTTACTATCAAAAATAACAAGAGCAAAAAGAATAGGAATTAATAATTTAAATGAATAAGGATAAAGCGTTAATTCACCAGCATCTTCTGCTTTAAATTTAAGGTTTTGGAAATAGGATAAAACGAATAATCCAGTACCTAAAACAGTTGAACCAACGTAGGACATGATGTGACCAATGCCGAATTCATCGACTAAATTAATATTTATTTTTGCATAATAATCAACGACTTCTTGAGGATAAATGATTGACATCTTTTCAAAATATGTTGTTAGATTATTTCCTGCCATAATTGGTGAAATGCAATCATAAACACCTTCAACAAATTGCTTTTTTACTGCATGAATTGATAAACCAGATAATAGTGGAATAATTATTGACATAATGACTAAAAGCCAGACATCAAGTTTACTATTTCCTAAAGAAGCAAATAAGCTTGAAGTTGCAAATGCAAAAGCGCTTACTAAATACATTGATAAGATATAAAGCAAATAATAAAGATAGTTAATTGGGAATTGTTTAATAAGCGAAAAAATAATTCCGATAAGCATCATCATAGTCCAAGTACAAATTAAAGATAAATAAGTAAATAATGAAGTTGTTAAATATAGTTTTCCTTTTTTAATTGGTAAACTAAAATATTGATCACATTTAGATTTATTTAAAACACTAATACGAATAAAAATTGGGAGAACGTATGCAAAGATTAACAATGCAATAGTGGCTAAAAATAGGTTAGTATCCGCATATTTTGTATAATAAATATAAGTTGTTACGCCATGAGCTAGTGGCAGTTCGTTTTGATTTACTGGTGTAAATAAAACTGGTAAAGGATAGAAAACAATTAAGATAGCGAGGCAAACTAAAATTACTGGATATGTTTTTCTTAATAAATATTTAAATAAAGTACTATTCATATCTTTCCCCTTCCTCATTTGTATTAATAAATAATTCTTCAAAAGTTAATTCTTGTTCATCGATTAAAACTGGATTATATCGTTCGATAAAATCTGTGAAAGTTTTTAAATCTAATCTAGTAACGATTGTGAAAACTTTCCCTTGTCCATAAACGTTTATAAATTCTGCGCAATTAAATGACTTGCTATCAATTTGATTTTTAAAACCAATGATATATTTGTGTAATTGTCCATCTTGCATATCAATTGAACCTTGTCCTGCAATTCTTCCATTTTTAAGAAGAACATATTGATCACAAATATCTTCAAGTTCTCTTAATGAATGGCTTGCAATGAGAACTATCATTTGTTTTTCTTGGAAGATTTTTAAAAGTTCTTTTTTAAAGACATCTCTTCCTACAGAATCTATTCCATCAAAAGCTTCATCAAGAATAAGAATTTTTGGTTTAATAGCTAATGCGACAGCAATAAAGACTCTTCTTCGCATGCCTTTACTGAATTTTGATAAAGAGCCTTTAAGAGGCAAATTAAAGATTTTAAGTTGTTCTTTAAAACTTTCTTTATTCATTCCATAAAAAGTTGAATAAAAATCTTCAACGGTTTTTATAGAAGTATTAGTTGTGGCAACTGGATTATCACTAATAAATAAGATATCTTTTTTAACTTTTTCATTATCGTAAACATCTTCGCCATCAACTTTAAGTTCTCCTGCATCTGCCTTAAAAACTCCGCTTATAAGTCTTAATAAAGTTGATTTTCCGCTTCCGTTAACACCAATTAATCCAACAATTGTATTATCTTTGATTGTTAATTTATTAATGTTTATCGCTTCTTTTTTTCGATCATACGTTTTGACTAAATTTTTAATTTCAATCATTTGATGTTTCCTTTTTTTTATAAATAGAATTAATTAAATCATTAATCTCTTTTTTAGAAACATTGTGTTTCTTAGCAATTAATAATTCTTTTTCAATATTTTTTAAAATTTCATTATCATCAAGTACTTTTTGTTTTTCTGAAACAAAGAATCCTTTTTTATTGATAGAGTAGATTACTTCCTCTTTTTCTAATTCATTAAATGCTCGTTCAATAGTGTTAGGGTTCACATTTAAAGAAGTAGCCAATTCTCTTACAGATGGTAATTTATCTTTTGGAGAATAAATTCCAAGAGCAATATATTTTTTCAATTGGTTTTTTACTTGTTCATAAATTGGTATTTTGCTAGTTAAAATAAAATCCATAGTTCTCCTTCCTGTATCATCTGTATTAATTGTATTACTTGTAGTAATAGAATACAAGATGTTTAACAGTTGAACAACTATTCAACTGTCTTTAGTTTGCCTAAAAAAGTATATAGGTAAAGCCTTATATTTTATTTAGTCACAAAAAAGTAGAATAAAATCATAGAATAATATAGAATAAATGTCGTATCTCAATGGAGGTTTTATTTATGAGTGATATTCAAGAAAACTTAAAAGAACTTATTAAAAAAGCTACTTTAAAAGCCTATAAAAATGAAGAATTTACAAAAGACATAATGGTCGAGATTCCTCGTGATCCAACAATTGCTGATTATTCTACAAATATTGCTATGCGTTTAGCAAAGGAATTAAAGAAAAATCCAGCTGTTATTGCTGAGGAAATTGTTAAAGAATTAAAACCTATTTGCAAGGATGTTGATACAATCGAAGTTGCAAAACCAGGATTTATCAATTTTAAAATGAAGAAAACTGCTTTAGCTAATACAATTAACACAATTGTTGATGCTGGAGACAACTATGGTCACAATAATGTTGGAAATGGTCTCCGTATTCTTGTCGAATACGTAAGTGCTAACCCAACTGGTGATTTACATATTGGTCACGCTCTTGCTGCTGCTTGGGGTGATAGTATTACTCGTTTATTGAGAGTTTCAGGTTATGATTGTTTAAGAGAGTTCTATATTAATGATGCTGGTCACCAAATTGATATGCTTGGTGAATCTTTAATTGCTCGTTATTTTGAATATTTCAAAAAAGATTATCCTCTTCCAGAAGACGGATATCATGCTCAAGATATTATTGATATTGCTGCAGAAATTGCAAAAACTGATGGAGATAAGTGGTTAACCGCTGATCCAAAAGAAAGATTAACTTATTTTAAAGATAAAGGTGTTGATCTTGAACTTGCTAAAATTGAACGTGATTTAAAGATGTTCCGCTGCGATTTTGATTCATGGATTCATGAAAGATTCTTCTATTTGAATAACAATGAGAGAATTGAAAAATGTCTCGATAAGATGGAATCAATGAATCTTACTTATTGGAAAGATGATGCATTATGGTTCAAGACTACTCTTTATGGCGATGATAAAGATCGTGTTTTAAAGAAAAGAGATGGTAGTTTAACCTACATGACTCCTGATATTGCTAACCACGTTTATAAACTCGAAAGAGGTTATACCAAACTTGTAGATCTTTGGGGAGCTGATCACCATGGTTATGTCGCTCGTATGTGTGCTTCTCTTGAAGCTTTAGGATATCCAAAAGGAACTCTTGAAGTTGATCTTGAACAAATGGTTCGTCTTGTTGAAAATGGTAAAGAAGTTAAGATGAGCAAACGTACTGGAAATGCTGTTTCATTACGTGAACTTTGTGAAGATATTGGTATTGATGCTGCTCGTTATATGCTTGTCAGCCACGAAGTTGGTGTACATAGAGACTTTGATTTAAGCTTAGCTCGTAAAAAGACAAGTGATAATCCAGTTTATTATGCCCAATATGCTTACGCTAGAATGCATAGTTTACTTGAAGCCGCTCCAAAATTTACTAAGAGTGCAAAGTATGATTTATTAACTGATCCAAAAGAAGTTGATTTGCTCAAGACTCTTAATGAATTCCCACAAGTTGTTGGTGATGCTGCTAAGACTCGTATGCCTAATAAAATTTGCAATTACATTCAAGAACTTGCTGGTTATTTCCATAGTTACTATGGTTCATGCAAAATTAATGATCCATCTAACGCAGAATTAACTAATCAAAGAATTGGACTTGTTACTGCGACTTCTATCACATTAAAGAATGCTTTAAATCTTGTTGGGGTTACCGCACCTGATAAGATGTAATCGAATAAATTTCAATTTAAAGGCTCGCAATAAAATGCGAGCCTTTTATTTTGTTAGTACTTTTCTAGTAATTAAAAATACTGAAATAATTGTGGATATTTACAATATAAACCGCCCTTTATTTCCATTCTTGCGAAACTCATTATTCTATAATAAAGATGTTTTGAAAGCCCTTTCATTATGTAAAAAATAAAAGGGCATTAACACATTAGATAATTCTAATGGTACTCAAATTTGTACAAGGAGGAAAAACAATGAAGGGTATTAATGTAAAAAGTGAAATAAAACCTTTAAAGAAAGTTCTTCTTCACCGTCCAGGTAGAGAATTATTAAATCTCACCCCAGACACACTAGGTGAACTTCTTTTCGATGATATTCCATTTTTAAAAGTTGCTCAACAAGAGCACGACGCGTTTGCTAAAATCTTAAAAGACAATGGTGTTGAAGTTGTCTATCTTGAAGATTTAATGACTGAAGTTTTGGATTTACATCCTGAACTTGTTAAACCATTTATTTATCAATGGTTAGAAGAAGCTGGTATTCATACTCACAAATGGCAAAATCTTCTTTATGAATTCTTAATCAAGAATTATAAAGGTAAAGAGCTTGTCTTAAAGACTATGGAAGGTATCACCCTTAAAGAAGTTGGTGGACCATTCAATGATTCACTTGTTGATTATTGCAGTGAACCAAACAAATTAATTGTTGATCCAATGCCAAACTTATACTTCACTCGTGATCCATTCGGATCAATCGGAAATGGTGTAAGTTTAAATAAGATGACTTTCCCAACTCGTAACAGAGAAACCATCTATGCAGATTACATTTTCAGATATCACCCAGATTTTGCTGGATTAGTCACTCGTTATAGCGATCGTACAAGTCCATTCCATATCGAAGGTGGAGATATTTGTAATTTAAGCGATACAGTCCTTGGTGTTGGTATTTCTCAAAGAACAGAGCCAGATGCTATTGAACAATTAGCTCTTAAAATCTTCGCAGATCCAAAATCAACTATTAGAACTGTCTTAGCCTTCTCAATTCCAGTCTCACGTGCATTCATGCACCTTGATACAGTCTTCACACAAATCGATGTTGATAAATTCACCGTCCACCCAGGTATTCTTGGACCATTAAAGGTTTATGAAATTACTCCAGGGAAAGATGCTGAAACTTGCAACATTCGTGAAGTCAATTCATCGCTTCAAAAGATTCTTGAACATTACTTACACTTAGACCATGTAGAATTAATTAAGTGTGGTGGTGATGATAGAATTGCTAGTGAACGTGAACAATGGAATGATGGTAGCAATACACTTTGTATCGCTCCAGGAAAGATTGTCGTTTATCAACGTAATGATGTTACTAATGCCATCTTAAAATCAAAAGGATTAACTGTCCTTGAGATGCCAAGTGCTGAATTAAGCCGTGGTAGAGGTGGACCAAGATGTATGTCTATGCCTTTAATTCGTGAAGAGAAGTAATCTCATATTTGAATCAATTAGAAAATTGAAAGGAAAAAATTGTTATGGGAGTTAATTTAAGAGGAAGAAGTTTTTTAACTTTATTAGACTTTACACCAGAAGAAATTCGTTACATGCTTGATCTTGCTAAAAATTTCAAAGCAATGAAACAAAATGGTGTTGATCACAAGTTCTTAGCTGGTAAAAACATTGTCTTATTATTTGAAAAGACATCAACTAGAACTAGATGTGCATTCGAAGTTGCTGGTCGTGATCTTGGAATGGGTGTTACCTATCTTGATCCAGGTTCATCACAAATGGGCAAAAAGGAATCACTTGAAGATACCGCTAAAGTCTTAGGTAGAATGTTTGATGGTATTGAATATCGTGGTTATGCTCAAAAGACTGTTGAAGATCTTGCTAAATATAGTGGCGTTCCAGTCTGGAATGGTTTAACTGATGATTTCCATCCAACTCAAATGCTCGCTGATGTCATGACTATTGAAGAAAAACTTGGACACATTAAAGGTGTCAAGTTAACCTTCATGGGCGATGGTCGTAATAACGTTGCTAATAGTTTAATGGTTGTTAGTGCTAAGCTTGGTATGCATTTCACTAACTGTGCTCCAAAAGATCTCTGGCCAAATCCTGAATTAGTCAAGAAATGCCAAGAAATCGCTAAAGAGACTGGTGGAAGTATCAACTTAACTGATGATCCAAAAGTTGGTGGTAAAGATGCTGATGTTATTTACACTGATATTTGGTTATCAATGGGTGAAGATCCAGCTAAATGGCCACAAAGAATTAAAGATTTAAAGCCATATCAAGTTAATAAACAATTAATGAGTTATGCTAAACCAACTTGTATCTTCGAACACTGCTTACCATCATTCCACGATTTAAACACCACTGTTGGTGCTGAAATCAACGAAAAATATGGCTTACCAGAGATGGAAGTTACAGATGAAGTCTTTACTAGCAAACAATCAGTTGTCTTTGATGAAGCTGAAAACCGTATGCATACAATTAAAGCTGTTATGTATGCAACATTAAAGTAGTTGTTTATCGAAAAGTAAGAAGGGAAATCTCTATCTTTCCCTTCTTACTATATAAAAGGATATTATATGAAAAAAAGAATCGTTGTTGCTCTCGGTGGTAATGCGTTAGGAAATACCCCTGAAGAACAATTAGAACTTGTTAAAAAGACCGCTAAGACAATTGTTGATCTTGCTCAAGCAGGAAATGAAATTATTGTCGGACACGGAAATGGACCACAAGTCGGAATGATTAATCTTGCTATGGAATTTAGTGCCAATAATGGTGGTAAAACTCCAGCAATGCCATTCCCAGAGTGTGGTGCAATGTCTCAAGGTTATATAGGCTACCACTTACAACAAGCTATTCAAAATGAATTAGCAAAGCGTGGCATGAAGACTCAATGTGCTACAGTTGTAACTGAAGTCGTTGTCGATCCAGAAGATCCAGGATTCAAAAAGCCAACGAAACCAGTAGGTAGTTTTTATAAAAAAGAAGATGCTGATCGAATCGTCGCGGAAAAGGGTTACACATTTGTTGAAGATGCCGGACGTGGCTATCGTCGCGTTGTCCCATCACCAATTCCAATGCGCATTGTTGAACTCAAAGTCGTTGAACAATTAGTTGAACAAGGCGATATTGTAATTACAGTTGGTGGCGGCGGAATTCCAGTTGTGGAAACCGCAGATGGTTTGAAGGGTGTTGCTGCTGTCATTGATAAGGATAGAAGTAGCGCCAAACTCGCTTTAGATATCGGTGCTGATATGCTCGTTATTCTTACTGCAGTTGATAAAGTTTCTATCAACTTCCATAAGCCAAACGAGAAAGAATTATCAGAGATGACCGTTGCTGAAGCCGAGAAGTATATCAGCGAGGGTCACTTCGCTCCAGGAAGTATGTTACCAAAGGTTCAATCATGTATTGATTTCGTTAAGAAGAATAAACATGGTGGAGTCGCTTTGATTACATCACTTGAAAAAGCGCCAGAAGCGCTTGATGGTAAAACTGGTACCATCATTAAAAAATAATTGTTTTCTTTAATAGGAGGAAAAACAAAAATGGATAATTCCGAAAAATTAGACAGAAAACAAGAACAACCAAAGAAGAAAAGATTTCACATTGATACCTTTATCATTCTTTTATTAGTTCTTCTTTTTGTCGCAATTCTTACTTGGTGTTTTAATGGCCAACCATTCGATTATTTCAACAACAAGACTGGTGAACAAGTCACTGGTACAGTTGCTGGTGCTACATTAGATAAAATCTTCATGGCACCTATTAATGGTTTAGGTCATGGTCTTGATATTATCGGTTTCGTCTTCGTACTTGGTGCATTCTTAGGTTTAACCAATGCAACTGGTGCTCTTGAAACTGGTATTAAAGCTCTCGTTCGTAAAATGCATGGTCATGAATTAGTTTTAATTCCTGTCTTAATGGCCATTTTCGCAATTTGTGGTTCTACATATGGTATGTGTGAAGAAACCGTCGGTTTCTACATCTTACTTGCTTCCACCATGTTTGCTGCTGGTATGGACCCAATGGTTGGTGTCGCTACCGTCTTACTTGGTGCTGGTGTTGGTTGTTTAGGTTCAACTGTTAACCCATTCGCTGTTGGTGCTGCTGTTAGTGCTTCAACTGCTGCTGGTGTTACTGTTAGCCAAGCTCCAATTCTCGTTGAAGGTTTAATTCTCTTAGTCGTTTCTTATGCTATCGCTACTACATTCGTTTGCTTATATGCAAAGAAAGTTCTTAGCGATAAAGGTAAGAGTATTTTCAAGGGTGAAGAATTAACTAAATATGGTGATATCTATGGCACTAACGTCGTAAATGAAGCCAAATTAACCAAGAGACAAGTTGCTGTTCTTTGGATCTTCGGTTTCACTTTCCTTGTTATGATTCTTAGCTTCATTCCATGGCAAGATATTGCCTTCGGTGGAGATGAAGATAAATTCTTAGCCGCCTTCGGATGGTCACAATATTTAACTGGTCAACCATTAGGCTGGTGGTATTTCAATGAATCAGCTATGTGGTTCATGTTAATGGGTGTTATTATTGGTTTAGTCGGTATGGAAGACAAGAGTCAATTCGCTAAAGTCATCGTCAATGGCTTTGCTGATATGATTAGTGTCAACTTAGTTATCGCATTATCACACGCTACTGCTTGGTTACTTGAACAAACAGGTTTAGGTGGATACTTAGTCCAAGTCAGTGTTACTGGTCTTGCTAAGAGTGGAATGCCAGAATGGCTCTTCATCTTCTTAGATTACGTTTTACACATTGGCTTATCATTCTTAGTCCCATCTTCAAGTGGACTTGCTGGTATCAGTGCTCCAATCGTTTCGCCAATTGTTAGTGGTTTACACTATTCAGTCGAAACTTCAATTATGGCCTATGTTGCTGCAAGTGGTGTTGTCAACCTAATGACTCCAACCAATGGTGCTATTATGGGTGGTTTAAGCTTAGCTAAGGTTGAATATTCAACTTGGTTAAAGTGGAGCTGGAAACCAATTCTTTGCATCGCTGGTGCAAGCGCACTCGTCTTAATTATTTGCTCATTCATTTTCTAAATTTCATTTAAAACAATTTGACTATACCCTTTTAGTCATTATTGATTCAAAAAGCCAACCACATAATGGTTGGTTTTTTGTTTGAATTACAAAGTAAAATAAGTATAATTACAGGTACATGAGTAAATTAGCAACAATTCAAGAAGGATATGCCTCCGAGACCGATCGCTCAAGAATTTGTTCTTTCGATCGTGAAGTTATTGAGGTTCCAACAAAACCTTTGATTCACCAAGCCGCAAGACTTTGGTATTTTAAGCAAGGAAAAGGTGTAATTATTATTGATGGAAAAGAGTATCGAATTTTACCTAATACTCTTATTGCTATTGTTCCTTGGGAAATTACAGATGTTAGTGAAGTTGAAATACCTCTTCAATTTAGTAAGGTAGTTTATGATTATAGTTATATTAATAGCACTTTAAAATCTTCATACAATAATGAGAATGAACTTGGGGAATTACTTCGCCTAGTTTCTACGCATCCAGCCTTATATTTAACCGATAAACAAGCTCAAAAAATAGATAGTATTTTTGATGAACTTCAAACTGAACTTGGCGTTGAAAGTGATCTTGAAGAAAGTAAACCAAAAGTTTTAAGTGATTTATATGTCACTTGTAAAGTTATCGAAATGCTTACACTTTATGAAAGATATATTGATGAGAATTTAAGTGGTGATAAGATTGATGAACTTGATTTTAGTAATGCTCAAGGCCGTTCAATTTTGACTTATATGTATTCACATTCAAGCGAAAAATTAACTCTTGATAAAGTAGCTAAAGTTTTCTTTATGTCAGAATCAAGTATTTCAAAGCATATTATGGATTTAACTGGTGTTTCATTTATTAACGTATTAAATGATATTCGTCTTGAAAAAGCAGTTGATTACTTAATTCACACCGATTTAAGTTTAAATGATATTGCTTCTTTATTAGGATTTGTTGATGCTTCACACATTTCTAAACATTTCCAAAGTAACGTTGGTATTACTCCAATGGAATATAGAAAATATTATCGCAATGCCAATAGTCCAAGTTTTTCACATAATAGTAAAGACTTTGCTTATTTAGTAACTGATTATTTATATAAAAATTATGCAACTGAAAAGTTAAATGCTACTCAAGTTGCTGAACGTTTTGGTATTTCAGTTGTTGAATTAAATAGAAGTTTACTTTATTACACTGAAAAGAACTTTGATAATTTGCTTAACTTTATTCGTATAAATAAAGCCTGTGAACTTTTAGCTTCAACTGATAATCAAATTTTATATGTGGCAATTGATGTTGGTTATAGTAATGTAAAAACTTTCAATTTAAACTTTATTAAATATAAAAATATGACTCCAAGTCAATTTAGAAAGAATGTTACCTTACAATTTAAAGATGGAAGTGAAATAAATAATGATACAAGCAAAAACGAAGACTAAACTCTCTGTTTTCGCACTATTGATGATAGCTGTGATTTGGGGATTTGGTTACATATGTGTTGATGATGCGCTTCATAATGGGTGGTCATCACTTGGAATTTTAGGTGTTAGAGGATTAGGTGGCGGATTTGTTGCCTTACTTTTTTCTATTAAAGAAAAGTGGTGGAAGAAACCAAAATTTGTTTTATATGCTTTTTTGATCGCGATAGTTAATTTTTTAGGATACTATTTGCAAACTGAAGGACAACTTAGAACATCGGTTTCAAATACCGCTTTCTTTACTGCTTTAAATGTTGTTATGGTTCCAATTTTTGCTGCCATCTTTTTTAAAGAAAAATTAACAGTTAAAAGCATTGTTGCTGCTTTAATTGGTTTTGCAGGAATATTTATATTATCTTTTGATGGATCATCTTTTAAATTTGGTTTTGGTGATTTGCTTAATTTTTTATGTGCGGTTTGTTTTGCAATTCAAATTGCTTCAATTCCTTCTTTATCAAAATATGAATCTCCATTTGCATTAACAGCAATTCAACTTTTATCTATGGGAGTTTTTGCATTTTGCTTAATGCCTTTCTTTCCAAACGTTGTTCATATTACAAATGCGGCTTGGTTAAGTATTCTATATGTTACTTTAATTTCTGGATTTTTGTGTTTCTTTTTACAGGTTGTTTGTCAAAAATATGTTAAAAGTAGTACAGCTTCATTGCTACTTGGACAAGAGTCTTTTTTTGGAGCACTTTTTGCAGTTTTAATTAATCATGTTCCAGTTACTTGGCAATTAATTGTTGGTGGAATTTTAGTCATTATAAGTATCGTAGTAGTAAGCATAAATTTAAAAAAGAGTGAAGAACCTATTGATAAATGCGAAAAACCAGAAGAAAATAAAGAGCAAATTTCTAATATCGAAATCAAGGAAGAAATTAAAAAATGAACTATAAAATTTTATTTTTAATTATTTTAAGTTTGTCTTTTTTAGTTAATTTTTTTGTGGAATTTTTAAAGTTAAACAGCATTAAAAGGCCAACTCCTGATTCACTAAAAGATATCTATGATGAACAAACTTATGAAAAGTGGAAAAGTTACAAATATGAATGTATACGCTTTTCGTTTGTTGAAGATATAGTAAATTTTCTTCCTTTATTTTTAATGGTTATTTTTGATTTTTATCCATATATAAGCAACTTAATTGGTAATAATTTGCCCTTAAATATATTAGTTATTGTTTCAATTTATTTAGGTATTTCAATTTTATTAGAGTTACCATTTTCAGCTTATAAAGATTTTCATATTGAAGCAAAATATGGCTTTAATAAAACAACAGTTTCTACCTTTATTAAAGATAATATTATTACTACTTTATTAACTTTTATTATTACATTAGCTCCAATATATTTTTATGTTTATTTATTTAATGCTTTAAAAGAATATTCTTTAATTATTTCGATTGTATCTTTATTTATTGTCTTTATGCTTATTAACTTTTTATTTCCTTATTTTGCAAAAATATTTAATAAGTTTACTCCTTTAGAAGATGGAGAATTAAAAACAAAATTGATCAATCTTGGAAATAAATGTGGCTATAGTTTTTCTAATATTTATGTAATTGATGCAAGTAAAAGAAGCACTAGAGATAATGCTTATTTTACTGGTTTTGGCAAAACAAAAAGAATCGTTCTTTATGATACACTTCTTGGAAAATACACAAATGATGAAATTGTTTCAATTTTTGCCCACGAATTAGGACATGCTATCCATAAAGATACCTTAAAGAATTTTCCTAATTTTGTTCTTAGTGCTATTGCAATTGTTCTTGGTTTTTATTTTTTAACAATTCATCAAGAATTCTTCCTTGATTTTGGTTTTAGTGATGTAAATTATGGCTTTGCTTTTATAATTTTTAGTGGATGTTTTGATCTAATTAATTTCTTTTATGGAATAATTACTAATCTCTTTTCTCGCAAACATGAGTTTGCAGCAGATAAAAATGCTGTTATACTAGGATATGGGGACGAATTAATCGCTAGTCTTAAAAAGATTTCACGAAATAGTTTTTCTTATTTAAATATCAATCCTTTACTACAATTTATGACGGGAAGCCATCCTACATTGAGCGAACGTATTGATAATATTAATAAAGAAAAACAAAAATTAATTGTGAAAAAATGAGACTATATCGACTAAATTGTGCGCTTTTCCTCGGTTCTAATTTTATTTTGATAATATTGTGTATTTTTAGTTTGAAATTAAAATGAAAAATATTATAATAATAAAGCACAAGAACGGGGCGTAGCGTAGCTTGGTATCGCGTCTGCTTTGGGAGCAGAAGGTCACTGGTTCAAATCCAGCCGCCCCGACCATTCTTATGTATATGCGCTAGTAGCTCAACTGGATAGAGTACTTGACTACGAATCAAGGGGTTGCGGATTCGACTTCTGCCTAGCGCACCAATGTGTAAAATAAAGAGATGAAGAGATTCATCTCTTTTATTTTCTTTAAAAATGTAAATAATATTATTGATAGGGGTTTAGATTAATATGGAAAAAGACGAAAAAAAGAAAGAGCCTATAATTCATAAAAATCGCTATATGACAGGCGAAGACATTGATATGCTTCGTGAAAAGAATCGTGAAAAGAAAAGAAGCAATAATGACTATAATATTTGTGATTATCATGAAGATGGCGCATAATTAATATATACATAATCCAGGAGGTATAATATGAAGGATTTATATGATACGGAAAGACTCATTCTTCGTCGTGCTTGTGATAAGGATTTAAATGATCTTTATACGATTTTAGGTGATCCAATTGTCATGGGGAAAAATGTTAAAACCTATGATGCAACCTTAAAATTAATGAATGATGCTATTAAGAGTAAAAATGCTTGGGTTGTCATTTTAAAAGAAAATCGTCGTGTTGTTTGTTATGTAGAAGTTAATGAAACTAAAAAAGATGAATTTGTTATCAACGAATATTTCAATTTAACTTTCAATACTAAAGGTTATATGTATGAAGTTGCTCGAACCTTCGCTAAAGAATTATTCGATGGTGGAGCTAAGAAAGTTAGCGGAATCATTAATTATGAAGCTATTTCAGGCGAAAAACTTAATGATCGTTTAAACTACAAGGGTGTCGTTAATAACGGAGATTCCTTAATTAAAAAGTAAAATTTAAAGCCAACTTATAAAAGTTGGCTTTTTTTATGAATAAAATTTTAATGATTTTAAGGACTTTTTCTAATATAATAATAGAAGAAGATTCTTGGAGATAATTTTTTAAGGAGGACTTAACATGAGTATTTTTCTTTATGTAGTCACACTTATCGCATCTGTTTGTAGTGGTGTTTTTATGTATTCCAAGAATAAGTTATTTTCTGATTATGGAGAACATACTAAATTTTCAATAATTGGCTTTATGATTTCTTCTTTATTATTCCTTTTTTGTGTCTATTGGGGAACAATAACTGAGCATAGTTATGATTTATTTGTTGTTCTTGGTATATATGGAGTTGTCTTTGTAATTTTAGCTCCGATTGTCTTTAATAGACTTAATCATTAATTGATATTAAATATTAATTAAGATGCGACTAAATCTGTCTCTTATATTCTTTTTTGTGTTTATATTTAGGTATGGAAAATAATAATGAGACCTTAAGCTTAACTATTAGGAGCTTAGAAGACACTGATTTAAATGACGTTTTTTATTATCTAAGCGATGACCTTGTTATGGGTAAAGAAAAAGCAAAAAATTTAGCAGAAACTTCTTTATATTTAGCTGCTTCAAAAAACAATCAAAATCATTTAGCTTTAGAATTGAAAGATTCTAAAAAAGTAATTGGTGAATTAACTTATTTTGAAGTTATTTTAAATGAATTTAAGGTAAAACTATTATTAAATAAAGATTACTTTTATAAAGGATATGAAAAAGAAGCTTTAAAATATATTACAAATATACTTCTATTAAAAGGAGCAAAAAAGCTTTCTTTTTATGTTAATTTTACACCATTTGAAGCAATAGAACTCATTGATGAAAATAATAAGAAAAATTTAAAAAGTGTCGATAATGCGTTATTTTTAATTAAAAAGCAATAAACTGGTCTATTTTGTTATTCTTTATATAAAATTAACTTGATACTTTATGCCATTTGTAATTTAATAGTTCTTAATACATTTATGCTTACATTTTTAAGAAAACTTTTTATCAAAGACTACAAAAATGTTACGAATCCAGAGGTCAGGACAAAACACGGAATTATGGCAGCCATTGGCGGCATAATCTGTAATCTTTTATTGTTCTCTTTTAAACTTTTAATTGGTTTATTAACTGCATCTATTTCAATTATTAGTGATGCAATCAATAACTTAACTGATTTATTTTCTTGTTTTGTCAATTTAATAGGCTTTAAATTAGCAAATAAACCTGCAGATAGTGAGCATCCTTATGGTCACGAGCGTATCGAGTATATTGCAGGAATGATCATTTCTTTCATTATTATTAGTGTTGCAGTTCTTTTAGGTTATGAATCAATCATGAAACTTATTAATCAAGAACAAGTAACTAAATATAATTTATGGGCTTTTATTATTTTAGGCGTTTCAATTTGTGCTAAGGTTTTACTTGGTTTATTTTATTATGGCATAGGCAAAGCAATTGGTAGTGTGACTTTAAGAGCAAGTAAACAAGACTCATTTAATGATTGTATTTCAACTGGTGTTGTCTTAATTTGTGCCATTATCCAATATTATTATCCAAGCGCTTGGTATCTTGATGCTTCAATGTCAATTATTGTTGCAATCTTTATTTTTGTTAATGGAATTAAAATGATTCGCGATACCGCTTCGCCTTTAATTGGTATTTCTCCAGATGATGAGCTTATTCAAAAAATAGTTAAAGATGTTAAATCTCATAAAGGAATATTAGGTGTTCATGATGTAATTTGCCATTCTTATGGACCAACAAAACTTTATATTACCTTGCATGCTGAAGTTGATGGATATGAAAATATGTTCTCTTCACATGATTTAATTGATAACATCGAGACTGAAATTAGTAAGAAATATAGCGCAATTTGTACCATTCACATGGATCCAATTGATACTCGTAGTGAAGAGATTAAAACTTTAAGACCTTATATTGCTGATACATTATTAAAATTTAATAGTGAAATTTCTTTCCATGATTTACGTATTGTTAAAGGCGATACGCACACTAATGTTATTTTTGATATCCTTGTTCCTGGTAGTTATAAAGATAAAGATGCTCAAGATTTAGTTAAAGCACTTAAAAAAGAGATTAAACTTATCGATCCAAAATATAATTGTGTAATTAATGTTGATCACAATTATAATTTAAAAGATTAATTATTTTTGACGATTAAATTCATATAAAGCAATACTAACAGCATTTGTAATATTAAGTGAATCTATTTCATGTGAGTGTTTTATGATGATTGAATTGCTATCAAGATAAGAATCATTTAAACCAGTGGCTTCATTACCAAAAGCTAAGGTTGAAAGACCTTTTTTAAATTTAAAATCTTGTAGAGTGTTTGTCGCTTTTAACATAAAAGCATAAATAGTGTGTTCATTAAATTCTTTTTTATATTCTTCAAGAGAATTAAAGTAAGCAATATTAACGTTAAAAATTGAACCCATAGAAGCTCTAATTGTTTTAGGATCAAAATAATCAACGCCTGGCTTAATAATGGCAATATTTTTAATTCCAAAACCTAAAGATGAACGGATAATAGTACCTAAATTACCCATATTACTTGGATTATCTAATAAAAGATGGTCACTATTTTTATCAAGTGTATCTTTATATTTTTTAAAAACACCTACAATATAGCAATTTTCTTTTGGTGATAATTTTTCAATTAATTTATCGTTTGTTTTAAACTCTCTATTAAGCTTTTTTAAAATTTTATCTTTAACTTCTTTATTTTGAAAAGAAGAATGGACATAAATATCAATAACATCATTTGTATGTTTATTTAAAAGCTCTAAAGTAGGGAATGCACCTAATGAATAAGAGTAGTCTAAATCTTTTTTATAAATTTTAATTTCCATATTTATTATCATATAACTTTCTTCTACAAATATCTCATCTTTTGAGTATAATATAAATACGCCCCAATAGCGCAACTGGATAGAGTACATGACTTCGAATCATGGGGTTACAGGTTCGACTCCTGCTTGGGGCACCAAAGAGAATAAAACACCGACACAATCGGTGTTTTTTATTTTTTAATGCTGTCAAAAACTGTATCAGTTGTATCAAAACATTGTTTTACCTCTTCTTTTTTAAGAGGAAGAATATGAGCATAAAATGGTGTTTTTATTTTATATAAAAGAATAATTATTTAATTACTATATATTTTGTAAGTTCATTTATCTTATAATGTTTTTATGAAGATAAGAGATTATAAAGATAGCGATTTACCATATTTAAAAAAGATCTGTCAAGATACAGCAATTATTAATTTTCATAAGTCTAAAAGAAAAAGAGAATTAGTATATTTAATGTATCTTGATTATTATTTGAAGTACGAAAAAGAAAACGCTCTTGTTTTAGCGGATGATAACGATGTAGCAAGAGGTTATATTGTCTGTTCTTTAAATAGCAAACTTTATGAAACAAAAATGAAAAAGGAATATCGAAAAGAGATTTTTAAAAGATCTTTAATTGTTGGCATTTTTTCTTTGTTTCAAGATCATAAAAACTTTGAATTAAATGAAAAATATAGTGGTGGATTTCATATAAATATTGAGCATGATTATCAAGGAAAAGGGTATGGAACTAAATTATTAGATGCTCTCCAAAAGAAAGTAATTGCTTCTGGAAATAAATATATGTTTTTAGTGACGAAAGATGAAAATACTAGAGGTTATCCTTTTTATAAGCATTATGGATTTAAGGAAAAAGAGAAAAGACTATTTGGAACCATCACTTTAGTTTACGATTTAGATAAATAACTTTAATTTAATTGTGCTAAAATAAAGCGATGAATGTATTATTACTTTTTTACACAGGAACTTATAATACGCTATATATTAGCGAATGTCTTAGAGTTCGCTTTTTATCTCAACATGATAATGTTGATATTATTGATGTAAATGGTGATACGGAGCCAATTAGTTTAGAAAAATATGATTTAATTGGTTTAGGTTATCCTATTTATGCCTTTAATGCTCCAGTTTTATTTACTAATTATCTTAAAAAACTTACTCTTAATCCTAAAGCAAAGTATTTTATTTATAAAAATAGTGGTGAAACGGAAGATGAAAATAACTCGTCTAGTAGGGTAATTTTTTCTATTCTAAAACATCATAAATGTATTTGTAAGAATGAATATCATTTTGTAATGCCTTATACAATTCACTTTAGATTTGATGATAATTTTGTTAAAGAAATTCTAAATTATCTAGATAAAGAAGTTGATATTATTATTTATGATTTAAATCATAATGAAGAAGCTAAAATTAAAACAACTAAATGGATTAGTTTTGTTAGTTTTTTATATACTATTCAGCGAATTGGTGGATTTGTG
>DAIODM010000001.1:0-136002 GCA_036746835.1 Candidatus Onthovivens sp. | reverse complement strand
GGACGTATTGCTCATCTTCAATCAGAAAAGCCAATTGCTACGGTAAGTGTCATTGCCTACAATGAGGAACGACATCTGTTGGCCTGCCTCTGGTCGCTAAGCGAAATGGCTTGCAAATATCCTATAGAGATCATCGGTGTAAACAATGAATCAAAAGACAGAACGGCAGAAATCTTTGAACGATGCGGTGTACCCTACTTCACTGAGACACAGCATAGTCCTGGGTTTGCAAGAAATTGCGGTTTAGAACATGCCAAAGGAAAATATCATATTTGTATTGATTCAGATTCACTGTATCCTCAAAAATATGTAGAATCCAATATTAAAACGCTCAACAAACATAATGTTGTAGGTTGCTATAGTTTATGGAGTTTCCTGCCAGACGAGAATCATTCCTCATGTCAATTAACTGTATATGAATTCTTACGTGACTTATATCTCAGAATTCAAAATATAAAGCGTCCAGAACTAAATGTACGTGGTATGACATTTGCATTCAGAACTGATTTGGCAGTTAATATCAAATTCCGAACTGATATTATACGTGGTGAAGATGGTTCACTTGCACTAGAATTAAAAAAATATGGAAAACTTATTTTTCTGACCAGTAGAAGTACTAGAATCATTACAGACAATAGCACAATGAAAGCTGATGGTTCCATGAAACAAAGTTTCATAAGACGTTTAAAAAAAGTGACAAGTAATGGGATATCGATATTCCACCATAAAAATATATACGAGGATGAAGATTCTAATTTAATCAAATGAGAATTCTATTCATCTGCAATATTAAATAAAATATATGGAAAAATATCAGATTACAGTAGGTATGCCTGTTTATGGCGTTGAGAAGTATATACGGAAAAGCATATCATCTGTATTGAATCAAAATTTTGATAATATGGAAATCCTATGTGTAGACGACTTAGGACCCGATTATTCTATGGATATTGTCAGAGAAATTAAGGCAACGCATCCTAAAGGAGATAAAATTCGAATTATTACACAACCAAAGAACATGGGATGTTGGGCTGCCAGAAACCGTATTATAGATGAATCACAAGGTAAATATCTATTTCTAATAGACTCCGACGATTATATTGCAGAGGACACGCTCAAACTACTATATGACACAGCAGAGAAAAATCAAGCAGAAACTGTTTATGGCTCTGTGGAGTCTGTTAAAGAAGATGGAACACCTGCTAACTTCAGCAGTGGAGACATGAAACTGCCATATAAAGAATTGTTGAAACCTAACGAATTAGCATCTTACGCGAATCAAAATCTGCATGCTACCCTCTATAATTTTATTTGGAATGTTTTAATCCGAATGGACTTTATTAGAAATAACCATTTGCGATTTCAAAACACTCGTTATGGTGATGATTTTATATTTGAAACAGATATGCAACCATTGGTCAATCGTGCAGTCTTATTACCAAATATAACTTATTTTTATGTCTTGCGCCCTGGCTCTCTATCGAATTTCCAAATCCGAGACAAAATCAAATTGGAAGAAATCACAACATATATAAAAAATTATAATTAAATAAGTTTAGAGAGGTAAGGTTTTTATGAATAATACAGAGTTGGCTATTAAATTTAGCAATGAAAAATATTGCACACGAAAAGATGTTTCAGAAGCAATGAAAACTCCATTGATTGATAGTATTTGGAATTCTGTTTTAGAATATCGTAGTAGTTTTTCGATTGTTTTACCTCTTAAACATATCAATAATACTTCATATTCTGTTTGTTTAACCCCAACAATGGTTGAACATGTGAATAGTGTTGAAAGAAAATTAATGCGAATAATGGCTGATTATTTAAAAATGGGCAATCTCGCTGAGAAAGATGTTTTTAGAGTCAATTCATATGTAAAAATTTTAAAATGTATTGGCAAACGATATGGCTTAAATTTAGAAGATGCAGTAATTGAAAATATTGTTAATGGTAATGTTTCAACTTTGTCTCCAGAATTAATGATTTTAAATCGTTATTATCGATGTTTATTAGAAATTGAAAATAATCCTGATGCTAAGATTGATGATGAATCTTTTTCGAAGTTTTATTCTCTTTTAATGGGAACTGATGAATTAACCGAATATTATAGAACTCAAGAAGTTGACAATAGTTTTAGTAAAGTAGTGATTGGACGTCTCTATTTAGGCGTTCCAGTTAATACTATTGATGCAAACATGGATCAACTTTTTAATTTCTTTGAGAATTCTCATGTTTCAATGTTTATTAAAGCTATCAGTGCTTTCTATTTTATTTATTATGTTAAGCCTTTTGAATCATATACTGAGGAAATTGCCGCTTTAACATTAAAGAAAGTTTTGGCTTTAAATGATATTGGTGGAGTTGCTGCTTTACTTGATTTTGAAGATCTTGTTTCTCATAAAGATGAACTTGAATCTTATATTCTTGAATCACAAAAAACTTATGATTTGACCTATATTATTGATTATATCTTAAGAAAATCTGAAACATATCTTGATACTGTTTTAGATGATTTTGTCGCAGCTAGAAATCAAGTAATTCATAAAGAAATTAATCAACCAGAAGAAACTAATATTTTAAATAAGACTCCAAGCGTTAATGTTAGCGATGAAGAGTCATTTAAGAATATTAATGGGAAAATTGAAGAAAAGAATGATGTTCCAGCTTTTACAAATAGTGCGGTTGGCTATAGTCAATCAATTGCTATTAGAAACCTCCCAACAGGTTTAAGTGAAGAAGAAGCTACTAGATTAGAAAATCACTTAATGGAACTTAATCCAAATTTAAGTCATGGTCAAGCATATTTCTATGCAAGACATTGTACATTAGGTATGAATTATACTATTTCTCAATATAAGAAAGTTTTAGGTTGTGCTTATGAAACAGCAAGAAGTAGTATGGATCATCTTGTTTATCTTGGCTATTATCGTAAAGAATTATTGAAAAATAAATATATTTACACTCCAGTTAAGAAAGGCTAATTTATATGATATTTGCTAGTATTTTAAATCAACCATGGTTTATTCTTGTAATGTTAATTGTCTTTTTTGGTGTAATTGCTTTACTCGTTTTTATTTTAAGAAGTAAATTTAAGATTAGTAAAACTGAAAAACCAAAAGATGATAAACAAGTTGCTAAAGAAAATTTATCTCATTATTTACAAGATGTTGATGATCCTGAAACTCAAAAAGAATTCGAAGAATATGAAAAAAAAGAACAAGATGACCAAAATGAAAAGGATAAAAAAGACCAAAATAAGTAGTCTTTATATTCATATTCCTTTTTGTAGACATATTTGTCCTTATTGTGATTTCGCTAAATTAATTAGAAATGATGTTTTTGAAGAACAATATATTAATCAACTTTTAAAAGATTTATCTTCTTTGGAAGGTAAATTTTTTAAGTTTAAGACAATTTATATTGGTGGTGGGACACCTTCATCACTTAAATTGTCTAATCTTGAAAGAATATTATTAATCATTCAAAAGATTAAATTTAAAAATGCTGAATTTACAATTGAAGCTAATCCTGAAGATATTAACAAAGATTTTTTGGAATTGTTGAAAAAATATGGTGTCAATCGTATTTCTATAGGTGTTCAAACTTTTGATAAGAACATATTAAAATCAATAGGAAGAGATTATTCTATAGATTTTAAAGAATTAGTTAATCTAGTTAATAAATACGTTGATAACATTAATTTTGATTTTATTTATGGTCTTCCTAATTATAATAGTGAAGTTTTGAAAAAGGATTTAGGTACTTTTTTTGAATTAAACGTGAATCACGCATCTTTTTATAGTTTAATTGTTTCTCCAGGGACAATATATTTTAACAAAGGCATCAAAGAGATTGATGATGATCAAAGTAGAGAATATTATGACTATATATTAAAAGAAATGAGAAATCATGGTTTTGAAAGATATGAAGTTAGCAATTATTCAAAGCCTGGTTTTGAATGCGAACATAATTTAAATTATTGGAAGAATGGTCAATATGTCGCCGTTGGCCTTGGAAGTAGTGGTTATGAAGGTAATATAAGATATATAAATACTAAGAATTTTTCTGAATATATTTCTGGGATTAATAATAAGGAAATTGAACGTATTACTAGTAAATCACTTAAAGAATACTATTTTATTACTAATTTAAGATTAAAGGATGGTTTTAAACTTAGCGAGTACAAAAAAATCTTTAATGAAGATTTTTTAGATTCGTATAGAGAAAGCGTTAATGAACTAGTAAAAAACAAGCTCGTAGAGGTTAATGGTAATCGTTTTTATTGTACCGATGAAGGCATTGCATTATTGGATTTAGTTTTAGAGAAATTCATATTTTAGATTGCTAAATTATAAGCCTAGAGTCATATTAATTTAACTTTTTTAATTTTTTAGCACTTTTTTGTTGACAGTGCTAATTTATTACATATAATATAGTTAGCGCTTGGGAGTTGAGAGTGCTAGAAAGGTGTTTATATGGAGCTTAGTCGAAGGAACAAAATATTTAAGTTAATTGTTGAAGATTTTATTAGAACGGCGAACCCTGTTGGTAGTAATTATCTTATTACACAATATAAACTACCTTATAGTAGCGCAACTGTTAGAAATGAGATGATGGCGCTAGAAGAAGATGGCTTACTTGAAAAAACTCATACAAGTAGCGGTCGTGTCCCATCAACACTCGGCTATAAGTATTATGTAAAGTTTTTAAAAAGTAATTCAGTCGATTCTAAATTAAAAAATGAATTAAAGGTTGTATTTGACAATAGCAAATCAGTTGAAGAAGTGTTGAATGAATCGTGTAAAATCCTTTCTAATATGACTGATTTGGTTAGTGTCTATTTGGGTCCAAATTCGAATTCAGAAAGGTTAATAAGTGTTCAACTTATTCCTATCAGCACAACTAGCGCAACAGCTATATTTGTAACAGATAGAGGTAATGTTGAGAATAAAACCTTTATATTCGATAAATCAGTTAATTTAGAAGATTTAACAAAATCAATTAAATTAATTAATGATCGTCTTACTGGAACGCTTATTACTGATATTCCAGAAAAACTCGAATCATTAGCCCCAATTTTGAAGGATTATGTTCAAGACTATACTTACATCTTTAATTCAATTGTTAAGACTTTCCTTGAATTTGCTGCAAGTAGGAGTGAATTCTATGGCGAAGAGAACATTATAAATCAACCAGAATTCAAAGATGATCCTGAAGAACTTAAGAAAATATTTGATTTATTTAATAAACCTGAAAACATTGTTGATATGTTGCAACATCCAAAAAATGATGAAAACAAGGTCAATGTCGATGAAACTGAAGCTAATATTGATGAAGTTTCAATTGTTAGTAGGGAAATTAAAATACCAAATACTAATAAGGATTTAGGCAAAATTGCAGTTGTTGGTCCAAAACGTATGGATTATGGAAAAGTAATGAATGCTCTTGATTATGTTGTTAAAGAAATTATGAGTTACTTATCTAACGGTGAGATTGTTCAGGAGGAGAAGAAGAATGGATAATAACGATAAAAAAGTTGATGAGAAGGCAGAAGTTAAGAAAGATGATAAAGTTGAAACTTCCCCTGATAAAAATAAAAAAGATGGTGAGTTGAGCGAAGTTGATAAGTTAAAGTATGATGTTGAACATTGGAAAAACGAATACTATCGAGCTTATGCTGATATGGCCAACCTAAGAAAAACGATGGAACGTGATCAAAGGGAAGCAAATAAGTATCGAATTGAAGGATTTGTACAAAATTTATTAGGAGTTTTAGATGCATTTGATATGGCATTTAAAAGTGAAGCTAAAAATGAAGAATTAAAAAACTATCTTGTTGGCTTCCAATATGTTCACAAGCAATTGGTGCAAGTATTAACTGATGAAGGAATTGTTGAGATTAGTCCAAAAGTTGGTGATAAATTCGATGTTAATAATATGCACGCAATCGATGTTGTTGAAGATTCTGGAGAAGAAAATGTTGTTAAATCAGTTACCTTAAAAGGTTATAGATTATATGAACATTTAATTCGTCCAGCTATGGTGGTTGTTACTAAGCATCCTGCTGAAAAGAAAGATGCTTCAGAAAAAGATAAAGCTGTTGATGTTAAAAAAGATGCAAGCGTAGAAAAGAAAGCTTGCTAGGAGGAAAATTTTATGGCAAAAGAAACTATTATTGGTATTGATTTAGGTACTACAAATTCAGTTGTTAGTTATTTACAAGAAGATGGTAAGGTTAAGGTTATTCCAAATCCAGAGGGAACAAATACTACTCCTTCTGTAGTTGGTTTTAAAGCTGATGGAGAAATTATTGTTGGTAATGCTGCTAAACGTCAAGCATTAACTAACCCAGATACAGTTAGCTCAATTAAACGTAAGATGGGTAGTGGTGAAAAAGTTCATATTAATTGTATTAATAAGGATTTTACTCCACAAGAAATTAGTGCAAAGATCCTTGCTTATATGAAAGATTATGCCGAAAAGAATGTTGGACATCCAATTAAAAAGGCTGTTATTACTTGTCCTGCATACTTTAATGATGCACAAAGACAAGCCACTAAAGATGCTGGTGCAATTGCTGGTCTTGATGTAGTTCGTATTATTAATGAACCAACAGCTGCAGCACTTGCCTATGGTTTAGGCAAAGAAAAATCTGAACGTATCGTTGTTTTTGATTTAGGTGGTGGTACACTCGATGTTAGTGTTCTTGATATTGGTGATGGTACATTTGAGGTTGTTGCTACTAGTGGTGATAATAAACTTGGTGGTGATGATTGGGATAATGTTGTTGCAGATTGGATTCATGCACAAATTCAACAACAATTTGGTTTAGATATTAATGATAAGATGGCTCTTCAAAGATATAAAGATGCTGCTGAAAAAGCAAAGATTGAACTTTCCAGTAGCTTAGAGACTACAATTTCATTACCATTCATTGGTATGGGAAGCAATGGTCCTATCAGCTTTGAAGCTAAATTAACTCGTGCAAAATTTGAAGAAATGACTAAACATTTACTTGAAAGATGCAGAGTTCCACTTGAAAAAGCAATCAGTGATGCAAAGACTGATTGGAGTAAGATTAATCAAGTTTTGATGATTGGTGGATCAATTCGTATGCCAGCTGTCCAAAAACTTGTTGCTGGTATTACTGGAAAGACTGTCAACTTAAGTGTTAACCCAGATGAAGCTGTTTCTATTGGTGCTTCATATCAAGGTGGTATTTTAAGCGGTGATGTCAAAGATGTTATTTTACTCGATGTTACTCCATTAACTCTTGGTATTGAAACTATGGGTGGTGTTTTGACTCCATTAATTCCAAGAAATACTACGATTCCAACTACTAAATCACAAATTTTCTCAACTGCAGAAGATAATCAACCTGCTGTCGATATTATGGTTTATCAAGGTGAACGTCAAATGGCCCATGATAACAAGTTACTTGGTCACTTCCAATTAACTGGTATTAAACCAGCTCGTAGAGGTCAACCTCGTATCGAAGTTACTTTCAATATTGATGTTAATGGTATTGTTAAGGTCAGTGCTAAAGATCTTGATACTCAAAAACAACAAGAAATTACTATTAGTGGATCAAATGGTCTTAGCAAAGATGAAATTGATCGTATGATGAGAGAAGCTGAAGCCAATAAAGAAGCTGATGCTAAACGTAAAGAAGAAGTTGAGTTAAAGAATAAAGCTGAAGGTTATATCGCTTCTATTGATGAAGCTTTAAGAGAAAAAGGAGATTCTATCGATCCAAAGCAAAAAGAAGAGACTCAAAAATTAAGAGATGAGTTAAAGACTGCTCTTGATAATAATGATATTAATACATTAAGAAATAAGATTGGTGATCTTGAAAAGGCTGCTGCTTATATGCAACAAGCTCAAGCTGGTGCTAATGGCGCTTCAGGTCAACAAGGTTCTTCTCAATATACTAATACCAATGGAAATGATCAAACTAGTGGATTTACTGGTGGATCAACCAATGGAAATACTTCGAACAATTCGAAGAAAGATGATGATGTTGTTGATGCAGATTTCACTGATAAAAAGTAGAAGTATTTAACTAAATTTTTGCTAAAGGGAAGTTTACTCTTCCCTTTAGCTATTTATATAGGAGGAGATCCTTATGGCAGAAAATAAAGATTACTATGAAACACTAGGTGTAGACAAAAATGCTAGTGATGATGATATAAAAAGTGCTTACCGTAAATTGGCAAAAAAATACCATCCAGATAATAAAGAAACTGGTGATGCTGAAAAATTTAAGCAATGTACAGAAGCTTATAGTGTTTTAAGCGATCCAAATAAACGAAAAACTTACGATCAATTCGGCTCTGCGGCATTTGATCAAACAGCTGGAGGATCGAACCCATTTAGTGGAACTGGATTTGAGGGTTTCAACTTTAATGGTGGAGATTTTGGTGATTTAAATGATATTTTAAATTCTATGTTTGGCTTTGGTGGCGGTTCTTCTAGAAGTTCAAGAAGAGGAGCATCTTCACGTGGTGATGATACTTTAATGAGAATAAAAATTTCTTTTGTTGATGCTGCTTTAGGAACTACAATCAATTTACCAATTACATACGATGAGCCTTGTGAATATTGTCATGGTACTGGTGCAAAAGATGGTACTGCCTACGAAACTTGTCCAGATTGTAATGGTCAAGGTGTTGTTTTAATGCAACAAAGGTCAATTTTTGGCATTATTCAAACACAACAAGCATGCCCAAGATGTCATGGTACTGGCAAGATTATAAAAGAAAGCTGTTCTTATTGCGGTGGGAAAGGCTATAACCGAGTTAAGAAGACTATTGAAGTTAAGATTCCTGCTGGTATTAATAATGGTCAACAAATTAGAGTCCAAGGCAAAGGAAATCGTGGTAGTAATGGCGGTAGTAATGGCGATTTATATCTTGAGATTGTTGTTTCTCCACATAATAACTTTGAAAGAGATGGAAATGATATACATTTAACTGTCCCAATTGATTTTATTGATGTTTGCTTAGGAACTATATTAACTGTCCCAACATTATATGGTGATGTAGAAATGAAAGTTCCTGCTGGAACTCAACCAAATCAAGTCTTTAAGATTAAAGGAAAAGGTGTTAAAGATCTTCGTGGAAGTTCGTATGGTGACGAATTTGTTCACTTAAATGTCAAAACTCCTACAGACTTAAATAGAGATCAAAAAGCTGCTTTACAAGCATTTAAAGATGCTAGTAAGGGCAGAGATTCTTGGTTTGACACATTTAAAAAAGCTTTTAAAAAATAAATATCTTTATCTACATAATTGAATTTTTTTGTAGTAATATAAATACAGGAAAAGAAATTATGCCAAAATGTAAATATTGTGGACAAAGTATAACAAAGTTTGATAAGGAAATATGTCCTTATTGTGGTGGAAAAAATCCAATTGATTCTTCAAGTCCAGAGACCATGGATATAACTGAATCCATCAAAACTGTTACTCCAACTGATGAGGTTAGAGTTAAATTTAAACCAAAAAAACGTAATTTAAATGCTGTTTTATGTATGTTTTTAGGTGTTTTTGGAATTGACGAATTATATTTAGGCTTTAGAAATCGTTTTTTAATTCGTTTAGCCATTAATGCGGTCGCTTATATTGCTTTTGTACTTATTTTCTATTTTAGTAACAAATCTGCAGCCCCTTTATATATTTTCTTCCTTCCATTTTTAATTGTTTTTGGTGTTTGGTTTGTAATCGGAATTATTTTCTTATTTATTAAAAATAAGAAAGATTCCAACGGAGTATTTTTAATCTAATGCAAAGATATTTTGCTGAAACTATAGATGGTAATATCACCTTGAATAAAGATGATATTTTTCATATTACAAAAGTAATGAGAAGTAGGGTTGGTGACACTTTTCAAATTGTTACCGATGATAAACTCTACCTAGCTAAAGTCGTTTCAATTGATCCTTTTAGTTTTTCTATAAGCGAAACCTTAAATGAAAATCATGAACTTAATGGGTATATTAGGCTTTTATATTGTCTTCCAAAAGGTGAAAAATTGGATTTAGTTATCCAAAAAGCTGTTGAAATTGGTGCCTCTGAAATTGTTTTAGTTAACTCATCAAGATGTGTAAGAAGGCTTGATAAGTCGAATTCTAGTAGTAAATTAGTAAGATTTAATAAGATTATCAAAGAAGCTTCTGAGCAATGTAAACGTTCAAATCTTATGAAACTTACAGATATTATTGATTATAAAGACATTGGTAATTATAAGGCTGATAAATCTTTTATTGCTTATGAGGCAAGTGATACTACTTTGAAGGATTTAGATAAGGAACTTAGAGGAATATCTAATAAAACAATTAATGTTTTAGTTGGTTCAGAAGGTGGTTTCTCAAAAGAAGAAGTAGACTATGCAGTTTCAAAGAATTATAAGGTCATTACCTTAGGAAATCGAATTTTAAGAAGCGAAACAAGTTGTTTCTATATCCTTTCTTTACTATCATTTTATATGGAAGCAAATTTATGAGATTATTTAAGATATTAGAAAAAGAACGCAACAAGAAATATATTCATAAAAGTGATGAGTATAAGTTTTATCTTGAAAATAGATATTTACTAAATCGTGATCCAAATTTTGTGAAATATTTCGATGTTAGCGATATTTATGGTGTTATTTGTGCAAATATGATTATTCAGTCTATCATGAATAAAGATAAGCTTGATCAAATTATTGAAGAAGAATATTTGTCACGTGGTGAGCGAAGAATTGAAAATATAAAACAAGAAATCAATGAAAGAATCATTGATTTACCTTATTTGAAATTTAACAACACTAAAATTTATATTTTATTTTTTAATTTAAATACTAACGAAATTTATTCATCTAATAGTGAAAAAATGAGCCAGGAACCTTATGTTAATTTGCAAAGCAACTATGTTCCATTTATTATCGATCCATTTGCTACTTATGGAGTAGAAATGTTCGAATCTTTATTTACAAAATTAGTAAGAATTGATGAATGTATGACTACCGTTGCTTTTTATCATTATGATTTAAATGCGATTTTAATGATTAATAGACAAGGTGGAATTGATAATATTATTTATTTATTTGATAAGAATATTAAAAGACCAAAATATGGGCATATAGTCGAAAGAATTAAACCAGTTATAAAAGCATATTTTGATGGAAATCTTAATGATTTTATCTATTTATTATATAAAAATGAGTTAATTTCTTATTATGTTTTTAGAAAGATTTGTAAGGAAAAGAATTTATGACATTTTTGATCGACTTTCTTGGTTGCAAGGTTAATAGTTATGAAGTTGAGTGTATTGCTAATGATTTAATTAATCATGGTTATACGCCTTTTAGTGGTAAAGGAAAGCCTGATGTCGTTATTATTAATACTTGCAGTGTAACTGAAACAAGTGGTGCTAAATCTAGAAAAATGATTCGTCATTATAGGTTTTTATATCATAAAGCGATTATTGTTGTTATGGGCTGTGATTCTCAAGGAGAAGGCGAAGATTATACTGAGACTTTGAATGCTGATATTGTTTTAGGGACTACGCAAAGAACTAAGGTTCTTGAATATATTGAAAATTTTCAAAAATATAAAGAAAAAATATATGTTCATGATGATTTAATGAAAAATAGAAAATATGAGTCAATGAGTGTTTCTCATTTTCTTTTTAATACGAGAGCATATGTAAAAATACAAGATGGATGCGATAATTATTGCACATATTGTTTAATTCCTTACGTTAGGGGTCATTCAAGAAGTAGACCAGAAAATGAAGTCATTGATGAAATAAGTAACCTTGTTAAAAATGGGTATAAAGAAGTTGTATTAACTGGAATTGATATGTGTAGTTATGGTTTAGACTTTAAAGAAAAAATGACTTTTAGTGATTTACTAGAAGACATTTTAACTAAAGTTCCTGATTTATATCGATTAAGAATTTCTTCGATTGAAGAAAGTCAAATTGATGATCATTTTTTAATGCTTTTAAAGAATTATAAGAATATAGCCAATCATTTACACATTCCATTACAATCTGGCAGTGTATCAATTCTTGAAAAAATGAAAAGAAAATATAATTTAGATAACTATCGTGCAAAAATTAAAAAAATAAGAGAAATTCGACCAGATATTGCTATTTCTACCGATGTAATTGTCGGTTTTCCAACAGAAACTGATGAAGAATTTATGGAAACTTATTCTTTTTGCAAAGAAATGAATTTTTCAAAAATCCATGTTTTTCCATTTAGTGATCGCAAAGGAACAGTGGCTTTTAAAATGGTTCCTAAAGTTAGTCCTGAAGTAAAAAAAGAAAGAGTAAGCAAACTTATTTCTTTATCAAATATGCTTGGTCAAAAATATGATAATGTTTTTGCTAATAGAAAAATTGAGTTTTTATTTGAAAACTATGATGCCAAGAAGAAAGCTTATCGTGGTCATTCTTCAAATTATTTAGAAACTTATTATCAATCTGATGAAGACTTAACTGGAAAAATTAAAACAGTTCCATACATTAGTGTTTTTGACAATGTCAAAAATAATTTATTTGATGGCATCGATGATTAGTGTAATTTTTTGTATTATATCAAAAAGTATTTTAAAGACAAATAAATTAATATATAATATCAATGCTTAAAGGAGAATTTTAATTATGGCAGTCCCATTCAGAAGAACTAGTAAAACAACCAAAAGGATGAGAAGAACTCATTACAAACTCGAAGTTACTGGAGTTACAACTTGTCCAAATTGTGGTGCAATGATTAAGGCTCATACCGTTTGCCCAAAATGTGGTTATTATGATGGCAAACAAGTTTTAGCCGTTAAGTCTGCAAAGAAATCAAAGTAAGGCATTTTTTGCCTTATTTTTTTACCATAAAGGAGATATTTATGAATTATGCTAATTTAATTGATGATACTAATTTACATGCTGATGCTAAAGAAGCTGATATTATTGCTTTATGTAGTGAAGCTAAAGAAATCGGCTCTGCAAGTGTTTGTATCAATCCTGACTATATAGAATTATGCAAAAAGGAACTTAATGGTTCAAGTGTTAAAGTTTGCACCGTTATTGGCTTTCCATTAGGAGCAATGACCACAGATTCAAAAGTCTTTGAAGCTAAAGATGCTGTTAAAAAAGGTGCTGATGAAGTTGATATGGTCATTAATATTTCAAAATTAAAAGATCATCAAGATCAATATGTTGAAAACGAAATTAGAAGTATTAAAAAGGCAGTTGGTAAGCATATTTTAAAGGTTATTTTTGAGTGTTGCTTACTTAATGAGGAAGAAATTGTTCGTGCTTGCAAACTTTCAAAAGCTGCTGGTGCTGATTTTGTTAAGACTTCTACTGGATTTTCAACAGGCGGAGCCACAGTTAAAGATGTTACTTTAATGAGAAAAACTGTTGGTCCTGAAATGGGCGTAAAAGCTGCCGGTGGAATTAGAACACCAGAAGAATTAAAAGCGATGGTGGATGCTGGTGCAAATAGAATTGGCGCTTCCCATGGCAAGAATTTAATAAAATAGTTCTTTATTTTCATATTAAAATAGAGTATATTAACTATCGAACGGATTGGGGGTGAAATTATGTTAAAAGTACAAGTTAGAGATGGAGAAACTTTAGATGAAGCTCTTCGTAGATTTAAGCGTAATGTTAATAAAGCCGGAACAATCCAAGAGTGCCGTAAAAGAGAATTCTATCTTAAAAAGAATTTAGCTCGTAAAGTTAAGAGCGAAAATGCTCGTAGAAAGTATAGATAATATCTATAAAACTTAAAATAACTGATCAGAAATGGTCAGTTTTTTTATTTTTTTAAATATTCCTTAATTCCATACGATTTATTAGTAACGGAGGAATTATGCAATATTATATTCATCAATTAGGCGACAAAGACTGTGGTTATACATCTGTAAAGATGCTGATGGCTCATATTTATAAAAGAAATGATTTTTTATATTATCCTGAGCCTTCTATTTCAACAAGTACCTCATTAAGGGATTTAATGAGTTATGCGAAAAAAGAAGGTGTATCTTTAGGGGCATTTCGAGCAATTAATAAAGGAATGTTTTTTAAAGAAAAGAAGAAATTAATATTAATACCTATTAAAGAAAATGATAAATTTCATATGGTAATGGTAAAGAAAATGATGAGAAAAAAATCATTATTGTATGATCCAGTGGCTGGAATAAGATATATATCAAATAAAAAACTTATTGATATATGGGATGGAGAATATTTAGAAGTTTTAAATGTTGAAGGAAGCTCATTTTCTTTGAGAAAAATGAGGATTATACCAAAGTTTTTTACAGTTCTTACAATGATTTTTGAATTTATGAGTTTTTCTTCTTTGATAGTAGCTCTTTATTTTATTGATGGAACAATACCTTTTTATATATCTTTAGGTTTATTTATTAGTTACATTATTTTTGAGTTTATATATAGAAAGATGCTCATTCAATCAATGAAATATTTTGATAAACATACGATGGTAGGTGAGTTTGCTCTTAATCGACAAGATTTTAAATCTCGTTATGCAAATATGACGCAATTTAAGGTCTTGGCAATATCTAATCCAATTCAATTATTTTCTCTTGTTTTGATGTGCCTGCTTGGAATTATTGTTTTGGGTATGAATAGCTTATATAATCTTATTTCTGTTGCTACAATCTTTCTTTTTCAGCTTTTATTTAAATTCTTTGAAAATTATCAAATGGAATATCGCCATAATAAAATCAATGTCATTGAAAACGATCTAGATTCTCTTTCAAGAACTTCAAATAAGACTTTTTTAAGTAAAATTGAAGAATTAAATAATGAAACTTATAGATTTGTATCTTTTTGTAATTTTAAAAAATATTTGATGATTTTCTTAGTAATTGCAATGTCGTTATTGTATTGTGGACTTTCAAATAACTATTCTGTTAATTTTATGCTATTTCATTTCTTCTTCTATCTTTATATTAATGATGACTTTGAAAAGATTATTAATTTTAGTAAAAACAATGAAGATTTCAAGTATTATAAGGCATTATACCTATATTATTTCAACAAATATTAATGTATAATTTTGACATGGAATTAGATTTTTCAAATGAAACTAAAGAATCATTAGATGATTTTTATGAAACTTATTTAAAGATTTTTAAAAACACTCTTTTAGAATTGAAGAAAGACGATAATTATATTTGTAGTGTTACTTTTGTTGATATTGATAAGATTCATCAATTAAATAAGGACTTTAGAAATATCGACCGTCCAACCGATGTTATTTCATTTGCTTTTTTAGATGATGCAAAAGAAGTGATAAAAGGTGATGTGCCAGTAGATCTTGGTGAAATTTACATTTGTTATGATGTTGCCGCTACAAATGCTAAGTCTTATGGCAACACAATAAACCGTGAACTTTCTTTCTTGTTTGTTCATGGATTATTGCATTTATTCGGTTATAATCATATGACAAAAGAAGAAGAGGACATTATGTTTCCTCTTCAAGATAAAATTCTAGAAAGGAAATAATTATGGATAAGGACGAATTAATCAATAAGGCAATTGAGGCTATGGATTTATCTTATTCACCTTACTCAAAGTTCCGAGTTGGTGCTGCTCTTTTGACTAAGAGTGGTGATGTTTATTTAGGTGCAAATATTGAAAATGCTGCTTATGGTTGTTGCATGTGTGGTGAGAGAAACGCCATTTATAATGCCTATATGCATGGTGTTACTCAAGATGATATTGAAGCTTTAGCTATTGTTGCTGACTGTCCTCGTCCAGTTTCACCTTGTGGACAATGTAGACAAGTTTTGAGTGAATTATTCCCTAAAAATAAGCCTATTTATCTTGCAAATTTAATGGGTGACATCAAAGAAACTAATATAGATGAATTGTTACCATATGGTTTCGAAGAAGAGGATATGGAATAATGAAATCTGGTTTTGTATCACTTATTGGTCGACCAAATGTCGGAAAATCAACAATATTAAATGCTATTGTTGGAAATAAAATATCTATTGTAACTGCGAAAAGTCAAACTACTCGTGATAATATTCAAGGAATTTATAACGATGCAGACTCACAAATTGTTTTTATTGATACTCCAGGTATTCATAAACCACATTCTGATTTAGGGGTTGAAATGGATAAACGAGCATATTCTTCAATTAGAGATTGTGATCTCGCTGTTTTTATTGTTGATGCTTCTAAACCATTTGATGATGGAGATCAATATTTATTTGATCACTTAAAATTTGATGTTCCTCTTTTAATTTGTTTTAACAAAATAGATTTAACTAACATTGAATTAATTACAAAATTGAAAGAAAAATATAGTGAACAGTTTAAAAATGTTGATTACATCGAAGTTTCAGCAATTGAACCTTTTAATATTGATGGTTTAATTAAGATTATAAAATCAAAATTATCAGAAGGACCTCAATATTATGATGTTAATGTTTTAACTGATAAAGATATTAAGTTTCAAATACAAGAAATCATTAGAGAAAAATGTTTAAAGTTTTTATCCGAAGAAGTTCCACATGGGATTGCTGTCGTTTGTGAAGAAGTTAAAAGCAATGGTAGGGAACTTGATGCTACATGCAAAATAATTTGTGAAAAAGAATCTCAAAAAGGGATTATTATTGGTAGCAAAGGCCGTATGATTAAGAAGATTGGAAGTACAGCTAGAGAAGACTTAGAAAAGCAAACTAAAAAGCATGTTGTTCTTGATATTGTTGTAAGAGTAGTAGAAGATTGGCGTAATTCTAGTAAATATCTAGTAGATTTAGGTTTTAAAGAATAATGGAATTATTTGAAGGAATTATAGTTACTTTATCTCATTATAAAAATGATGATGCTGTTATTGGCGTTTTAACTAAAAATGGTTTGATGACAGTTGATGGAAGAGGATCTTATAAGCCAAGCAGCAAAACAAATAAGTTTTTACATCCTTTTTTATATGGGCAATTTGAAGTTTATAAAGGACCAGTAGGTGGTTATAAGCTAAAGGATTGCAACATTATAGAAATGTTTGATGGAAGCTTTTCTGGGTATGAAGACCTTATATTTTCGCAATTAATTAGTGAAATTTCTTTTAAAATGATGGTGGATAACCCTGATTTAACTGGATATTTCGATAATTTGCTCAATTTTTTAAAGTTTTATAAAAAGTCTACTAATAAATATATTTTAGTTTGCTATTATATCGCACAACTTTTAAAAATTAATGGAACTACCTTATACTTGACAGGATGTGTTAATTGTGGCGAAAAAAACAACATTATTGGCATTGATTTAGATGAAGGTGGACTTGTTTGTAAACAACATGTAACAATAGGTACAAAACCATTATCTAATGCCCAATTTAAAGTTTATGATAGCTTATTTAATAAAGAAATTTGCGATGTGGTCGATATAAAATTAACGAAGGATGATTTTTTATATTTTATAAGTAATCTTTATTATTTATTGATTCATAATTTTGATTTTGAACTAAAAACAATGAAATTAATCGAAAGTTTATAAACTACACTCATAGTAGGTTGACTTCGTTAATTTATAGTATATTATTGTATGGTCGAAACGGAGAATTATATGGAAAAGAAAATAGAATTCGATACTATTGTTACACACTTACAAAGCGCTGGATTTGTTTTTCAAGGTTCACAAATTTATGGTGGACTTAGTAATACTTGGGATTATGGTCCTTTAGGAAGCGAATTGAAGAACAATTTAAAAGAATTATGGTGGAAGAAATTTGTTCATGAATCACCAACAAATGTTGGAATTGATGCTGCAATTTTAATGAATCCAAATGTTTGGAAAGCTACTGGACACGTGACAACTTTTAACGATCCTTTAATTGATTGCAAAGAGTGTCATGGAAGATTTAGAGCTGATCAAATTATTGAACAACAATTTCCTGATGTTGATGTTAATGGAATGACTCAAGAGGATATGAATAACTTTATCAAAGAACATAAAGTTAAATGTCCAACTTGTGGCAAATCTAATTTCACCGATATTCGTCAATTTAATATGATGTTTAAGACTCATATTGGAGTTACCGAAGATAGTAGTAGCGAAGTTTACTTACGTCCAGAAACCGCCCAAGGAGTCTTTGTTAATTTTAAAAATGTACAAAGAGCAACCAGACATAAATTACCTTTAGGTATTTGTAATGCTGGTAAATCTTTTAGAAACGAAATTACTCCAGGGAACTTCACTTTTAGAACTAGAGAATTTGAACAAATGGAACTTGAATTCTTCTGTAAACCAGGAACTGATTTAGAATGGTTTAAATATTGGAAAGAGTTCTCGATTAATTTTGTTAAATCATTAGGTGTTAAAGAAGATCACTTAAGATTTAGAGATCATGAGCCTGCAGAGCTTGCTTTCTATTCAAAAGGAACAACTGATATTGAATACTTATTCCCATTTGGATGGGGTGAAATTTGGGGAATTGCTGATCGTACCGATTATGATTTAAAACGTCATCAAGAATTTAGTAAACAAGATTTATCTTATCTTGATCCTGATACTAATGAAAAATACATTCCATATTGTATCGAACCTTCATTAGGTCTTGATCGTTTATTCTTAATGGTAGTTAGCGATGCTTATGATGAAGAAACCTTAGAGAATGGTGAAGTTAGAAAGGTTATGCATTTAGCTCCTTTCTTAGCTCCATATAAAGCTGCAATTTTACCATTATCTAAACAATTAAATGATAAGGCTGAATCAATTTTTAAATCTCTTATTCCATATATTAATGTAACTATGGATGTTACTGGTTCTATTGGAAAAAGATATAGAAGAAATGATGAAATCGGAACACCTTATTGCGTAACTTATGATTTTGATTCTGATAAAGATAATTGCGTTACTGTTCGTGACAGAGATTCAATGAAACAAGAAAGAATTGAGATTAGTAAATTAAAAGACTATTTAATGGAGAAATGTTTTTATAAATAATGAGTGATAACATCATTGATATTGGAAAAGAAATATTAAAACAAGTAGATATTGTCGATATAATCTCTAGTTTTATTAAAGTAACTAAAAAGGGCAGAAACTATGTTGCTCTTTGTCCTTTTCATGATGATTCAAACCCTTCATTAAGTATTTCAAAAGAAAAACAAATCTTTAAATGCTTTGTTTGCGGAGCTAGTGGTAATGCTATTAGTTTTGTAAAAAAATATAAAAATTGTTCATATTTTGATGCGGTAAAGGTTGTTGCTCAAATTGCTGGTATCAAAGATGAAAGACTTAATAGAAACATAGTTAAAAATGAAGTTAGTGATGATACTAAAAAGGTTTACAGTTGTTTAACAGATATTTCAAAGTATTATTCTGGATTCTTATTTCAAACTGAAGAAGGCCGAAATAATGGTTTAAAGTATTTAAATGATCGTGGCCTTGATGATGATGTTATTAATAGATTTAAAATTGGTTACGCTTTAAAAGATGCTGATGCCTTACCAAATCAATTGTTACAAAATGGATATTCATTAAAAACAATTGAAAAAACAGGTATTGGCTTAATTTATAGCGATAGAATCAAAGATAACAATGCTGGTCGTGTAATTTTTACAATTTGTAATGATGAAGGACAACCTGTTGGTTTCAGTGCTAGGCAAATTGTTCAAGATAAGACTCAAGGAAAGTACATCAACTCACCAGAAACTGAAGGTGGTGTCTTCCATAAAAGTAATATTTTGTACAATTACTATAATGCAAAAGATGAGGCTAGAAGGACAAAATTTGTTTATATTGTTGAAGGCTTTATGGATGCAATAGCCGTTGATAGAGTTGGAATTCATAATGTTGTTGCCTTAATGGGAACAGCATTTACAAAAGACCATGTTAGATTATTAAGGTTTTTAAATTGTGAAGTCAGACTTTGTCTTGATAATGATGGTCCTGGTCAAGATGCAATGATGAAAGTTGCTAAAATTCTTGATACAAGCGATATTAAATATCAATTAGTTTCGAATTCACAAATTGTTAATGGTAAAGATAGTGATGAAATCTTAAAAAATGGTGGACCAGAAGCATTAAAATCTTATTTAACAAATTTAGTAAGTGAAGGTGTTTTCATTCTTAATTACTATAGTAAAAAATTAGATTTATCAAATTTAAAAAATAAGAAAATTTTACTGAGTGAATTTATTCCATTCCTTGCTAAAATTACTGATCCTGTTGATATTGAATTTTATACACAAAAGTTATCAAGTCTTACAGGATTTTCACTTGCTATTATATCTTCTCAAGTTGAAAGTTATAAAAATAAAATTGCAGAACCAAATGAAGAAAATAATAGCGCTATTGATGATACTGAAGTATTAAAGTTTCCTAAGAAAGATCGTGATTTAACTAGACTTGAGTTAAGTGAACGACAAATTGTTAGATACATGCTTGAAAATAAGGATGCAGTCAAACAATATGACACTAAATTAGGGTACTTGGTTAATGATACTTATAGAGAAATTGCTAATTTGATTGAGCAATATGTTTCCACTCAAAAAAGCGAAACATATAATGTGAGCGACGTTATAAATTATATTAGTGCTTATGGTGATGAAATCGATGAAAAATCAAAAGATAAAGTTGTCGATGAAATCACTTCAATTTCTATGAATGATTATAGAACGCCACCTTATTCAATTGAATCGTTTGATGATTGTGTCAAGGTCATTAATGAGAAAAAAGAGTGGCATCGTTCATATGATGCTTATAACGAAGGTTCGTTTGGAAAAAGTGAAGAAGAAAAAGCCAAACAAGCGAAAGCTTTGTTAGAAAAAAGAAGAGAACTTATTATTCAAAATGAGAAAGGAAATAAGTAATATGGGAAGAACAAAAAAGGTTGAAGCTGAAAAAGTTGCCTCTGATGTTGAGACAAAAAAGGTTAAAAAAGCAAATAAACTAAATATATCAATTGATGGAGATGATGAAGAGGAAGATGCTGGAATATTAAAGAGCATCGAACAAATTATCAAGGAATTTGAAAAAAAGAATTCCGATACTAAAACTATCGATCTTGATGAATTTATGGATGCCATCGCTAAATTTGATTTATCAGAAGATGATAATGAACAAATTTTAGATGAAATTAAAAAGGATGGATATGATATTTCTTCACCAGATCAAGAAACTGAAGAAGATTTTGATGAATCTAAATTGAATGAGATGGAAGATGATGAAGATGATCAAGATATTGATATTGAAGATGCACCTGTTGATGAATCAGAAAAAGAAGTAGCCGCTATTGATCTTGATAATTACAATTATTATTCAGGCGATGTTAAGGTTAATGATTCAGTCAAATTATACTTAAAAGATATTGGACAAGTTCCTCTTTTAAAAGCTGATGAAGAAAGACAACTTGCTGTTCGTATTGCTGCCGGAGATCAAAAAGCCAAACAACAATTAATTAGTGCAAACCTTCGTTTAGTTGTTTCAATTGCGAAACACTATATTGGTAGAGGTATGCAACTTCTTGATTTAATTGAAGAAGGCAACCTTGGTTTAATGAAAGCAGTAGATAAGTTCGATTACACCAAAGGTTTTAAGTTTTCAACATATGCAACTTGGTGGATTAGACAAGCTATTACAAGAGCGATTGCAGATCAAGCAAGAACTATTCGTATTCCAGTACATATGGTTGAAACAATTAATAAGATTACAAGAGCTCAAAGACAATTGGTACAAGAAATTGGTCGTGAACCAACCGCTGAAGAAATTAGCGCTAAACTTGATGGTGCAATGTCACCAGATAGAATTCGTGAAATTCAACGTATTGCGCTTGAACCTGTTTCATTAGAATCGCCAATAGGTGAAGAAGATGATAGTCATTTAGGCGATTTCGTTGAAGATAAAGATTCTGTTTCACCAACAGAATATGCTTCAAGAGAGATGATTAAAGAGCTTCTTTGTAACGTAATGACCGGTCTTAATGATCGTGAAGAGCGTGTTTTAAGACTTAGATATGGTATCGATGATAATAGACCAAGAACTCTTGAAGAAGTTGGTAAGGAGTTTGGCGTTACTCGTGAACGTATTCGTCAAATTGAAGCTAAAGCAATTAGAAAACTTAAGAATCCATGCAAACAAAAGAAACTCGATGAGGGTTAGTTTTCATGATTAGTAATCGACTAAAAACTATTGCAAGTTTTGTTCCAAACAATTCAAATGTTGCTGATATTGGTAGTGATCATGGCTACCTTTTGATGCAACTTTTTGATAATGGACATAAAGGAAAACTTTTGGGTGTCGAAAATAAGAGTGGGCCTTACAAAACTTTATCCTCTAATGTTTTAACTCGCAATTTATCAAAAGTGATTGAAACTAGTTTGAGTGATGGTTTAAGTTCAGTTTCTAGTGATTATAATGTTGTTGTTATTGCAGGAATGGGTGCAGATAATATTAAAAAAATTGTCTTAAATAATCGTGAAAAACTTGATGGCATCGATTATTTTATTGTTGATTCTCATACAAAAACAGAAGAAATTAGAAAGTTTTTCTGTAATTTAGGCTATAAAATTGATAAAGAAGAATTGGTTTTTGAAGATGATATTTTTTATGAACTAATTAGATTTGTTAAAGGATTTATGAATTATTCAGAATCTGAATTTTATTTTGGACCAGAATTAATTAAAAATAAGTCTCAGTTATTTAAAAATAAATGGGAAGATGAATTGTCTAAAATGAATCAAATATTAAATCAGATTAGTGGTGATTCAACAAGAAAAAAAGAGATTGAGTCTAAGATTAAAATGATTAAAGAAGTTTTATAATTTTTCAATATATGAACAAACATCTTCTACAAAGGAATTTGTAGTAGAAGTTCCAGAAGCTACTACTATTTTTTTATTGTTTTTAAAGTTAATTTCACTTAAATCTTTTAAATTGCTAATTAAATAACAATTATTTGTATTAGTATATTTTTGGCATATATCTAGTAGTATTTTAGTATTATTACTTGTTTTGCTACCACAAATTAAAACCAAATTATCTTCATTTATTTCATTTAATAAATTAGTAATTCTTTCATTCACAAAAGGACATTCAAAAGTCTTTAATTGAGCCTTATTAAAGTGTTTTTTTATCGAATTAAAAGCTTCTAAAACGATAGATAGAGGTATGGTAGATTGATTAATTACGACAGGATTTTCACCTTCGATTTTTGAATAATCAAAATCGTTATTATAAATATCATAAAGATAGATTGGTGATGATGCATAAGAAAAAGATGCAATTTGTTCTGTATGATTTTTTACTCCAATATAAATAATTTCATTCTTTTGATTTTTTATGAAGTCATTTATTTTATTAACGATAGGGCAAGTTGCATCATAAACTTTGATTTTTGAAGATTTTAACATCTCAAAAGTATCTTTTTTAGTGCCGTGTGCTGATAAAATAATTGTTGAATTTATATCGTCTATATCGATTATATTTTTATCTTGTAAATCTTCGTATGATATAAAAATATATCCTTTTTTGCGTAATTTATCATTTTCAGTTACATTATGAATTAAGTCGCCAAGAATATAAATTTTATCTTTTGGGTTTTCTATTAATGCTTTTTCTGATACAGCAAAACTATTTATTACGCCTTTACAAAAACCATAAGGTTTTATTAATTTAAAATTCATAAATATATTATATAAGAAAATAATATTTAAGTGTAATTTTGATTTTATTAATGTAAAATATTTATTATGAAATTTACATCTTTTAATTTAAAACCTGAAATGATTAAAGCTTTAAATGAACTTGGCTATTATGATGCAACTCCGGTTCAGGATGTTGTTATTCCTAAAGCATTAAAAAACGAAAACATTATTGTTCAAAGCGAAACTGGATCTGGTAAAACTCATGCTTTTATTGTTCCAATTATTAATAACTTAATTTTTAATAATAAAATTCAAGCTATTATTATTTCTCCAACTCGTGAATTAGCACGACAAACATACGATTTTATCGAACCTTTTAAGAAATATTTTACTGAGTTAAATTGTAAACTTTTTATTAGTGGTGAAGATCAAAATCGTGATATTGAATCTATTAAAAATGGTTGTGAAATTGTTGTTGCTACTCCTGGTAGATTAAATTATTTAAAAGAATTTTTTAATAAAAACATTTGCGAAGTTAAAACGATTATTTTAGATGAGGCAGATATGCTCATGGATGAGGACTTTTTGGTTGATATTGACGAAATTATTAATAAATCAAATCATCCACAAATTGAAGTTTATAGCGCTACTATTGATAAAAAGGTAGAAGCTTTCTTAAAAAAATATATAGCACCTGATTATGTTTTAACTTTAAATGAAAAGAACTCGACATCAACAACCGTAAAACATTTTTTATTAAATACAAGACATGCAAATATTAAAGAATGTGTGCATAAATTTATTAAATTTAAAAATCCATATTTATTAATGATTTTTACAAATTCTCAAGATGAAACAATGGAGATGTATAAATTCTTAAATGGTTGCAAGTACAAATGTGGAATTATTAGTGGTGAATTACAACCTCGTGAAAGAAAATCAATGTTACGTCGTATTAAGAACGATGAATTTCAAATTATAGTTTGTACAGATATAGCAAGCCGTGGTTTAGATATTCAAAATGTAACGGATGTTTTATCTACTGATTTACCTAATAATATTGAATACTATTATCATAGAGCTGGTCGTTCAGGAAGAAATTATAAATCTGGTAATTCCTATATTCTTTACGATTTAGATCATTTAAAGAATGTTTCGAAATTGCTTGAAGATGGAGTTAAATTTGAATATTTAAAATTTGGCGATACTGAATTAATTCCAGATAAACCAATTGAAAAAGAAGCCTTACATCGTAAGAAAAAGGTTAATGAAGAACTCGAAAGAGATATCAAAAAAGCCGCTTATGAAGCGAGAAGCAAAGGTGTTAAACCTGGCTATAAACGCAAGATAAGACTTGCTGTTGAAAAAGTAAGAAAACAACATAAACGTAAAATTATTAAAAAAGATATCCGTAGACAAATGACCGAAAGATATCGAGCAGAAGGCCGAAAAGATTACGATGAATAGCGAAATTTATTTAGGATCACATATTAGTTTAGGTGGTCCTAATTATTTTGTTGATACTGTCAATACTGCGATTAGGTATGGAGAGAATACCTTTATGTTTTATACAGGTGCTCCTCAAAATAGTGTAAGAGTTCCTTTAGAAAAATGTAAAATTCCTGAAGGATTGGATTTATTAAAACAAAGTAATATCGATTTAACTAAGGTTGTTGTTCATGCTCCATATATTATTAATATTGGCAATACTCTAGATAATAGCAAATTTGATTTTGCTGTTAGCGTTTTAAGTAGTGAACTAAAACGAACAGCTGCTTTTGGAGTAAAAACCTTAGTTTTACATCCAGGCTCATCGGTTGGTGGAGATGAAACTGAGTCATTAAATCAAATTGTTCATGGATTAGATGAAGTTTTTTCTAATGATAATTCTGATGTTGTTATTGCTCTTGAAACAATGGCAGGAAAAGGCAGTGAATTAGGAAAAACGTTCGAACAAATCGCTTATATTATTAAAAATTGTAAATATAGTAATCGTCTTGGTGTATGTCTTGACACCTGTCATATAAATGATGGTGGATATGATGTTAATGATGAAGATAAAATTATTAGTGAATTTGACAAAATCATTGGCTTAAATCGTTTAAAAGTTATTCATTTAAATGATAGTAAAAATATTAAGGGTTCACATAAAGATAGACATGAAAATATTGGTTTTGGTGAAATAGGCTTTGAAACTTTAATTAAATACGTTTTTGATCCTCGTTTAAAAGACGTCCCAAAAATTTTGGAAACTCCTTATATTGATGGTTATCCACCTTATAAAATGGAAATAGAAATGATTAAATCAAAGAAATTTGATGATAGACTTAAAGAAAAAATACTCGCAGAAAAATTAATTTAATTAAATACTATCAATTTCTTTAAATAATTCGCTTAATGCATTGTTTTGATCAACAGTTTTAATTTTTTGGCCATTTTTAAATATCACAAAAAATCCATTACCGCCAGCTAAACCAATATCGGCATTTTTTCCTTCTCCAATGCCATTAACAACACAACCCATAATGGCAACTGTAATATATTTTCTTTTTTTAATACAATATTTTAGAGTTTTTTCAGCTAATTCTTTTGTATTATCAACTTTGCATCTTCCGCATGTTGGACAAGAGATGATTGTAGGGTAGTTTTTAAATAAACCTAAATCATGTAAAAGTCTTTTGCAAGTTACAATTTCTTTTAAAGGATTTTTTGTCAAAGAAATTCGAATAGTGTTACCAATTCCATTTATTAAAAGTGGAGCAAGTCCAGCAACACTACGTATAATTCCAATATCATCAAAACCAGATTCGGTTACACCAATGTGTGTAGGATAATCTGATAATGAGGAAAACATCATATAAGCTTTATATGTTGTTATTGGATTGCTAGATTTTAAACTGATTACTAGTTTGTAGAAGTTGTTTTTCTCAAAAAAATCAATATATCTTAAAGCTGAATTAACTATTTTTTCTTCTTCAGTTTTTCCTTCAATATCTTTTGGTAGTGAGCCGGAATTTACGCCAATTCTTATGATTACATCATATTTTTTAGCACATTCAATTATTTCTTTTAATTCATCAGTGTTAGTTATATTTCCTGGATTTATTCGAATTTTATCAACACCATTTTCCATAGCTAAAAGTGCTAATTTATAATTGAAATGAATATCCGCAACTAGTGGTATTTTAATTGATTTTTTAATTATTTTAATTGCTTTTGCATCATCTTCATCTAAAACACTAACCCTCATTAAATTTGCTCCAGCTTTAGCACAAGCGTTTATTTCTTTAATTATTTCTTTTGTGTTGCTGGTTTTAATATCGCACATTGATTGAATGAGTATATTGCTTGAATGTCCAAAAAGAAGTGCGTTATTTTGAACTATACGGGTTTGTTCTCGATTTATCATATTTAAGATTATATCTTAAAGCGATAATAAATTATAGATTTTTCCCTTTATTTATGATATATTCTATACGCATAAGAAAGGAATTTTTTATATGGCAAGAGATAGTTTTATTTTAAAGTGTTCCGTTTGTGGTGAGGAAAACTACATTGATGAGAAGAACAAAAAGAACAATCCTGATAAAATCGAAAAGATGAAGTATTGTCCAAAATGTAAGAAGATGACTCTTCATAAGGAAAAGAAGTAGTCCTAAGTAATGATTAAGACTTTTAGATATGAAAATGATGTAGATGAATTCTCTGCAAATTCCTATGTCGTTGGTGAAAAAGGTGGTCCTTGCGTTGTTATTGATCTTGGATCTACTACAAAACGTGTCATCGAATATATAAAAGCAAATCATAGTACTTGCAGTGGAATTCTATTAACTCATGGTCATTGGGACCACATCCGTGGTATTCCTGATTTCTTAGATGAATTTCCAAATACGACTGTTTTTATTGATGAACTAGATGATGAAATGCTGATTAATTCTCATCTTAATGGTTCAAAAAGTATGGATGGTAGCGATGGAATTGTAAATGTTGAGCCATATAGAATCGAAGATGGTGATGAGCTAAAATTTTCAAACAATCTTGTATTTGAAGTAATTGAAACTCCATTCCATACGATAGGTAGTGTTTGTTTCTTATATAAACAAGAAAAAGCACTATTCACTGGGGATACAATTTTTAAAGGCAATATTGGAAGAAGTGATCTCCCACATAGTGCAAAGAGAATGCAAATGCAGTCTCTTGAAAAAATAAAAAAACTCGATCCAAGCTTACATATCTATTTAGGTCATGGAGATGATTCTACGCTTGAAAAAGAGTTAAAAGAAAATATTTATCTTAAATAGGAGGAAAAAATATGAACGTTACAGAATTAAGACCAGGTAACTATTTCATTGATAATAACAAAATTTTACTTGTTATTGATATCTTATTAAATAAGACAGCAATGAGAAAAATGGTTGCAAAACTCAAGGTCAAAGATGTTAGAACCGGTGCTATTACAGAAATGTCTGCAAATAGTGGTTATGATGTTGAACAAATTAGATTAGACAAAAAGAAGATGAACTACCTTTATGATGATGGAAATTTCTTAGTTTTTATGGATCAAGAAACCTATGAACAAGTTAATGTTGAAAAAGCAAGACTTGAATGGGAATTAAATTTCCTTAAAGCTAACCAAGAAATTGAAATTGTTAGCTATGAAGGCGAGATTTTAGGTATTAATTTACCTGCTAAAGTAGATTTAACTATTACTCATTGTGAGCCAGCTGTTCGTGGCGATACTGTTAACAAAGCCATGAAAGATGCTACTCTTGAAACTGGATGGAAGATTCGTGTTCCATTATTCATTAACGAAGGCGATAGTGTTCAAGTTCGTACTGATAATGGCGATTACGATGGAAGATCTACAGGTATTTAACTATGACCATTGAAGTGTGGGCATTTGTTATTTATCTAGTTTTAGCTTTATTGGGTGGTGCGGTTGCTGGTTTCTTTGGAGCAAGATATTTCTTTAAGAGAGAACTTCAAAAGAATCCTCCAATTAACGAGAAGATGATTAGAGCCATGTTTATGCAGATGGGTCGTAAGCCAAGTGAAGCACAAATTAGAGCTGTAATGAATAACGTTAATAGTCAAAATAAGTAGATAAAAACAAATTTTAAAAGGTAGTGCAAGAAGCACTACCTTTTTTATGTTTCATTATTATGATATGAAAAATGTCAATTAAAAAGTTGATAACCATCGAATTAATTTTAAATTGTGGATTAATTTTTAGAGTTTTACACATTACTAATAAACTACTAGATATCTACTAACAAACAATTGGAAAGTTATTTTAACCAGAAGGCAACATTCTCTTTACCTTCTTTTAATTTTTTAAGGTTTTGTCTATGTCTATAGATAATAATAAGGAATCCTATTGTCGTGATTATTGGGAAATAAATACAAACATCTGGTCCTAAACCAAAATACATCATGTAGTTTGTTATACTTGGTCCAAACACAATATATAAGATATATATAATCCAAGAAATTAAAGTAAAAACGGCTGTAGAAACTAAAGAAGCTGTACTTACATGTTTATCAATCTTTATTGTTGTAAAGAAAGAAATTGCGAAGATTGGCGCCGCCATCCAAGAAAGTCCAACACAAAATCCCATATATGAACTAACAGCTTTTCCTCCAGCAAATTTGATAAAGACACTATAACAATGACCAATAATTCCGAAAAGTGGGGTAATATAATAAGCTAATTGATCAATTGTATTGCCTTTTCCAAAAGCATTGATTTCATCGCTATAATCTAGTATTTCTTTAAATGTAGAAACTCTAGTGAATAAAAAGTACGTTAATAAAAATGGAACAATTATTTTTAATGCATCTAACAGAATTACACAAATTCCTGGGATTATACCGAAGCTTCTACCAACATTTGTTCCACCTGGATTTTTACTTCCGACATCTCTTGGGTCTTTGTGGAAAAATAATTTTCCAATTAAAACTGCGTTAGGAATTGAACCAAATAAATAGCCAATTAAACTAGAGCAAATAATAATTAAAATAACATAAAATATTTTCATGAGATTATTTTAGTATAATTGGTATATTAAATCTAGAAATTAATGGCTTTTTACTGTATAATTTACAAAGTGGTGAAAAGAAAAAATAATGTCAGAGAAAAATGAATATAATGCGAATAGTATCGAACTTTTAACGGGTTTAGAAGGTGTTAGAAAAAGACCTGCAATGTATATTGGAAGCACCAATTCTTTTGGTTTGCATCATTTAGTTTGGGAAATTGTTGATAATGCTGTTGATGAAGCACTAAATGGTTTTGGTGATAAAATTACTGTTACTATTCATAAAGATGGTTCTTTAACCGTTCAAGATGAAGGACGTGGAATTCCTTGTGGAATTAATAAGCAAACTGGTTTACCTGCTGTAGAATTGATTTTTACTACTTTACATAGTGGTGCGAAGTTTAATGATAATTCGTATAAATCAAGCGCTGGTCTTCATGGTGTTGGAAGTTCAGTTACAAATGCTCTTAGTTTATTTTGTGATGTAACTGTTTTTACTGATGGTCAAATTAACCATATTAGATTTGAAAATGGTGGAAAAACAAAGGTTAAACTCGAAGTTTTAGGAAAAACCTTAAAACATGGAACTACTGTAACTTTTAAGCCAGATCCAGCTATATTTTCAACTGTGGATTTTAAGTGGGATACTATAGCAAATCACTTGCAAGAAGAAGCTTTTTTATTAAAAAAGGTTCATTTTTATTTAATTGATGAACGTGCTAAAAAAGAAGAAGAGTTTTATTATGAAAATGGTTTAAGAGAATATATTGATGTTTTAAATCAAAATAAACAAAAACTCGATAATGCAATCGATTTTGAAGATACAGTTGATGGAATTCGTATTGAAATTGCGATGCAATATTGCAAAGAAGATTATGAAGAAAATATTCTAAGTTATGTAAATAACGTTCGTACACGCGATGGTGGAACACATGAATCTGGTTTTAGAATGGGTTTAACTAAAGCTGTAAATGATTTTATTGAGAATAATGAGTTATCAAAAACAAAAGAAAAACTCGATGGTACCGATATTCGTGAGGGATTAACCGCAATTATTTCTTTAAGATTACCAGAGTCTATTCTTGAATTTGAAGGACAAACAAAAGAAAAATTAGGAACTCAACAAGCATTAAGCGCTGTTTCTAATTTAGTTTCAACAAAATTTACTTATTATTTAAATGAAAATAAAGATTTCGCTGTTGATTTTATTGATAAATGCTTTAATAGCCAAAGAGCTAGATTAGCCGCAAGAAAAGCTAAAAGTGATGCGAGATCAACTAAAAAATTAAAAGAAGCTGTCCTTGTTAGTGATAAACTTACTCCTGCTCAAGGAAAAGATTATAAAAAGAATGAGCTTTTTATTGTCGAAGGTGATTCAGCAGGTGGTAGTGCTAAAAAGGGTAGATTCCCACAATATCAAGCTATTTTACCTTTAAGAGGAAAACCATTAAATACTTATGGTCTTTCAATTGATAAAATATTAAAAAATGAAGAAATTTCGACTATTATCAATACAATTGGTGCTGGTTTCGGTCAATCATTTGATGTAGAAGACAGTCATTATGGAAAAATTATTATTATGACTGATGCCGATACTGATGGTGCGCACATTCAAACATTATTGCTTACATTCTTTTATTTATATATGAAGACATTAATTACTAATGGAATGGTTTATGTAGCAATTCCACCTTTATATCGTGTTTATAAGACAGATAATAAAGGAAAAATTAATGAAAAATATGTATGGCAAGATAAAGAATTAGAGGCTGCCAAGAATGAAATTGGTGCCGGCTATAAGATTAACCGATATAAAGGTCTTGGTGAAATGAATGCTGATCAATTAAGTTATACAACTATGAATCCTGAACATCGTGAATTGTTAAGAGTCTCGATTGAGGATCCTTTACTTGTTGAAAAGAAAGTCAATGTTTTGATGGGTAACGATGCAGATTTACGTAAAGAATGGATTGTTGAAAATATTAATTTCAACGAGATAGATACTTTTATTAAGGAGGTTAAAAAATAATGGCTAAAAAGAATAAAGATGAACCTTCTTATGTTGAGAATATAACGATAGAGCCTATGGATTCCGTAATGGACACTCGTAGTGCTCTTTATGCTAAAGATGTTATTCAAGATCGTGCTATTCCTGATGTTAGAGATGGTTTAAAACCAGTTCAACGTCGTATTATTTACGCAATGTATCGTGCAAATAATACTTTTGATAAACCAACTAGAAAATGCGCAGGTATTGTTGGTGATGTTATGGGCAAATATCACCCTCATGGTGATTCATCAATTTATGATGCACTTGTAAGAATGTCGCAAGACTGGAAAATGTCGATGCCTTTAATTAAATTCCAAGGTAATAATGGTTCAATCGATAATGATCCTGCCGCGGCTTATCGTTACACAGAAGCTAAGCTAAACGAATTTTCAAATTATTTAATTGAAGATATAGATAAAGAAACAGTCGATATGACGCTTAATTTTGATGATACTCTTTTTGAGCCAAGCGTTTTACCTGTTCGTTTTCCAAACTTATTTGTTAATGGTGGAAGCGGTATTGCTTTTGCAATTGCAACTGAAATACCACCTCACAATTTAGGTGAAATGTGTGAAGCGACAATTCATCGTATTAATCATCCAAATTGTTCATTAGATGATTTAATGCAAATTGTTAAAGGTCCTGATTTTCCAACTGGTGGAGTTATTTACGCTTCAAGCGGACTTAAGGAAATTTATGAGACTGGCAGGGGTAAAATTGATTTAGCTGGAGATGTGGAAATTGATACAAGCGAAAAAGATATGAATAAGTTGATTATTCATAATATTCCTTTTGGTGTCGTAAAAATTGATCTTGTTTATAATATTGATAAAATTAGAAAATCTCGTGAAATTGATGGCATTATTGATGTTATTGATGAAACAGCAGGAGATGTAGTTAAGGTTGTTGTAAATCTTAAAAAAGAGATTGACCCTGAAGTAGTTCTCAAATACCTTTTAAGCAGGACCCAACTTAAGATTTCCTATAATGCAAACATAGTAGCAATCTCCAATAATTCTCCTAGAATACTACCATTAATCGACTATTTAGATGATTTTATTTCGTTCCAAGAAGATATTATTGTAAAGAGAAGTAAATTTGACTTGGCGAAAGCTGAAGATAGATTACATATTGTAGAAGGTCTTATTAAAGCTGTTTCTATTGTTAATGAAGTTGTGCAAATTATTAGAAACAGTAAGGATAAAGATGATTCTAAGAAAAACTTAATGTCTAAGTTTAATTTTAGTGATGCTCAAGCAGAAGCGATTGTAATGATGAGACTTTATAGATTAAGCAATACTGATGTTACTACCTATATTGACGAAAAGAACGCCTTAGATGCTACAATTGCTGATTTAAAGGAAACATTAGCAAGTCCGATTAAAGTTAAACATATTATTGTTGATGATCTTAAAGATATATCTAAAAAATTCGCAGTTGCTAGACGAACAAAGATTGTTGAAGATTATGATACAAGAATTGTAATTGATAAACGTGCATTAATTATTAAAGAAGATTGTTATGTTACTTTATCGATGGATGGCTATATTAATCGTTCATCAGTAAAATCACATGATGCTAGTAATAATCAACTTCCAACCATTAAGGAAGGTGATAAATTTATAATGTCTGCTTTATGCAATACTATGGATTATATCTTAGCTTTTACTAATAAAGGCAATTATTTATTTATTCCAGTTTGCGATATTGAAGAAGGTAAGTATAAAGATCAAGGGAAACATGTTAATTACATAACAACTCTTCCATTTGATGAATATATTTTAAAAGCTATTATTATTCGCGATTTTGAAAAGAAAGCAAATATTTGTTTGGTTTCTAAAAATGGTCAAATAAAGAAATCTCTTCTTAAAGATTTTGAAGCTTCTAGATACTCTAAACCAATTACCTGTATGCGACTTGGAAAAGATGATGAAGTCGCTGATATTTGTGTTTTAAGTGGAAATAGTAATATTTTAGTAGTAACTGAAAAAGGAAATATTACTTATTTTAACGAAAATCAAATTTCATGTACGGGCTTAAAGACAAGTGGCGTTAAAGCTATTTCAACTTTAAAGAATTCTCAAGTTAAAGCTGTTTTTGGCTTCAGAAGCGAGGAAAAGAATAAACTATTATTCGTAACTGATAATAAAATGTATCGAATTTATGATAATTCGAATGCAGAGCTTACTGAAAGATTAGGTCGTACCCAATTTGCGTTTAAATCTTTTAAGAGTGATTTGCATTTATTAGTCTATGCTCAAAAGATTTATTCTAAAGATCAACCATTAATTCTTTATTGTTTAATGGATGATAATTCTGTTATTCAATATTCTTTAAATGATTTCTATTTAACTCCAGTTGATAAATATTGCAAAGCAAATATGGAACTTAATAGCAATGCTAAAATTAAATCAATTTATGAGAATAATTGTGATTTAATCGATGATAATTTTGTTGAAGAAAAAGGTAGTAGTAATCCTGGAGATGGTGGAAATAATGGTGGAAATTCAGGTGATTTAGTTAGTGAGACCAAAACATCTGAACCAACAAAAAAAGATGAATCCAAGACTACCGATGATGATAAAAAAGGCGATAATTACGAACAAATTTCTATTTTTGATGATATGGGCGATTAGTTTGTAGGGTTAAATCTATATAACAAAATAAATATAAAATAGATGATTGAAATTAAGAAACTTACAGAACTAAAAATAATGTTGTAGAATCCATCTTTTGTATGAATTTGTTTGTATGCAATGATGAATGAGACAATATAAAATGGAATCCCTAATATTGGTAAGATAGTTGTCCAAAAAAGGCCAAAAAATGTTAAAAATCTTGAAATATTGTTAAATAATTCTGAATTATTTTTCATATTTTAATTGTATTAAAAATGGAAATAATACACAACTTTATTTATAATAAAAGAAGGATTAAATATGAAAAAGTATATACCTTATTGTTTAGCTAATTCCATTTATGATATTGATTGCGATTTTTATAAAAAAATTGGTGTTAAATATCTTTTTATAGATTTAGACAATACATTAGATTCGCCTCATACTAAAAAACCAAGCAAAAGAACAATTGATTTGATGTCAAATCTTATTAAAAATGGGCTTATTCCTGTCATTACAAGCAACAATAGTAAGAAAAGAGTTTATATGTATTCAAAGGATTTAGGTGTCAAGTTTTTACATAGAACATTTAAACCTTTTACTTTTAAGCTTTATAAATATATTAAAAGAGAGAATATTTCGATTGAATCGGTTATAATTATAGGTGATCAAATAATGACCGATGTTAAATGTGCTAATAAATTAGGGATTAAATCAATATTAACTAAACCTTTGGTTAATAAAGATCAAGTTATCACGTTTATTAATCGTAAAATTGATGTTCATTTTAGAAAAAAGATTGCTTTAAAAAATCTTGCAAAAGATTGGAGGGAAATTTATGCCAAACTTTAATAAAGTCAAAAAGTGCAGCCATTGTGGTGAAATCTTACAAACAAAAGATCCTAGCCAAGCTGGGTATATTGATCAAGAGACATTGGAAAAATATCCAGATGGTGTTTTACTTTGCAACAATTGCTACAAAATTGAAAAAGCTAAAATTCCTCAAGAAGCAATTCTAGATGATGATTTTAAAAAGATTTTAGAGCAAATTAAAGCTCATAAAGCTCTTGTCGTTTATGTTGTTGATCTCTTTTCTTTTGAAGGTTCATTTATATCGAAAGTTAATGAAATGCTTCAAGGATGCGATGTTTTAGCTATTGGAAACAAACGTGATTTATTACCTCAAAATGTTGATGATAAAGAATTGCTTGAATATGTTTCACATAGATTAAGAGTTGCTCATCTTGCTGTTAAAGATGTCGTTTTAACTTCATCAACAACTGGATACAATATTGATTTAATGTATGAAAAAATTAAAGCTCTTTCCGATAATAAAGATGTTTATTTTGTTGGTTCAACAGTTAGTGGAAAATCTGCTTTAATTGCTGAATTCTTAAAGAAATATAAGAATAACACCCAAGAATTGATTATTACTTATACATTCCCGGGTACGAGTTTACGTGGATTTAAAATTCCAATGGGTCAAAATACCTATATTTATGAGACTCCAGGATTATCTATTGACAATTCAATGTTATCTCAAGTCGAATTACTTGTTGGACATGATATTATTCCAAATGAAATTGTTAATAAACGAAGTTTTAAGTTAGGCCTTGGAATGTCTTTAATGTATGGTGGTTTAGCTTTAATTGAATTAATTGGTGGTGAAGAGACTAAAATTGACGTTTATGCTAAATATTCTGTAGATTTAAAAGCTGTTAAAAATGGCGAAGCTCATTTCGGTTCAGTTTTAACTCGTCATACTTTAAAGCCATGTTCAAACAAATTAAGAAGTTTTGCTGATTTTGATGTATACGACTTAGAGATCACAGAAGAAGGAGATCGAGACTTAGGTATTCTTGGCTTAGGATGGTTCCATTTTATTGGAAATAAGCAAGTTTATCGTGTTTTTGTACCAAAAGGAGTCTACGTATATACAACGCGTAGCAAGATAAAAAATGTTAGATAGTAAACAAAAAATCGCATTAAGAAAAATTGCGCATAGCACTGAAATTGTTAAATGTAATGTTGGTAAAGGTAATGTTGATAAAAATCTTTTAGCTTCATTAGAAAATGCTATTAATGCTCATGAGTTAATCAAGGTAGTTTTCTTAAAAAGTGCCTTGGAATCAAAGGAAATGGAAGAATTAGTCCTTGATATTAGTGGTGGATTAAAAGCTGATGTAGTACAAGAAATTGGGCATACTGTAATTTTATATAGACCAAACCCAAAATTAAAAAACAGCATCAAATTTTAATATGAAAAATATTGCTATTATTTCTTCATTTGATCCAATAAATAATGAAATGATTTCGGATATAAATAAATATAACGACGATGGTGTCGTATTTTATTTATGTTTCTTATATTCAAAATATTGTTCTATTGAATTAAGAGAAAAAATGATAGATATTGCTTTAAAAAATAAGAATATTAAATATACTTTTATTGATTTACTCAATAAACCTCTTCAGTTTGTCGATTTAAAAGATTTTATTGATAAAATGCACGATAGTGGTATTAATGACATCTCTTTATTGATTCATGATGATACTTCATACTTAGTACCAGAAGAAAAGGTAATTAATTCTAAAGGCAAGTTGAGAGTTAATGAAAACGCTTATGATAAATCACGAAGTATAAGAAATTTAAAAAATCTCGATACTGAGAAGGAAATTATTGATTTCATCGTTGAAAATAAACTATATTTTATGCCTTTAGTAGAGGAATATATTAAAGGAAAAAGATATGATCATTGCGTAAGTGTAGCAAATACGGCTTACGAGATAGCAATATCAAACAAATTAGAACATCCTGATCAATACTTCATTGCTGGTTTATTGCATGATATTGGAAAACAAGCAACAGATGAGGAATCTATCGATATAATGGAAAAATATTTCAGAAATTTTGTTTCTATGCCAAAATGGTCGTTACATGAATTTGTTGGGGCTATTTATGCTCAAAAACTATTTCCTGATATAAATAAGGAGTGTATAAAAGCTATTCAAACGCATGCTACTGGTGATGAAAATATGTCAAAAATGCAAAAAATCATCTATGCATCGGATAAAATTGAACCAACAAGGGGATATGATAGTCAATACATGATTGATGCATGTAAGAAAGATTACGATAGTGGATTTGTATTTGTTTTAAGTGAAAATATGAAGTTTATTTGTCAAAATGGTGGGATTTTATCGAATAATTTCTTCACTAATAGATGTTTAAACTATTATATAAAGGATTGGAAAAATAAATTTAAGTATGAATAAAAATGAAAAAGCAGTTTTAAAGGCAATAAAAGATAAAAAAGCTAAAAATGTTAAATTTTATGATGTTAAAGGGATTAATCCTTTATGTGATGCTATTATTGTTTGCTCAGCATTGAATGAACGAAATCTTAATGGTATTAAAGAATCTATTGAAGATGCAGCTGAGTTAAACAAAATAAAAATCAATCATATTGAAGGTCGTAATGATTCAAAATGGATTGTTGTCGACTTAAATGATATTGTTGTTCATATAATGACTGAAGATGAGAGAAATCGTATAGACATAGATAGTATTATTAGTTCAAAGTAAAATAAGAAGGGATAATCAAGACGTTTTAGATTATCTTTTTTTGTTTCTTCTTTGAAATACTTTAAAACACTACTTCGCATAATATCTATTATGTTAACTAAAAACTGAAAAAGAATTGATTTTGTCGATACTTTTATTTGTTTAATTGTATAATTATCCTTTATATCAGTTTAAAATTCACCTTTAAAAAGCGACTTTTCCACAGTGAAATATACTTAATAATTACTAAATATATACTAATTATCTACATTGAATCAACTAACAAATGTGTATATCTTCATATCTTTTAGGCATTTTAATGATTTTTTCCAATAATGATTTGTATAAATATACTATGTTGACTAAGGTAGATTTCATTATTCTTCCTAAGCTAATTGGATTAAAATTTGATTCTTTAAAATACAAATGTTTAGCTTTGACAAACCTAATTTCATGAATTGCAGCTATAAACTCAAAATTTGTAGAAATTTCTGGAATCATCCCTATTTCTAGTCCGTCATGAACAAAATTGTCTTTTAAGAGATATATTGGACAAACTAAAATATTCTCTTGATACTCATTTGTATCATTTAAAATTATACATAATGTAGTTTTGATCTTAGATAATTTAAATTCGTAAATTTCACCTTGTTTCAAATAAATATGTTTATTTTCCTCAATAATAGGCTCTTTATTGGACAATAAGTCACGTGACCAGTCTAATTGAGCTTCTAAACAGTTATTTTCCTTATACTTAACCTTATAAACAATCTTCGTTTTGTTTTTATCCATAAAAAAATCCTCTTTACTAATAAATAAGGAGGAATTAAGGAAAATTTAAAAAAATTTAAAAACTATATTTATTTTTTATGATTTTTTTGAAGAAATAAAGGATTAAATCAATAAAACCAAAAGATAATAATGTTAATGTTGCTAAAGCAAATAATTCGACATAATCAGCATTTATTGCGTAAGAAAGATAAATTAAATGACCTAAACCAGCAATACTTGATGATCCAACAATGATTTCTGACATAATTTCAACTTTCATCCCTAAACCAAAAGATGAAACTATACCAACATATAAATATGGCAAAATTGATGGAATAATGACTTTAGAAATTGAATTCCATGTTCTAAGACCTTCAAGTCTTAATGAATTAATTATTGATTCATCGATATTTTTGATTCCATTTACAATTGATTCATATAAAATTGGAAAAACAACAAGAAAAATTACGATTATTGTCGAATAAAATGACTTTACAAAGACAATTAATAAAATGACTATGCATGCTGTTGGAATAACTTTCATGAAAGTAATTAAAGGAGTTAAAATCTTATTTATTGGATTAAAAAGACCAGATAATGTGCCAAAAATAATAGCTAAAATTAAAGATCCTAGTAAAGTTAATAAAATAATTCCTAAACTTGTAAATATTGCTTTATAAGTCGAAAAATCACCTAAAATTAAGAATAATCTTGAGAAAGTCGCAAAAACATCAGGATAAACATTTTGTTTATTGGTTATTAGACTAGATATTTCCCAAATAACAAGCAAACCTAAAAAGCCTATTAATATATAGAGGCAATTTAGGTTTTTGCTTTTGTTATTGTTTTTCATTCTTATATTTTATAGTTTCTATATCTATTTTTAAAGAATCCATTATTTATAGTTAATAGTCGTTAAGAAATCATTAATATCAGTTACTGTTGTAGGTTTATCAGGATCCATGATGCCAAATTGGTTCTTGTTATTAGATTGAAGAGCTTTAACAACATTCTCATTGAATCCATATTTAGAAGCTTGTTCAGCTGCAACTGTTGAGACTTTTTCCATACTTGTAACAACAGCATTTAAATCTGCTCCCCTAGCATTTTTCATTTGTTTCTTAACATCATCAACAAATGAAGAAACATACGATGGTTTCTTATTTAAATAGTCATTCTTAACAAATAAAGCGCCTTGTGGAATATAATTAAATTTTCCATTTGTGATTTCGCTTATTTTATCATTTAAATTTTGGATATCAGTGATATTATTTTGATCATTGGTATCGCCATTATTAGCTGCCATAACAGCAAATAATGCTGGTTGTGCAATGAAGCAATAATTAATTGCTGAGCCTTGATATAATCCAGTTTTTAAAACAGGAACAACATCGGTTACAGAGTTAACATATTGAATATTACTTAAATTAGATTCAACAAATAATTCAGGATAGGCGGTTTTAAATGCTAAATCAGGAACTAATTTTTCTCCGAAAGTAACGATTTTATCACCAACTTTTGGTTGTGAAGTCGTATTAAAACCAGCTAAATGGAAATTACCTCCAGTTAACATCATTTCGTAAGTATAATCAGCTTGTTTTGCATTTATTAATTTAAGAGCGGAAATTGAATCAAAAACTACATAATTATATGATCCATTTTTTAATGCTAATGGAATTTGTGTAACTTGAGATGTAGTTTCAGCTCCAGATTTTGATGCAATTGTGTCATATAAAGCAAGAGTTGGCGCACCAGCAGGTGAAATTAAAGAAAATTCTTCATTTCCTTCACTAACGCTAAGATTTAATTTTTTAAAAACTCCACTATTCTTTTCAGTAATTGTAATAACTACACTACCTTTTTTGATAGCCGTAACTTGTCCATTATCGGAAACTGTCATAATTGAATCATCACTTGTTGAATAAGTATATGATGTTCCGCTAACTCCACTTGGAACCTCATCGCTAATCTTGATGGTATCAACACTACCGATTTCCAATTCTGTTTTTCCTGATTCTAATTGAGCACTAAAATCAGTTATTTTATTTTCAACAACAGGAACTGTAGTATTACAAGAAACGAGAGAAAAAGACGATAAACTAACTCCAAGAATTAAACTTGAAGAACATAAAAACAACTTTAAATTTTTATTCATTTTAAAGACTCCTATATATAAAGATAATAAATAAAGAACTAATTAACTATTTAAATAGTTCTAAAATTGGCTGACCAATCATACTTGGATCTTTTTTAAGACCAAAGTTATAAAGAACTGAATCACCAATATCCGCAAAACCTTCACGATCACCTAAATACTTTCCAGCAGTAATTGATTTTGAATAACAAAGTAATGGGACTTTTTCACGTGTATGATCGGTTCCTTTATAGGTAGGATCATTTCCGTGATCGGCTGTTACCATAACTAAATCATCATCATGCATAACACTCATGAGTTCTTTTAAACGTTTATCGAATTGTTCCAAGGCATTTCCATACCCTAAAACATTTCTACGATGTCCGAATTCACTATCAAATTCGACTAAATTAACAAAACAAAAACCTTTTTTAAAGTTTGGATTTTTACAAATTCCAATAGTTTTATCCATTCCATCTTCATTTGAAATAGTATGCACAGTCTCGGTAACACCACACCCATTGAAGATATCATTAATTTTTCCAACGCAGCTAACAGTTAATCCGTTGTTTTTTAAGATATCCATCGCAGTTATTCCTGTTGGTGAAATTGTGTAATCATGTCGGTTAGAAGTTCGCTTGAAGTCATCGCGATTAGTGCCAACATAAGGTCTAGCAATAATACGACCAACGAACCATTCTGGTTTCATGCAAAGTTTACGAGCAATTTCGCAACAACGATAGAGTTCATCAAGTCCAGTAACTCCTTCGTGTGCGCAAATTTGAAGGACACTATCACTTGAAGTATAGACAATAAGTGAATTTTCCTTCATTTGTTCTTCGCCTAAAACCTTAAGAATTTCAGTTCCACTTGAGGCGTAATTTCCAATAATTTTGTGGCCAGTTTCTTTAGCTAATTCATCAATCAATTCTTTAGGGAAACCAGTATCAGTAAATGTTTGGAAAGGTTTTGTAGTTTTAATTCCCATCATCTCCCAATGGCCTGTCATGGTATCTTTACCATTGCTTGCTTCATTAAGTTTGATACTAAATGATGATGGATGTTTAACAATTGAGCAACCTTTAATTTCATCAAGATCGCCAATTCCTAAACTGTTAAGTGTAGGAATATTTAAGCCACCATTTGGCATATTTTCAGAAATGTGACCAAACGTGTTGGTTCCTTCATCATCAAATTTCTTTGCATCTTTGGCATGGCCAATTCCTGCACTATCCATTACGATGACAAATATTCTTTTAAATTTATTCATAATTCCTACCTCTTAAACTGTGTAAATTATAGATTATTTTCGCTTCCAATACAAATCATATGCGTTATGCAATGTTTTGTTTGATAAATGTGTATAAATTTGGGTTGTTTCTGCGTTAGTATGACCCAAAATTCGCTGAACTGTTCTTAGGTTAGCACCATTTTCAAGTAAATGTGTTGCAAAAGAATGTCGTAAGGTGTGTGGAGAAATTTCTTTCTCTATATTAGCTTCTTTAGCATATTTTTTAACTTGATTAAAAAAATATTGTCGAGATATTCTTTGTCCACGCATATTTATGAAAATATAGTTATTAGATAAAGAATTTGGAATTTTATCTCTTACTTCGACTATATATTGATCTAAAAAGTTAATGGCATATTCATCAATTGGGATGCTTCTTTCTTTTGCACCTTTTCCGACTAATGTAATGATTCTTTCGTTATAATTTACACTTTTTTTAACTAAATTTACTAGTTCACTAACTCTTAATCCGCATCCATACATTATTTCAAGCATTGCTTTATCTCTAATGCCAGATTTTGTGTTTAAATCAGGAGCATCTAATAATCTATCAACTTCTTCAACAGTTAAAACGCTTGGAATATGCTTTTCTCTTTTAGGCATAATTACTTCATGAACAAGATTTTTTCTGATCCCTTCATTATCCAAAAATAAATAAAATGTTTTAATAGTTGAAATTCTTCTTGATATTGTCGATGCTTTTAGTTCGTCGAGACCTTGCTTATAAGTGAAATTTTCAATATCATCTTCTGTTAAATCGTCGGTAGTTTTAATATAGGGAAAATAGTAGAAAAAAGATTTAAAGTCTTCTTTATAATCTTCAATTGTTCTTGTTTGGAGTCCTTTTTCAAACAAGGCATGTTGTAAAAATTCTTCGATTGCTTGCTGTATATACATATTATTTCTTCTTTTCTAAATCAGATAAACGCATAAAAGTATCTTTATTCATTTTACGATTTAAATTACCGATAATGAGTTCTATTTCATTTTCTTTTTCATGCTTATCATAATCGTTAAAATGCATTTGAGTAACGACACTATGCTTTTCTTTAAGATTTTTAACAGAAAAACCAATTAAACGTATCATGGTTCCATCATATGATTTATCGAATAAATCGCCTGTAGACTTTATAATTTCATTTAAATCATCAGTTGGTTCGCTAAATGATTTAGATACAGTTTTTGATTTAAAATTGGTTTCAAAATCAGCATCTTTATATTGAATAGTTATTGTTTTCGTTAAAAAGCTTTTTGATTTCATATCTTCTATAACGCCTTTTGCTAACTCTAAAAGATATTTTTTTATTTCATATGAATCATTACTATCAGATGATAAAGTTCTACTTACACCTATTGATTTTGGATCTCCATAGTCTGTATGGATTTCATCGCTTGAATTTCCCTCTAATTCATCAATTATGCTTCCACTAAATGAGCCTAAAAGAGCGTTAGCATCGCTATTATTCTTTTTTATTGAATAATATAAATCTCCAATAGTTTTTATACCTATTTTTTCTAGTTTTGGATATGTTTTCTTGCCAATTCCAAAATAACTTTTTACAGGTAAAGGAAAAAGCATCTCTTTGATATCTCTTTTTCTTATAATAGTTATACCCATTGGTTTTTTCATATCACTTGCCATTTTAGCAAGAAATCTTGTTGGAGCTACGCCAATTGAACATTTTAATTTTGTTTTGCGATATAAACCATCTTGAATGTTTTTAAGATATGTATTTATATCATTGTTACCATATTTTTTGTATGTTTCTGTTATATCAACGAAGCATTCATCTACTGACATTTGTTCGATGTATGGGCTATATTGGCTTATATAATGAATAAATTCTTTAGACATTAATTCATAATATTTAAAATCTACGTTGCAAATGATTAAATTTTTGCAAAGCATTTTTGCTTGAAATGTAGGCATACCACTGTGAATTCCATATTTTCTAGCTTCATATGATGCAGTCGAAACAATTCCGCAACGACCATCACCACCAACAATTAGAGGTTTTCCAATCAATGATGGATTTTTAATCTCTTCGCATGTTGCAAAAAATGCATTCAAATCAATATGAAGTATAATCTTACTCATACTTATATTTTAGTTTAATTTTAAGTATTATAAAAGACTTAATAAAGTTAATTGAATATTATGATAAAATACTAGATATATACTAGTAAACTACTAATTATTGTATTTCGCAACTTTTTCTTTTGCGTTTTTAAGTTCTTCACTTAGATCTTTAATTAAGACTTGTGCTTCTTCGTAAAGTTTTAAAGCTTCTTCAAGAGGTAAAGTTTCTGAGTCAAGTTTGTTGACAATAACGTCTAGTCTTTCCATCTTTTTTTCAAAATTAAGTTCCTTTTTCTTTGTTTCAGCCATATTATTTCTCCTTTACGCTAGCTTTGATAACACCATCACTAACTTGAATTTTTAAATCTTGATCAACTGTAACTTCGCTTACTTTTTTTATAATTTTACCGTCAGAATCATATACTATTGAGTAACCTTTTTTCAGCAAATTTATTGGATTATAAGCATCTATTAATTTATTTTTAGAATTTATTTCATTATTTTTTTGATCCAGCAATTTAGTGATTAAATTATTTAAATCTTTTTTAATGTTTTCAATTTTTTGCAATGAATTGTCATAAATTGAAGAAATATTTATTAAACACTTTTTGTTTGAGATAGAACTTAAATTAGAGCTGTAATCGTTAATTTTTGAATTTATCAACGTATCCAAATAATGTTTAGTTTGATTTAATTCATCGATTAAATCGTTCTTATCTGGAACAGCTAATTCTGCTGCACCTGTTGGTGTTGAAACATACTTATCAGCGACTAAGTCGCAAAAAGATTGATTTATTTCATGACCAACTGCACTAATAACTGGTATTTTGCATTTATAGATTTCTTTTACCAAATTTTCATCATCAAAAGCTTCTAAATCTTCTAAACTTCCGCCACCTCTACCAATTATTATTAAATCTAAATTATCTTCTATAGCTTTATGCAATGATTTAATTAAGTCTTTTGGAGCTTCAACACCTTGAACAAGACTATAATAAACAAAAATATCAACTAAAGGAAATCTTCGATTAAGGTTTGTTATTATATCAACTAAAGCAGCACTGTTCTTTCCAGTAATAATTCCAATTTTTGATGGGTATTTAGGCAATTCAACTTTGTGATCGTCATTAAAATAACCTTCTTTAAAAAGTTTTTCTTTGAGCTGTTGCTTCTTTAAAAGCATGGCTCCAAGACCGAATAATTCAATTTTTTTAATAACTATTTGATATGTACCATTAGGTGGATATGTTGAAATACTTCCATAAGCAATAACTTCATCGCCGTCTTTTATTGGGAAACTTAGTAATGAAGCATCGTATTTAAAAATAACGGCTCTAATCGAGCATTGCTCATCTTTAAGTGAAAAATACATATGACCACTTCTATTTTGACCTGTAAAATTACTTATTTCGCCATGAATGGCAATATTGTGCAATGTTGTAGTATTATCAAAAAGAGCCTTAATATAGTTATTAAGTTCAGTTACGCTAATATATTGTTGCTCGTTTGATAAATTATTGTTCATTTAAGCAATTATCCAATATAGCATTTACGAATTTATAGTCTTCAGGTTCGCCATATTTTTTTGCTAATTTAACAGCAATGTTAATAACAATAGCTTTTTCGCTATTATCACAATATTTATAGTTTGCGACAGCACAAATTAAGATTGCTTGTATACAAGTATTTAAACGATCAAAAGTCCACTTGTTAAGATGTTTAGAAATCAATTCAATGATTTCCTTTTCATTTTTTAATGATTGAATAAGTAAATCCTTTAAGAAAACATCGCATTCTTCGTATGGTTTATCACATACCTCAGAAACGGTCTCTTCAAAGTTTATTACTTGATCAACTTGTTGTTTTATTAAAAAGCCATACATTATTTGCATGGCTGTTTCTTGAATTTTATTACGGGATTCTTGGTTCTCCATTTTATTCTCCAGCTTCAGAGGTGATTTTCACACTTATTTCAAATGGAACAACCTCACAAATCATAAGTAAATTACTATTAATATAATCTGAAATAGAATTTTCGATGTAACGAGGACTAACTTTGTTTTTCTTAGTTACAAAGAATTTATAAACTACACGATTAGAGTGAATTGAAACATCAACATTATCGCTAATAGTAAAGCCTTTATTGGCATTAGTTTCGCGAATATAGCTGACGACATGTTGCCCAAGCGTCACAAAAACATCTCTAGATATTCCTAGATCACCTTGGCTAGTATAATGTTGTAAGTAAACGTAATTAGGCATAATTCACCCCTTTCATATATTTTACACTATTTTATTGATTTTATGACAAAATCTGCGAGATCTTCCTTCGTAAATTTATAATGTTTGAATAAATCTTCAGCTTTTCCTGAAGCACCAAACTCATCAATACCATAATTAAATTTGGCATATTTTCCCCAACCGAATGTTGAAGACATCTCGACTGAGACACGCTTTTCGTAGTTATTTCCTAAAACAGACTTTTTATATTCTTCGCTTTGTGCATCGAATAATTCAAAGCATGGAAGTGAAACAACACGAACATCAATATTTTTAGATTTTAATAATTCTTTTGCATTTAAAGCAAGAGAAACTTCACTACCGGTCGCAACTAAAGTAACATCAGGTTCTTTCTTTGCGGAATCAGAAACGATGTATCCACCTTTCTTAACTCCATCATAATTAGAACTATCCTTTAATAATGGTAAGCCTTGACGTGAAATAATAATCGCACTTGGAGTCTTTGTTGATTCAAGAGCTAATGTCCAAGCAGCATAAGTTTCTTTAGCATCACATGGTCTAAAAACATTTAAATTTGGAGTAGCTCTAAGACCAGCTAATTGTTCGATTGGTTGGTGACTTGGGCCATCTTCTCCAACTGCAATTGTATCATGTGAGAATAAGAAGATTTGTGGTAATTTCATTAAAGAAGCCATTCTAATAGCGTTCTTTGCATAATCACTAAAGATTAAGAAGCAACCAACATAAGTTCTTAAACCGCCATGTAATAAGATTCCATTACTTGCAGCACACATTAAGAATTCACGAATACCCCAATTGATGTTTGTTCCATTACGATTATCTGGTGTAAAATTACTGCCATCTGAAAGCTTTGTCATAACGCTTGCGGCAACATCAGCACTACCACCAACAAGGTTAGAAAGTAATGAATGGTAATGATTTAGTACTTTTTGACTAGTAATTCTAGTAGATTCATTTGGTACTTCATCCATTGGTAAATGTTTAGTATCAAGATAATTTGAAATATCATTTGAAGCAAAATCCATCATCTTCTTATAAGTGTGTGGATCGTCACGTCTTAATTCATTAATAATCTTTTGATATTTTTCATAGGCTTTAGTCCCACGTGCAACGAAATTATCTTGCATGGTTTTGTAGACTGAATCAGGAATAGTAAAACTTGGATAATCATATCCATATGATTCTTTTGCATGCTTACCATCTTCTTCTCCTAATGGAGAACCATGGACTTTGCATGTTCCTTGATTAGCTGAACCAAAACCAATAACAGTTGTAAAAATAACGACTGTTGGTTGGCTATTTATAAATGTTTTAGCCTTTGAAATAGCTTTTTTAATTTCAGAAACATCATTTCCATCTTTGCATTCAATGACATTCCATCCATCAGCAGAAAATCTCTTACCGACATCCTCATTTTCAGATTGAGCTAAAGGTCCATCTAATGTAACGTTGTTCTTATCATAAAGTAAGATTAATTTGCTTAATTTTTGGAATCCAGCATATTGGATTGCTTCTTCACTAATTCCTTCTTCTAAGCAACCATCTCCACATAAGCAATATGTGTAATGATTATAAATTTTTGGATCATAATGAGCAGAAAGCATTTGTTCAGCCATTGCAATACCAACGGCTTCAGCAATACCTTGTCCTAAAGGACCACTTGAAGCATCAATTCCTGGAGTAACACCAACTTCAGGATGCCCTGGAGTAATGCTTCCTAATTGACGGAAATTCATTAAATCATCTTTCGAAATTTTGTATCCACAAAGATGTAAAATTGTATATAAAAGAATTGAAGCGTGACCGCTAGAAAGAACGAATCTATCACGATTAATCCAATTTGGATCTTGAGGATTTGCAACAATAAAATCTTTAAATAATTCGTACATGATTGGTGCACTACTTAATGCCATACCTGGGTGACCAGATTTGCTCTTATTGATGCAATCAATACACATACTACGAATAGCTGCAACTGATAATAAATCAATATTCTTTGGATCATTTAAATTAATTTTGCTCATTTATTTTTCCTCCTTAATGACGCATAAACCTAATTCTTTTAATTGCTCCTCAGTGGCTGGACGTGGAGCGTTAGTCATTGGACAAACTGCACTTAAGTTCTTTGGGAAAGCGATAACATCACGAATATTATCAGTTCCACTTAAAATCATAGTGAGTCTATCAAGACCAAAAGCCAATCCACCATGTGGAGGTGTTCCATATTTTAAAGCATCAACAAACCAACCAAATTTCTTATTAATATCTTCATCACTAACACCAAGAACTTCAAAAATAGTTCTTTGTAGTTTTTGATCATAAATTCTTAAAGTACCACCACCAGCTTCATATCCGTTAATTACAATATCATATGAATAGCTATAAACTTGCTCTGGATGTGTCTTTAATTTATCTAAATCTTCATCACATGGACGAGTAAATGGATGGTGTTCAGCGACAATATGTCCATCATCTGCTACACCAAAAAGTGGGAATCTAGTAACCCAGAGTAAATCGTAAGTATTTGGCTTAACAAGACCTAATTGGTGACCAAATTGGACTCTTAAGGCACCTAAACCAAAGTAAACATTTTTCTTATTATCTCCGGCAGCAACAAAAACAACATCACCATCTTTGGCATTCATTTTTGTTTTTAATTCATTTAAAACTTCAGGAGTATAGAATTTTGCTAAGCTACTATCAACAACGCCATTTTCAACTTTGAAAACACCAAAAGCTTTCATGTTGAACTTTTGTGCTACCAAATTATATTCATCGATTTTCTTTCTAGATGTTTCGCTAGCAATTCCATCAACTTTGATTGCTGAAATAAATTTAGCGTTCTTATAAGCTAAGAATTCAGTTTTAACTAAGATGTCTTTAACATCTTCAAGAAGCATTCCATATCTAGTATCAGGTTTATCACTACCATATCTTGAAGTAGCAATATCATATTCCATTCTTCTTAAAGGAAGCTTTACATCATAGTTAATTGTATCCTTAAAAACTTTTTTGATTAATCCTTCAGCAAGAGTTAAGACTTGATCTTCATTTAAAAATGAAGTCTCTAAATCTACTTGAGTAAAATCTGGTTGACGATCAGCTCTTAAATCTTCATCTCTAAAGCATTTTGCAATTTGATAATATCTTTCAAAACCAGCAACCATCAATAATTGTTTAAAAAGTTGAGGAGATTGTGGTAATGCATAGCATGATCCATGATGAATTCTTGATGGAACAAGATATTCAGTAGCTCCTTCTGGTGAAGAAAGAGTTAAAGATGGAGTCTCTACTTCAATAAATTCGTTATTATCTAAGTATTCGTGACAGCTTTTGACAATTTGAGCACGAATTTGGAATCTTTTTTGCATAACAAGACGTCTTAAATCAAGATATCTATATTTTAAACGGATATCTTCAAGAGCATCAGTATCATCGGCAATAATAAATGGAGGTTGCTCAGCAGTATTAATTATTTTAATTTCACTAGCAACAACTTCAACTTCTCCTGTTGCGAGATTTTTGTTAGGTTCAGCTTTTTTATTAACTGTTCCATGAACACCAATAACATATTCATTACGTATATCTGGAAGAGTAACTTTATCAGTTTGTACAGTAACTTGGACTATTCCCCAACGATCTCTTAAATCGATAAAAACAAGGCTACCAAGATTTCTTTTTTTAGCAACCCATCCTAATAAATCAACTTCTTTTCCAACATCACTTAAGCGAAGCTCGCCACAGTGATTAGTTCTCTTATATTCTTCCATACTTTTTCTTCCTTACTTGTGGTCATGATGCTCATCTTCATCTTCACCAAATAAATCATCTAGTTTTTCAATTAAATCATCTAAACTTACTGTTATTTGTTCTTGAGAAGCTAGATTCTTTAAATTAACTTTCTTATCTTTTTCTTCATCATCACCGATAATTATTGCATAAAGTGCTTCTCGTCTTTCTGCTTTTTTAAACATTTGACCCATATTTTTATGTTCAAGGCAAACGTCAGCACTATATCCATTCGTTCTTAAATAATTAGCAACTTCGAACGCAATTTTCTCGTTTTGCTTATTAACTGGCATAACGTAACAATCAAGTGGATCATTTATTTCGCTTTCATCGAATAAATTATCATCTTCCATTAAATTTATTAAACGTTCAATTCCAAAAGCAAAACCAACACCTTCAAGATCTGGACCACCAATTTCTTTTACAAGATTTCCATAGTGACCACCACCACCTAAGGCACCATAATCTTTACCTTGCGAACTTGTATAATGATATTCAAAGACAATTCCTGAATAATAATCAAGTCCACGTACAAGATTGTTATTTATCTCGTATGGTATTTCATTTTCTTTTAAGAAGTTTGTTATAGCTGCAAAATCTTCTTTTGATTTATCACTATAGTAATCGCTAATAACAGGCGCATTCTTATTTATTTCAATATCATGTTCAACTTTACAATCTAAAATTCTAAGAACATTTAATTTAAAACGCTCTTTGCAATCATCACACATTGTATCGATGTGTTGCGCAAAATATTCTCTTAAGGCTGCTTGATATTTTTCTCTTGTTTCAGCATCTCCAAGGGAATTTATTTCAAGTTTAATATTATTAAAACCCAAAAGTTTTAAAGCATTATAACCAAGCATAATGACTTCAATATCACGATATGGACTATCAACACCAACACATTCAACGCCAAATTGGTTAAATTGTCTATATCTTCCTTGTTGTGGTCTTTCATATCTAAAATTTGGACCAACATAATAAGCTTTTACTGGATAATCTTGATTAATGAATAATTTTTCATTTACCATGCTTCTAATGACACCAGCTGTCATTTCAGGTCTTAAAGTGATAGAACGATCACCTTTATCAGTGAATGTATACATCTCTTTTCTGACGATATCACTACTTTCACCTGTAGAACGTAAGAAAAGTTCACTATATTCCATTACAGGAGTTCTAAATTCTTTGTAACCGAAAACTTGAGCTTCTCTCATTAAAAGATTCTCAACATATGTATATTTTGTTGCTTCTTTTAGAATAACATCATGCGTACCTTTTACTATATTAAACATAATTAAACCTCGGACCTTTAATTATTATAAATAATTAAGGCTTAAATTACTATAAAAATTACCACTATAACTAATGAATTACACGTTTAACTTGATAAACACTATTGATATTTCTTAAAGTTGAAAGAATTTGTTCAAGCATCATAGTGTTAGTCACATAAATTTGTGCGCTAATTGTTGTTGTTGATGTTTCTGGATGTAATTTTGCACTAAATTCTGTAATCTTAACTTTAAAAGAACTTAATGCATCCATTACGTTATTAACAAGACTATTACGATCATTACATTCAATTACAATATCTACTGGGTATTGAGAAGTACCTAAATTTGGCTTCCAAAATACATCAATTAGTCTTGCTTTTTGATCTTTAATATTTGGACAATCTTTTCTATGAACGGTGATTCCCATGCCTTTTGTAATATATCCGACAATCTCATCACCTGGAATTGGAGTACAACAATTTCCTAAATTGATTTTTACTCCACTTGCATTTTCTATATAAACAGGACAATTATCTGATTCGATATTTTCCTTCTTTGATAGGGTAATATCGTTCGATTTTTTACGTTTAATATTGAGCAATTCGCAAATTGCAGAACCTGTTGGATTCTTATTACTAATATTGAAGTAAAGTTCATTAATACTAGCGCAATGGTAGTAATTTAGTACATAACTAGTATTTATTAAGGACTCCATTTCTTGTTCAGAAATGCCTCTATCAGCAAAAGCTGCTAAACAAAGTTCTTTTCCTTTTGAAATGCTGTCATCACGTGAAACATCATTACCTTGTTTTTGTAAAAACTTTTTAATATGAGCTTTTGCACTACTGGTTTTAACTATGTCAAGCCAATCAGCATTTGGACCTGGTGATGTTTTACTTGTTTTAATTTCAACAACATCTCCGGTTTTCAATTCTGTGTTTAATGGCACATAAGTGCCGTTAACAGTCGCTCCTACAGCACTATCACCTATTTTAGTATGAATCTTATAGGCCATATCAAGAGGAGTTCCACCAGAAGGTAAATCAATTACCTTTCCTTTTGGTGTGAAAACAAAAATATTAGCTTCAAAAATATCTTTAGATAAATTATCTAAATATTCTTTTGCATTTGCATCTGAATTTTCTTCTGAAATAGAGACAAAATCACGGAACCAGTGCAACTTTTCTTCAATATCACGTTGTTCGGCTCGAGGATCATAGTTCTCCCCTTCTTTATATCTCCAATGTGCTGCAACACCTGTTTCAGCAACCTCATCCATTTCTTTTGTTCTGATTTGGACTTCAAAAATATTGCCATCTCCTGAAATAATACAAGTATGTAAGGATTGATACATATTGCTCTTTGGAACAGCAATATAATCCTTAAATCTTCCAGGAATTGGTTTGTATTCTTGATGAATTAATCCTAATAATTCGTAGCAATGTAGGCTTGTATCAGTAATGATACGTAAAGCCAAAACATCATAGATTTCATCAAATTTACGGCCTTTTACGTACATTTTCTTATAAATTGAGTAAATAGATTTAACACGAGATTCGATTTCGAATGGAATCTTAGCATTAAAAGCAATATCACCTAATTTTTTCTTAAAGTTATTTAATGATTTTGTTCTTTCTTTAACTCGAGCATTTAATAAATCGCTGATTTCACTATAAATTTCAGGTTTAATGACTTTTAAAGATAAATCTTCAAGTTCATTTTCTAATTTATAGATACCTAAACGGTGGGCAATTGGAGCAAAAACATCAAGAGTTTCATTTGATAAAGCTAATTGTCTTTCTGGTGATAATGATTCGATTGTACGCATATTGTGAAGACGATCAGCTAACTTAATAATGATGACACGAACATCTCGTGCCATACCAAGGAAGATCTTACGATGATCTTCAGCTTCAAATTCTTCTTGGCTTCTATGAGATAGTTTTAATCTTTGGATTTTTGTTAAAGCATCTACAATTTTCGCACAATCACTGCCAAACATTCTTTCGATATCTTCGATTGTTGCATCTGTATCTTCGACTACATCGTGTAAAAAAGCAGCTTCAATAGTTACAGGACCTGCTTGAAGTTGCGCACAAATATAAGCAACTTCAATTAAATGTTGAACATATGGTTCACCACTTTTTCTAAAAATTCCTGCGTGTTGCTTTGCGCAAAAATCATAAGCTTTTTTAATCGCATCTCTATCTGATTGATTATGTATATAAGGATAATAAAGCTCACGTACATCTTCAAATGTATGCATTGGATAACCACCATTTTGTTTTAAAACTTTAGTTTCAGGTTTAATTTCTTCCATATTTATAATTTTACTCTTAATTATATTTTAGGAAACTAGAAACATGGAACTGAATGGTACAAAAACCATTAAAATAGTTTAAATCGTAATAACCATATAAATTAACGAGTTCATAATTCATTATGGATTTATCAAAATTAAAATATATCAAACTTGAAGAAGGATTAATTCGAGTAATGATGTGCTTACCATCTCTACTAGTCTTTAAAAGATTTGTTCTATAGCCTTTAATTACAAATTGAGGCTTCTTAAATCCTTGTCCATAAGGAGATAAAGATTCGATTAAATCATAGTTTTCTTTATTTATATCATCGATACTGATATCTATATACTTTTCTTCAACTTGAACAAATGGATGCTTTGAAGCAGCAATCTCAAAACGCTTTTTGAACTCTTGAAATTGATCTCTCTTTAAAGTTAATCCGCCAGCATTAGAATGGCCGCCATAAACAACTAATAAATCTTTTACATCATCAAGAATGATGTTTACATCAAAGCCATTTTTGCTTCTAATGCTTCCTTTTAAATAATTGTTATCTTTTGAAGTTGGAACAAGTACTACTGTTGGTTTATCAGATTCTTCCATATATTTAGAAGCAACAAGGCCAGTTAAACCTTCTTTTAAGTTCTCTTCAACAATAACAATAGAATGTTCGTTTTCATCAACATTAATATTATTTGTTAAATTTTTAACTAACTGTTTTCTATATTGATTTGTATTATTGATCCAAACAGCAGTTTTATTAATAAATTCCACATTATTAAAATTAATAAAATATCGAATAATATCGAATAATTTATTATCAGTGATGATTCTACCAATAGCATTAATTTTAGGCGCCAAGGTCATTCCAACATCGTTTTCGTTATATCTTAAAGTATCTTTATTTATCAATTTAAGGATATTAGGATATTTATTCTTATTAAGAGCATCTAATCCTAGTTTTACTAAAATTCTATTTTCATCTTTTAATTCCATTAAATCACTTATTGTTGAAATCATTGATAAAGTAAGTAAATACTCATCTACAACACCTAAATAAGCAATACTAAAGAAAAAAGCAATACTGCCTGCACACATATTTATTTTAGAAAATGCTGAATATAATGGATGAAGAATAAATTTTGCTTTTGGTACACTACCTTCAATCGTGTGATGATCTAAAATAATAACGTCCATTCCTAATGAATTAGCATAATCTATCTCATCATTTAAAGTTATTCCATTATCAACTAATAAAAGAATCTTATAATTTAAATCATAGAATTTTTTGATATTTTCTTTTGTAAGACCATAACCATCAGTTTCTCTAAAAGGAATATAAAAACCTGGGGTATAATCGTTACTTTTAAGAGTTAAATAAGTAATTGATGTTGACATTACACCATCGCAATCATAATCACCATAAATTAGGATTTTAACTTTGTTTTTTATTGCTTCATGAAGATATTTAGCACATTCTTCAATTGAATTATACTTTTTGAAAGATGGCAAATCATTTAATGATAATTTTTTGGACATTAAAGAATAGTCATCTTGACTTAATCCATAATATTCTAATAATTTTGTTTTGAAATCTTTCATATTTTTTATAAAAATGGCTACCTTTTGGTAGCCATGTTTTTAATCATTAATACCGATAAATGTCGCTTCTTCTGGTCCATCACCCTTATCAACGATATTCTTCTTTTGGGCTTTAGCAAGTCTTCTAGCATTGTAATTTGCGGCAATTCTATTACCAATGTTTCCAAAGAATTTGATTAGGATATAACTTAAATCAACTTCGAGGAATCTCATAGTAGCTGTAGCTAATAAGAAGCCAATAACAACAAGAATAATAAAGTAAGATGAGAATGTTGAGGCAAATAAGAAACTAATTACAGTAAACTCACTTAATGCAGCAACAATAAATGCATTTGAATATGTTGTATTTAATGCATAAATACTATTGTTTTTACGACCTTCAAAGTCTGCTTTATCAATTCTGCTATCTTTAATAAAGTTGCGTTCGTTATTGAATAAATAAGTAATAAGCGAATAGCCATAAATAGCAACTATAATAAGACCTAAAGTAATTTGACTTGTGAATGATCCACGGACTAAAACGAAGATACCGACAGTAATAACAAGTGATCCTCCAACTAATAATAAACTGGTGAGACCTCTTGAAATGCCATATCTTAAGATTAAATAAAGACTAGCGATTGCACTGCCAATCAAAGCAAAGAGCATAGTGTAATAGTTATTCGTATCATCATTTACATTTGTAACACTCTTTAATTCAACACTTGTAAAGTTAGAGACACTATTGTAATTAAGTAATAAATATTGGATTGCATCTTCAATATTTGTGCCTTCTAAATTATATTTACTATCAACATAAGCAGAAACTAAACTATCTTTTGTATAAGAACTATTAAGTTGAACGACATAATAAATATTTTTTAAGGTTTCTTTGTTGTTCTTGTAATTTTCTTTATAACTATAGGTGTAAGATAAAACATCTTTATAAGGAACATTAGTCGAACTATTTGTTGTATTTGTTGAAGTATTATAAGTGTATAAATGATCTAAAACCTTAGTTTCAAGATCAGAAACACTTTGAATTGAACTGTTTTCATTATAAGTAAATTGAATATAGACACGTGTTGATGTTGGAGCTGAACTATTTGAATTATAGATATTTCCAGTTCCAAATTGGAATGCACAAATACCAATAATACTGGCAATGAGCATCAAAAGGCCAGCTGCACCATAAATTTTGTTTGTCTTTGTATTTTGCTTCTTTTTGAAGCTCTCAAAATAGGTTGGTTTTTCATCATTTGCGAGGTTTGGAATTTTCTTAGATTCAACCATCAATAAATTCAAATGTGAAGATATAAATGAAGAATTAGTAAGGAAATAGTATATTCCTCGTAATAATAGACCACTAGCTACGATGTTAAATAAACCACCTAAAATCAATGTAGCACCTACTGAAATCATAATACTATTTGGAATAAGGTAAGCAACTAATCCAAATAAGATTGTAATAAATGAAATATCAAATTGAAGAGGTAAAACACGTTTACTAGTTTCTTCATTTGCTTTTCTTAAATTCTTGCCTTTATATAATTCTTCCTTCACTCCTTTAAAATATGGAAGTTGAGAGAATAAAAGGACAATCGCAACTGAGATTAAAGCAATAATTGTTCCAATGTTGAATTCTGCGCCGAAGCTATTAAATATTGCTAAAGTAACAAGAAGAACAGCAGGAATTAAGGACATTGATGTTAAAGCTGATAATCCATAATTTAAGATAAGGAATAAGCTAACAACAACAATTGCAACTAAACATGAAATTAATAAACTAGAGAAAACAATCGAAGAATATGATCCATAAGTGTCGCCATGATAAATGATTTTTTCAATGAATGGGACAGTATTATTTGTTGCATCATTAATAATATCCTTGTTAATTAATGTAACGTTATAATCGAGTTTTTCGCTATTTAATTGTGAACAAACGATTGTTGCTAATTTATTTGCGAGGTTTAAATCACTACCAGCATTGCTTAAAAATCCAGTATATTTTAATTTGGTAAATGTAGCATCAGTTTTGGTACTATCATAATCAAAATAAACATTTTCAGGTTTTGTAGCATCAATTCTATCAATATAGGCATTAGCTTCTTTAGTATCTGCACTAGCACTATCATTAATAACGGTATCCATAGAATATGCAGTTGTATCCCAATTATTAACAAGATAGATATAATTTTCATTCTTTGTAGTTGTAGTCGTATCATCAGCCATGACTTCGTAATTGCCAAGAATATTATTGTTTACGCTATTTGTACCATCATCTTTAGTAGTTGTTGTTCCACTAACGTTTTTATAAAGTTTTGTTTTAAAATCTTCAGCATTAGCTAAAGGCATAACAATCACTGGATAACTACTTGTATAATCAATATAAGCTGATCCAGAAGTAAAGAAATCAGCACTTTCTAAAAGGATGTTTCCACTATAATCCATTGCTTCAAGATTCCAATCGAAATTTAAATATTTAGCGATAGCTGAATTAATTTCTTTTTGAGCCTTGAAAGATAAACGAATAGTTGTATTTCCTTCAACTTCAAGTTTGTAAGTTGAAATATTAGCTTTATCAAGACGTGACTTAAAAGTATTGGTGATAGATTCTATTGCAGATCCAGATTCGATATCACCTTCATTTTTGGTTCCATTTTCTTTAAGAGCGATTTGATAAACAAAATTTTGACCATTATCATAATCTGCACTGGCATTAATCGAAACAATTGTTGGAACAAATCCAACAAAAACACTAAGTAAGATACTTACACAAAGTAAGATATATGCAAGAAAACGCTTCACAAACTACCTCCATCTCTTGTTTATAAATATAATTTATAAACATCAAAAAATATATACGTATCAAATATACCTTAAATTGTGCAAAAAAACAATCTAATTAATGGGCTTAATTTGATTAATTTCTAAAATAATTTTTTCACCAATTTTTGTTATTATTCTTCCTTGTTTTGTTCGGTCGATTAAACCTGTATTTACAAGATAAGGTTCGTTTACATCACGTAAATTCACAACATTGTCATTTAAAATAGCTGCAATTGCTTCTAAAGATACAGCCTGTCCATGAAATTTATAATATAGAGCATTTAAGATTTCTATATCCACTTCATTTAATCCATATTGATTTATGTTTAAAAAATTAAAAGCTTCTTTGGCAATTGGTCTCGTTATTTTTTTGTAGTTTTTAAATAAGGCATAATCGTACATTCTTTTTAATATATTGTTTGCTACTCTTGGGGTTTTTCTACTTCTTAATGCAATATCATAAGCTGCTTCATCTTCCATATCTATTTCAAACTTTTTAGCGTTATTTAAGATTATTTCTTTTAAATCAAAGTCATTATAATAATTAAATTTAAATAAAATACCAAAACGATCTCTTAAAGGAATCGAAATATTTCCTATTAAAGTTGTTGCTCCTATTAAAGTAAATGGAGATAATTCAATCGATAGAGCCTTACTATTTTCTTCGCTTTTATATGTAATGTTAATCCTAAAATCTTCAAGAGCACTATAAAGAATTTCTTCAAGTTGTTGATCTAAATTATGAATTTCATCAATAAAGAGAATATCTCCAGGATTTAAACAAGCTAAAAGATTAACTAAATCAGGTAATTCTTTAATTGCAGAGGCACTAATTGTAGTTATTTTTACCCCCATTTCGTTTGCTATTACGTAAGCAAGACTTGTTTTACCAAGTCCTGGAGGTCCATATAATAAAATATGATCTAAAACCGTTTTACGTTTTTTTGCACTATAAATAAAAACTTTTAATTTTTCAATTATGTTTGATTGACCAAAAAAATCATTAAGTGTTTGTGGTCTTAAATAATTATCTTTAATAGACATTCTTTTTTATTTCCTTTAAAGTTTGTGCCAAAGCATCTTGGTCACTTAATCCAGGAGGTATCTTATTAATTGCATCATTAATTTCTTTTGTTTTGTATCCAATTTTCTTTAAAGCTTTAAAAATGTTCATGTATTCGAAGATATTTGTATTTTCAAAATCTTCAATTTTATTAGATAACTCAAAAACAATGTGGTCTGCTCTATTTCCTACACCACTAATTGAACTTAAGGCTTCAATGTTTTTATTTTTGATAAAATAAATTAACTCTGGAACTGTTAAATTATTTAATAACGAGAAAGCTGTCTTTGAACCGACACCATTCACACTTATTAATTTTTGAAACATTTTTAATTCTTCGTAAGCTAAAAAACCATAAATTATTATTTCTTCATCTTTAATAAAATCAGAAACATAAAAAGTATAGTTACCTTCTAACTGTAACTGATTGCACTTATTCGTGAATATTTTAAAACCTATACCATTAACATCTAGACTAATATTATCTTTATTAATATTTTTAATTGTACCTACTAAAAAATCTAACATAATTTTTTAGTATAAAAAGTGTTTTTATTCGTAGTAATCAAAACTATAATCTTTTAACTTAACAGTATCTCCGTCTTTTGCACCCATCTTATGGAGTTCTTTATCAACACCAATTTTATTAAGGTATTGAATAAGACGCATTGTTCCTTCATCAGTTGAAGTATTGATTAAATCATAAGTTCGCTCAACACGAGTTCCGCTAATAATAAATGTGTGATCATCTTGTTTTGTGATTTTAAAGACTGGTTCATCACTAGTTGCATCATAAACCTTCTCTTTATCTTTCTCATCATAAACTGGGAAAGTTTCGGCTGTAGCGAGTAAATCTTTGCATTTATATAAGACTTTATCAAGTCCATCTTCGGTTACACAAGAAATTGGAATTACTTCCTTTTTAACTTGTTTTTTAAATTTTTCAAATCGTTCTTGAGCACCATCTTCATCCATCTTACTTGCGACAATAATTTGTGGTCGATCAATAAGATGCATTCCATATGCTTTTAGTTCTTCATTAATAGCTTTATAAGCATCATAAGGATCTCTTACTCCACTCATATCAACCATATGAATAAGAACACGACATCTTTCAATATGTCGTAAGAACAATAATCCTAAACCTTTTCCTAAGTGGGCACCTTCAATAAGTCCTGGCATATCAGCCAAAACAAATGAACTACCATCTTTTACGGTAGCAACGCCAAGATTTGGCACTAATGTTGTAAAATCATAATCTCCAATTTGAGCCTTACAATTTGTAACACAACTAATAAAAGTTGATTTTCCAACACTTGGATAACCAATAATGCCAACATCAGCCAATAATTTAAGTTCTAGAATAACTCGTTTAATCTCGCCTGGAAGACCATTTTCTGCAATTTTAGGGGCTTTATTTCGTGAATTTTTAAAAGCTTCGTTTCCTCTGCCTCCACGACCACCCTTACAAATTAAGTAAGTCTTTCCGACTTCATCCATATCACAAATAAATTGATGGTTTTCTTCTAAAAAAACAACTGTACCGATTGGAACATCTACATAGATATCTTGAGCTTTTCTTCCATACATACTCTTAATGTCGCCATCAGCTCCATTATCAGCAATGAAAGTTTTGCTATGTCGATAGTTTACTAAAGTTGTCGTAGTACTTGAACATCTTAAATAAATACTTCCACCACGACCACCATTTCCACCGCTTGGACCGCCAAGAGGTCTATTTTTCTCATGTAAAAAAGCTATGGCTCCATCGCCACCTTTTCCACTTCTAAGTTCAATAATTGCACGATCAACAAATAAATTCATAATTACCTATTGTTTCTTTAAAAGAAAACCACCTATAAAACAGGTGGTTTTTACTTATTTTCTTAAATCGTAAACGGAAGCACGAGTCTTGTTCTTGCCAACTCTTTCGAATTTAACATATCCAGCTTTTGTAGCGAAAATTGTATCATCACTACCTTTTTTAGTATTGATTCCTGGATAGACTTTAGTTCCACGTTGTCTATAAATAATAGCACCTGCTTTGCAAACTTGACCATCACCGAGTTTGGCACCTAATCTACGACCAGCACTATCACGGCCGTTTTTAGTACTACCAACACCCTTGTGGGATGCAAAGAGTTGAATATTAAGTTCAAATCTAATTTTCATATTTGTACTAGCCTTTCTTTATTCATTTTTTACATTGATGTTTTTTGGATACTTTGTTTCTAAGGTTTTTAATTGAGTAATAATTGTTTTAAGTACGATATTATCATCATTATTCGACTTTATGACACTTACTTCAACATCGCCAGATTCTACTTTCATCTTGTAGTTTTTCTCATCGTTTATTTGATTTAAACCACCAATTACGATCGATGAAACACAAGCACAAACTAGATCTAACTCGTCTGATTTTGAATAATCAGCATGACCTAAAATTTTTAGTTCCTTAACATCACCATTAACATCTTGATAAGTTACTTTAATCATTATGCATTAATAGATTCAATGGTTAAACAAGTATATGGTTGTCTGTGACCAATTGTTCTGTGATAATTAGATTTTGACTTATACTTGAAAACTTTAATCTTTTTGCTTAATCCTTGCTTTTCAACTTTAGCAACGACTGTAGCACCATTAATGAATGGGTTACCAGCTTTGATTGACTTATCGCCGACTAATAAAACTTTGTCAAATGTGTAACTTGAACCAACTTCAACGTCAAGTTTTTCGACATAAATTTTTTGGCCAACTTCAACCTTAAGTTGTTTACCGCCAGATAAAATTATTGCGTACATGTGTATTCCCTCCTGTTTAAAAAATTACTCGCTACGAAGGTGAAATATTGCTATTTTCTTAAACCTTTTGTAAGCGGTTGTAGCTAAAAGTGAGTTACAACAAGAAAGATTATACATATATTTCATATATGTGTCAAACAACTTAGATGTAAAAAATGAATTATTTTTAAGGCTAATTACTACGTATCATTTCCAAATAAACTGCCATCCACCAGGCAATTTTACTGTTGATGATTTACTTACAAATAAGCGATAAACAACAACTGCAACGATAGAAATAACTAGTACAGCCATAACAGCTGCAAGAGTAATCGCTTCACCTACTCTAATTGAATCTAGTTCATCATCAGTTAATAAAACACTATTCATACTAACCTCCTTACTAATTAATCGGGAGGAATTTCATAATGTTTAAAGATTTTTTAATTTTTCTAATATTTCAGCCTTTTGCGCTTTGTATTTTTCGTATTTTTCTTTTTCAAGATCAAGCTTTGCTTTTGGGGCTTTATTCAAGAAGTTTTGATTGCTTAATAATCCTTCACTTCTAGTAATTTCAGCATCCATCGTAGCAAGATCTTTTTCAAGAGTTAATTTAAGTTCATCTTTGTTAATATTATCAACAACATATAGGTTAAGTTTTGGCAAAACAAAACTTGTTGAATTATTAACATCATTTTTAACAATTTCTAAACTGTTAGCAAATGTAAAACGACTGATATAGTCGACTAAATTAGAAATGTCTAATTCAGTTTTAATTTTTAAATCGATTTTGGCATTTGGAGCTAATTTTGAATTAACTTTATAAGTTCTTATTGTCTCAATAATTTTAGATAATAAGTCACCCATTTCTTCAGCTTGTTTATTTACAAATTGTTTCTCATAAATTGGATAATCTTCAAGCATAATAGAGTCCTTATGCTCTGGCAAATTTAAGTAGATTTCTTCAGTAATAAATGGTGAGAATGGATAAATCATCATTAAAACTGCTTTAAGGACTTTTAATAATGTGAAATAAACACCATCCTTATAATATTTGTCATCATTTAAACTAACTTTTGTCATTTCAATATAGAATGAGCAGAAATCATCATAAACAAAGTTATATAGAACACTTGATGCAATTCCATACTCGTATTTATCCATCGATTTTGTGACTTTTTGAATTGTCTTTTCAAGTTTAGAAAGAATGTATTTATCGATAGTATTTAACTTTTTAGTATCAACAGTTTTTGGATCAAAACCTTCTGGAATATTCATTAAAAGATAACGAGCGCTATTCCAAATCTTGTTAAGATAATTTTGACATGCATTAAGTTTTTCTTCGTTGTAACGCATATCTTGACCTGGCGCACTACTAGTTGCTAAAAAGTAACGTAAACTATCAACGCCATATTTAGCAATTACATCGAATGGATCGATTCCATTGCCTAATGACTTAGACATTTTACGACCTTGTGAATCTCTAATTAATCCATGAATAACAATATTTTTAAATGGAGTTTTTCCAGTAAAATGTAATCCTTGGAAATACATTCTAGCAACCCAGAAGAAGATAATATCATAGCCAGTAGACATACAATCTAATGGATAATATCTTTCTAAATCACCAGTTTCATCTGGCCAGCCCATAGTTCCAAATGGCCATAATGCACTTGAGAACCAAGTATCAAGAACATCTTCATCTTGTGTCCAATTTTCCATATCAGTAGGTTTTTGGGAAGAAATTAGTATATTTCCAGTTGTTTTATTGTAGTATGCTGGAATTCTATGACCCCACCAAAGTTGTCTACTAATACACCAATCATCACAATTTGACATCCATCTTTCTAATACTTTAGCAAATCTCTTAGGATAAAATGTAGCTTTATCTTTTCCTTTTTGTTGTTCAAGAACAGCTTCGGCAAGAGGTTTCATTTTTACAAACCATTGCTTTGAAAGGATAGGCTCAACTACTTCATCACTTCTTTCAGAGTGTCCAACTGAGTGAATCATCTCTTCTATCTTTACTAAATCATCATTCTTTTTGATTTCTTCAATTAAGGCTTCACGACATTTATATCTATCCATACCAGCATATTTTCCAGTATTTGAAGCCATAGTCCCATCAATATTCATAATAATTGGATGAGCTAAACCATACTTTTGACCAATAATCCAATCGTTAGGATCATGAGCCGGAGTACATTTCATAGCACCAGTGCCAAACTTTATATCAACGTAATCATCAGCAATAACAGGAATTTCTTCACCATTTGCAGGATTAATTACTTTCTTGCCAACATATTTTGTATATCTCTTATCTTTTGGATTAACACAAATACAAGTATCGCCAAACATTGTTTCTGGGCGAGTTGTCGCAATTGTTAAGAATTTGGATTTATCATCAACAAATCTATATTTAAAGTAATAGAAACTTCCTTTATCATCTTTATATATAACTTCAATATTACTTAAAGCTGTCTTCATTTTTGGATCGTAGTTTACAATACGTTCACCACGATAAATAAGACCTTCGTTATAAAGTCTAATAAAAACTTCAGTAACTGCTTTTGAAAAACCGTCATCTAAAGTAAATCTTTCTCGAGAATAATCGAGCATTAAGCCCATTTTTGCCCATTGTTGGTGAATAATATTGCTATATTCATCTTTCCAAGCATAGGCTTGTTTCATGAATTCTTCTCGACCTATTTTAAATCTAGAAGTACCCATTTCTTGGAGCCTTTTATCAACTTTAGCTTGTGTGGCAATTCCTGCATGATCACAGCCAGGAAGATAAAGGACATCAAAACCTTTAGCTTTTTTATATCTACAAGTTATATCTTGAATAGTAGTATCTAAAGCATGGCCTATATGTAATTTTCCAGTAACATTTGGAGGTGGAATAACCATTGAAAATTTTTGCTTGCTCTTATCGCCAGCAGTAAAATATCCTTTATTTTTCCAATTTTCATATTTTCCATCTTCTACTTGTTTAAAATCATATCTTTTATCAAGTGCCATAACTTTTCCTCCACTATTTAATCTCTGAATTAATTTTATTTTTTAAACCAACTAAACTATTTTTGTCTTTAACACTAACCATTAAGACTGATTTATTACTTTCAGGTCCAAATTTGCTCGTTAGATTCTTAATTATTTGAGCCTTACCTGATTGATTTAATTTATCAGCTTTAGTCATAACGATGACATATTTATAATTATAATCTTTTATAAAATTATAGAAGTCTAAATCATCATCTGTAGGAACATGTCGACTATCTAATAAAAATACAATCAATCTTAAGTATTTATTATCTTTAAAATACCCTTCAACCATATTTCCATAAAACTCATAATCGATATCTTTTTTTCTACTAAATCCATAACCAGGACAATCAACAAAATAAAACTTGTTATCGATAAGATAGTAATTAAGTAATCTCGTGTGACCTGGTTTGCTCGAAGTAAATGCTAAATTTGTTTGATTAACAAGTGCGTTTATAAGAGATGACTTGCCAACATTACTTTTTCCAACAAAAATCACTTCCTGAAGTCTATTTTCAGGAAGTGATTTGTTACCATCACAAGATTTTATAAATTCTGCCTTATTGTAACAATAATCCATAATTATGCGCCAAAAACAACCTTATATGCATCATCAACAGAAGTCATATATTCAATATGTAAGTTATCTTTTACTTCTTTTGGTAATTCTTCGACATTATTCTTGTTTTTTAAAGGAACAATAATTGTTTTAATACCACTTCTTAAAGCAGCAAGAGATTTCTCTCTTAATCCACCAATAGGAAGAGCGTTACCACGTAAAGTGACTTCTCCTGTCATTGCAATATCACCACTTACAGGTTTATTAGTTAAACTTGAAATAATAGCGATTGTAATTGCAACACCAGCAGATGGACCATCTTTTGGAACAGCTCCTTCTGGAACGTGAATATGAATATCATTCTTATCAAAAAGTGAAGAATCGATGTTATATTTTTTAGCATTACTACGAATAAAATCTAGCGCAATTGAACATGATTCCTTCATAACGTCGCCTAGTTTACCAGTTAAGATTAAATTACCTTTTCCTGGGAAATAATTGACTTCAATTGGAAGGATATCTCCACCATATTCAGTATATGCAAGACCAGTAACGACACCAACTTGACTGCCATTTTCTTTGTGTGTGCTATCAAAGATTTCGGTACCTAAATAAACTTTTACATCGTGAGGTTTAATTTCAATAGAAGTAATCTTCTTATTTAAAATTTCCACACAAACCTTACGACAAATACTATTAATTAAACGTTCAAGTTCACGAACACCAGCTTCACGAGTATATCTTTCAATTAAGAAATCAATTGAATTATCCGTGAATTTAATTTGTTCATCAGTTAAACCATTAGCTTTAATTGCTTTTTCAATTAAATGTTCTTTAGCAATATGTAATTTTTCAATTGCAGTATAACTATTTAATTCGATTAATTCTAAACGATCAAGCAATGGAGCTGGAATGTTTTCAAGATAGTTAGCGGTACAAATAAAGAGAACATTTGATAAATCAAAAGGTTCTTCAATAAAGTTATCGGTAAATTGAGAATTTTGTTCTGGATCTAGAACTTCAAGTAAAGCACTTGCAGGATTTCCATGGTAAGATTTATCAAGTTTATCGATTTCATCAAGTAAAAAGACAGGATTATTAGTTTTTGAACGTTTTAATCCTTGAATGATTCTACCTGGGGCACTACCAACATAAGTTCGTTTAAAGCCACGAATTTCAGCTTCATCACTAATTCCACCTAAGGAAGATTTAACAAAATTTCTCCCTAAAGCACGAGCGATTGATTTAGCTAAACTTGTTTTACCAGTTCCTGGAGGTCCATAAAAACAAAGGATAGGAGCTTTTAAATTGCCTGTCATTTGTTTAACTGCAAGATATTCAAGAATTCTCTTCTTTGGTTTTTCAAGGCCATAATGATCTTCATCTAAAATCTTAGCAACATTTGCAAGATCTTGATTATCATCAGTCTTTTCACTCCAAGGAAGACTTAAAAGTAAATCTATATAAGTTCTAATTAAACTTGATTCAAGTGAACCTTGAGGAAGCATTTCGAACTTTTTCATCTCATCTTTAACTTTGGCTTTGATATTTGCAGGATAATTACCCTTTTCAACTTTATCAACTATATTGTCAGGATCAGCATCTGCATCATCTTCACCAAGTTCTTTCTTAATAGCTTTTAATTTTTCTCTTAAGAAATATTCTTTTTGATTCTTTTCTGCACTATCACGAACTTCATTTTGAATTTTTCGTTCAATTTCAGCATTTTTAATAAGTCCATTACATAATGAAATTAGAAGAACCAATCGACTATTAATGTCTTTTGCTTCTAATAAATTTTCTTTATCTTCTAAACTACAACTTATATTGCTACTTAAAAGATAAGAAATCTCTTTAGCACTAATGCCTTTTGATAATTGTGAAGCAATAACCTTACTATTTTGTTCAATAAAGATAGAAGAATCAAAATTTTCAAATGTTTTGAATAATTCTTTAATAATTGCTTCTTCTTCTTGAGCATCACCATCAACATCTTCAAATAAATGTCCATCACAATAGATAACATCATTTAAAATAGTCATGTTGTCTAATGTGACTCTTTCAACAGCATTAATCTTAATTTTAAGTCCGTTTTTAATTTGACTAACTTGTGATACACGACAAAGAGTTCCTACATGGTAGAACTCTTCATAAGTCTCTATATTATCTTTGCTAACATCTTTTTGTGATACTAACAAAATATAAGAATCATAAGTAGTAGTCGAAATATTAATTGCATTTAAACTAAACTCTCGTTCAGCAAAAATTGTTTCCCCTTGACCTGGAAATAAAACTAGGCCACGAGTAATTAAAACTGGTAGATTAAATGGAATGTTTTTTTCAAACTTCATTATTAACCTCCTAGAAACTAATATTATTTAGCTTCTTTATTCTCTACTTTAGCTTTTTTTGGAGCAGCAGCTTTCTTAGGAGCAGCAGCTTTTTCAGTGGACTTTACTTCTTCACTAGCATTGTTTGCAACAATAAAGTGTTCAATCTTACCTTGAATTAATTGTTGCTTTAAACGATCTTCTTGAGGTTGTAAAGCTTTAACAACATCTTCAACTTTCATATTGTATTGTTTTGCAATATTTTCGTAATATTCTTTAATTTCATCGTTACTGACAACAAGTTTTTCAGTTTCAGCAATCTTGTTTAAAACAAGTGATTGAGTGATTCTTGTTTGAGCTTCAGTACGATATTGATTGGTTAATTGTTCATCAGTTAAACCAGTAATTTCTTTGTATTGGTCGATGGTTAAACCATTTTGAGTAATTTGATTTTCCATCTCTTTTTTAACTTGTTCAGCTTCACCATCAATGACTTGTTTAGCAATAGTAACTTTAGCATCTTTAGTGATTTGATCTAAAATTTCACTGAATTGCTTATTCTTAGCTTCAGCTAATTTTCTATCATGAACTTGGGTTTCTTCATACTTTTCAAGTGACTTCATATCAGTAACACCTGGAAGTTTTAAACCTTTAGCAAATTCATCGTTAAGTTCAGGATATTTCTTAGTCTTGACTTCGTGAATCATACATGCAAATTTAGCCTTTTTACCAGCTAATTCTTTAACATATTGTTCTGGGAAGGTAACTTCAACATCAACTTTAGATTCTGGTTTTGCACCAACAAGTTGAGGTTCAAATCCTGGAATAAATTGATTACTACCAAGAACAAGTGAATAGTTATCAGCACTACCACCTTCAAATTCTTTGCCATCAACATAACCTTTGAAATCCATAACAACTGTATCACCTAAAGCGGCTGGTTCATTTTCCTTCATGATCCATTCAGCATTCTCTTCTTTCAAATGGTCAATTTGATCTTTAACTTCTTTTGCATCAACAGTGACCTTATCAAGAGCAACTTTAATGCCAGTATACTTACCTAATGTAACTTCTGGAATACAAATAATAGTGAATTTAACTTCTAATTCAGTATCACTTACCTTGGTTGGTAAAACATCTGGTCTGTAGTATGGTTGTAATTTATGTTCAATAACAACATCACTAAACATTTTTGGAAGAACAATATTCATTGCTTCTTCATAAACTTGACCTTTAGTGATTCTTTCTTTAGCGAGCTCTAATGGAGCTTTTCCCTTACGGAATCCCTTAATTTCAACGTTTTCTGCTAATTTCTTAGTAGCTTTTTCTTGGGCATCACTCCAAACTTTGCCATCAACTGAAGTAGTAACTTCGTAAACAGCATCGCCTTTATCGATTAATTTTGTAGCCATAATTAAATAAACTTTCTCCTTAATTTTGCGTATGTAAAGATTATATATTAGATTAAAATCTAATACAATAAAAATGCATCGGTATTTTTAGTACTAAAATTCGTTTTGTACAATAGCAATTATTGCCTTAAAATCATTAACTTTTGACTCTGTAAAAACCAAATTTTTCAAGTAATCATCTGTTGTTATATCAATCCCATAAAGTTTACTACCTTCAATTACAAGAGCTGCCATCAAAGAATCTAAATCTTCTGTTCTTAATTTTTCTGGTAAAACATAAATAAAAGTTGGACGAGCTAAAACGGAAATATATCGAATAATGCTTACATTTTTCTCAGTCATATTCATATATTTAATCTTATTATTTAGCTCTTCCGAAAGAACTTTTAGATAAGATGTGTAATCGGCAGGTACAATTGAAAAATACTTCCCCTGCTTTTTGAATATTAATTTATCAGGAAGTTTTGCAAAAATTGCATAATCTAAAAGAAGAGAATAATTTGTATCAAAGTTTGTTTTAGTCTTTAAATATTCAGAAACAACACCTAAACAAGAAATTCCTTGAGATTCTAGATCATAAATCTTTTTAATTGCATATAATTGTTCATCTTTATTTCCATTAAAAAGTGTTTCTTTTATATTGGTTAAATTTTCTGAAACATCTTCTTTAGATTCATTAAAATATTCTTTTAAATGAATAATGTAATTATCCAAATTTTTCATAAATTCTTCGGTCTCTTGGTTAATGTATGGGAAGTCTCTAAAATGTTCAATCTCAAGAGTTAATTCATTGTCTTTTTTAAAATAAACTAAAAGGAAAACCAATGCTTTACAACTACTAATTAAATCCCAATTTTCTACTAATGACCTATTTTTATAGTATTCAGCGAGTGCATCATCATATTTATAGAGTGCTTCAAAACTTAAGATTCTAAACAAAAGATCTTCAGCATCATTCGAAGAAGATGTCTCTTTAATGACATTTACAAAGTCACCTTTTTGGAAATAATCTTTAATTTTTTCGCTCATTTTAAATCCCTCAATTTATTGTATAACGCAATCGCAGATTTTTCAGGAATTATTTGCTTAAATTCATAAACTGTACCATTTTTTAAATCATCTAAAGTAGGATAAGCTTTATTCATTTGTTCTATACGCTTTAGCCCAATTCCCTCAATATCATCATATATGCTCTTAAACATAGATTTAGTTCGTTTGAGTTTGTGTGAGGTAATAGCAAATCTATGCACCTCATCTTGCATTCTCGTTAGTAAGAAAAATAATTGTTTATTGTTATCAATATCAATTACATTTCCACTACTATCTAATAAAGAATTTGTTCTATGTTTATCGCTTTTAGATAATCCAGCCAAATTAATTTTAACATTTATTTTATCAAGTGCTTCTTTTGCGGCATTTATTTGTTCAATTCCACCATCAAGTAAGATTAAATCAGGGAATTTTTCTCCCTCTTCTTTTAACCTTGTATATCTTCTAGTAATAACCTCTCGCATACTTGAAGTATCATCTTTTTTATTTTCTGATTCTATATCAAATTTACGATACATTTTTTTATTAGGTTCGCCATTTATGAAGCACACCATCGCACCTATTGCGTTGGTCCCTTGTAAATGTGAGTTATCAAAAAGTTCTATTCTATATGGAGTCTTAATTTTTAAAAGATTGCCAAGTTGCTCAAGAATTGAAAGCTTATCATCTTCTAGTCTTGCACTCATAAAATGCTCATCTAATCCTTCTTTTGCGTTTTCTTGGGCTAAGAAAACAAGATCTTTCAATTTTCCTCTACTTGGATTTGAAATTTTAATTCCTAATAATTCTTGTAATGAATCTTTAATATTATCGTTTCCAACAATTATTTCGGCTGGAAGGGTGTTATATTGATAATATTGGCAGATCATATCAGATAAAAACTCATCAAGGTCGCCTACTATTTCATAAACAAAATTACGTTTTGCAATCAATATTCCTTTTCTAACGATAAAAACAGCTAACGAAAGATAACCTTCACGAATGTTATATGCAAAAAGATCAATATTTGTCTTATTCAATAGTTCAACATCTTGTTTATCGTTTATGTGATTTAGACTATCTAAAATTTGTTTATATTCGTTTGCATTTTCAAAGTCTAAGTCATTACTATACTGTTTTATTTTTTGTTTGACTTCGCCAACTAATTTCTTATTATTTCCTTTTAAAAAATCTCTAATTTGTGCGATTATTTCGTCATATTTTTCCTTTGGTACTTCTTTAATACAAGGAGCTAAACATTGGCCTAAATGATAATATAAACATGGCTCATTTGGAACATTTGAGCATTTTCTTAAAGGAAAAAATTTATTTAAAATATCAATCATTTTATAGGCGTTTGTTGATTCTGGAAATGGTCCAAAATATTCACATCTTCTATCTTTTGTATTTCTTGCAATAGAGATATATGGATCTTTAACTTTATGTATAGCGATATAAGGATAATGCTTATCATCTTTAAGCATAATGTTATAACGAGGAAGGTGCTTTTGAATTAAATTCATTTCAAGAATAAAAGCTTCTTTTTCTGTTCTTGTTATTATTATCTCAAAATGATCAACATGAGAGACCATTGCTGCAGTTTTTCCTTCATGTGGTCGAGTAAAATACTGAGTAACCCTATTTTTTAAATTCTTCGCTTTTCCAATATAAATAATCTCATCATCAATATCGTGCATGAGATAACAACCGGGTTTATTAGGCAATAAATTTATTTCATTTTGAAGTTTTTCGTTCATTTTAATGTAACAATTGTTGCTCCTGTACCACCATCAACATCCGTTCCTAATCTAAAAGACTCAACAAAACTTAATGTTTTTAAATGGGCATGAATAGCATTTCGTAATTGACCACTTCCATAGCCATGAATTACTTTAACAACATGGAGTCCACGACTATAACAATCAGATAAATATTTATCTAATGTATTTAATCCTTCATCAATATGGAAACCAACAAGATTTAACGATGCTGAGAGGACTTTTTGATTTAAAATTGCCTTATCAATATTTGTTTGTGATGGTCTAACAGCAGCTGGCCCATCAGTTTTCTCACATTGATCATAGGATGCATTTAAAGAAAATCCATCTCTAGTTACGATGTTGACTTTTTTACCTACAATTCTAACAACTTTACCGCTTACATTTAAGCCTTTAATCTCAACAAAATCTCCGATTTCTATCTTTTCTTTTTCTTTCTTTGAAACAGATATCTTGTTTAGACGCTCAATATATTCTTTTTCATTTTTCTTATTTGAAGCTTTAAATTCATCAACAATATCATCAATTTCATCAATTTTTGAATCTAAATATTCATCAAAACTAGCAATCTTTTTCTCTTTTAGATTCTTCTCTTTTTCTTCGATTATATCTTGTTTTTTCTTAAGTTCAGAATTTAAAGAATCAAGTTCTTTTCTTTTAGCATTTAATTCCTCATTTTTTTCATGTATAGAACGCTCTTTATCTTCTAAAATTTCAAGTTTTCTATCTGAATTATCAATATAATTTTGTTCGTAAATCTTTCTTGCTCTTTCGACAATAGCATCATTTAAACCATACTTTTTTGCAATCGCGAATCCATAGCTTTTTCCTGATACATCATAAATAATTCTAAAAGTTGGCTCAATTTTTTTATCATCAAAAATGAATGATGCACTAAGAACACTCTTATTTCCAAGTCCAAATTGTTTAAGTAAAGCAAAGTGTGAAGTGATTAAAGTTAAACATTTTCTATCAAGCAAATATTCAACAACAGCCATACTTAAAGCTTCACCCTCTTTAGGATCTGTTCCATTGCCTAATTCATCTATAACTACTAAATCTTTACTAGATATATACTTTAAAAGCACTGAAAGAACTGAAATATGAGCGCTAAAAGTTGACAAATTATTTTCTATAGATTGATTATCACCTATATCTACATAGATTTTTCTAAAGAATCCAAGCTCACTACCGCTTCCAGCTGGAATAGGTAAACCCATCTTTGTCATATAACAAAGAGTAGCAACTGTCTTCAAAGCAATTGTTTTGCCACCAGCATTTGGACCACTAATAAGCATAAGGGTTTTATCATTGCCTAAATTGAAGTCATTTGGAACAACAGTGTTTTTATCTAACAATGGGTGTCTAGCTAAATATAACTTAATAAATTGATTATCAAGCAATTTAGGCACTACACCATCAATTTCAACACAATAATGAGATTTTGATTGTAAAAAGTCAAAATATCCAATAATTTGATCGTTTGTTGTTAAAATTCCTTCATCTTGAATAACATTTTGGGTTAATTCCTTCAAAATTCTCGTAACTTCTTCTTTTTCTTGAATTTCAAGAACGTGTTTGTTGTTTTCAAGATTAACAATCTCTAATGGCTCGATAAAAGTTGTCATGCCACTATCACTTATATCATGAACTAAACCATCAACACTTGCCTTATATGATGAATTTATTGGTAAAACATAGACTCCATCACGTAAAACATAATTATCTCCGGATAATTGATCTTTATAAGTAATCATCAATTTGGAGATTGTTGTGTGAATTTCTTTTTCGCTTTTTTCAAGTGAATGTCTAATTTGATTTAATTTTGGCGAAGCATTATCAGCAACTGTATTATCAACTGTTATAACTTGATTTATCTTGTTATATAATTTCTCATCAAAAACAATTTTAGTAAAATATGCCGATAACAACGTAGGTTTTTCAACTATTTTGTTGTAGAATTTTATAATTTCTCGACAAGAAGATAAAACTTCTTTAATGTCATTGAAGCTTTTCTCATTGATTACACTACCTTTTTTAGCTTTTTGGATTTCATCAAAAATATCTATATGACTGTTAATTGGCAGATCATTATACTTTTCAATTAAAGATAGCATTTCACTCAATCTAGCTAATTCTTCTTTACAATCGTTTTTTTCATCAAAAACATCAAGATTTGCTAAAATAATCGAACCCCTTGGTGTTTTAATATATCTTTTAACTTGATCCAAAATTCGATCAATTTCGAGTATTTGTCGTACTGAATTCATAAAGTAATATTAGCATAAAAGCACGATTAATGGTATAATTTTACTAATGATAACAGTCAAAGTTGATGAAGAGACATTAAAACAAGTTGAGCAGGACTACAAAGATAATATTATTAGTAGAGATATTGGTTATATTATGTTTGTAATCAAAACTGACTCAAATATTATAACTGCCTTTAACAATAAGAAAGGCATGTCTTTTAAAATTACAATTCAAGGCGATAATGCTACCGATATTGCAAAAAAATATGCAAAAAGTGTTCTTTTAATCCCTAAAAAAGAGAAAAAAGTAAAGGAATCACCATATTTTATTGATGTTGATCAACAAATAGGTAGTGATGAAGTAGGAACTGGTGATTTTTTAGGTCCAATCGTAGTTTGTGCAGCTTATTGTGATCACGAAACAATGAAATTAATTGCTGAATATGATATAAAAGATTCCAAAAAACTTACTGATGAAAAAATTATGGAAGTTGTTCCACTTCTTTTAAAGAAAGTTCATTATGAATATAAAATTTTAACTAATGAAAGATATAATGAAGCCGTTAAAAAAGGCTTTAATATGGTTAAAATAAAATGTATTCTTCATAATTTCGTCTTAACAAAGCTTCATGAACGTTGCCCTTACGTTCATAATGTTTATATTGATCAATTTACTCCAGAAAAGAATTATTATGCTTATTTAAACGATATTGAGCATATTACAGATGGTGTTGTTTTTAGAGAAAAAGGTGAAAGCTATTTCCCTAGCGTTGCTCTTGCAAGTTGTATTGCACGTTATTATTTCTTGGCTGATATGGAATTCAATTCAAAGAAAATTGGTATGAAAATTCCATTTGGTGCTGGTGAACAAGTAAATGAATTTAGCAAAAAATTCATCGAAAAATATGGTTTAGATGCTTTTTCAAAGTTAGCTAAACAAAACTTCAAGAATTTTGAAGAAATTACAAGTACTAAACTACTCTAATTTATCGATTACTTCTTTAAAATAATCAGGGAGAGGACATGTAAATGTCATCTCTTTTTTTGTTGTTGGATGGACAAATGTCAATTGATAAGCATGCAATAATTGTCCATTATTATAAATTCCACAATTATTATGTCCATATAATGAATCACCTACTACTGGATGCTGAATATAATCCATATGAACACGGATTTGATGTGTACGACCTGTTTCTAGTTTACAAGATACTAACGTATATTTTTTAAAGCGTTTAATAACAGTAAAATGAGTGATTGCATCTCTACCATTTGTTGGATCAACGCACATTTTTAATCTATTCGACTTATCTCGACCAATTGGAGCAATAATTTTTCCATTATCTTCATTAATTACACCCATTACTAAAGCATAATACTCTCGATGCATAGAATGATCTTTTAATTGTTTAGCAATAAAATTATGAGCATAATTATTCTTACAAATTAAGAGCAATCCAGACGTATCCTTATCGATTCTATGAACTATTCCAACTCGTTCAAGTCCATTAATCGTAGATAATTCCTTTTTTGCATAAATTAAAGCATTAACCAATGTATCGTCATGATGTCCATCTCCTGGATGTACAACTAATCCTTTTGGCTTATTTATAATGATAATATCATCATCTTCATAGATAATATCTAACTTAAATTTAAAAGGAGTAATTGTTTCATCGATTTCATCCTTGGTATAATCAACAAAAATCTTATCATTATTTCTAATTTTATAAGATGGAGAGACATTTTTTCCATTTACAGTAACCTTATTGTTTTTAATTAAATTAGAAAAATAAACCCTTGAACATTTTGGGTCTTTTAAGGATAAAAATTTATCAATACGAAGAGATTCTTCTTCTTTTGAAACAATAAATTCTTTATTCACTATTTTTTACTATCCGTTTCTTTTTTATCGCTTTTAATTGAAACAACGATTTCATAGACAATTAACATTAAAATACCAACAGTAAGACAACTATCAGCAAAATTAAAAATACCAAACCCTGGAATTAAAGGTGTAATATCAATAAAATCTACAACACCATGTTGATAAATTGTTGGTAAATTTGACATTAAAGCAAAGGTTCTATCAACTAAATTTCCAATATCACCTGCTAAACAAACCATTAAAATTGCTTTTAAAAGTTTATTTAACTCTTTTTGCTTCTTAGTGTAATAAAAAATGATTGCACCACCTGCTATATAACTCAAAATACATAAAAGAATTTGACTTACAAGGTTATTTCCACCTAATCCCCAAGCAGCTCCGGTATTAAATGTTAAAGTAAATTGAACTAACCAAGTAAGACCTGGAATTTTGATTGATTCTCCATAAGTTAAATTATAGTAAGCAGCAAATTTAGTTATAACATCAATTATAAAAAGAATGATTGCAAGCCATATAAAAGAATTTAAAAACCACTTAAATGATGATTCTTTTTTAATGTTTTCTTTTTCTTCTACTTTTATTTCTTGGTTATTGTTGTCTTGCATCTTGGACATACATGAGCTCCCTCTACTTCGCTAATTTGGTCTTCATCAAAATAGTTCCAGCAACGATCACACTTAATGCCTTTATGATGGCCAACATAAATTGTGGCTGTTTCGCCTTTAAAACCAGATTTTTGATTGTCTTCAAGATTAACTTCACTAACAATAAATAATTCTGCTAAATCCTTTGCAGTGAAATTTTTATTCATATATTCTTTTAAATTAATATCTTTAAAAGAAATATCTACTTTAGCTTCTTGAGAGCTATGAACATCATTGGTATTACGTCTCTCTTCGATTGCTTTTAAAACTTCTTGTCTAACTCTAATAAAGTTATCTTGATATTGTTTAATTAAGGTATAATCCACATCTTCTACTTTTGCAGGATAATCATAAAGTTGAACATTATCTTTGCTCTTGAGTGACCAATTTGCATTAACTTCATCCATAGTAAATGGTAATACTGGATTAAGAAGTTTCATTAAAACTTCCACACAGCGATTGAATACAGTTTGAATTTGTTTTCTTCTTAAAGAGTCTTTGCTATCGCAATATAGTGAATCTTTAGTAATATCTAAGTAGAAACTTGATAGATCATCACTAATAAACTTCATTAAATCAGTCATAGCACTTAAGAAATTAAACTTATCAAAGTTTTCATTAAAACTATTAACAATTTCATTTAAACGATTCCAAATATATTTATCTGTAAGCTTTAATTCATCATATGGAATCTTATCTTCTTCTTTAAAGGAGTCACCTTCACCATTGCTTAAATTTGATAATAAAAATTTAAATGTATTTCTAATTTTACGGTAAACTTCAACACTTTGTTTAACGATATCTTCACTTAAACGAACATCTTGTTGATAATCAGTTAAAGCTACCCATAATCTTAAAATATCTGCACCATAAACATTGCAAATCTTGATTGGATCGATTCCATTGCCTTTTGATTTAGACATTTTGTCCCAATTAGCATCAAGAACATAGCCATGGCTTACAATATTTTTATAAGGCGCAACACCATAGTTAGCAACACTAATAATAAGTGAACTATTAAACCAACCACGATATTGATCGCTTCCTTCAAGATATAAATCACTTGGGAATTTAAGTTTTCTTCCATTTAAAACTGCATTAAAACTACTACCACTATCAAACCAAACATCCATAATATCTTTTTCTTTATGGAAAATACCATTTGGTGAGTGAGAATTTGTATATCCAACAGGTAATAAGTCTTTTTCATCTCTTTCATACCAAGTATTACTACCAAATTCACGGACTAATTTTTCAATATTATCAAAAACTTTTTCTTCGATAATTGGAGTACCATCTTCACAATATATGATAGGAAGAGGAACACCCCATGCTCTTTGACGGCTAATGCACCAATCATTACGGTCTTTAATCATATTTTCCATACGAATACGACCCCAAGAAGGTGTCCAATTGACTTGTTCATCAATTGCTTTTAGTAAATCTTTACGAATTGGTTCAATTGAACAGAACCATTGTGAAGTAGCTCTAAATATAACTGGTTTATGAGTACGCCAATCATGAGGATAACTATGAACGATATCTTCTTCTTTTAATAAACAACCATTCTCTTTTAAGATATCTAAAACAACTTTATTTGCATCTTCATAAAATAATCCAGCTAATCGTGGACCACAATCTTCGGTTAATTTTCCATGTTCATCAACAGGACAATATGGTTTAATTCCATATTTTAAACACGCATTATAATCATCTTCACCATGTCCTGGAGCAATGTGAACAATACCAGTTCCATCAACATTAGTGACATAATCAGCGTTAATTACGACAGAATCACGATCATAGAAAGGATGTTTACAAACAATTCCTTCTAATTCTTTACCACTATATTCAGCAATTAATTCGCATTTTGTGAAACATAATTTTTCAGATAATTTATCTTTAAGTTCACTTAAGAAAATAAATTTACCTTTATCAGTATTAAATAAACCATAAACAAATTTTGGATGTGTACAAATAGCAAGGTTTGCAGGAAGAGTCCATGGAGTTGTTGTCCAGATAATAAACTTTGCATCGCTTGGAATTTTACCTTTAGTATCTTTAACACTAAAAGCAACAAAAATTGTATAAGCTTTAATATCTTGATATTCAATTTCAGCTTCAGCTAGAGCTGATTCACTTGATGGAGACCAATAAACTGGCTTTAATCCTTTATAGATAAGGCCCTTTAAAGCCATTGTAGCAAAACAATGAATTTCACTAGCTTCAAAATCTTTTTGAAGAGTTAAATATGGATGATCATAATCACCTAAAACACCTAATCTACGAATAGATGCTTTTTGATTTTCAACTTGTTTTAAAGCATATTCTTCACATAATTTTCTAAATTCATAAATTGGCATTGATTTTCGATTTACACCATTTTTAGTCAATTGATTTTCAATTGGTAATCCATGAGTATCCCATCCGAAAATAAATGGTGTCTTATAACCTTGCATATTCTTATAACGAACAACAAAGTCTTTTAAAACACGATTTAGCATATGACCACAATGCATCGCACCATTAGCATATGGAGGTCCATCATGAAGCATATATTCACCAAGATCTCGTTTAACTTGCATCTTGTCATAAATATCTTCTTTGGTCCATTTTTCGATCAATAAAGGTTCTTTTTGATTGAGATTGCCTCTCATTTCGAATCCACTTTTACCCATTAAGAGTGTGTCTTTAAATTCCATAAATACTCTCCTTAAAATTAAAAAAGTCCTTAGAAATAAATCTAAGGACGTAATATACGCGGTACCACCTTAGTTATAAGGAAAAATCCTTATCACTCATTTTTTTAAAACTAGACGATCAAGTGATTTTTTATTTAAATTGTTCAAGATCTTTCACCACATCAATCTTTCTCTAAGAACCATATAAATAAAACGTGTCTTGATTATTAAATACTATATTAAATATTAATGATTTAATCAATTATTTTCCATTTAAGAAATTTGGAATAATATCTTCAAGAGTCTCTTCTTCTTGAGAATCTTCTTTAGTAGTTGCTGTATTGATTGGTTCAGCAGCTTGTGATTTATCATCGCTTGCTTCGACAGCTGTGCCATCATCAAGTAAAGAAGTCTTTTCAGTTTTAGCAGGTGCTTTTCTTAATAAAGCACTTGGATCAAATGAATCTTTTGGAGGAGTTGTAAAATCAATATCGGTATCAAAATCACCAGCAATAATAGAAACCATGATTTGATCAGTTAATTGATCATTAATAGCAACACCAAACTTTAAATCCATCTTGCCACCACTTTGTTCGATAATATGTTCAACACAATCTTGGCACTCAAATAAACTAACTTGAGGACCACAAGTAATGTGACAAATAGCCTTTCTTGCACCTTTAATAGATTGCTCAATTAAAGGACAGTTTAAGGCACTTAAAGCAGCATCTTCACTACGTCTTTCACCTTCACCAGTACCAAAACCAATTAATGCAATACCACTTTCCTTTAAAGTTGCCTTAACATCAGCAAAATCAAGATTAATAATAGCAGGCATTAAAATTAAATCTGTAACTGTTTGAACTGATTGAGCAAGGACTTTATCAGATTCGCTGAAAGCTTGTCCAACTGGTAAATTACCAGCATTCATCAATAATTTATCATTACTAACAACAATTAATGCATCACAATTAGCTTTCAAGTTGTTTAATCCTTCAACACTTAATGCTAATTTTTTAGTTCCTTCAAACGTAAATGGACGTGTGACAATACCAATTGTTAATGCGCCAGCCTCTTTAGCCGCTTTAGCAATAACTGGAGCAGCACCTGTACCAGTACCACCACCCATACCAGCAGCAACGAAAACCATATTACAACCTTCAACAATCTTTTTAATATCTTCTATTGATGCTTCAGCGGCTTTTTTACCAACTTCTGGATCGCCACCAGCACCTAAACCATTAGTTATTTCTTCACCTAAAATAAGTCTATTTGGAGCTTTACTAAGTGATAATGCTTGTTTATCTGTATTTGCGACATAAAAAGATACATTAGAAATGTTTTCATCAATCATTCGGTTAACAGCATTGTTTCCAGCACCGCCAACTCCAACAACTGCAATCTTTGCAACTGGCTCAAAATTCTCTAAATCTTCATTCATATTGCATTTCCTCTCTAAAGTTCATCTTTTGTTTCGCTATAAACGTGTTTATCATCAGTCTTTCTTGAAACTTCAGTTAATTGTCCTTTAATATCATCTTCCAATGATCCACGATAGATTGATGAAAGAAGAATAGCTCCTGCACAATTAATATAAACACTATCTTGCATTCCAACGCTTGGAAGAATTGGAAAATTACAAGTAAAATTAGTCAAAAATTTATTTAAAAATTCTTTAAAATAGTTAATTTTTGTATTCTCACCGATAAAAACAAGATTTAAACCAGGAAGCATATCTTTATAGTCTGACATTAATGTATCTAAACAATTGTTAAAATATGTAATCCATGTTTGGAAATATTTAATGACAATAGCGTTTAAATCTTCAAGATAAAAGCTCTTTGGTACACCACCAACCGTTCCCTTGCAAATTGCAGGATTTAAGGCTGATTTTCGATAATCCAAGCCATATAAATAAACTAATTGTTCAGCATCAGAGCGTAAAATTCCAAATTGATTTGTAACTTGATCAATTAAATCATCAAGACCAAATGAGAAGAAACTCGAATTGTAAACAACATTCTTTCCAACAAAATCTAAAATAGTTGTTTTTCTACCACAATCAACTAAAACATAGGTATCAAGCGAATATTTATAAGCTTCAAATAAATGCGAAGCACCAATAGATGAAATTACATTTCGTCTAATTTTAACTCCAGCATTTTGAACGCAATCCATAATATCTTGAACAAAATTAGTTGGTAATGAATAAATATTAGCATCAATTAAAAGAGAACTGCTTGTTTCACCTAAAGGTGGTTCTGTAAATCTCTTATCACCATCTATTGAAAAATAATTTGGAATAATATCAATGATTGAATTATTTTGATTTGGGATTTTCTCTTTTTTAAGCATTGAAATCGCATTTGTAATATCAATACGATCAATTTTACTAGCATTAGAAATAACAGTCGTTGATTTTTGACTATGATAAACTTCCAATCCGTAAGGTGGAATTACCAAAGCCACTTCGTTAACATTAATTTTTAAATTATGCTTAGAATCTTCGATTGTAAGCATATTTTTAATATCGTTAGTTAAACTACTACTATCCAAAACTTCACCATCTTTTAAAGAAACCGAAAGAGGTCTTACAACCCTATTTGTAATATTAACTTTATTATCAATAACATTTCCAATAACTAATGTTATAGTTTTACTTCTTATTTCAAGTGCTGCGATATCTTTTTCCATAACTATTAATAATTATATTATTAAGTGGATTTATTTACAATCTCAAATCAAACCGATTCATTAAAAACTACTAGTAGATTATAAGTAGTTATTTAGTAGGTATTTATATAATAAAAAGCAGTTTTTGGCTGCTTTTTGAAAATTTGAATTTTTTAGAATATTTAATATTTTAAAGTTTCTACATCACTTGCAGAACTTGGATTGACTTCAGTTTTAGCAACTTCACTTGATTTGACCATATTTAAGCCAAAACTAATAGGAAGCGCAATTAAAATTGATGAAGCGACAAGAACAGAAGCTCCGATAGCAAACTTCTTCATAACATAATAACCAGCTTTGTGATTGTAACGTACTAATTTGTCTTTCATAATTTTTACCCCTTTTATTTAATTCTCTCGAGTATTCTAAGTTTTGCACTTTTAGCTCGATGATTTTCGATTAATTCTTCACTGCTAGCAACAATAACCTTCTTATTAACTTCACGATAATCAGGTGTTTTTACATCTTTAGGCGAAACATAATCATTTAGTCTATTTCCTTCAATCACTGAATATTTTCTAAATAAATTCTTAACGATCTTATCTTCCAATGATTGGAATGTAATTACTGCTACTCTTCCGCCAATTGAGAGGGATTTAATGGTGTCATCAAGAGATTTTTCTAATACATTAAGTTCATCGTTAACTTCAATTCTTAATGCTTGGAAGATCTGCTTTGCAGGATGTCCAACAATTTCTAACTCTTTTTTTGGTTTCGAAGCTTTAATAATATCGACTAATTCGAGAGTTGTTTCAATTGGCTTAACTTCTCTTCTTTTAACAATATTCTTCGCAACTTGGTAAGAATAATGATCCTCACCATAGTCTCTAAATACTCTTGTTAATTCAGAGAGGGAATAAGTATTTACAATCTCTCTAGCGGTCAAAGAACGACTGGTATCCATTCTCATATCGAGTGGGCCATCAAATCTATAGGAGAAGCCTCTATAATCTTCATCAAACATCGGAGAAGATACGCCTAAGTCATATAAAGCTCCATCTATACTTTTAATCTTCAACTCATCTAAGACAGCTTTTATATTAACAAAGTTGGTTTTTACAATTTTGAAATTATTTCCAACTTTGCTAAGCTTTAATTTTGAAGCTTCAATTGCTTCATCATCTTGATCAAGTCCAATAAGTAGTCCCTTATTATCTAATCTTTTTAAAATCTCACTACTATGACCAGCCCGACCAAGTGTTAAGTCAACATAGACTCCGTTAGGTTTAATGTTTAAACCTTCAATCACTTCATTAAGTAATACTGGCTTATGTTCGTTACTCTTCATCTTTTAATAGATCTTCAGCATCTTTTTCAAAATCTTTAATGTGATCATCATGATATTTATTCCAGATGTTCTCATCCCAGATTTCGAAATGGTCTAATAGTCCGATAATTTTTACTTGTTTGCCAATAGAATACTTTTGAAGTGTCTTTTGTGGGATTTGGATTCTTCCTAATTTGTCAGTTGTTAACTCTACAACTGTTTCTAGAAGAAGTCTTTGGTATAACCTTGTTTTCTCTTTTTCGTATTGGAATTTTTGTAAATTCTCTAACGCTTTTTGGAAATCAGAATCTTTATAGATTGATAAGCATCCGTCAAAGCCCTTCATTAAATAGAGCTTATCCCCAATTTCATTTCTGAACTTGCTTGGAATAACTAGACGGCCTTTATCATCAATAGAGTATTCGTAGCTTCCGAGAAACATATTTTACACTTTCTCCCACTTTCTTCCACTTGTACCTTAATTGTATATAAAAAAATCATTTCTTGCAAGTGTTTTCTTACAAAAAATGAAATATTTTTTTATTCGATGGTTATCGATGTTTTATGAGATTATTTGTTTAGAAAGTTTTAAAGCTTCTTCAACTGTATCATCCATATCAAAATATTTGTAAGATGCTAATCTTCCACCAAAAACAACTTTGGATTCTTTTTTAGATAATTCGAGATATTTTTGATATAAATTATTGTTTTTATCATCATTTATTGGATAATATCGCTCTTTACCTGCTTCATATTTTTCAGGATATTCTTTAGTTATATAAGTATATGGGCACTCAACATTTTCAAAATATTTATGTTCAATAATTCTTGTGTACGGAACATCAAATTCTTCATAATTTATAACACAATTTTTCTGATAATATTCTTGATCATATCGTTCAATTTCAAATTTTAAAGATCGATATTCTAATTGACCAAATTTATAGTCATAATATTCATCGATTGAGCCAGTATAAATGATTTTATCTGCAACATTAATTAATTCATCTTTATGTTGATTAAAATCAAAATTAAGAAGAACATCAGCACCTTTTAGCATTTTTTTAATTAATAAAGTAAATCCGCCAATAGGTACTCCTTGATAAATATCATTAAAATAATTGTTATTAAATTCGTATCTTAAAGGAATGCGTTTAATAATAAAAGCAGGCAAATCGGTTGCTTTTCTACCCCATTGCTTCTCAGTATATCCTTTAATCAGTTTTTCATAAATATCACGTCCAACAAGTGATAATGCCTGTTCTTCTAGATTCTTTGGATTAGTAATATTTTCTTTTTTTACTTGTTCGTTAATTATACTTTTAGCTTCTTCAGGAGTAGAAACTCCCCACATTTCTTTAAAAGTATTCATGTTAAAAGGCAAAGAATAGTATTTTCCTTTATAAAAACCAATTGGTGAATTAATAAAATTATTGAATTCAACGAACTTATTTACATAATCCCAAACTTCTTTATTAGAAGTATGAAAAATATGCGCACCATAATAATGCACATTAATTACACCATATTTTTTTGTATAAACATTTCCACCGATATGATCGCGTTTTTCAACTACTAAAACAGTTTTTCCATTACGAATTGCTTCAGCAGTAAATACTGCACCAAATAGTCCACTACCAACTACTAAATAATCATAATGTTTCATTTATCAAAATCTATTCCATCTAATTTAGAAAAAGGGTTATCATCATTTTCTACTTTTTTACTTCGTTCTTTAATCAATTCATCTTCCTTTAGGACACGATATCCTTTTCCAGATGGCAAGGATTCGCCCTTTTTATGAATATCGATAGGTAGCGAAGTTAAAACAAGAGAATAAATGTAATGATCTAAATCAATTGAATCTTTAACAAAAACCATATCTTCTGATTCTTGATCAGATTTATTCGTAAAATAAAGATCTTCATTCAAATTAATTGATGTATCAAATGCTAAACCAGAATAACTAGATATAACATTAAGAACACCTCTAAGGGTTATCTTACAAATTAAAGTATTTCCAACTTTATCAGTTGTAATCGTTCCTTTTAATGATTTTACCTTTTTAATAATTTTATCAGTTCCATTAAAATACTTATCTAATGTTGACTCATAAGGTAAAACTTCATGACCACTTGCTTGACTAAAACTTATTTCCATAATTATATTCTCATAATAGCATTAAATTTGCTTAAAAGAAGAGATTTTATTTTTCCATCGACTGAATTCACTTCTTCATCTTTTAAAGTATGGTCTTTAGCTTCAAAAGTTACATTCATAGCAATTGAAACTTTATCTTTGACCAAATGCTCACCTTCATAAATATCAAAAATATGGACATCACTAATTAAAGTTGATAATTTCTTAATTTCATTCTTAACATCTGCATATTTGGTAGATTTATCAAAAATAAATGCATAATCTCGTGAAACAGATGGGAATTTATTCAATTCTACATAATGATCGTCACCAGTTCTTGTGTTAAATAATAAACTTAAGTTCATTTCTAAAAGCACTACCGCTTCTTTTTTCATATCATATTTATCTTTAAGGGTTGGATAAATATCACCGATTACAGCTAACAATTTTCCATCTAATGTAACTTTACAAGATCTATTAGGATGGAGTTCTTTTGAGTCGACTATTCTATCATATTTAACTCTAGTACTTTGAATATTAAACATTGTTAAAATACTCTCTAAGATACCCTTTGCATCATAGAAAGAATATGCTTGAGCACCCATCATATCTTGAGAAAACTTATTTCCACATAAACCCAGTGATAAGTGAATTGAAACTTCTTTTTTATCATCTATTTGAGCAATTTCAAAGACACCAAAATTCTTGTTTTGATGATTAAGATTATATTGAATAGTTCTAACAATACTCGACAAAAGATTTGTTCTAATGAATTTATGATCCTCTGTAATAGGATTCATAATTACATAACCTTCATTTTTATTAAGTAAATTAAAAGTACCAATATCTTCTTTGCTTAATAAATTATATGTAACAATTCGATAGAGTCCTCTTTCTAACAAATAATCAGCAATAATCTTCTCTTTTTTACTGTTTGAATTACGACCACCAACAGTTGTTTCCATATATGGAAGTATCGAATTAATCGAATCAAATCCATTAAATCTTAAGATTTCTTCACTTAAGTCAGCCTTACCATCAACATCAATTCTAAATGATGGGACAACAGCAACAAAACCATCTTTTGTAACATTTTTAATTTTAAAATACAGTTTACTTAAAGTATTCACAATAACATCATTTGGAAAATTGGTTCCTAAACGGTTATTAATATAACTAAAAGTACATGGTATTTCTTTATCTTTATAGTTTTGAACATCATAAAGAATTGTCTTGCTGCATTCATCATAATTAGCAATATTCTTCATTAAATTTTCAATAAGATTTAACACATCTTCGTTCTGGTTTGGATTGAGCCCTTTAATAAATCTTTGAGCACTATCGCTTGTTAAACCTAATCTAATAGAAGTTCTACGAATTTGAGCCCCATAAAAGATAGCTGATTCAACAACAATATTTTTTGAAGATTCAGTTACCTCAGCTTCTTTTGTTGTCATAATTCCAGCCAAACAAACTGGTTTATTATCGCTTGTTACGACTAAATCACCTTTTTTAATAGCATATTTTTTATCATCCATCGCTAATAAATCACCTTCAAAATCGTCTTTAACAACCAATTCTTCTTTTGGTAATTTATCCGCATCATACATATTGATTGGTTGCCCAGTTAAAAGCATGGCATAATTTCCAATATCAACAATATTGTTAATTGATCTAATTCCTTCGTTTCTTAAAACATCGGATAACCATTTTGGTGAAGGACCAATCTTAACACCTTTAAAAACACGTACTGAGAAGAACTTACATTTATCAGTAAAACTACTTACTTTATACTTATAATCTACTAAATTACTACTAATATACTTTGGAATATTAACATCTCTTCCAAATAAAGCGCCGATTTCACGTGCAACATTATATAAAGAATAAGCGTCACTTCTATTTGGTAAAAGTTCTAAATCAAATATAACATCATCAAGTCCTAAGTATCCTAAAACATTTGTTTCACCTATTGGAGCATCAGCTGGTAATTCTTCAATACCACTAATTTGCTCTGGTCTTAAATTTTTTGGATCAACACCAATTTCATTTAAAGCACAAAGCATTCCTTGGCTTTCTTGACCTCGAATTATAGATTTTTCAATCTTCTTTTCAGGTAATTGAGCACCAACTTTAGCAACAATTACTTTAAGTCCATTTCTACAGTTAGGTGCACCACAGACAATATTTAAAACATCACTACCAATATCGACCTTATTAACATGTAAATGGTCAGATTCAGGATGTTTATCACATTGAATAATATGACCAATTACTAAATTAGTGGCATTAGCTAATGGTTTGTAACTATCAACTTCAATACCAGCCGAGGTAATTTTTTTAGCAATCTCATCTGGAGTTATTCCATCGAGATTAACGTATTTTTTAATTTCATTTAATGATACTAACATAGATTAATCCTCATCTTTCTTTTTGAATTGATCGATAAATCTAATATCATTTTGATAAATTCTACGAACATCATCAATTCCATATCTAAGCATAGCAACTCGATCAATACCAACACCAAAAGCGAAACCAGAATATACTTCTGGATCATATCCATTCATCTTTAAAACATTAGGATGTACCATTCCTGCTCCTAATATTTCAATCCATCCACTACCCTTGCAAGTTGGACAACCTTTTCCATGACATTTGAAGCAAGAAATATCAACTTCAACCGATGGTTCAGTAAATGGGAAATATGAAGGTCTAAATCTAACTTTACTATCTTTTGAGAACATTGATTTAGCAAATAACTCAAGAGTTCCTTTTAAGTTACCTAAATTAATGTTTTTATCGATAACAAGGCCTTCAATTTGTGCAAATTGATGGCTATGAGTTAAATCATCATCATCTCTTCTATAGCATTTGCCTGGGCAAATAACCTTAATTGGTTTGCCTTTAGATAAACGCATAATTGTTGGCTGCATAGAGGAAGTTTGTGTTCTTAAGAGTAAATTATCATCGATATAAAAACTATCTTGCATCTCACGTGCTGGATGGTCTTTTGGAATATTTACAAGTTCGAAGTTAAATTCATCTGACACTACTTCTGGACCTTCTTCAACTGAATAGCCCATTCCAATAAAAATATCCTCTACATCGCGAATAACTTTATAAAATGGATTTTCAGCACCTTCATCTAAATTGTTACCAGGTAATGTTATATCAATCGTATCTTTTGCTAATTCTTTTTCCAGAAGCTTTGATTTCTCTTCTTCAATTTTAGAATTAATTAAAGATTCAATCCTTACTTTTGCATCATTAACAACTTTTCCATATTCCTTTTTTTGTTCAATGGATAATTCTTTCATTTTTAACATTAAATTAGAAATAAGTCCTTTTTTTGAAAGATACTTATTTCGACATTCATTTAATTCATCTAAAGAGCTTGATTTAGATATGTCTTGAACGGCATTATCTACAATCTCTTTGACGTTATTTTCCTCTGCCATACTTTATAATCTCCTAATCAAAAACAAATTAGCCTTTTAAGCCATCAGATTGTCTTTGCATATTTTCAACAACAACATCACTAATATCACCAATAGATTGGCCATATTCTAAGATTTTCCAAGGTTCATTTGTATGAAAATGGATTTTGATTAATGTATCATCACCAACAGCAATTAAGCAATCGCCTTTAAAATGCGTGGTAATATAATCATTAATTTCGTCTTCATTAAGGCCTTTTCCATTAATTAGTAATTGAGTATCAAATTTGTATTCGAGTTTCTCACTCATATTTTTTCTCCTTTTTGAACAAAAAAAGAATTAGTTAGGAGCGAATTTCTTCGCGGTACCATCCTAATTCCATGTGTTCTTAATTGTTCTAATAACGTATAGAAAACGGGTTCATCAAACCTGCTCAAAGGTGAATTTCATAAGTATTAGCTTGAGTGGTTGCACTATTCACTCATCCCTAGAAGTTAATAATCTTATTACTACTCCTTCTCAACGCTCTTTTATAATATCATTAAAAAGTTAAAAAGGCATTAAAAATTAAGCAAATTCTTATATTTTTATGCATTAATCAACAACTATTTATTTAAATCAACTTTCAATTTATATAAGCATATTGATGCAGCTACACCAACATTAAGCGAATCAATATTATCCATTTCAATGAATACTTTCTTATCAGCAAGAGCAATCACATCTTTACTAACTCCTTGCCCTTCATTTCCAAAAACAATTACATACTTTTCATTTTTAGAAAAATTGAAAGAAGACAATTTTATAGCTTCTAGATCAAGTAAAGTAACTATAATTTTGTATCCTTTCTTCTTTAAATCAATAAGTTTATTTGTATTACAAGACTCAATGTTTAAACTAAAAAGAGAGCCTTGTGACGCTTGAATTGCTTTTTCATTATATTTATTAACGCTATTATTACTTATCAATACATTAAATACACCAAAAGCTAATGAACTTCTTAAAATAGTTCCTAAATTTCCTGGATCTTGGACATTATCAAGATAAATTATGTTTTGATCCTCTTTAATTGATTCATTTATATATTTGCAAACCGCAATTACACTTGGAGCTGATTTGCTCACACTTATTTTTGAAAGAATATCATCAGTTACAATATATTGATCAATTTCATCTGGTATATTGTTTAAATGTTTGTTGGTTAGAACATACAAAATATTTTTACTTTTAAGTGCCATCTCAAGAAGATGTTCACCTTCAATGACAAAGAGCTTTTTTTCAAGTGAAACACTATTTTTTCTTAAATCAATAGTATCTCCTACAATTTTATTTTTTCTACTAGTTATATACTGAATCATTACTATTTTTCCACTCCTTCAAAATTTCCAAGTCTTAAATTTTTATGTAACTCTTTATAATTTGGACAAAATCTATAAATATAATCATAAAAGTTTTTTGAATGATCATAATAGAAATTATGAGCTAATTCATGAACAACTATTGCATCTATTATATCTTTTGAAAAATGAACAAGATAGCAATTCATTGTTATATGATGAGTTCTTTTACTATTGCTTCCATATCTAGTAGAAACAAGTCTACAGGTAATCTTGTAAGGAACATCAATTCCCATCAAATTTTCATAATATCTTATTCTACTTGTAATGTAATCACTAAAATATTTATTAATGTCTTTATAAAATGTATCTTTATTAAATAGAACAAAATGACCATCTATATTAATAAATCCACCATCAATTTTTTCTTTTGTGCCATAAATATAACAATAATCGGTACCAAAAGGATGAATTTTATTATTTTTTGAATGTTTAAAGCCTTTCTTTTCAATAAGATCAACTAAATAATCTTTGCTAATAAAATAAGGACAGCGAATAACAATTTTATTGTCTTGGAGCCTATATTTTATGTAATTTGTAGCCTTATATTCTATGGTTGCCTCATAGTCAATACCATTTATATTTAAGATCGTCTCTCTTTTCATATAGAAATATTATAAAGAAATCTTTATAATATTGAAAGCAAAGAGGGTTCAAATGGAAACTATTATTGTAAGTGCTTGCTTATTAGGCGATAAATGTCGTTATGATGGAAAAGGTAATTATAACGATAATATAAAATTTTTAAGAGAACATTTTGATATTGTTCCTATTTGTCCTGAACAATTCGGTGGAATGACAACTCCTCGTGATCCTAGCGAAGTTAGAGGAGACACTGTCGTTAGTAATAAAGGTAAAGATGTTACTAAATATTTTGAAAAAGGTCGAGATGATGTGTTAAATATTGTTAAATATTTCCATATAAGAAAAGCTGTTTTAGCTGATAAATCCCCATCTTGTGGAGTTAAACAAATTTATAATGGAAGATTTAATGGTACTTTAATCGATGGTCAAGGCATCACCACTAGAGCTTTAACTGCTCTTGGTGTCCAATGTGTTACAATCGATGAAGTTGAACAATTAATTGATAAAACTCAAAAACAAATTTTTGAAGAAAAAGAAAAAGCAATTCAAGAAAGAGAAGCTATTCGTAAAGAAAAAGAAGAAAAGAATGCCGAATATTCTCGTATTGCTAATAAAAAGATTTATGAAGAACGCAAGAGTCAAAATCGTTTTGATCACAACTCCTACCACAAATCATACAATAAAGGTTCTTATACTAAAGATGATTCAAGAACTGGTTATAGTAATAGAAGATCTTATGGAAATAAACCAAGTTATGGAGAGCATTCGTCATATTCACATGATCGTAATGAACATTCATCATATAACTCAAGACCTAGATATAATTCAAACTATAATAGAAATTATAGCGGACATTCATCATACGATAAACCACGCTACAATCATAACAATACCGAGAAGTCAGAATATCAGATTTATACTGAATCAATGAATAAAAAAGAAGAAAAATAATGACTAAAACTAAAGAAATGATTTATCGTATTTCTTTAACGGCCTTAATGATGGCTCTTGTTTACTTAGCAACCCAATTTTTGGCAATACCATATTCTAATGGTGGTTATTTTAATTTGAGTGATGCCTTAATCATGTTCACTGCTATTTATATTGGGCCGCTTGAGGGATTAATTGCTGGAATTGCAGGATGCGTCGTAGCTGATTTATTAAGTGGATCAAATGGTGTATTTGTACCATTTACTATCGTTGCTAAAGGTCTTGAAGCCTTAATAGCCTTCGGTCTTTACTATTTATTACGTAACAAAAAACATCTTAAGTATATTGCATTACCAATTTCAGCTACATTTATGATTCTTACTTATTTTGTAGCTTATTGTGTTTTATTCGATATTAAATATGCTTATATTTCTTCATTATTTGATTTAATCCAAGGATATACTGGTTCACTACTAGCGTATTTATTGCTAAAAGCATTCCAAAAAATTCCATTACCATTTAGAAGTATTACAAATAAAAAAGATGAACAATAACGTTCATCTTTTTTAAATTACTTAATCAAAGACATATCGATTTTATTTAGATGCCAAATATCTTTGTTATACCCTTCAATTGTACGATCGCTTGAGAAATATCCAGATTCAGCGATATTAATTAAGCAGCTCGTCGCCCAAGCTTTTTGGTCAAGATAATAGTTTTCAATTTTCTTAGATTCTAATAAATACGCATCAAAATCTTTGAAAATAAAGTATTCATCGTTATGATTCATGATTTCATTAAAGATTCCTTTAAATCTATCTGGAATATCTTCACACCATGGACCATTAAATAAACTATCAAGTACTTTTCTTAATTTAATATTGCTATTATATTCATCCCATGCGCTATAACTGCCATCACGTTTAATCTTTTCAATATCTTTTACTTTAAGACCAAAAATGAAGCAATTATCTTTACCAACTTTATCGCTAATTTCAACATTTGCACCATCTAAAGTTCCAAGAGTAAGAGCACCATTCATCATAAGCTTCATGTTACTGGTACCACTTGCTTCTTTTCCAGCAGTTGAAATTTGTTCACTTATATCGCTTGCAGGAATAATCTTTTCAGCCATTGATACACCATAATTTGTCATAAAAACAATTTGCATGAATTTATTAACTTGTGGATCATTATTCACAACTTTAGCAACAGCATTGATTAATTCGATAATTTCCTTTGCAAATACATAACTTGGAGCAGCTTTTGCACCAAAAATATAAGTATGAGGAACCATCTTAAAGTGTTGAGGATCAGCTTTAATGTCGTAATAAAGAGAAATAATCTTGAAAACATTCATTAATTGACGTTTATAAGCGTGTAATCTCTTAACTTGAACATCAAAGATTGATTTAGTATCGACAACAATTCCATAATTATCTTTAATGTATTTTGCAAGAGCAATTTTGTTGTTCTCTTTGACTTTCATTAAAGCATCAAGAGTATCCTTATCATCTTTATAATCTAAGAGTTTAAGTAAACCTTTTTCAGGATCTTTGATCCATGAATTTCCAATCTTGCTAGTGATTAAATCACTAAGCTCAGGGTTTGCATACATTAACCAACGACGATGAGTTACACCATTAGTTTCATTGTGGAACTTATCAGGGAAATATTTATAGAATTCTTTAAATGTATTCTTTTCAAGAATATCTGTATGAATTGCTGCAACACCATTAACACTATATGCACAATAAACAGCAAGATTTGTCATTCTAACAAAGCCATCTTTAATAATCATCATATTGTCTTTTTCAGCATCACTACAGCCTTTTTGGCTCATCCAAATAAACATTCGACGATTAATTTCTTCAATAATCATATAGCAACGTGGAACTAAACGTTGAATATATTGAGTTGGCCATTTTTCAAGTGCTTCAGGCATAATAGTATGATTTGTATAAGCAAAACAACTAGTTACTTGCTTCCAAGCTTCATCCCAACCATAACCATATTCATCCATTAATAATCTCATCATTTCAGGAATAGCTAAAATTGGATGGGTATCATTTAATTGGAAAACAGTTTTTTTAGCAAAATCATCAAGAGTTCCATGTCTTCTTAAGAAACCTCTCATTAATGATTGAAGACCAGCACTAACAAAGAAATATTGTTGGCGTAATCTTAATAATTTACCATGTTCAGTTGAATCATCAGGATATAATCCATGGCATAATTCCTTTAAAGTAGTTAAATAATCTTCAAATGAAACATTACTTGGAAGGTCACTTGTTGATGGTTCAGCACTCCAAAGTCTTAAAGAGTTAGCTAAATTATTACGATAACCAACGACTGAAACATCATAAGGCATAGCTAATACTTTTGTTGCACCAACAGTTCTAATTCCATATCCGCCATCTGGTTTAAGATAAGTTTCTGCATTTCCATAGAAACTAACTTCAACAGCATGTTTTGGTTTTCTAATTTCCCAAACATAACCATTTGTTAACCATTGATCTGGTAATTCTACTTGTTTCTCATCAACGATTTTTTGTTTAAAGAATCCATATTCATATCGAATGCAGTTTCCATGTCCGACATATCCTAAAGAAGCTATACTATCAAGAAAACAAGCTGCTAATCGACCTAATCCACCATTTCCTAAACCAGCATCAGCTTCAACATCTTCGAGTTGACCAATATCGATACCTAAATCATTTAATCCATCTTTGCAGATAGAATAAATACCTAAGTTCATCATATTACTAGTCATTAATCTACCAATTAAAAACTCCATTGAAAAATAAATTAATTGTTTTTCATCGGTTTTTAAAATGTATTCACGAGTATTACGCCAATCACTACCAGCATAATCACGAACAATTTCGCCTAAAATATCATATTGTTCTAAAATGTGAGCTTCTGCAGGAGCCTTACCATATTTTTCAGCAAGACGCTCTAAAAACTCATTTTTGAATTCATCTTTATTAGTAAACATTCTCTATCCTCCATTTACTATTAATTATTATTTTTTAATAACTTCAGTTTGTTTATCGTTAGCTTTTGATTCATCTTTTTTCACATTTGGATCTTCACCATTTTTATGTGAATACTTAAAAATCATAGCAGCATATCCAGCCATTTTGACACAAATCTTATGTGGCTTATTTTCTGGTCCATAATAGTAACTCATTAATGGAAGACCATTATATGAATTTGTTCCACCATAAACATCTTTATCACTATTAAATATTTCTTCGTAAGTTCCTTCACGAGTGACACCAATATCATAAGATTCATAATAATTTGGAGTCATATTGTAAACAAATACAAGATGTGAATCACCAACTCTACGTTCAAAAGCGTAGACACTATCGTTAGAATTATTAACCATTAACCAATTAAAGTGAACTGGATTATATTCTTCAACATGCATTGCATCTTCGTGAGCATAAATTAAGTTTAAATCACGAACAAGACGAGTAATTGAATCATGTTTTGGGAAACGTTTAAGCTCCCATGGTAATGATTTTTTCTCGTTCCATTCATCAAAAGAAGCTAATTCATTACCCATGAAATTAAGTTTCTTTCCTGGATGACCAAATTGATAAGTATATAAATTACGAATTAAAGCAAATTTAGTATCGTAATCACCAAACATTTTATTAATAATAGTTCCTTTACCATGGACAACTTCATCATGACTTAATGGTAATAAGAAATTATCGCTATAAAAATACATCATTGAAAAGGTTAATTTATTATGTTCCCATTTTTTGTAGATTGGATCTTTAGAATAATATTTTAATGTATCGTTCATCCAACCAAGATCCCACTTATAATCAAAACCTAAACCACCATATTCAAGAGGTCTTGTCGTTCCATTAAAATCAGTACTATCTTCAGCAATCATCATAACATCAGGATGTGCATAATGAATTTTACCATTCAAACGACGAATAAATTCGGTCGCACCAGTATTTTCTCCATTAAATTTATTTCCATCCCAATAAATAATATTACTGACTGCATCGACACGAATTCCATCCATATGGAAATATTCAATGAAATAATTCATTGCAGACATCAAGAAGCTTCTTACTGGATCTTTTCCAAGATCAAATTGAAGACTTCCCCATTGAGAATAAGTGTGTTCATTATTGTATTCATATTGGCAACTACCATCAAAATGATTAATAGCCCAACTATCAACTGCAAAATGAACTGGAGCAAAATCTAAAATTACACCTAAACCAGCTTGATGCATTCTATCAACAAAAGACATCAATTGCATTGGATTACCATAAGTTGAATCAACACTATAGAATCCTGTTGCTTGATATCCCCAACTTCCTTCAAATGGATATTGAGTAATAGGCATAATTTCAATATGTGTATAACCTAAATCTTTAAGATAAGGAATCAAATAATCAGCGATTTCTTCGTAAGATAAGAATCTTCCATCAACTTTGCCTTTCCAACTTCCAAGATGCATTTCGTAAATAGACATTGGACGATCAAAGTTACGATTACGACTTTGTAAATATGGTCTATCATGCCAAATAAATCCATTTATATTAAATAATCTAGAACAACTACCTGGTCTATATTCACTAAAGAAAGCGAATGGATCAGCCTTATCAACGTATTCCCCATTACAATTTCTAAAATGATATTTATAGAAAGCATAATTATGTAAGTTTGGAATAAAAACTTCATAAACACCGCTATCATCAATCTTTTTCATCTTATTTGCGCCAACATCCCAATTATTAAAATCACCAATAACTGAAACATCACTCGCAAGCGGAGCATAAAGTCTAAATACAACGCCATCAACCATTTTCATTGTGGCAGCTTTTTTAGTTTTAGATGGATCTTTCTTTAAAGGAATATCCACTATTGTTTCTACACTTTGTCTTTCAAAATGCGCACCAAAATAATTAAAAGCCTCAATTGTTTGACCTTGTAAATAATCTGACAAAATACCTTGTGCCATATATGTACCTCAACTTCCATAATTGTAGCAAATTATCGCTATTTTTTACATAGAAAAAAAGCACTTTTTTTGATTTTGAAAATTATTTTCAGAAAGTTTTCATTTCATTAAAAAAGACTAGACGAATTATTTCGTTCTAGTCTTTACAATTTGTATTAATCATTGTTACATCTTCAATGAGTTCTAGGTTATGAGCTTTAATAAAACTATAAGCAAATTCTAATTTATTATTAATTAAGTCATCTGGACAATGTGCATCAACACCTATTACACATTTACATTTATGCTTACTAGCAATCTCCCAGAAATAATGATTTGGATATGGATTAGTGCCTTTAATCTCGCTATTTAAATTTGAAAAACCAAGTCCACCTAAATTAATTTCAAGCGGAACATTTAATTTGGCTGCTGCACTACATATTTCATCACAAACTTGAAGTACTTCAGGAGTGATTTTTGTAACATTATGCATAAAGATATCAGGATGGCAAACATACAAGAAAAGACCTGTCTCCATCGCTTTAATTACATCATCTTTATAATGTCGAATGCCTTCAATATCATCTAAGTGACTATAGTAATAAATTGGTTTCCCATCATTACTATAAACAAGGTGTTGACCAAGAATTAAATAATCAAATCCTTTTTCTTGAAGAAGATAACGATAAAAACCATAGAAATTTTCTTGATATTCTATTTCAAAGCCAAGTTTTATATCAATTTGTTTCTTATATTTTTTTCTTAACTTCAAAACAGACTCGATATATCCATCAAGTTCTTCATATCTTCCCCTCATATGTTCATGAACAATATTTGGGAAAAAAGCATGGTCACTAAAGCCAAGTGTTTTAAAGCCAGCTTTTATAGCGGCTTTAACATATTGATCATCTGTTCCAGAAGCGTGACCGCATCGATAGGTATGTGTGTGCATATTATAATTTACTTTCATCTAACTAATAATAGAGACAATAGAATATTTTTTCAAATAAAACGATTAAAATTTAAAAAATAATGAGATATAAACTAGAAAACTACTAATAAACTACTATTAAACAACTTGCTATTTAAAAGCGATAATAGTTTGAAATGGTTCTAAAGCTGTTTTGCTAGATAAAACCAAGTCTTTTTTATTAAGAGTATCTAAATATAGATTATATCCATTAAAGTCAAAATAATTGTTTGTTTTTGTAGAATCACCATTTAAATGTACCACTTTATATGTTTTATTATTGCTATTAAAAGAATACGAAATTACATTTACATCGGTCTCTTCAAAAGACAATGTATTAGATACTTCTTCAGATGACATAAGATTAAGTCCATCAATATTTTGTTTGAATTTAATTAATTTTTTATAATTTTCAAACATATCATTATTTTTTTCTAATAAAGAATAATCTAGTTCATTTACTTCATAACTTGAATCATAACTATTATTATTGTCTTGTTTTGTTCTTAAAAACTCTTCACCAGCAAGCATAAAACTAATTCCTTGAGATGTAAAAACCAAAGAATTTGCAGACATAGCCATCTTTTTAATCAATTCTTCATTCGTGTAACCTGCTGCAGCCATTCTATCTTTTAAAGTGTAATTATCATGGCAAGTAACATAAGCGATTGATTTTGTTGGATCATTACAAATAGTTCCTGTTTCACCTTTGATACCTTTAACAATATCTGATTTATCAAGCGAATTAGAGCTGGTTGTAGTCATAACCCAACCTTTTTCAGATGAGCTTTTTAATCCGCCTTTAATTATAGCGTCTCTAAAAACATCGTTGAACGAACTATAATCTTCATAATTATTCATATGAGCTTGATTTGCTGCCTTATATGCATCACCTAAGCTAATTGTACCACCTGCCCATGGTTCACCATAAACTGTAATATATTGATTAATTTCATGAACTTTCTTAACTAATAAATTCATTGTCTCAATATCGTGAACACCCATCAAGTCAAAACGGAACCCACCAATTTTATATTCTTTAGCCCAAAAAGATGCGCTATCTATCATAAACTTTCTATACATTGGCATTTCACTAGCAGTTTCATTACCACAACCAGATCCATTAGATGGTTTTCCTGCGCTATATCTAAAGTAATAACCTGGCATTAAAACATCAAAATTAGAGTTATTCAAAGAATTAACATGGTTGAAAACAACATCCATAATTATGTTAACGCCATTATTTATATAATCTTGAATTAAAGATTTCATTTCTTTAATTTTTGTATAACCATCATATGGATTTGAAGAATAGCAGCCTTCTACAACATTATAATTTAACGGATTATATCCCCAATTAAAAGTTACTTTTCCTGGCCTTTCATCATTTGCTTGGTCAAAAAATGGAATAATTTGCATTGCATTAACACCAAGTTCTTTTATATGATCAAAACCTGTTTTATATATATTACCATCATTATCTTTATAGACTGTTCCGCTCTCATGAGCGCCATTATACAATTTTTTATTTGCTTTTTTGCCATTCCAAGTTTTGCTACTAGTTAAATCTGCTATATGCGTTTCATAAACTGTTAGTTTTGTTTTCTTAATTTCATTTATCTTTGTAGTGCTCCAACCATCAGGATTGGTTTTGCTAAAATCAACAATCATACCACGTAAACCATTTATTCCACTACTTTTTGCGTATGGATCAACAATTTCTGTATCTTTATAATTGCTATTGGTTACGACATATGTATAAAATTTTCCAGCTAAATCTCCACTAAGTTCATGTGAAAAAACACCTTTTTCTCCAAGAGTCATATCATACTCTTCATAAGCATCATCACCCAAAGTCGAATCTATAGATTTGGGTGTTCCATTTGAATAAATCCTTAATTTTATTGAAGAACTTAATGGTGACCATACTTTAAAAACAGTTGAATTAGCCGTATAAATAGCACCTAATTCACCATCATAATTAAATTTATTATTAAAACTTGGTGTACTAAATAATTGACGTTTATTTGCTGTGTAAACAGCTTCTTTTTTACTCTTTAAAAAAATAACTTTTAGAGTATATTCGTTTAAAATAGAAACTTCTTCGTTTGTTTCAAAAGTATATACAAATTTCGTCAAATCACAATTTTCATTTTTAGCAAAAGAAACCCCATTGCACATAAAATTAAAATAAGAAACTGAGTTGTTAGTTTGAAACCAAATCTTAGTTTGATTAGTAGTAGAATTATAAACAATATCAAAATATTTTAGCTCATCGTTAACAGTGCCAATTGGATCTATATAGACCTGTGGATCGTTTGATTTTAAATAGACGTGATATATTTCATTTTCGTCTTGCTTTAATTGTTTAAAATCAATAAATCTATCACCATCTGGATCTTTTGAATTCCATGTACCTAAAGATTTAACAATAAACCCAAGACCATTATTTAAAATTGTAGAACTTCCAAGATCTTCAAAGGTATAAAACGCATATGCGCCATATTCATCGCTTCCATTGAAAGTATATTCTTTGCCTACACCACCTGGTGTATTTTCCCAAAGCCACAAAGCCCAATTTTTGTATTCACCATCTTTTCTATTATAGTGAATTTCAATCCCTGGACCTTTAACAACTGGAGTAGGATCTGGATCTGGGGTAGGATCTGGATTGTTATCACTGCTACCACAAGAAGTTAAAATTGCAAATAATGATAAAAAACCTATTGTGTATATTACTTTTTTGTTCATATTATATGTTTTCCTTTTTTTCAATTTCCTCATTATATTTGGCTTCAAAATTTGTCATAACAGACAAACCACTTGAATCTAGAGATTTGATCTCACTAAATTGATTTGTTACCATACCAAATTTATCGACAGTATACGAATTATTAATTACATATCCTTTTTTTGTTAAATCATTTTTAAGCGTGTAGGTAAGCATGTCTTTTGACGAATTTAAAGTAAAATTTTCATAATAATTAGCTGCATTAACGAGAATATTATCACCATAATATTTACCATACATATGGTAATTACTATTTAAAGTTGTGTAAAAATAATTAGTAATTTTTTTATCAATTTCGCCTTTAATTGTCAAAGGAGTTTGTTCAATGTTATTTGATAATATCTTAGAATAAAATTTTCCATCAATAAGATAGTCTAATTCTTGATATGAATTGATATTATTTTCTACATAGTTTCCGCTATATTTAATCTCTTCATAAAAATAAATAAAATTATCATTTTTCTCAAAAACAGTATTAGAAACTAAAGAACCAATCTCATTTTCACCTTTAAAATCTTTTTGAATAACTTTTGAAGAACAAATGTTTGTATTTAAATAAGCTTCATCATAATCAAAGTTATAAATAAATGTCTTTATATCCCCATCTGGAAGAGTTTTTGCATTACATCCACTCAAAAAAATTAGCGATAATAGAGATAGGAAAATACGTGTTTTTTTAATCATATCTAAAGTGAATATGTATAAGTACACTTTCCATAAATCGTTTTATTGTCTGGGTCCTTAAAAGAATTAATGGTTGAAAATTCTTCTTTTAACAAGTATCCATTTGAGTCATAACTGGCACAAAGATTCCATTTAGCGCTTAATTCCATTCCATATTTAGTAATCATTAAACGTTTATTGCAAGCAAATACTTTAAAATCAAGACCACCATTATTGTTATATTTATAAAGTGTGTAAACTGATGTACCGGTCTGAAATTTATTTTTAATAATTGTGTAGGACGCATCATAATTTTCTGAATTTATAAATGTAGGCAAATTTAAATAATAAGATTTTGTCGAAACATTATAACTACCATTACTTTCACTCTTATCATATTGACCAGCATTAATAGTTAAAAAATTCATTGAACCAGTAAATGAATATTTAGTATAATTTTGATCTTTAAAGGCATTAGCGGTATTTTTTGCTTCTTCATCACTTATGTATCCAGCCTCTGGATTAGTTGCACATGAAAATAGCAATGGAATCAATATCAAAGAAAGCAATATTTTTTTGTTCTTCATCATAGCAACCTCCTTAATATATTTTAAGACCAAGTGATTTTTCTGTTACATGAATTTGATTAATATCAAAACTTAATTTAATTTTCTCGCCAACTTTCTTATCTTTTTTAGATAAAACATAAAGTGTCTTTTCATTTCCATCATCAAAGAAAGTGCAAACTAAATATTTTTTACTATTATAATCCAAGGTATCCTTTATTGTAACTTCAAAACCATCTTTATCTTCTATAAACGCAGAATGTGGAACTTCTAAAAGGTAATCCTTAATAAAAACTTTAGTTCCAAGTCCTTGAATTGTTTTGTTAGATATAACATCGCTTGATTGAATAATAAAATCGTTGAATTTAAAGAAGAATAATTGAGAAGCTTTATTAAGATTTACATTTAATTCTCTCTTTAAATTTGCAAGATTACTCTTATACTCTTTTTCTAAATATTTTGGAAGATTTTCATCACGATGGAAATCTTTTTTCATCTTCTTATAATCATTTGTAAGTGACAATTTATCACGTTTAAATTGACCTGAAAGTGAATTTATTTCGGTTTCATAACGAAGAGTTTCATCGTTCATTCTACGAATATATTCGTTTTCTCTTTCTTTAGGGAAATTTTCCTTAAAGTTTTTAAATTCATCATGATGTTTTCTTGCTGCTTCACGATCAGTATTAATTGATTTAAACATCTTGTACGCAGCATATTCATTTTCTTTAATTCCTTTATATAATTCAATAACATCTTTTTTAATTTTCTTTGAATTTTCTTTATAAATTGCATCAGCAGTAGCTTTTTTAGTCTTATAAGTTGTTTTTAATTCTTTAATTTTTGCAGCATTTTCGGATTTAATTTCAGCTAATTTCTTTGAGTCATTAGCCTTTAATGCCGCAATATCAGTTCTCTTAGCTTCTTCTAAATCTTTATTATATTTATCAGTTAATTTTTTAACTTGTTCATCGTAATTCTTCTTAACAACTGATTTACGATTTTCAATTGATTTATCATATTTTCCAGTTTTATTCTTTAAACTAGCAAAGTTAATAAATGTAGCATCAATATTATCATATTCAGGTAAAGCTTTTATAATTTCTTTATCTCCGTTTTTAACATTGATTTGTGTGTAATCTAAATCAAAATTAATCTTGGCACCAATTTTATATTCTTTATCAACAAGCGCAAAAATAACACGTTCACCAACTAAAATATAAATTAATTTTTTATCATTAATAATTTCAAAATTAATAACTTCACCACTACATGGGCCTTCACCTAAAATAATTGCATCATTATTTAAATAAAGTTCACCTTTAGCATTCTTGATATTCATAAATTTTGGTAAAACAACACTTTGACCTTCAAAATTTATCTTGCCATCTTTAATTTCACAATCAATAACGTTAACTTTTGGAAGACGAGGCATTATTGTTTCTTCAGTATTCTTGTCAAAAAGATGGCACTTCTTCATATCGAAAGCCGCCTTTACAACTGAACCAATCTTAAAATCATAAGTACTAGAACCTTTAATAATTACTCTAGTCGATGTTTCAGCAAAACCATCTCCCTTCATATTAATATCGCCATATATTAAAGTTTCATTTCCTAACTCCTCAAAGTGAGAAATTCTAACATCAACTAAAGATTTTGATTTTTTAACTACTTCTGGATCAACAGAAATATCTTCACATCTCAAGCCAATATAAACTTGATGTTTTCCATCATAATATTGTGGTTGAACTTTAATGAAATCGTTTTGTGGAACCGATACTGAACTATCTGAATAAGCTAAACTAACATTAATCTTATCTCCAACTTTTTTAAGAGTACCTTCAAAAAAATTCATTTGAGGTGTACCTATAAAACCTGCTACAAACTTATTTATTGGATAACTATACAAATTCTTTGGCGTATCAATTTGTTGAATACGGCCAAGTTTCATAACAACAACACGAGTTCCAAGCGTCATAGCTTCGACTTGATCGTGAGTAACATAAATAAAAGTAGTCTTTAAATCTTCATGCAATTTTGCAATTTCACTACGCATTTGGGCACGAAGTTTAGCATCAAGGTTGCTCAATGGTTCATCAAGTAACATAACTTTAGGATTACGCAAAATAGCACGTCCTAAGGAAACTCGTTGACGTTGACCACCACTCATTGCTTTTGGCTTACGATCTAAATATTCAGTTAAACCTAAAATTTTAGCAGCCCATAAAACTTTCTCATGAATAATATCATTTGGAACATGACGTAATTCAAGTCCAAAAGCCATATTTTCATAAACTGTCATATGAGGATAAAGGGCATAGTTTTGGAAAACCATTGCGATATCTCTATCTTTTGGTTCAACATCATTTACGATACGATTACCAATATAAAGTTCACCAGCACTAATATCTTCAAGACCTGCAATCATTCTTAAAGTTGTAGATTTTCCACAACCAGAAGGACCAACAAAAACAATAAATTCTTTATCTTTGATATCCATTGTAAAATCACTAACTGCTTTAGTTCCGTTTGGATAAACTTTGTAAATGTGTTCTAATCTAAGATCTGCCATAAAAATATCCTCCTATTTAATTAATGCTATTCCATATGGCGGAATAATAATATTTCCATCTTTTAGCATCCCAACATAAGCTTTTTTACTATCAACATTAAGCACAGCTTTTACTTCATTAAACCCCAAATCTTTTAAATTAATTTCAAAATTTGTAGCAGAAGCAAAATTAATAACAAATCCAATTCTTGAGCCTAGATAATCTTTTGTGAAAATAATTTTTTTAGTTTCAGTATCTACACTAATAAGTTTGGGCTCTCCGTGAGATATTTCTTTAAAATTATTACGAATTAAATTTGCTTTTTTATAATAGTTTAAAATACTTGTCTCATCTTTTTCTTGTTCATAAACACTACCATTTGGATATTCAGCTTTAGTAAATCCAACAGGTTGATCAGTCATTTCTTTATCGGACCACTTCATCGCTGTTCTCACATTTTGATCAGGGTTACCACTTGTGTTTGTACCAGTCATCCCTATTTCATCTCCATAATAGGTAAACGTGACTCCATTAAGTAAACTTAGTAATCCATATCTAAATTTAGTAATATTTAAATCGCTTAAAGTCATTCGAGGCATATCATGATTTGTTAGGAATGGAGCAGGTAAATGACCATTTGCTAATGATAAATTTTCTTCCATTCCACTATAGTAAGTTTTTAACCAACCACCATCACGATTTAGACTATTTGCAATAAATCCATTGCTTGTTGCAGCATTGAAATTGAAATAACTATCAACTGAACTTCCATAATAACCTGATATAACCGATGAAGAATCCCAACATTCACCAACAATATAAGCATCTTTATTAATTGACTTCACATAATCACCAAATTCAGTTAAATAATCAATATTTTTAGCTTGGCTATTAATGTAATAATATTTAACAGCATCGAGTCTAAATCCATCAATTCCTTTATCTAGATAAAACTTGGCTATCTTCCTAATTTCCTCATGAACATATGGTGAATCAAAATTAAATTCAGGCATCGAAGAAGAAAAATTAGCTTCATAATAGAAATTTTTGTTAGGAACCTGATAAATCTTACATTTAGCTAAGTTTTTATCATCATAGAACGAATAGAAATCTTTAAATTTATTTTCTTCATCTGTTAAGTCATAACCATTTATATATGCTTCATGTGCTAACACGCTTTTAGTAAACAATTCATTAAAGATTGAACTGTGATTTAAAACTAAATCTATAATCAATTTTATGTTTCTTTTATGACACTCATCAATTAATTTAGTTAAATCATCTAGACTTCCATAGTTATTATCAATTGAATAATAATCCATTACATCATATTTATGATAAGAAGGAGATTTATTAATAGGCATTAACCAAATTCCATTGTAACCTAAGTCTTTTATGTAATCTAATTTATTAATTACACCATTTAAATCGCCCATTCCATCATTATTTGAATCGCTGTATGAACCAACAAAAATTTCATAATAATTACGATAATTGTCATTTATTTCATAATTAGAAGACAAATTATCATTAACTTTAGTACCATAAATTGGATCGTAGGTTTCACCACACGAAGCAATCATTAATGGAAATAAAGAAATTAATAGAAATTTCGCGAATCTTTTCATAACTAACCTTTTACTGCACCACCAGTAACACCTTCAACATAATATTTTTGTAGCCAGAAGAATAAAATCATAATTGGAATAGAGACAAAAACTCCACCAGCACAGAATTCTGGGAAATATATCTGACCATTTTCTTTAGTGAGCATTTGTTGTAAACCAACTGCGACATTAAATAATTCTGTATGACCTTGAGCAAGATAACTTGCAAGCATATAATCGCCCCATGGAGCAGTAAAAGCCATTAAAATTGTATAAACAACAATTGGTTTACTAAGTGGCATAATAACACGCCAGAAAATAGTATTTTTGTTTGCTCCATCAATCATTGCTGCTTCATCAAGAGATCTTGAAATTGTATCGAAAAAACCTTTAGCAATATAATAACCCATTGCAGCTCCTCCGATATAAACAAGTACTAAACCAAACATATTTCCGCTTAATCCTATAAATTGAAGTAAGAAATAAGTAACAATCATTCCAAGAAAGCCTGGGAACATACCAATAATAAGAATGAGCTTCATGTAACTTTTTCTTGATTTGAATCTTAAACGAGAAAAAGCGTAAGCAGTCATTAAAGTTAAAGTTGTAGATAAAACTGATGTTACAATTGCAATTCCTAAAGTATTTAAGAACCAGCGCCAAAAAGGATAGACTGTGTCAGTAAATAACTTAATATAATTATCGAAAGTAAATTCATGAGGAATTAAATATCCAGTAACATAAGTTTTCGCAAATGATTGTAACACTAAATAAACAAAAGGAAGCACCCAAATAATCGATATTAAAATAAGAATAATATAGATAATAGTTTTAGAGAATGTTTCTTTAATTTTTTGACCACGATAATTGAAATCATTCATTATTGGAAATCCTCCTCATTTTTAACAGCATTGCTTCTTCCATAGAATATTAGCGAGATAAAAGCAACAATCACGAATACAACCATACCAATAACTGAAGCAACACCATAGTCTTTAAATACTTCACCCATCGCAATCTTATAAAGCCATGTAATCAATAAATCTGTTTGACCAGCACCAAATACATTTGTTGTAATCGCAACACCATTTACGTTTGTAAAAACTGGACCACCGCCACTTAACAAATAAATAACGTTAAAGTTATTAATATTCCCGACAAAACTTGAAATTAAATATGGGCCAGTAACAAAAAGCATATATGGTAAGGTAATTCTCATATACATTTTATATGGAGAAGCTCCATCAATCTTAGCCGATTCATATAAATCGCTTGGAATATTCATTAATAATCCAGTACAAATAAGCATTGTATATGGGATACCAATCCAAATATTAACAATAATAATCGTAACTTTTGCAATATTTCCATCATCTAAAAATTTAACATTTTGAGTAACCCAACCAAGTTGTCGCAATATTACATTCATAGCACCAAGATCGGTATTTAAAAATTTTGATAACAAAAGCAAGGAAACAAATTGAGGAACTGCAATGGTTGTGATTAAGACAGTACGCCATAATTTCTTAAATTTAATCCCTTTTCTATTAATCATTAAAGCAACAATCATACCTAAAAAATAGTTAGTGAAAGTTGCAAAGAAAGCCCAAACAAGAGTCCAAAGTAAAATTTGCAAGAAAACACCAACAAATTGATTTCCACCTTCACCAGTTAATCCGACTAATCTAGAAAAGTTATTTAAACCAATCCAATCATATAATTCTTTTGGATTCATATAGTTTGAATTATAGTTAGTAAAACCAACCAAAATCATAAAAATCAATGGTATAATCGTAAAAATTACAAGACCAAAAGTAGGAATCGCAAGCAAAACCTTATGATAATTACGACCAGTTAAATCATTTAATGTTTCTTTATCGCTTCTAAGATGACCAATCATTTTTTCTTCTTGAAGATCAAAAGCTTCGTTTATTTGACTAAACCATAAATATATAAAAATCAAAATTACTAAAATCGTAATAATCGCATAAAGCAAAATAATAAAACTATCATCCATATAGATATATCCAGTATAAGGTTTAGTATCAATATCATATTGAACAGAAGCGATATTTCCAAAAGTAGGAAGCAAAGCCGACTGAGGAATACCAACCATAATTAAATAAATGATGGCACCAATTTCATAAATCAAATTAAGAAAACCTCTAATTTTTTGATGATTCGTAATTTGACCAAACCCCATAACCAAAAAGGATAAACGAGTTTTCCAATCTCCCCTACTAAAAATATTTCCTGCATTTGTAAAAGGTCTCACTATTTTTTTCAAAAAATTTCTTAATCTAAATGGTAATTTTTTGAAAAAATTAGCAATGCCAAGAGGAATGGCCTTAAAGAAATTTACAAACTTATATAAAAATCTCTTTGGCTTGGAAAGCGATAAATACTCAATTGTCGTCATAAATTTTCCTCCAATTTAGCGCCTAAAACACACAAGCCTTTCGGCCTGTGTGCAAAGTAAATAAACTAAACTACTTAGAAGCTTTAACGTTATCGTTGAAAGTCTTGCAAGTTTCAGCGATATTATCTAATGTTACAGTACCATCAATCATACCATTGACTAAGGTAGCTGGAGCGCTCCAGAAATTGCCTGGAACTGAAGTTTGTGCGTGTGCAAATGCACCTTGAGCACTTAAAACTTTAACGTTAGCGTTGCTTTGAACTGAACTATCAGCAGCAGCTTCAATATTGCATGGAGCAGTTTCATAAGTCTTAAATCTAGCTAATTGGCTATCTTTATTGCTTAAGTATTCAGCTAATTCATGAGCAGCAGTTAAACGATCAGTATCAGCACTTGAAACTTGTGGATTAACACCTAATAATTTTCCGCCTAAGAAAGCACCTAAATGTTTGGTCTCGCCATCAACAGTAACTGTTGGCATGACAGCACAAGCATAGTTATCACCTAAAGCATTCTTATAGTTTGAAATATCCCAAGTACCAGCCATACAAGCAATTAAACCATTAGTTTCATTTGGTGGTTCCATTGTTTTTGTCCAAGCTGAATTAGTGACAATACTATAAATGGCTTTAGCAGCTTTGACACCTTTTTCGCCATCAAAGTTGGCTGAAACACTTGAAACAGCACCTTGATCATCAAATGCCATATTATAATCAGCACCAAATGTAAACATAGCAGCACCACCCCAGAATCCTTCTGGTAAGTTGTAGCCAATCTTTTTGCCTAAACTCTTAGCTTTAGCAAGAAGTTTTTCAATTGATGAAGCATCATCTTCAGTTAAAACTGATTTATCATATTGTAAGTAATATGTGTTATCACCAGTATATGGATAAGCAATAAGCTTATCATTGAATGTTGCAGCACTAATACCGAAATTATTATTAGCAGTTGTAACGAAAGTCTTATAAGTTCCTTTTAATTCAGCTAAAGCACCTTTAGCGAATAATCCTGAAACTTTATCAGAAGCAAATTCATAAACATCTGGTCCTGTCTTCCAATCAGTAACTTCACTATCAACCTTATCTGGTCCATGTTCAACATAAGTAATGTCGTAAGTGTTAAGATCGCCAGCAGCTTTTTTAGCAGCCTTAAACTTTTCGATTAAGCCCATATTGAAATCTTTATTTGTTCCAGTTCCTGAATAAACTAAACTAATAGTTTTTCCAGTTGGCTCTGGCTCTGGCTCTGGTGTAGGTGTCGTTCCACCACAAGAAGCTAAACCAACAACAGAAAGTAAAGCAACAGCAGATAATAATCTTAAATTCTTTTTCATTTATTTTTTCCTCCAAATTTTAAGATTTATATTTATATCCTCCGACGGGATATTAATACCTAAATTCTACAACCTTCTTTAGAATAGCCTAATAACAAATTAGACAAACTTGTACTTAAAGCATTACTGCTCATTCTCCAACTCCAGTTATTAATTGATAGAGTTGAAGGGAAATTCATTCGTCCTTCTTTACCAATTGCAAGGTAATCTTGCATTGGACAAATTGCAGCAATTGCAGGACTCATGAGATTTAATTCGCAAATCTTTAAAGTTAAGTCATGATCTGAGAAATTATCATCATAATCAATCTTGAAGTATTCACATTGTGCTTTTAAATCACTAAGGAAAACTTTACGTTGATTAACATCTAATTCTTCAATATATTGACGAGTGGTTTGACTATCATGTGTTCCACTATATGAGAAGAAGTTTTCAGTGTAATTTGATGGTTTCCATATGCTTTTTGGATCTCCATCAAATCCTTGAGTAACAATCTTCATTCCTGGATAACCAGTTTCTTTCATCATCTTGAAGAAGTCATCATCTAATTGTCCTAAGTCTTCAGCAATAATAGGAAGATCCTCTAAACCTTTGAACACTGCACTACCAGGTCCTTTTATCCATTTTCCATTGCGAGCTGTTTTGTCTCCATATGGAATTGAATAATACCCAGCAAATCCCCTAAAGTGATCAATTCTAACCAAATCATAAAGTGATAAATTATATTTAATTCGATTTTTCCACCAACTATAATTGTCTTTTTTCATGTAATCCCAATTATATAAGGGATTACCCCAAAGTTGACCATCAAGTGAGAAGCAATCAGGTGGACAACCAGCAACTCGTGTAGGAACATGGTTGCTATCAAGTTGGAAGAGATCAGGATATTTCCAAACTTCTACACTATCATAGGCAAGGTAGATAGGAAGGTCACCCATAATACTTATATTCTTTTTATGAGCATAATCTTTTAAGCGATTAAATTGCTTTAAGAAGATATATTGGGTCCATTCATAGAATTCAACTAAATCCTTATATTTATTAAGTATTTCGTTTTCATTATCAACTGAGTAAAACTTAAATTTATCATCCCAGGTATACCAAGCAGCATAATTGTGAATTTCTTTTAAAGTCATAAATATTGCAAAATCTTGATAATCTTTTTTAAGAAGGAACTCTTTAAACTCTTCATCTTTACGATTGAATTTATTAAAGGCTTTCTTAAGTATAATGTAACGATTCTTAAATAAGGCATCGTAATTAACTCTTTTACCATCACCCCAATCAATATTTTCATATTCTTTAGGTTCAAGTAGGCCATCTTCTTCGAGTAAATCTAAATCTATAAAATAAGGATTTAAAGCTTTACTTGATGGAGATTGATAAGGCGAATCTCCGTAACTTGTTAGTGTTAATGGAAGAATTTGCCAAATACGCATACCACTTCGATCAAGGAAATCAACAAAGTTGTATGCTTCTATACCAAAAGTACCAATTCCATATTTGGAAGGTAATGATGAAATAGGTAATAATATTCCCGCGTTTCTTTTTTTCATAAAAATATGCACTTTACTATGTAAGCCCTTTCATTATAAGGAAAAATTAAAGAGTAATGCAATAGGTAAAGTTTAACAAAATAAAATCTATCGATACTATCAACGAAACTTTAAAGAAAATATTTTTTTATCAATATTTTTATTATAAATTAAATACATATTAATAATTAATCGTTATTACCGATATTTTTTTAATTTTAATTTTTAAATATATTTTTATTCGATATAATCAGTTCTTTTTTAAAATAATGAATATTTTTTTGTAATTTTAAACATTTTTTAAACAAATTTTAACTTTTACTTGCATAAATTTCCGTATACCTATTTAATAATATTGGTTAAAGAGGAGGACTTTTTATGTTTAAAGAACTTAAAACATACACTATATATCAAGTTTACGTTAGAAATTACACACCTGAAGGTACATTTAAAGCTTTGATTACTAAATTAGATTATATCAAAGATTTAGGAGTTAAGTTTATACAATTACTACCAATAAATGAAATTGGTATCGATGGTCGTAAAGGAACTTTAGGATCACCATACGCAATAAAAGATTATTACGCCATTAATCATGAGCTCGGAACTCTTGATGATTTTAAAGAATTAATTAATGAAGCTCATAAAAGAGGTTTATTAATTATGATGGATGTTGTATTTAATCACACATCAAGAGATTCAGTTTTACTTAAAGAACATCCTGAATTTTATTATAAAAACGAAAATGGAAAAAATGCCAATCACTTTGGTGATTGGAGCGATGTTTATGATTTAGATTATAATTGTGAGGCTTTAATCCCAAATATTTATAAGGTATTAGAATATTACACTAAGCTTGGAGTTGATGGATATCGTTTTGATGTTGCAAGTTTATTACCAAGTAAATTCTATCAATATGCTTTCCCAAAACTAAAAGAAATTAATAATAAACTTGTTTTCTTAGCAGAAGCTGTCCATCCAAGCTTCACCACTTATATTCGTGAACATAATGGAAATGCTGTGAGTGATTGCGAACTTTTCCTTGATGGATTCGATTTATTATATCGTTATTCAAACTTTGAATATTTCCAAAAATATATGGAAACAAAGAATCTTAAATATTTAGACATTTATGGATCAACGATAAATCTTGAAAATGCTACAAATCCACTTGATGCCCTTAAAATAGGCACATTTGAGAACCATGATCAACCTCGTATCGCAAGTTACACAAATTATGACCCATTAAGAGAAAATATTATTGCACTCAGTTTCTTCTTAAAGGGAACTGGTTTTATCTATAGTGGCGAAGAATGCAAGGCTTTTAAACGCCCAACGCTATTTGATAAAGATTTAATTGATTTAAATGTTATTGATACAAACTACTTAATGTTTGTTAAAAAGATGATAGAACTTAAAAAAGATCCTAAAAATCTTGATTTAATCCAAACAAATTCCTATGAACTTGATAAACCAGCACTTCTTCTAAAAAATGTATATAAAGATGGCTCATTTATTTATGGATTAATTAATATGAGTGAAAATCCAGTCGTTATTAAATCAAAAGATCTTCTTGATGGAACTTATGTTGATTTAATTAGTAACGAAAAAATTATTGTTAAAAATAATACAATAAAGATTAATAAACCATTATTCCTTAAGAATTAATTCGATGGAATCTATTATTTAATTCTTTAAACTTATTAATAGTATATTTATCATCTAGTACACTCGAGACGAATCGGTAACACCAGTTCGTCTCTTTTGTTGTTCCAGGTAAATTCATTCTTGATCCTTTATCTTGCATTAGAATATCTTGCATTGGTAAAACAATGCATTGAGCACTCGATTTATAAAGAACCTCTAATAAAACATTATAAAGATATTTTACAGTTACATTTTCTTCGTTATATTCAATACTTAAATTACTGCAGATTTGTTTTAAATTTGTGTAAAAATCAGGAGATTTGTCTTCTTTAATATATCCTTTTAAAGTCGTAGTATCGTGGTTTGTTGAGTAAGCAATACAACTACCATCATAAAATAATGGACTATGTATATTAGAATCAAGTGGACCATCAAGTCCAAAAATTAAAATACGCATATCTGGATATCCACATTCTTTAATAAATTTAGCAACATGTTCATCTTTTAAACCAATACCAGCTGCAATTAAAGGAAGAGTTTTCTTATCTTTAAAGAAATCTAAACGTGGACCTTCCATAAAGAATCCTTTTTTGTTTTCCATAAAACTATAAGGCATTGCATAAAATTGATAGAATCCTCTAAAGTGATTCATACGGACATAATCATACAAATCTAAAGCTCTACTTACACGTTCGTTCCACCATTTATAGTTATTAATTTTCATATAAGACCAATCATAAAGAGGGTTACCCCATCGTTGACCGGCTTTGTTAAAAGCATCACCAGGATAACCAGAAATATATTCAATTTGGTTATTTTTACTAACTAAAAATAATTCAGGATGGAAATAGAATTCTACACTATCAAGAGACAAATAATAAGGAATATCACCTACTATTTTAATCCCTTTATTGTTTGCGTATTTCTTTAAAATTCTCCATTGTTTAAGAAAAATGTATTGCGTAAAAATATGAAATTCATATTCTTTATAAAAGTTTTTAAGAACATAATCATGAACAATAGGCGTATAAGTTCTATATTCAAGAGACCAATCATACCAAGCTTTATTTTCATTATGACCTTTAATCGTCATATACATCGCATATTCTTGGAACACACTGATTTCTTTAAACTTTTTAAACTCATAATTATTCTTATCAAAACGTTTATAAGCTTTATTTAAAATAGCTTTTCTTGTTGCCCAAACAGCCTTAAAATCAACAAGTTCAGGATCGTTTCCAAAATCAATACCACGTAAATCTGTTTTTTTAAGTAATCCATCATCAATCAATAAATCAAGATCAATAAAAGCGATATTAAAAGCAAAAGCACTATTTGTTTGATAAGGTGAATTTGCTGGACCAGCTGGATTTAATGGCAAAATTTCCCAACGTGAAAAACCACAAGCACTAAGCCAATCAATAAATTTATATGCCTCTTTGCCAATACTTCCTATTCCGTATTTATTTGGCAACGATGATATGTGTAAAAATACAGCGCTTTCTTTCATGTATTTATTTTAACTTTTATTTGCTTAAAATTAAACAAAAGAATTACTACTAGTAAACTACTAGAAAACTACTTGTTATTTAACACCTTTTTATATTGAAGTTTTCAACTTAAAAATATAGAGTATTTATTGTGAAATTTATTGCTAAAATTAAAAGTTTTTTATCTCCTGAAGATTTAACGAAAGGTAATATTACAAAAAATATTATTCTTTTCACAATTCCTATCATTATTTCGCTTATTTTCCAACAAATTTATTCATTAACTGATGCTATTATTGCTGGTCAAAATTTGAACGCAAATGAAATTGCTGGAATAAATGATTCTGGAGCAATAACTTTTATTTTTCTAGATTTTGCTTTTGGTTGTACATCAGGGTTTAGTGCCTTGACTGCAAAAGCTAAAGGCGCAAATGATGAAAATTCAATCAAAAAATCATTTTCAATTCAAATCGTTTTAGGCTTTTTTATCGCTATCATTTTAACCGTAATTTCTATTGTTTTTAAAGACTTACTTTTATCAATGATTAATGTTAAGAAAGATAACCCAGTTTATGAGCCTGCATCGACATATTTAGTTGTTATATTTATTGGTATAATTGCTCAATTATTTTACAATTTATTTAGTAATATATTAAGATCAATTGGTGATTCAATTACTCCACTTATTGTTCTCATTTCATCATGTTTATTAAACATCGTTCTCGATTTACTTTTTATGGTCACATTTAAATGGGGTGTTTTTGGTGCTGCTCTTGCCACTATTATTTCTCAATTTATTTGTAGCATAGCTTGCTTCATTTATTGCTATAAAAGATATTCATTTTTTCATATTAAATTTGCTGATTTAAAAATAGATTGGAAATATGCAAGTGAACATTTAAAAAATGGTATTCCTCTTGGCTTGCAATTTTCAATTTTAGCAATAGGAATCATCATTATGCAAGGCGCTGTTGTTAACTTTGATTTAGATAATAAAGATCCATTAAACCCTGCTCAACTTGGCTATGGAGCTGCTAATAAATATCTCGGTGCAATCATGGCTATTCCTAACGCAATAGGAACAACAATGCTATCTTTTACAGGTCAAAATTACGGTGCAAAACAATTTGGTAGAATAAAAGAAGGCATTAAAAAATCTCTTATTATTTCATTTATTGCTTCAACAATTTTAATAATTATTACCCTACTTCTTTGTATTAACGGAGCTTTCTTAAGACTCTTTTTATCTCCATCAAATATTAATGATTTAACGATTAAATATGGTACTTATTACTATTACGCAAATTCACTATTTTTCTTTACTCTTGGAATCCTATTTATTGGAAGAGGTGTATTTCAAGGACTTCAAAAACCTTTTATTCCATTTATTTTAGGTGTAATCGAACTTATTGTTCGTTTCGTTATTTGTTTATATGGCCCTGCGATTGTGAGTCCAGATGATTTAACTAGCGATATTGCTTACTTAACTATTATGAGTGCTGATTCAATTACATGGCTTGCTTGTGCTATTGTTTTATTAATTTGTTTTATTACTAAAATTTTTAAAAATCCTGAATATAAAGATGAAGAAACAAGAAATAATATAAAATAATTATTTTTTAGTGCTTTTTAATATGAAAATCGCCTCCAAAATACTATAATAAAAAAGATAAATTATTGGAGGACATAAAAATGTCAAAAGTAATGGCAGTTAATGCTGGAAGTAGCAGTTTAAAATTTAAATTATTTGAAATGCCTGAAGAAAAAGTTATTTGTTCAGGTAATGTCGAGAGAATTGGTCACGAAGATGCAATTTTCGGAATTAAATATAATGGCGAATCTAAAAAAGAGATTTTAAACGTAAAAGATCATGGAGTTGCTGTTAAACTCGTAATGGATGCTTTAATTCGTGATAAAATCATTGAAAATTATGATGAAATTAAAGCAATTGGCCACCGTATCGTCCAAGGTGGACCATATTTCTCTCAATCTGCAATCATCAACAAAGATACATTAGATAAGATTGAATCACTTATTCCACTTTCACCAAATCACAATGCAGCTGAACTCGTTGGAATTCGTGCATTCTTACAAGTCTTACCAAAAACTCCTGGAATTTGTACATTTGATACCGCTTTCCATCAAACAATGGAAGAAGTTGATAAAATTTTCCCAATTCCATACGAATATACTTTTAAGTACATGATTTATCGTTTTGGTGCTCATGGTACTAGCCACAAATATTTAAGTGAAGAAGGACTTAAATATATTAACAATAATAAACATGCTCGTATGATTATTTGTCACTTAGGAAGTGGCGCAAGCATTACCGCTGTTAAAGATGGAAAATGCGTTGCTACATCAATGGGTTTAACCCCTACTGGTGGAATTATGATGGGAACAAGAACTGGTGATATTGATCCATCAGTCTTCTACTATGTTTGTAAATGTACTGGAAAGAATCCAGAAACAGTTTTCCAAGAATTTAGTAAACAATCTGGTCTTAAGGGCGTTTCTATGATTAGTGATGATAGCCGTGATCTTGAAAATGCTCAAAAAGAAGGAAATAAACAAGCTATTTTAACTAATAATTTATGGGCTCGTCGTGTTGCTGATTTCATTGGTCAATATTATGTTAGACTTGGCGGTTGCGATTTAATTATTTTCAGTGCTGGTATTGGTGAAAATAGTGCTTTATATCGTAAAAATGTATTAGATAACATTAAAGAAGCTTTACATGTTGATTATGATGAAAAGATTAATGAAGAAATTCATGGTGGAAAAGAAGGTTTATTATCCACTGCTAAATCAGCTATTAAAGTCGCTGTTATTCCAACAAACGAAGAAGTTATGATTGCTCGTGATGCTTACAATATGTTACTTAAGTAAAGAATAGGAAATTATTATGGACTTTTTAAAAGAAGAAACAAAAAGAAACAAAAAAACATACAATAAATTTTTAAAGTTATTTGAAAAATACGATAGAATTGTTGTTTTTAGACATATTATGCCTGATTTTGATGCTCTTGGTTGCCAATTTGGTTTAGAGACTTGGTTAAAAGAGAATTTTAAAGGTAAAGAGATTAAAAGTGTTGGAGATAACCACGTTGAATTTTCAGGTAAAATTTATCCTATGGTCGATAAAATTAGTGATAAATATTTAAGCGAAAAACCATTTTTAGCCGTTATTCTTGATGTCGGTGATAAAAAGCGAATTGCTGATCCACGCTATGAAAAAGCTGATTTTGTTATTCGTATTGATCACCACCCAAGTGAAGAACATGTCGCTAAAGTTCAAATTGTTGAACCCGAAATGTCAAGTTGTGCTGAAATTATTGGAAATTTCTTAATTTATGCCACTACTAAAGGCTATAAATTATCAGCAAAAACTGCACGTTATTTATATATTGGTATGGTTGGAGATAATGGTCGATTCTTATATAACTCCACTTCTCCATTTACATTCAATGTTGCTGCTGAACTTGTTGATACTGGATTAAATATCACAAAAATTTATGAAGAAATGTATACAAAAGATATGCATGATTTAGATTTTGTTAAATATGTTATCAGTAATTATCATATTTCTAAACATGGCGTTTGTTATTACACTTTAACTGATGCACAAGAAAAGGAATTAGGAATTACTTGTGATGAAGGCAAAGAAAATGTTAATTTCTTTTCTAATTATGAAGGAATTAATATTTGGTGTTCTATTTCTGAAGATGTAACTGAACCTTGCTTTAGAGTTTCATTAAGAAGTAGAAATTATCGTGTTGATAAAGTCGCTAATAAATTTAAAGGTGGCGGACACGAACAAGCTTCTGGTTGTCAAATTAAAGATTTAAGTGAACTTCCTGAACTCATTAAAGCTTTAGATGATGTTGTTATTAATGGGGAGAAATAACCTTGTTTATTCCACTTCATCTATATAGTGAGTATTCATTTTTAGAAAGTGGCGTTCTTTTAGAGAATGCTTTTAATAAAGCAAAAAATTGTGGATATAGTGCATTAGGCGTCACTGATAAGAACGTTTTAATGTCTTATCCACTTTTTAATAAACTCGCTAAAAAGAATGGTATTAAGCCTGTTTTTGGTATGGATTTAGTTGTAGAAAATAACAACTATTCATTATTTATTAAAAACGAAGAAGGCTATAGTAATTTAGCAAAAATTTCTAGTCTATTATCTTTAGGTGAAATTAATTTAGATACTTTTAAAAACTATCTTGATGGTTTGATTGTTGTTATTTCAACAACCTCTCCAATTTTTATAAATATAAACGATGATTTTAAAAAGTCATTAGCCAAAATTTCAACTAACATTAATCCAGATGATTTCTATATTGGCTTAGAATTTTACTCTACAAGTTTAATTCCTCACTACAATTTAATTCGTAATTTTGCTCAACAATATAATTATAAATTGATGGCTTTCCCATTAATTAAATATATTGAGAAAAAAGACGCAATTGTTATTGATTTACTTAAAGCAATTAAAGAGCAAACTAAACTCGATAAAAATTATGTCACAACGAACACTGATTACTTCTTTAAAACTAAAGAAGAAATGACAAAATTTTATTTAAACGATGAACTCGAAATGTCGAATAAACTTTTAGATTCAATTAACTTCGAATTTGACAAAAAAAGAGGACAAATGCTTCATTATGTTACAAATAATAACGAAGCAAGCGATGAAGTTTTAAAAGAAAAAATTCTTGATGGATTAAAATATCGCAAGATTGATTTAAAAGAAAACCAAGCATATAGAGATAGACTAAATTATGAATTTTTAACAATCAAAAAGATGGGATATTGCGATTATTTTTTAATTGTTCAAGATTATGTTAATTATGCAAAAAATAATAATATTCCAGTTGGACCTGGCAGAGGCTCTGCTGCTGGTTCGCTTGTATCTTATTTATTAAATATAACTGATGTTGATCCACTAAAATATAATTTACTTTTTGAACGTTTTTTAAATCCAGAACGTCAAACAATGCCTGATATTGATATGGATTTTAGTGATCAAAAACGTGAACAAGTTATTGATTATTTAAAAAATAAATATGGCAAAGATAGAGTCGCAAATATTGTTACAATCCAAACAATTGGAGCAAAACAAGCTTTAAGAGATGTTGGTCGAGTCTATAATCTTTCACAAAGTGATGTATCTCTTTTAACAAAACTTATTGTTGAAAAAAATAATTTCCAAGTCACTTTAAAACAAGCCTATGAAATGTTCCCTAATTTTAAAAAAGAGATTGATAATGATTCAACTTTTAAATTGGTTTTTGATATGGCTTTATTAGTTGAAGGATTAGGACGACAAAGAGGAATTAATGCTGCTGGTATGGTATTAAATAACATTCCTCTTGATGGATCAATTCCTTTAATTAATGATGAAAACGGATTAATTACTCAATATGAAAAAGATTATCTTGAAGATGAAGGATTCTTAAAGATGGATATTTTAGGATTAATCAATCTCTCCACTATTGAACATTGTATTGACTTAATTAAAGAAAAGAAAAATGAAGATGTTGATATTAGAAATATTAATTTAAATGATCCTAAAATTTACGATTTAATCCAAGAAAATTCTACAATGGGATTATTTCAACTTGATACTGAAGCGGCCAATAACGCAATGAAAATGTTTAGACCACATAATTTTAATGAACTCGCTGCTTTCATCTCACTTGATAGACCAGGACCAAGAAATTATCTTCCAACATACGCAAATAGATTAAAAGGAATCGAAAAGGTTGAATATGATGATCCTTCCTTAATTCCAAGTCTAGAAGAAACATTTGGAGTCATGATTTATCAAGAGCAAATCATGCTCGTTTCTCAAGCTTTTGCTGGTTTTAGTTTTGCGGAAGCTGATTTATTACGTCGAGCTTGTGCAAAAAAACATAAATCAGACATGGATGCATTAAAAGCAAAATTTATTTCAGGTGCTTTAAAAAAAGGCCATAAAATCCAAGTTATTAATAAAGTTTTCGATAATATTGCTAAGTTTGCAGAATATGGTTTTAATAAATCTCATAGTGTTGCCTATGCGATGATTACGGCTGAAACTGGTTATTTAAAAGCCCACTATCCTGCTGAATTTTATGCTGCTATTTTAGAATCTCAATACAGCAAAAACGATACGAAATTTTCAAAATACGTTAGTGAAATCAAAAAATCTGGAGTTACTATTCATTTACCAGATGTCAATTTATCTGGTTATGAATTTGATGTTATTAACGATGAATTAGTAATGCCACTAACTTCAATCAATGGTCTTATGGGAAGATTAGCTTTTAATATCATTGATGAACGAAATAAACATGGTAATTTTAAAGATTTCTTAGATTTTGTCATAAGAATGATAAATACTCCTGAAAAAATCAGTGAAATTCAACTCGCAAAATTAATAGATGCTGGAGCATTTGATTCGCTTTATTCAAATAGAAAAACTTTAAAACAATCTATTTTAAGCGCAATGCAAAACGCTTCACTTCAACACTATGAAGAAGGACATCTTTTTCAAAATAATATTCCATTAAGTTTTAAATATAATGAAACAATCGATGATCCTTATGAGCGTATTGAAAATGAGTATGATGCTTTAGGAATCATGTTAAGTGATTCACCTTTAAACCATGTAAAAGACAAAATAAAAGATTTAAATGCAACACCAATTGGTGAATTAGTTGAAAATAAACCATCTACAATTGTTTGTATTTTTAGAACTGTAAAAAAGATTACAACAAGAAACAACAAAACTATGGCTTTTATTACAGCCTATGATGATTTAGATGACATCGATATTACTTTATTTAGTGATGCATATGAAAAATATATTGATCTTGTTAACACACTAAAAAAGAAGGATATTATCGTCGTTAAAGGCACTTTGAAACGCAATTACAAAAACAATGAATTAGGTTTTGTTCTTGATTCAATTATGAAGATTGAAGGGATAAATTAATATGTCAAAAATAGTAATTATAGATGGAAATAGTCTTTTGTTCAGGGCTTTTTATGCTACAAGTTTTAAAGGTGGTCCACTTCTTTCTACATCATATGGAACTCCAACAAACGCAATAGTTGCCTTTAGTAATATGCTTTGTAATATTATGAAAACCTTAAAGGAAGGCGATGGAATTTTTGTTGCGTTTGATAAAGGAAAACACACCTTCCGTCATCAAGAATTTAAAGATTATAAAGCAAATAGAAAACCAGCCCCTGAAGAGCTTCATCTTCAAATGCCAATTGCTCGAGAATTATTAAAATCACTCAGTATTGCTTATTATGAAGATGATAATATTGAAGCGGATGATATTGCAGGAATAATGGCTAAATCCGCATCAAAGAATGGATATAAAGTTGAAATTTACACTTCAGATCACGATTATCTTCAATTAATTGATGAAAACATAACGATTGAATTAATTAGAAAAGGCTTAACAGACATTAATGAACTTAATGTTGCAACTTTTGATGCGCAATTTGGCATAAAGCCAATTCAAATAACCGATTATAAAGGTTTACTTGGTGATGCAAGCGATAATATTCCAGGTATTCCTAAAATTGGTGAAAAAACTGCTTTAGAATTAATTAAAAAATATGGCGATTTAGAAAATATAATTGAAGCTGCAAAAACTGGAAAAAGTAAGGTTGATGAGTCAATCGTAACTTATCAAGATACTGGAAGATTATCAAAGAGCCTTGCCACTATTCATCTTGATGATCCTATTAGTTTTACAGTAAGTGAAACAATATATAAAGGATATAAACTTAAGGATATTAGCGAATTTGCTACTCGTTACGAACTTAAAAAATTAATTTCTCGTTTACCACAAGAATTAATGATCAAAGATACTGAAACAAAACAAATCGAATTTAATGAAATAACTTCTTCAAAAGATCTTAATTTATTAGATGGTTTTGGTCTTGCTCTTGATAGCGAAAACACTAATTATCATGATGCCAATCTTTATGGATTAAGTTTAACAATTGGTGATAAAACTTACTACATTCAAAAAGAAGCTCTCATAAAAGATCAAAAATTATTAGATGCTTTAAATAATAAAGATATTAAAAAATATGCTTTCGATTATAAATCAATATACTGCATATTAAAACACAATAACATTGCTCTTGATGGGCTTTATTTTGATTTATTGCTTGCTACATATTTATTAAATAGCGATTTAAAAACTGATTTTGAATCAGTGATGAAATATTATAATATTGATGTTCGTGAAGCCACTAATAATGATAATGCTTTACTAGTTACAAATAATCCAAAATTAGCATCATATATTTCATATTATTCAATTTCTTTATTTAAAGATGTTGTCTTTAAATTGAAGGAAAAAGATCAATATGACCTACTTTATTCAATCGAGCAACCATTAACTTTAGTCCTTGCAAAAATGGAAGTTGAAGGCTTCCCTGTTGATAAAGAAATGCTCTTAAATTATAAAAAAGATTATGAAGAAAAATTAGCAACGTTAGAAAAACAAATTTATGAACTTGCTGGTGAAGAATTTAATATTTCTTCTCCTAAACAATTAAGCCATATACTTTATGAAAAATTAAATTTAGTTGGTAACAAAAATAACTCAACTTCAATTGATTATTTAAAAGAACTTAAAAATATTCATCCAATTATTCCTTTAATTTTAGAATATCGAAAATACTCAAAATTAATTTCTCAATATGTCGATGGAATTGTTTGTTATATTCATGAAGATGGTAAAATTCATGCTTCATTTAACCAAGCAATAACCACTACTGGAAGATTATCATCGAGCGAACCAAACTTACAAAATATAAGTGTTCGTGATGAGGAAGCAAAACAAATTAGAAAAGCCTTCCATTATAAAGAAAATAATGTTGGCATCATGTCTTTAGATTATTCTCAAATTGAACTCAGAATTTTAGCACATTTATCAAATAGCAAAACTTTAATTGATATTTTCGAATCTGGACACGATATTCACAGCGAAACTGCTAAAAAAGTTTTCCATTTAGATCGTGAACCAACTCCAAATGAAAGACGAAAAGCAAAAGCAGTCAATTTTGGAATTATTTATGGTATAAGCGATTGGGGTTTAGCTGACCAAATCGAATCAAGTGTTAGCGAAGCCAAAGAAATTATTACAAGTTTTTATAACGAATTTCCAGAAATTAGAGCCTACCTTGATAGTTTAGTTGAATTTGCTAAAACTCATGGATATGCCACTACAATGTTTAATCGTAGAAGATATCTTGATGAATTAAATGATAGTTCATATCAAGTAAGAGAATTTGCAAAAAGAGCAGCAATGAACGCACCTATTCAAGGAAGCGCTGCTGACCTTATTAAAATAGCAATGATTAAAGTCGATAATGCCTTAAAAGAAGGCAACTTTAAATCTTCTTTAATTTCACAAATTCACGATGAATTAATTTTAAAAGTTTATGAAGATGAAAAAGATAAAGTTTTTGCATTAGTTTCTAATATTATGGAAACTTGTGTTAAACTTAAGGTCAGTTTAAAAGTGGATGGAGGTTATGCAAAGACTTGGTTCGATGCTAAATAAATATGCCAGAAATGCCAGAAGTTGAAACAGTTCGATTAATTATCGAACCACTTATTAAAGGTAAAACTATTGATCATGTCGAAGTTTATTTTGATAAACTTGTTTTAAGTAATCTTGATGAATTTAAAGAAAAATTAAAAGGAAAAACAATCATTAAACTTGATAGATATGGTAAATATTTATTCTTTATGCTTAGTGATAACCTTGTTTTAATTAACCATTTAAGAATGGAAGGAAGATGGCGTTATGCGGATAAAGATTATCCTCGTAACAAATTCACTACTGCTTTATTTTATTTTAAAGATGGCTCAAGTTTAGCTTTTGATGATACGCGAAAATTTGGAATCATGGAGCTTTCGACCGTTGATGAATATAAAAAACTTGAAATGATTTCTAAACTTGGAATTGAGCCTAATAAAGTTGATGAAAAAAATATTGATTATATTAAAAAGAGATTACATGCAAATAAATGTCTAAAAGATTTACTTTTAGATCAAACAATTTTCTGTGGAATTGGAAATATTTATGCAGATGAAATTGCCTATGCATCGAAATTATCTCCTTTTATTAAAGGAAAAGATCTAACTGATGAAGATATGAATAATATTTGCAAGAATGCAAAGATTATTATTAATGAAGCAATTGAATGTGGCGGATCCACCGTTCACTCATTTCACCCAAGTGAAGGTGTTGATGGTAGAATGCAATCAAAATTAAGATGTTATGGCCATGAAGGCGATATTTGTCCAAATTGTGGCACCACTTTCCATAAAACATTTATTGGTGGACGAGGAACTACTTATTGTCCAAATTGCCAAATCGATTATTCACTTAAAAAAGCAATTGGTATTACTGGCCCTATTGGTTCAGGAAAGAGCGAAGTCCTTAAATATTTAGCTAGCAAAGGATATTTAACGATTTCAGCGGATGAAGAAATTCATAAACTTTATCACGACCCTGTCATCATTAATAAAATTAGTAAGATTTTAAAAGCTCCTTTTAATATTGATAATAAAGAAATAACTTTGAATGCTAAAAAAATAATGATTAATGATCCACAAAAGAAACTCGATGTTGAAAAATATATTTATCCAAAACTTGAAGAAGTTTTAATTAAATATATTAAAGAAAACGAAAAAGTAGCAATTGAAGTTCCACTTCTTTTTAAAGCCCATTTTGAATATATGTTTAAAAAGATAATTGTCTTAGAAGTTACAAAAGAAAAACAAGTCAGCAATTTATTGAATAGAAATGATAACGTTTCTCTTGCTAAAGATATTAATAAAGATTACTCATATAATAAAAATAATCATGATGTCGTCGTTATAAATAACGATAGCACAATGAATGATTTATATAAGAAAATTGATGAAATAATCGATTAATATAATGAAGTCTTGCTAGAAATAATTTCTTTTGCAATTTTAGAATGCAAAATATTTGCTAATTGTTTTCCACGAACATTATTTCCATCTTTATCTTTTTTAGAATATAAAACAACGATATCATCGAGAGAATAATCACTCGTAAATATTGTCATTAAATTGTTTCGTGCACGATACTCTAAAAGAGGTATTACAATGCTATCACGAACAATATCATTTACATATTCATTTCCAAATCCATCAAGAACTAATAAATGAGCATTTTTAAGTGCTGCCATTTTATTATTAAATTCACTTTGCGAGTCAAAAAACATCGATGCTAAGAGTTTAATTTCTTTAGCACAATCTAAAAATGCTAAATGATCATTGCCATTACTTGCACTTCCGTTTGTTAAAGCAATTGCACAATAACTTCTACCGCTTCTAAGCGCTCCAGTAATATAAATCCAACTGTTTGCTTTCGTTAAATTTAAAATTTTAGCTTTCAGTTGCTTATTATCGACATCTTTTAAACGAACATCATTAAATGAATCGTCAAAATCTTTAACAATAAATTTTGAAATATAATCTAAATATTCTTTATAAGGAGCCAAAATTCCACGTTCTCTAATTATCGTATTATTAACATAACGTAAGGTGTAATCATACTTTATGCCAGTTTTAATAACATCATCGTAAGTTTTAATGCTCTTCCACTTATAGTAGTCTTCATAATAAGTATGGATAGTTCCTATATTTGCCTTAATATTATCATCACCAAAACCACCATTTAAAAGAACTCCATAAAATGGAGTATCTTTTTTAATCTCGGTAAAACATTGTTCTTTATATTTATCGAGATCATCAGTATTAATTTCGTTTTCTGTAAATAATTTAAGTTTTTCCATACTATAATAATTTTTCTAAAGAATCATCAACATTTTTAACATCTAAATCACCATCACTATTATCATTATCTATATTTTTCTTTGCCTTTACCATAGTTTTATCATTTTTATCTTCCATAAAAAGATAACCATATGCAAGATTTGCATCACTTAAACCTTTGCGCTTAATGGTAATTGCTATCTTTTCAATATAATTACGATTTAATTTATGATCACATTTTATTAATGCATATTCTAAAATTACATTGATTACACCATTACTTAAGCCCATATTTTCAGATAAAAATTGAATGATATCTAAATCAGACTTAATAGGCTCTACACCAGATTGTTTGCTCTTTAAAAAATCACGAGGACTAGTTCCTTCATAATAATTTAATTTAATAGCAATTGGGGTTTTCGAATTAACCATAGATGCTTCATGATTTTGTTTAAAGACTTTATATTTAGAAATTTCTTTTTTACATCGCATATTGCAAAAATCTAAATCAATTTTCTTTCCGTTTTCACGACTGCTTGAAAAACCATCAATCAAAATTTTCGCCATTATGTCTTCATTAAGGCCATATAGTGTCCCTAAACGATGGATTTCATTAACTTCTTCAATTGATAAATCTTTAGCTGTGATATTAGATTTATTAGTAATAATTTCTACAAGTTTAATATCATCAAAATTATCTTTAATAACATTTTTATTTACAGTAACAAGTTTAGCATCGTCATTTAAACCAACATCTTTAGCATCAAAATCAATCTTAAAAGAATCTTTAACACCAGCACTTATATCGGTATATTTGCTGAAATCAACATCATCAATTTCATATAGTTTCATAACCTTAATTGCTTCAGCTTCACCAACTTTATTAACGAACAAACCTTTTAAAACAGGATCATTAAAAAAATCACCAGGATTTAAAAATGATTTTAAAATAAAAACATAATTATCATCTTTTTCTAAAGTTTGGATTAATCCGATAGATTCGAGAGATTTTTTGTTTAATAAAAAATCAGAAACCGTCATTTCAGATTTATTAAGTAAATAAGAAATCTTACCATCTTTGTTATTAAGTGAATATTCATTCACTAAAAAACAATAAATAAAAAGAGCTTTGTAGCCCACAAGTGGCAAATAAAGCGAATAGAGAATTCCATTATCTTCGCGGGATAATAATCCTCTTCTTTTTAACTGATAAGTTGAATCAATAGTAAACATTTGTATTAACATTATAGACTAATTAAAAAACCAAACTACACGATTTCTATTTTTTTTAATAAAAATAACTAATTTTCATCTACAAGTCGTTTGCTAGTAGTTTTCTAGTATTTTACTAAAGTAAAAAAATCTATCTATAATGGAAAAAAATCGTGTTTTTTATTGTATAAAAACATTAAGTTATAGATTATAATATAAAAATATAAAGAGGCGATTATTATGGTTAAGAAAATTGGTATTTTAGCTAGCGGCGGCGATGCACCTGGAATGAACTGTGCAATGATTGGTGCAATTAGAGCCGGTTACAAACTTGGAAAAGAAATGTATGTAATTAAACATGGTTATAAGGGTTTAGTCGAAGGCGAAATTGAAAAAGTAGACCGAGACTATGCAAAATATAGTGCTTCAATGGGCGGAACAGTCATTAAAACTGCACGTCTTCCTGAATTTAAGGAACCAGAAGTACAAAAGAAAGCTATTGCCACTCTTCGTAAGATTGGTATTGATGCTTTAATTGTTATTGGTGGCGATGGAAGCTATATGGGTGCCAAAAAATTATCCGAACAAGGAATAAATTGTATTGGTTTACCTGGAACAATTGATAACGATATTTCTTCAACTGATTATACAATTGGTTTCGATACTGCTTTAAACACTGTTGTCCGAGCAATTGATGATATTACTGATACTATGTCTAGTCATAATAGATGCGGAGTAATCGAAGTAATGGGCAATAGATGCGGAGATTTAACTTTATTTGCTGGTATCGCTACTCATGCTGATTTTATCATCACTGGTGATCATCCAATTGATCAAGATGATTTAATTAAAAAACTTAAAGAACTAAAGAAAACTAATCCTGATCACGTAACAATTCTTGTTAGTGAAAAGATTTTAGATACTCAAGCTTTAGTTGATAAGATTGCAAAAGAGACTGGTTTTGATACTCGTCTTGATGTTTTAGGTTATATTCAACGAGGTGGCCGTCCAAGTGCTATGGAAAGATTTAATAGTACTAGAATGGGTGCTTATGCTGTTGAATTACTCGATAAAGGAATTGGCGGAGTTTGTGTTGGTATTGTTGATAATAAACTCCACTATCAAGATATTTACGAAGCTTTAAAGACTCCGCGTGATAAACATGAAGAACTTTATGATGATTTTGCTTTAATTCAATAGGGAAATTATTATGTTACAAACAAATATTAAAAAGAACACTAAAATAGTTTGCACTATTGGCCCAGCAAGCGATACTACCGAAATGATTCGTACTTTAGTCGAGAATGGTATGGCTTGTATGCGTCTTAATTTTAGTCATGGAACTTACGATGAGCATTTAGCTAAGTTACAAAAAGCTAGAAATCTTGAAAAAGAAGGTGTTTTTATTCCTGTAATGCTTGATACTAAAGGACCTGAAATTCGTTGCCATAATATGACTAACGATAAGATTCAAATTAAAAAAGGTTCCACTGTTAGAATTTCAATGACTGAAGTTTTAGGTACTCCTGAAAAAATCAGTGTCAATTTCCCAAATTTATACGATGATTGTAAACCTGGTAACCATATTAAAATCGATGATGGAAAACTTGATTTATTAGTTAAAGATAAAGATGCTAAAAATCGAGAAATTATCTGTGAAGCTCTTGATAATCATGAACTTTGGAGCAAAAAAGGAGTCAATTGTGTCGGTGCTCGTTTAAGTATGCCTTTTATTAGCGATAAAGATAAACAAGATTTAATTTGGGGTTGCGATAATAGCGTTGATTTTATTAGCGCATCTTTTGTAAGAAATGCACAAGATGTCAGAGATATTCGTAATTTACTTACTGAACACGGACATCCAGAAATTAAAATTATTTCAAAAATTGAAAACGTTGAAGCTTTAGATCATATTCAAGAAATCGTTGATGAAAGCGATGGAATTATGGTCGCTCGTGGTGATTTAGGTGTTGAAATTCCCCCTGAGGAAGTTCCTTTAATTCAAAAAGAATTAATTGATCTTTGCCGTAAAGAAGGAAAACCAGTTATTACTGCTACACAAATGCTTGATTCAATGACTCATAGTCCAATTCCAACAAGAGCTGAAGTAAGCGATGTTGCAACTGCTATTAATGAATCAAGTGATTGCGTTATGTTAAGTGCTGAATCCGCATCTGGAGAATATCCAGTTGAATCAGTTCAAATGCAAGCTAGAATTGCTGCAACTATGGAAAAGCAACTTAATTTTGAACAACTTGCTAAAGATGCTTATGATTCAAGTGAAAAGAATAATAACGATGCAATTGCTAACTCAATTGCTAATACTGCTAAATTAATTAACGCAAAACTTATTGTAAGTTTCACTGAAACTGGTGCAAGCAGTCGTCGTATTAGTAAAGCAAGACCATGTTGTCCAATACTTTCTATTTCAAACAAAGAAAAAACCTGCTTACAAAATGGTTTATATTGGGGTATTTACTCCACTTATATTCCAACTCGTATGCCAGATTTTATTGAGGATATGGAAGTTCTTGCAATTGTTCATGCTAAAGAACTTGGACTTCAACCTGGTGACCAAGTTATTATCGCAGGAGGAACTCCTACCGGTGCCGGTAAGACAAACTTCATGCGTATAATTCAACTTCCTCAAAATAGAGATTTATTATAAATAAAAAGAACTCGTTATGAGTTCTTTTTTTAATCTACAAAACGAATAAAATCACCATATCCTTCACTTTTCATATCATCTACTCTAATAAAACGAACAGCACATGTATTTACTTTATATGAAACGCCAGTTGGTGAAAATTCATCATCATAATTAACATAGCCAATATGAGCACAACTACTTCTACCTAAAATTTCAATTCTATTTATTCCAAAGCGATTATCTATTTTTTCAAGAACTACATTAGGATCAATTGGTTTTGAAAAAGTTAAATATCCATAATTTGTTAAAACTTTGTCTTTACTAGAAAATAAAGGTTCACTTGTTAAAGCATCAACAAAAAGACCTTTTTCTTTTGAAAAAATAAATGTTTTATTTTTATATGGACCTTCTGAAAAACCTAAATAATCAAAAGTATCAGCGTTTTCATCAAAACTTTCTGTTAATAAAACTTCATATGGTTTTGGATCAAAAACAGCAGCTTTTATTCGATTAAAAGCATCATTATTTAAATGGCAATATCCATTAGGATTCTTATCTAAATATTTTTGATGATAATCTTCAGCTTTATAAAAGTTCTTAATAGGCTCAACTATAACTGAACATTTATTGAATTTTTCAGCGATTCTTGCTCTAAGTGCTTTACTAACAATTTTTGCCTCATCATCATCATTTTCATAAAAAATGCCAGATTGATATTGAGTACCAATATCGTGTCCTTGTTGATTAACTAAGTTTGGATCAATTATTGAAAAGAAAGCATGGATCAAAAAATTAACACTAACCATTTTATCGTCAAATTCGACTAAAACAGTCTCTTTAAAACCTGTTTCTCCTGTTTTAACATCTTCATAACTAGGATTAATTATAGTTTTAAGACCATTTGTATAGCCAACTTCAGTATAGGTTACGCCCTTAATTGAATCGAAAAACTTTTGTGTTCCCCAAAAGCATCCTCCAGCAAAATAAATAGTTCTTAACATAATTTATATATTATCAAAAATAGATTATAGAAACAAAATGATTCAAATCAAAAGTTCAATTCTCATTATTGCTTTATTAATGAATAGGTATAAAATAATTATAGCGTTGAAGAAGAAAAGATTATTAAACGCTTTTTAAAAGAGACGAAACCATTTGTGATGCAAGGTTTCTTAAAAAGAGTTAATGATTACCACTTCCGAGCAAAGGTTAAGGTTTCCCTAGTCAAAAACTATAACTAAGAGTGATAGAGATCTTGTATCTTCTCTATAACTAAGGTGGTACCACGTAAATAGCGTCCTTAGATTTATTTCTAAGGATTTTTTTATCCTTAGAAAAGGAGAAAAAATATGAAAGTTATTGTTAACGAAAAAGAAGTTGAAGTTAAAGATGGTGCAAACGGAATGGATGTTGCCCTTGCTTTAAGCGCTGATAACAAGAAAAAAGCAGTTGCTTACAAGTTAGATGGACAAGAATATGATTTATTTGCTCCACTTAAAAGTGAAGGTAAATTCGAACTTATTTTAAATGATTCACCTGAAGCGTTCCACATTTTGAATCACTCCACTAGTCATTTAATGGCACAAGCAATCCACGAATTATTCCCAAATGCTTTATTCACAATTGGACCAGCTATTGATGATGGTTACTATTATGATATCGATTTTGGAACTTCAGTTTTAAAAGAAGAAGATTTACCAAAGATTGAAGCTAAGATGAAAGAACTTAGCAAAAAGAATGAATACATTATTCGAGAAGTTGTTTCAAAAGAAAAAGCTCTTGAACTCTTTAAAGATAATCCATATAAGACTGAGATGATTAAAGAACTTGATGGTGAAATTAGCATTTATAAACAAGGTGATTGGTTTGATCTTTGCCTTGGAGTTCATGTTCCATCAACTGGTTATATTAAATTCTTTAAAGTTAAGAATTTAGCTGGTGCTTATTGGAGAGGCGATTCTAAAAATAAGCAATTAACTCGTATTTATGGTCTTTCTTGTTGGTCAAAAGAAGATTTGGATCATCGTTTAGCTGTCGAAGAAGAAGCTAAAAAGAGAGATCACCGTAAAATTGGCCGTGATATGGGCTTATTTATGATTAGTGAATTCGGTCCAGGATTCCCATTCTGGTTACCAAATGGTTGGACTTTAAGAAGAAATATCGAAGCTTGGTGGTATGACCTTCAAGATAAAGAAGGATATAAAGTAATCAATACTCCTATCATTTTAAGTAAGGAGCTTTGGGTTACTAGTGGCCACTGGGATCACTACAAAGAGAACATGTACACTACTAAGATTGATGATAAAGAGTTCGCAATTAAACCAATGAACTGTCCAGGTAGTATTCTTGTTTATAATTCAGGCATTCACTCATATAAGGATTTACCAATTAGACTTGCTGAAATGGGTCTTGTTCATAGACATGAAGCAAGTGGCGCTTTAAATGGTTTATTCCGTGTTCGTTGCTTTACTCAAGATGATGCCCACATTTATTGTCGTGAAGATCAACTTGAAAGTGAAATTAAGAATTTAATTAGATTATATGATTATTGCTACACTTTATTCGGACTTGATTATCGTATTGAACTTTCAACACGTCCAACAGAAGGATATATTGGATCAATCGATCTTTGGAATAAGAGTGAAGCAATTTTAAAGGAAGCCTGCTTAGCTAGTGGTAAGGAATTTAAGATTAATCCAGGTGATGGCGCATTCTATGGACCAAAACTTGATTTCAAACTTAAAGATTGTATGGGTAGAGTTTGGCAATGCGGAACTATTCAACTTGATATGAACTTACCTCAAAGATTTAACTGCACTTATATTGATAAAGATGGAACTAAAAAACAACCAATCATGCTTCATAGAGCTATGCTTGGTAGTATTGAAAGATTTATTGGTGTTATTACAGAGAATTTTGCTGGTGCCTTCCCAACTTGGTGCACTCCTGTTCAAATTAAGATTCTTCCAGTCAACAATCAATATCATTTAGATTACAGTAAGAAACTTTATGATAAATTCAAAGCTAATAAATTAAGAGTTGAGCTTGATGATAGCGAAGAAAAATTAGCATATCGTATTAGAAATGCTCAAATCATGAAGATTCCATACTCACTTGTTATCGGTGATAAAGAAGTTGAAAATGGAACTGTCACTTATAGAAAATATGGTAGTGAAAAACAAGTTACTGTTTCTGTCGATGATTTCTTAAAGATGATTAATGAAGAAATTGAATCAAAGGCATTACTTGTTGATCCAAAAAAGTCTATTTTATAAAGATATTATAGGATAATTTCTCCTTAATATAAAAAAGCTCTACAGAGTAAGCTGTAGAGCTTTTATTATTTAAACATAATTTCAAGAATCTTATCAAAATCAACAGATTGTTTGTATTTTTTAGCATCACTAGGATTAATCCAAAACATTTTTCCTTCATCACTACTTTTAAGTTCACCACTATAATTATTACTTCTATATAAAATCGCAAGATGACGAACTTTATCTTTTGGAAGATTCCACTCGTAAACTCCAACCAATTCAGGTTTAGAAACTGTTAATCCTGTCTCTTCTTTCATTTCACGAATACATGATTCTTCTAAAGATTCATTATATTCAACATGACCACCTGGAAAGTTAATTCCTGGCCAGTCACTTTTAACTCTATCTTGAACTAAAATTTTTCCATGAGAATCATAAAGCATACACATATTAGTTAGAATAATTTCTGAATTCATACTATATAACCCCTTCTTTTTGATCAGTTGAACAGTTGTTCAACTATCGATATGACAATTTTAACACCATAATCTAGTTCTTCTTTTGACTTAAAATTTGGAAAATGTACAAATAAAGAATTTTCATTCAAGTTAACAAGATTATTAAAATAAACATAGTTGCATAAATATCTTCCAGGATCTATTGATAGTTCACAATTGTATCCAAGTGAATTCAAACGATTTACTAAATCTTCAGCGTTTATTCTAGTTTCTTTTTTTGATGGAAATTTACTATCAATAATTTTACTTTTAGGAATATACCCAGCATTATCAGGTGTTTTTCGATTATATTCATTATAAGCGCACTCTTCAATTGATACCTTTTTTCTAGAATTTGCTAATCCTAAAGACAATATAAATTTAATGTTTTTATCAGTATCAACATAACTTTTGATTGATTTTGCTGAGCTCTCATAATTAACATCAATAATTAATGTTTTATATCCTAAAGAAGCCAACTTTTTAACAATTATTTCAGTTGGATTGGTGTCATTATTTAAAAACGGAAGAAAACCTGTTATAAGTACATTGTTTTTATTCATGAATTTATTATACAACCAACAAAAAACTGTAACTAGATGTTACAGTTTTAAATTGTTATTTCTTGGCTTTGCCTTGATTAGCAACAGCGTTCATAGCAGCTTGAATTGCAGCTTGATCGCCTAAATATCTCTTACTAACAACATTGAATTTTTCATCAAGTTCATAGACAAGAGGAACGCCTGTTGGAATATTAAGATTAACAATATCAGCATCACTAATCTTCTCAAGATATTTAACTAAACCTCTTAAACTATTGCCATGAGCAGCAATAATTACTCTCTTACCACTCTTAATCATAGGTTTAATTTCTTCTTCGAAATATGGAACAACTCTTTCGACAGTATCTTTTAAACACTCAGTACGTGGTAATAATTTCTTATCAACATCTCTATATGGAGCTTGTAAAGCTGGATTTCTTGGATCATTTTCTTCAACTGCTGGAGCTGGAACATCATAACTTCTTCTCCATAATTTAACTTGTTCATCACCATATTTTAAAGCTGTATCAGCTTTATTAAATCCTTGAAGAGCACCATAATGCTTTTCGTTTAACTTCCATGATTTATAAACAGGAATGAATTCTTCTTCCATACCTGCTAAAACATAATTTAATGTATGAATAGCTCTTCTTAAATAAGAAGTATAAGCAACATCAAAATGGAAGCCTTCTTTCTTTAAAAGTAAGCCAGCATTCTTTGCTTCTTCAACACCTTTTTCACTTAAATCAACATCAGTCCAACCGGTGAATAAATTTAATTTATTCCATTCTGATTCACCATGTCTAATCAAAACTAATTCATAGGTTTTTCCCATAATTAATTACTCCTTTTATTTACCTTCTATATTTTATATAAAAACTAACTAATATTAAAGAGTTTGTATTATAATTTAGTTAACCAATTAAATGGTTGAAAGGAAAAATTATATGTTTTGCAGAAAATGTGGTAAAGAAGTCCCTGAGGGCGTAAAATATTGTCCAGCTTGTGGCTGTCCAGTCGATCCAAATGAAGCTGAAAAGAAAACAGTCAATACAGATGGAACTGTTGGAGGAAAAAGTAGATTAGTAGCCGGTCTTTTAAATATTTTCCTTCCAGGAATTGGTAGATTATATCTTGGATATATTGGTATTGGTGTTGCTCAATTATTATTATGCTTCATCGGTGTTGGTGCTATTTGGAGTTTAATTGATGGCATTTTAATCTTAACCGGAAGCGTTGTTCAAGACGCAGATGGCAACCCATTAGCTCAATAATTTTATTGCTTAATATAATAT